>JBFWTE010000021.1:0-64625 GCA_050247975.1 Bacteriovoracaceae bacterium
GCTAGATAAAAGTGCTTTTTTATCCGCTTCTGACAAATTTTCCATAAAAGGACTCCTTAAAATAAGACTACCCCAAAAAGGGGTAGTCTCGTTTATTAATTTGTCCTGTTTTCGGGGCTCAGATCAAAGAAGCTTTTATTCAAAGCTCGAAAATGTCCTCGCTTGGTCTTATGTCTGCAGGTATTGCACATGAGATTAATAATCCTCTCTCTGTCATTATTGGAAAATGCTATCATCTGTTAGATTGTGTGGAAGATAATTCACTGACTCCAGAAATTGTAAAGAAAGACATTGAAAGGATGAAAGAGACCAGTGAGCGGATTGAGAAGATTGTAAAAGGGCTCTCAACCTTTTCACGAGATGGAAGAAATGATCCATTTTTACATACGAGTTTAAATAGCATAATTAAAAATACTCTCTCTTTTTGTGAAGCAAGATTAAAGAACAGCAATATTACTCTGATTCAGAATGTAATCGATCCAAATTTAATGATTGAGTGTAGAGAGGCACAAGTTTCACAGATTCTTCTTAATTTAATTCACAATTCATTTGATGCCGTTGAAAATTTAGCGGAGAAATGGATCAAGATAGATGTTGTTGATTGTGATGAAAGTGTAAAGATAATTGTCACAGACAGTGGACATGGAATTCCGGAAAACATTCAGCATAAAATTATGCAACCCTTCTTTACGACCAAAGAAGTTGGTAAAGGAACTGGCCTGGGATTGAGTATCACCACAGGGCTAGTTAAATCTCATAATGGATCTATCGAAATAGATCGAAATCATCCGAACACATCTTTTGTTGTGATATTACCAAAACATCAGAAAGCATTAATTCAAAAAGTCGCTTAAGCTTTACTCAATTTCAGGACGAATTCCTTCACAACTTTTTACTTCTTCTTCCTCTTCATGAGAAATCTCGACATATTGGGGAAGTGCAATGAATGGAGAGTAAATTGTTTTCTTCTTTGAATCATAAGCGGCAATTTCCAAGTGATACTCACCAATCAAACTGTGTCCTGCATTGAATGAGCTAGGAGCAAGTTCTGCCATTTGTGCTTTCTCCGGATAGGATATATTTTGATTTATTGATATATCAAATAGATCATTACTGCCGATGATACTCATTTTATCTATTTTCTTTCTATGATTGAAGGCGGGACATTTAAAATTTCTGAATCTCTCTGATGCGTAGGCTGCAGCATAATAAATTTTAATCGCTACCGATCCAGGAGTTCCGGCCCTATCATGACCTCTTAATATCTTATGTGTTTTAAAGGGAGAATAGACTGAGCCTAAATCTTGCTTTTCTCCACCTCGATGGATAATAATTCTGATGAGCCAGGCATCGACTCCTTTAACTTGAGTGAGATGTTCTAAATCTTCTTCTTTTACTTTGGGCATATCCACAATGAAAGTTATGCTCTGAGATACTGTAGCTTCTTTTCTTTGTCCCACATGCCATTCAATTTCTTTTAAATGTGTAAGTTCCATTTGTACTTTTTTAAGATGAAGCCCAACATCATCTTTTGAGAGTTCAGAGTACCTAGTACAAGAAAAAACGAGAGAAAGAGTCAGGTAAATAAATGCTTTCATGGCCATTCCTTTATCTAATGATATTATAAATCAAATTTAGAAAGGGAGTTAGAATGAAGTACTTAGTGTTACTTTCTTTATTAGTCGCATGTGCCTCAAAACCTGAGCAATTAACAGAAAAAGCGAAGAATCTTGAGGTTTATGTTAATAAACCTGCTAATTGCAATGTGGTTGGTAAGCTCACTGGAACTGATGATATGGGAAGTAAGGAGCTTGCTTTAAATAAAGTCATGAATCAAGCAGCTGATCTTGGGGCCACAGGAGTTCATGTGAACCAAGAAGTTCCAAATGGAAAGAAGGTTACAGTTTACGGAACTGCCTATCAGTGCGAATAAGCTTTTTCTAATTTAGTATCAAGTGCGTGGAGTGTAGAAAGATAAGTGACCCTCATTTTTTCAAGCTCCGCGCGCACATAAGGTTTTACATTCCCACCCACCCAAATTTCAGTATTGGTGTTTAGATTTTGTTGTAACGAATGAATATATTCCTCAAGTGACGGCTTACCCTCGAGATTATTTATCTTAGTTGAACCAAGTAAAATAATTTTAGGATGAAGGGCATTGGCCGCTTCAGATAAAGAGATTGCCGGTAAATTAATTCCAAGAAAAATGAATTTAACGCCGTGATGAAGACATAAAAGAGCGGCCCCAAGAAGTCCGATTTCGTGTAATTCTCCCTCTGGAGCAGCAATGAGGACTAGATTTTGTTGTTTAAAATTTTTTAAATAATTTTGGTTAAGCATTGTTCCGATGTGGAATGAAATAATGGCACTAATGGTGTGCTCTTGAGCAATACTAAGCTCATTCTTTTCAACTTTAGAACCGATGGCCTGAAAAAGTGGAATGAGAATATCCAAGCAAAATTCTCTTGGGTTTACTGAGTGGCAAATTTTATCAAGCTCATGAGAAAGAATATCTATTTTATAGGCAGAGAGTGCCAGAAGCAAATTAGTGAGAACTTTTGAATGATCGATTTTTTCGTGATTTAATGTAATCACTTCTTTTTCATCATAAGGCCGATGAAGGAGAGTGGAATAAATTTGCTTTAATTCTTCTATTTCTAAATGAGCAATTTTACCAATGCTTTGTCCGCATTCAGTCAGCTTGAAAAGGATGGCCAATTTCTCTATATCTTTTTCAGAATACAAGCGGTGCTTATTTTCGGCCCTCTCTGGAACAACAGCATGGTATCTTTTCTCCCAAGCTCTTATGGTAGCAGTTGCGACACCTGAAAGTTGAGAGGCCACTTGTATATTAAAATATTGCATCAGAGCTCGCTAGCAAACTATAGTTTAAATAAAAGGATGAATTTATGAATAACATAAAAAGCTACCCAGTGAAAAAGAATATAGAAGCCAAATCTCATCTTCAAGGCATGAAGGACTATCAAGAGATGTATCAATGCTCAATAAAGGATCCAGAAAGCTTTTGGCTTGATGCAGCGAGAAGGCTTTCTTGGTTTGAATTCCCTAAGCAAGCAAATCAAGGAGATTTTCATCGAGTGAATCATACTTGGTATTTAGGTGGAAAAATTAACGCTTCATACAATTGCTTAGACCGTCATTTAAAAAAACACGCTGAAAAGAGTGCCATTATTTGGGCAAAGGATGCTCCAGGTGAATATCAACACATCAGTTATCAAGAGGCCTATGAGTATGTTTGTCGGCTTACAAATTTATTAGAGGCCAGCGGAGTTAAGAAAGGAGATAGAGTTTGTATTTATCTTCCTATGATTCCTGAATTGGTTTATTCCGTCCTTGCATGTTCACGAATTGGTGCAATTCATTCGGTGGTTTTTGGAGGTTTTAGTTCAGAGTCTTTGAAAGGCAGAATATTAGATGCTGAATGTAAATTTATTATTACTGCCAATGAAGGTCTTCGTGGTGGGAAAAGAATTCCACTAAAAGAGATTACTGATGAGGCCATTAAAGATCTCTCTTTTGTAGAGAAAGTTTTAGTCGTTCATCGCACTGATGCTAAAGTGCCAATGATTGAAGGTCGAGATCTTCACTATGAATCTGAAATTATAAAATACCGTCCTGTTGCTCCTTGTGCGACGATGGATGCAGAAGATCCATTATTTATTCTTTATACTTCTGGATCTACCGGAAGACCTAAGGGTGTTCTCCACACGACTGGCGGTTATTTAACTTATGCTTCATTCACGCATCAGTATGTTTTTGATTATCATGAAAGTGATGTTTATTTTTGTACCGCTGATATTGGATGGGTGACAGGACACTCATATGTTGTTTATGGGCCTCTTAGCAATGGAGCAACCACAGTTCTATTTGAATCAATTCCTACTTACCCAGATGCTGGACGGTATTGGCAAATTGTACAAGATTTAAAAGTTAATATTTTTTATACAGCTCCTACTGCACTAAGAACTTTAGCGCAATTTGGAGATGAGCTGGTTAATAAGTATGACAGATCAAGTATCAGAATTCTTGGAACTGTTGGTGAGCCTATCAATCCAGAAATTTGGAAATGGTATCATGATGTTGTCGGTGAACAAAGATGCGATATTGTAGATACTTGGTGGCAAACAGAAACAGGTGGAATACTTATTACACCGATTCCGGGTGTCACTCCGACTAAACCAGGATCAGCAACTCTTCCGTTTTTTGGTGTTGAGCCAGTGATCGTGAAACCAGAAACAGGTGAAGTTTTAAAAGGTAATGATGTTGAAGGTGCCCTTTGTTTAAAACATTCTTGGCCAGGCCAAGCTCGCACTATTTATAAAGATCACTCTCGTTTTGTGGATACCTATTTTACTCAGTACAAGGGGATGTATTTTACAGGTGATGGCTGTCATCGCGACGAAGATGGCTACTATTGGATTACTGGCCGAATCGATGATGTATTAAATGTTTCAGGTCACCGTTTAGGAACTGCAGAAATAGAAAGTGCTTTGATGGAGCATCCTCATGTTGCTGAAGCTGCAGTTGTAGGAATGCCTCATGATATTAAAGGTACAGGAATTTACGCTTACGTCATCCTTTATGAAGAACATCAAGATAGTCCTGAATTGCATGAGAGCATTAAAGATAAAGTGCGAGAAATTATCGGACGATTTGCGGCCCCAGATATCATTCATTTGACCAGAGGGCTTCCAAAAACGCGATCAGGAAAAGTGATGCGAAGGATATTGAGAAAAATTGCAGCGGCCGAGTATGATGGATTGGGAGATATTTCAACCCTTGCGGATCCTTCTGTTGTGGAGAACATTGTGAAGGAGCATAAAACAAAAAAATAAGGAGTGGAGATGGAACTTAAAGGTTCATGCTCATGTGGTGGAGTCTCATTTAAAGTCCAATCACAAACACCTTATCCTTATCAGCGATGTTACTGCAGTATTTGTCGTAAGACCCAAGGAGGTGGAGGTTATGCCATCAACCTTGGGGCCGATTATCGAACTCTCAAAGTTAAAGGTAAAAAAAATATTGCTGTTTATCGTGCTCGCGTAAAAAATCCAGGCGAGCGATCCTATCAAAGCTCAGGAGAGCGAAACTTCTGCAAAATTTGCGGATCAGGACTTTGGCTTTATGATCCCAACTGGCCAGAGTTGGTTCATCCATTCGCTTCGGCCATTGATTCTTCTTTGCCTATCCCTCCAGAGCAAACTCATTTAATGTTAGAATTTAAGGCCTCATGGGTTGAAATCCAGAAAAAGAAAAAAGATAGAATTTTTAAGAAATATCCTAAAGAATCGATTAGAGAATGGCATGAGAGATTGAATTTGGTCAGTTAGAGGGATGTAAAATTTACTAAGCCCCTCTCACATTTATAATTTTTGGCTAGATTGGCGCCATGAAAATTCAATTCTTCATTCTCATTTCTTTCTTTTCGTTTTCTTCTTTTGGCAGGGCCTTTATTTCCGATTCCTCTGAGATTGAAATTGGAAGATTGAATCGAAATATTTCATCCCAAATGATGCTGGTAAAATTAAAAAATCAATCTCAAATTGATCTAAAAAATTATGGAGAGTTTGAGACATTTTTTAAAGCTCATGATGGTGTTTGGGGATATTTAAAATTAAACATGATCCCCGATGAAGAAAGTGCAGAATTATTATTAAAAGATTTTTCAAAAAATAAAAATATCCTTCATGCTTATTTTGCTCCTTTGCCTCGTAATGCAACTGAATCAGATCCAGAACCAACAGATCCTGTTTTAGTTGAAACTCCTAACTTTGAAGAAAGACAATTCTATTTAGAAGATGCCCCGAAGGGGGTTGGAGCGAGAAGTGCCTGGCCAATTCCTGGTGGTGCTGGGAAGAATGTTAAAGTGATAGATGTTGAAACCTGTTTTCAAGATGATCATGAAGATTTCATGGCCCCTTTTTTTAATGGGAATAACCCTGCCTGCTCTGAAAATGACCACGGTACGGCCGTTTGGGGTGAGATTGCAGCGAAGAAAGATGACAAAGGTGTCACAGGAATTGCCCATCAGGCCCAATTTGGAATTTATGGATTTATTGAAGGTGATCTTGAGGAAGTAGATGATCAGTATATTAAAAGCATCAATGAAGCGATTCAAGCTTCTATTCAGAATCTTGAGCAAGGTGATGTCTTAGTTATTGAGCAGCAGATGGTTGGCCCTGATCTTAAAAAGTATACGGCCGTCGAGTATTGGCCACATATTTTTGATCAATTAAAAATGGCGACTGATAAAGGAATTATTTGTGTTGAGGCCGCTGGTAATGGTGGATCAAATTTTGATGATCTAAGTTACGATGGCGCCTTTGATTTAAGCAAGAGAGATTCAGGCTGCATTATAGTTGGGGCGGTTGCTCCTTCTTCTTTAGATCGACTTGGATTTTCAAACTACGGCAATCGTTTAGATGCGGCCGCTTATGGCCGAATGGTAACCACTGCTGGCTACGGCGATCTTTTCAATGCGGCCGTAAACCGTAAGTATACGGCCAGATTTTCTGGTACATCTTCTGCCACTCCTATCGTTGCTGGAGCAGTTGCTGTGGTTAGCTCAATTGCTAAAGAAAAAGGCATTACTATTTCTCCAAGAAATATGAGAGATGCTTTAAGATTAACGGGAACACCACAAAGTGAAAGTACTCGTTCCACTCGAGTGGGGAATCTTCCTTCCATTCAAGCTCTCTTAGATATATTGCAGCTTACACTTTAATGAAATGGATGGTGTCTGAAAGCTCACTAACATTAACGTTTGAGGCCTTGCCCTGAAATTTGGTAAGGATTTTTTCTTCTAAAATTTCGATGCTTTTATGAAGTCCCTCACTCATCTTTTGATCTTGGAAATGATTTTTCATCACATCAATAAGTTGATCAAGTTCGGTTTGGATCATTTTTTCTTTTAATGTCTCGTCCACAAGAATATGAATTTTTCTTTCTAAAACGGAAATACAAATCATCGCTGTGACTTTATGGCCAACTTTAGAAGTTCCAAGAGTATGAAAAAGTTCCGTTGCTTTTTCTCTCGTTTCTCGCTCAATTTCCCATGAACTCAAGGCCAGTCTTTTTAGGAAAGAATAGTTTCCAAGTGAAGTTAGTAGGAGAGTGGTAATAAAAAAAGTCACTGGCCAAAAAATGGCATGATGAAATTCAAAATAATAACTAAAAATAAGAGTCATCATAAAGCTTGAGAAAACTCCAAAGCGCCAAGAGGCCCCTGGATAGGGATCAGATGCATTCGTTACAACAAGAAGAAGCTCGCAACCAGTTTTCTCTTCAAATGATTTTATCTTATTTTCAATTAATTGAATTTCAGAAGGTTGTATAAAATATTTCATTACCATCTCCCTGAAGAGCCGCCGCCACTAAAGCCGCCTCCGCCTCCACCCCAATCACTACCACCACCGAAGCCACCACTCCTTCCACCTCCGCCGTATCTGCTTCCTTGGGCCAGGGCAAAAAGAAAATTACTTAGTCCGGTAACACCAATGACTAATCCTAAGACGAAGAAGGGAATAATAAGTCCCATGACACCTAAAAGGAAACTTCCACCAGCAAGTCCAGCACCAGTATAAATACCTCTTGCGACGGGATGTTTTCTTAGAAGAATGTAACCAACGAAAACACTAAAAAGTAAGATGGGAAAAGCAGCAGGAATTTTTATTGGAGTTTGTGGCCGAGAAGATCGGCGTACAATTGAATGGTTTTCAGAAGATTGAATATTAAATTTTTTGGCAACATCTTCCAAGACAGCGCGAAGACCACCATAAAAATCACCTTGTTTAAAACTTGGTGTCAGGATATTTCGAATATATTTATTTGAGTCGTAATCGGTAATTTCTCCCTCGATTCCATTGCCAACTTCAATGCGCATTTCTCGCTCACTCTTCGCAATAACAATCAAAAGTCCGTTATCTTTTTCTTTTGTTCCGAGTTGCCATTTTTCCGCCACTCGAATGGAGAATTCCTCAATGGGATATCCTTGAAGATCAGGGACAGTGAAAATAGTAATTTGAGGCCCATGGTTACTGTAGATCTCATAGGCCAATTGAGAAAGAGAAGAGCGCTCATTTTCAGATAGAAGTCCCGCTTCATCCATTACAGGACTTGTGAGTGCTGGGATTTGGATTTCAGCTCCCAGCACTTGAAAAGAAATTAAAAACAGAAAACTAAGCAAGTAGTTCATTAGAATTGAACTTCAGGAGTTTTTTGCTCGTCTTCAGAAATACTGAATTGAGGCTTTTTATTAAGATGGTGAATCAAAGAATTAGTTAAGCTTGTAGGAAAGACAGTGACAAGATCGTTAAATCTTTGAACTGATTCAATGTAGCGGCGACGTGCAATAGCAATTCGGTTTTCTGTTCCTTCAAGTTGTGCTTGGAGGGCCTGAAAATTTTCATTCGCTTTAAGATCCGGATATCTTTCTGAAACCATCATCAAACGTCCAAGTGCTTGAGAAACACCTGATTGGGCCTCCTGAAATTCTTTTAGTTTTTCAGGAGTAAGATTTTTTGGATCTACTGTAATTTGTGTCGCTTTCGCGCGGGCCTCTATGACTTTTAGAAGAGTTCCTTCTTCATGCTTTGCGTATCCTTTAACGATATTGACCAGATTAGGGATAAAATCTGTCCGGCGCTTGTATTGGTTCATCACCTCGGCCCAGTTTGCTTCAACTTCATTGTTGGCCTGAGGAATTGATTGTAAACCACATGATACCAGGAATAGGGAAATAAATAGAACCAGAATAGAAGACTTCATAGTTACCTCAATATAAAAAAGCCCAAAGTATTATTTATACTTTGGGCTTAATTTTGAGTAAATCAAGGTCTTCTGGCAAATTAAATTATTTGCTGATTGAAGCAACAAGCTTAGTAAGACGTGAAGTCTTACGAGCAGCTGTTTGTTTCTTCATAGCTGGTGATTTTGCAAGTTTTGCAAGAAGTGATTGAGCTTTAACTAATAATTCTTTAGCAGCTTTTGAATCGCCTTTAGCTACTGCGTCGCGAAGAGCTTTAACAGCTGTACGAGATTTTGCAGTTTTAGTTTTGTTCGTCATACGACGAGTTTTTTCTTGTTTAGCTCTTTTTTCTGATGATTTGTGATTCGCCACAGTCGTTCTCCTAATGAACAATTTTTTTTCAAAAATATTGCGATGTTATAAACAAATTTGGTCTTCATGGCAATAGTGAATCGATATTGACCTCTGCTTTCTTTAAAAGCATATTGTTTTATCTTCTATTTTGAACAAGGAAATCATCTCATGAAAAACATTCAAGTTGTTGGAATTGTTGGTGCTGGGCAAATGGGACGAGGTATTGCTCAGGTGGCGGCCCAAAGTGGTTTTGACGTCATTTTATATGATGCTTTTAAAACATCTCTTGATTTTGGCCATAATTTTATTAAGACGCAGTTAGATAAAGGTGCCGAAAAAGGAAAGTGGAGTGCTGATGAGGCGAAGTCTGCTTTTGCTAAAATTAAAGCAACACTGGAACTCAATGACCTTAGAAATTGTGACTTGGTGGTTGAAGCTGCTACTGAAAAAAAAGATCTTAAATTCGATATTTTTAAAAAATTAGATGAAGTCGTTAAGGCCGATGGAATTTTGGCCTCAAATACTTCTTCAATCTCCATTACTGAAATTGCCGCTAATACGAAACGTCCTTCGCAAGTTGCAGGAATGCACTTTATGAATCCTGTTCCAGTGATGAAGTTGGTAGAGGGGATTAGAGGTCTTGAAACTTCTGATGAGACTTTCAATACTGTTGCGGCCGTGTCTGAAAAAATGGGCAAAACGTTTGTTCGCGCTCAGGACTATCCTGGTTTTGCAGTAAACCGAATTCTTATGCCAATGATTAACGAAGCTGTTTATGCTCTCTATGAAGGTGTCGCTTCGGTGAAAGATATTGATACGGCCATGAAACTTGGAACCAATCAGCCCATGGGCCCGCTAGAGCTTGCTGACTTTATTGGGCTTGATACATGTTTGGCGATTATGAACGTGCTTCATGATGGACTGGCAGATACAAAATATCGTCCTTGTCCTCTCTTAAAGCAATACGTGGCCGCTGGAAGATTTGGCCGTAAAAATGGAAAAGGATTTTATACTTATGATAAGTAAGTTTGAGACACTTGGATTTGAAATAAAAGATGATTTAGGTTTTTTGACAATCAATCGTCCAGCAAAATTAAATGCGCTCAATATACAAGTTCTTAGAGAATTAAAAGATTGCTTAAGAGAACTTCAAAGTGAATCAATTAAAGGTCTCGTTGTGACAGGAGAAGGCGAGAAGGCCTTTATTGCCGGGGCCGATATTGCTGAAATGCGACCTATGGCAACTCCTGAAGCAAAAGCTTTCTCAGAGCTTGGGCAACAAGTGACTCTTTTATTTGAAAATCTCCCTTATCCAACTCTTGCAGCAGTGAATGGATTTGCTCTGGGTGGTGGTTTTGAGATGGCGCTTTCATGTGATTTTATTTTTGCTACAAAAAATGCTGTATTTGGTTTACCTGAAGTGAAGCTTGGGCTTATTCCAGGTTTTGGTGGAACCCAAAGACTGGCAAGAGTTGTTGGATTATCCCGGGCCAAAGAACTTATGTTTTCTGGACGAAATGTGATGAGTGACGAGGCCAAAAGTTTAGGAATTGCTTTAGAAGTTTTTGAAAATAAATCAGCTCTTCTAGAAGGTGTTCAAAATTGGTTTAAAATGGCTCTTCAAAATTCAACTTATGCGATTTCTCGAGCGAAATTGTCTCTTCAGCAGGGTTATGAAGAAAATCTTGTGAAAGGTTTAGAGCTTGAGAAAAATGAGTTTGGAAACTTATTTTCTTCTTATGATATGCAAGAAGGAACAGCAGCTTTTATTGAAAAACGTAAGCCTCTATTCAAAGGAAAATAATATGATGTTAGATGAAAAGTATAAAGAAATTCGCGACATGGTGAAAAAGTTTTCTGACTCAGAAGTGGCCCCGCTTGCTGCTAAAATTGATCATGAGGGACATATTCCGTCAGAGTTAATTGCAAAGCTTGCTGAAAATGGTCTTCTTGGCTCTTATGTTCCAGAAGAATATGGTGGAGCTGGCATGGATTACACTTCATATTCACTAATCGTAGAAGAAATTTCTCGAAATTGTGCTTCAACCGGTGTGTTTATTTCTGCCCATACTTCTCTTGGAATTTGGCCAATTTTAAATTTTGGAACTGAAGCTCAAAAGAAAAAATATCTTCCAAAAATGGCCAGCGGAGAGTTGATTGGTTGTTTCTGTCTATCAGAGCCAAATGCTGGATCTGATGCTGGATCATTAACAACTTTTGCTGAAGACAAAGGCGATCATTGGGAAATTAATGGTGTAAAAAACTGGATCACTAATGGCCAGGAAGCTGGTGTTTGTATCGTTTTTGCTAAAACAAAGAAGACTCCAGACTATAAAGGAATTTCAGCTTTTATTGTTGAAACTTCTACCCCTGGATTTTCAATTATTAAAAAAGAAGACAAGCTTGGGATTCGTGGATCTTCAACTTGTCAGCTAGCTTTTGATAAAGTTAAGGTTCCTAAGGATGCCCTCCTTTCAGAGCCTGAAAAAGGTTTCAGAGTTGCTATGGCCACTTTAGATGGTGGACGTATTGGGATTGCCTCTCAGGCGTTAGGTATTGCTCAAGGGGCCTTTGATTACGCCATCCGTTACGTTAAGCAGAGAGTGCAATTTGGTGCTCCACTTTCTGATCTTCAAGGAATTCAATTTATGCTTGCTGATATGAGCACTAAAATTGGGGCCTCGAGACTTCTTATTTATCATGCTTCAGCTTTAAAAGATGCAGAGCTTCCATATTCGAAAGAATCGGCCCAAGCGAAACTATTTGCTTCTGAGTCGGCCATGTGGATTACGACTAAGGCAATCCAGCTTTGTGGTGGAAATGGCTATACTAAAGAGTATCCAGTAGAGCGTTATTTTAGAGATGCTAAAATTACTGAAATCTATGAAGGAACATCTGAAGTTCAGCGCATGGTAATTGCAGCTAATGAATTAAAGGCAGTACATTAAAATTGACTCGTCAATGGACACTCTCTTTGCTAGAGTGTCCATTAAATTTGTTGAATGGCCCGACCTGGGTGATCAGATATATTTTTAGGAGAAATAATCATGGCGAAAAAAAAGCCGGCCGCTAAAATGCCAGTTAAAAAAGCAGTGGTAAAAGCACCTGTAAAAAAAGCAGTGGCAAAACCTGCTCCAAAAAAAGATGTAAAAATGGCAAAAAAAGTAGCACCTAAAAAACCAGTAGCTCCAGCTAAAAAAGTTGCTGCTAAACCAGCACCAAAAAAAGCAGCTCCAGCTCCTAAAAAATCAGCGAAAGTTGAAAAGAAAATTGCTCCTAAGTCCCTCAAGGAATCTGTATTAAAAGCAGCTTCTAAGATTGTGGCCAAGGTTGCAGCTAAGCCTTTATCTAAAGAGCAAGTAAAAGCACAAAAAGAGAAAGAGGCCAAAGAAAAAAAATTAGCTGCAGAAAAAGCTAAAGAGCTTGAGAAGAAAAGAAAAGAAGAAGAGAAGATAAAGGCCAAAAAAGAAAAAGAAGCAGAAAAAGCTTCTAAGAAAAAAGGCAAAAAATCTGAAGATGAAGAAGAGATGTATGGCGAAGAAGAAAGCATGCAATCTCGTTCAAAAAATGAAGATGAAGATTTTGATGAGTTCGAAGAGGACTATAAAAAATCAAAGGCAAAAAAATCTGGTAAGAAAGCTTATGAAGAAGATGAAGATCAAATTGATCTTTTTGAAACAAAGCCTACTAAGAAATATAACAATGCTATTCTGGCAGAACTTGAATCAAAAATAGCTGATGAAATAGCTGAGCTTCGCGAGCATTTCAACTGGAAAGATATTTCTGATGCCATTGGTACTCTTGATTTCTTTATTGATCCAAAAAATGATGAATGTATCGAAAAGGGTTGTGACAACATTCGTACAACTCAAAGTTACTGTCGTGCCCATTATTTAAAAAATTGGAAAACAATTCAGAAGAAGCGTGACATTCTTAAAGAAGGAAAGCTTCAAGAATATATTGAAGAGTTAATTTCAAAATACCCTCCTAAATATATCGAAGCTCTTTTATCTGATCTTTCTGATGATAAAGAATTTTACAGAGTTCTTAATGAACTTAACATCACATCTGAATTTGATTTCGAGGAAGATGAATTCGAAAATGCAGTGGATGATGATGATACAGATGATGATATTGGTATTGAAACAATTTCTAGCAGTCTTCGTTACGAAGATGAGTGATAAAAAAGGCTCCTCACGGAGCCTTTTTTATTGGTCTAAATCTTCTTCTTCAAATTCTTCAAACTCTGGCCCTAAAAGTTTATTGGCCTCTAGAGTGGCATTAATATTTTCACGAGAAATTTTGTAAAAATAGTTTTGGTTTTTGTATGAAACTTCCTGCCAATTTGGTTCGAATTCATCCCATTCTTCATTGGCAAAAATTTCATCAAAGAAAAGTCCTATAATATCAATAAAGTTTTTTTGGGTGTCTTTAACTTTAGATTCATCGGCCATTTGATCAGGTTCACATGATAAAAAGCATGTAATTGGAGAAAGATACTCATCTTTTTCAGATAGATATGAAACAATCAGTAGGAGTTCTTCGGAATAAATCTGACCGTAGACATCGAAATAACGGCCATTCTTGTCACATTCAGACTTATAGGTCTCGTTGAGAAGACGGGAAAGACTTTCTTGCCAATCTTGAGGAATACTCTTTCCTGCTTTTGAACTTACTTTTCGGGCCAACATGACGACCTGCCTTATTAATCAATTTAGTGGTAATTTACTTGGCCCTTAATTAAAATATTTGTAAAAGAAAGACAATGTTTCATTCTCAAAAAGGATATTTATGACTGTTTATATACTTGGGGGAGCTCGTACGGCACTTGGAAGTTTCATGGGGGGCCTCTCCAATGTTCCTGCTCCAAAGCTTGGGGCAGCAGCGATTGAAGGTGCACTTCAGAAATCGAATGTTGAAAAAAATAAAGTTGATGAAGTGTTTATGGGTAATGTTTTAACCGCCGGAGTAGGACAAGCTCCAGCAAGACAGGCCTTACTTGCAGCAGGCCTACCTGAAAGTGTTCCTGCAACTACTGTGGGAAAAGTTTGTGGCTCTGGCTTACAGGCCGTTATTTTAGCTGCTCGCTCAATTATGTCTGGTGAGAATCAATTAGTGGTTGCAGGAGGAATGGAGAATATGTCTCTTGCTCCTCATATGTTGATGAATTCAAGAAATGGATTTAAATATGGTGCCACTGAAATGAAAGATTCCATGCAGTGGGATGGACTTTGGGATGTGTATACAAATCGCGCTATGGGAAATTGTGCGGAAGAGTGTACTAAGAAGTTCAATATGTCTCGAGAAGAGCAAGATGCTTTTGCTATTGAATCATTTAAGCGTGCTCAAGCGGCCACTAAAGAAGGCTTTTTTAAAGATGAGATTGTTGCTGTAAAAGTTCCGGCCAAAGGTGGAACGGTAGATATTCTAGAAGATGAAGGACCTTTCAAAGCAAATTTTGAGAAAATTCCATCTTTAAAACCTGCCTTTGAAAAAGATGGTACGATCACAGCTGCTAACGCTTCTACTATTAATGATGGTGCTGCTGCTGTTGTTCTAGGTGGCGATGCTTTTGCTTCAACTGCTGAATTTAAGATTCTTTCTTTTGCTTCTCATGCACAAAATCCAACATGGTTTACAACTGCGCCTGTTGAGGCCATTAATAAATCATTGAAGAAGGCCAATTTAACAATTGATCAAGTTGACCTTTTTGAAATTAATGAAGCCTTTGCTGCTGTTACGATGGCCGCTATGAAGGAGTGTAAAATCCCTCATTCAAAAGTTAATGTCATGGGTGGAGCAGTTTCACTTGGACATCCTATTGGTGCCTCAGGTGCAAGAATTCTTGTAACTCTTATGAATGCCATGAAAAAGAAAAAGGCGAAATATGGTTGTGCTGCTATCTGTATTGGTGGTGGTGAGGCCTTAAGCTTAGTGATTGAGAGAATTAAATAATGACAACGGCCATAACCACAACAGCTGCTCCAAAATCTGGTGTTAGGGTTTTAAAAGCTGGAGAGATCCTTTTTAATGAGAATGATGAAGCAGGTTCACTCTTTATTATTCAAAAAGGTCAAATCAGATTGTTTAAGCCTAAAGGAAAGGGATTCATAGAACTGGCCGTCCTTAGGACAGGAGAAGTTATTGGGGAGATGGCCTATTTTGATGAAGATGGCTCTGGCAAGAAGAGATCTTGTTCTGCATCGGCCTTAACTCAAGTTGAGATTATTGAAATTTCTTTTACTGCATTTGGAAAGCAAATGCAGTCGCTTAATCCTTGGTTCAAAACGATTATCCATACCCTTGTAGCGAGATTAAAAAAAACAAATTCACGAGTTAAAGAATTGGAAGATAACCAGGCCTCCGTAAGTTATAGCGGCAAACATGCTGGCTACGAATTTATGAAGCCCATTGAGATCATGAGAATTCTTGGAACTTTATTTTTAGTTCTTAAGGCCCATGGAGAAGTGAAGGGACAGACGGTTGTAACAAATAAAAAAGTTCTCACTCTTTATACCTCGGACATGTACCAGATCATGGAGTCCAAATTAGAATCGATTCTTTCCACTCTCGTCGCTCTCAATTGGTTAGAGATAACAGAAGATGCAGATAAAAATCCAACAGTTTTAAATTTTAAAAATATCGAATTAATTAGGCAGCTATTCATTTTTTATAACTCAGAAAGATCTCTTCCTGATGAGAAGAAAATGCGTATTTCTGAAAAGTGTGAGACTTTTATTAATAAAATTATTGAATATCACTCTAAGAATCCACTGGTTGATATCCCTAATTTAAAAACAATTGATGGAGTAAAACCAAGGTTCACTCAGTACTATAATCTAACTCCCATTTTGGAAGAATTTAAAAATAGAAATTTAATAATTAACCCAGAACATCTCGACGATGCTAAAAACCTAGGTTTCTTTGGTGAAGTGATCACTAAAGACAAGAATGTTTTTATTGAGGCGGATTTTCAGAAGATTGCTAAATTGCATCCTGTGATTAGTTTCGTAAATGCGATTAAAAAATCCAATGCAGAAAAATCTGCGGGCCCAGGTTAAAGAGCTGCCGGAAAATAATCCACAGTGATTTCATCGCCGGACTTATAATAATTTGAAGAACCATTAAGCTGAATCATGAATCCAGTCTTAATTATTGCTGGTAGATCATCTCCTGAATTAGGGTAGGGCATTTTTATATTTTTATTTGTCTGGTATCCAATATAAGTCCAACCATTCGTAGAACTCTGAGGAATAACTTTACCATTTACTCTCAGTACAACAGAGGCCACTTGAGGTGCTTTTTGAATCACCACATAACCTAAATATTCAGTTCGCGAAATAGACTTTACAATAACACAATCTGGATAGGTAATAAGATTTCCATCAGTAAAGCGAACAAAGTGTCTTCCTACGACTGCTTCACCAAGAGAAGGTAATTCTCTCGTATTTACTGAAACAGCACTTCCTTCATCAACATAAGTCCATTGAGCGTTTTTACTCAAATCTGTCTTTGAGCCATTTGAGCTTACCTTAATGACTTGAATATCGTTGATAGAAACCATTTCATTATTTTCGGCAAACGTAATTGGCCAGTAACGATAGGTATGAGGAATGAGTACTTGTTGAATTGAATTATTAACACCAGTAAAAAGTGATGAAATGCTATTAGTACATAGATTATAAAAGTCTTGATTTACATTTGAATCAGTTGCTCCAGAAAGATTATAGAGATCTTTAGCAATAGAGATATAAGATTTTTCAGATGAATACCATCCTGTCTTATTGCATGAAGAGTTTGCTGTTACTGAGAAGAATCTGAGTTGTTGTAAATTGAGCTGTGTCTTAATGCTTTTTAAACTATTAAGTCTTTCATTATAAATCGCGATATTCTGCAGTGTTTGTCCATTTGAATATGGAGAGTATTCGATTTCTTGATCTCGTCCATTGGAAATGAGAACCACTAATAGATAAGCACTTTGTCTAAATAGGCCACTACTTGAGTTATTACTTATAAAATCAATGACTCTTTTAGCTCCCGCTTCAGTTCCCTCTGGCTCCGGTGTATTAAAAAAATTCAATTCATCAGCAGATATAATCTTTCTTCCTGCTGCTTCAGATGATAAAGCATCCGAAGAATTAGTGATGACTTGATAATCATTATAAGGAGTCGGATCGTCTTTTACTGGTAAAAGACTTGTTCCAATCACCCTGTAATCAAATTGAGTAGAAATAGAATTAACCGTGTTCTTAATGGCATTTCGAATGTCACTTTGAAGAAAGTAGGTACTACTTGAGTTATCTACTACATAAAGGATATCAACTTTAGGTTTAATAAGAGTAAAGGAAGAGCAGCTTAATTGTTCATAAGTTTTTAAGGTGTTGGCCTGAGAAGAAGAATTTTGTCTAACGGCACCGAATTGCTCTTGGCCGCAGCCAATGAGAGTTAAAAGAATGAGCAAAAGGATTGGGCCATAAATTTTCATAAAAACACCTTAAACAATTTCCTGTTATCTGATCGGTTAGCAGCAGGTTAAACTTTAATTCAGAGTTTTTTAGTCATGAATAAAAAAGAGGAAATTATTGCCATGGACTCTTTCTGCTCACTGCTGAGTTATTATAATACTAATAATCATTTCAATGGGTTGAGGAATATATGGCGGATAATTGGTATTATGTACAAAAAGGAAATCGTCACGGGCCAGTTGATTTTGGAGTTCTTGAATCTTTAATTGCGAGAGAAGAGCTTAAGCAAGAAGATTTTGTTTGGAAAAAAGGTTTTGAGAACTGGAAAAAAATTAAAGATGTGAGTGAATTAATTGCTATTCCTAAGCAGAGTTCAGCTTTAGATCTGCCACCTGTTGAGTTTGCTGATGTGAACCTTAAAGACCTAGATTCAGAAAATAGAATTATTTATGTAAGAATTGGAATAGATCGTGGGGGAGCTTTTTCTGACTACGGACCTTTTAACATTAAACAGTTAAAGCAACTTTTTAAAGAAAATAGAATTAATGGTAAGACTCTTATATTTTGTAAAGGGATGAGAGATTGGAAAATACTTGGTGATCTTCCTGAGTATCAAGAAATTTTTCAACAAATGCCACCAGTTATTAAGGAAGTAGAACGACGAGTGAATGTGAGAAAACCTTTCATAGCACGAATGTTCGTTCAAAATAACAAAAAAGTTTTTGAGGGTATTTGCCGAGATATTTCGATTGGCGGAATGCAAGTCTTGATAGATAACTTTCAAGGCCAATCAGGTGATAAGATAACTATTAACGTCCATCCTGAAAATACTGAATATCACTTTACTGCTTCTGGACAAGTGGTAAGAATATTAGAGGGCAACTCTGGATTTTCTTTTCGTTTTCAGGGATTATCTGAAGATGCTAAAAAATCAATAGAAAGATACGTACAAGAAAATTAAAGTGGCCAAGCAGCAACAGAATTTTAAAGTAGAAGATCACACACTACTCTCAGCAGATGGAGAGTCGACATTATTTGTACGCCATTTTTTAAAAGGTCAGTCGAATATTCATTTTCTGATTGTTCATGGAGCTATTGAGCATTCAGGTCGTCATCAAGATTTAACCCATTTTCTTTTGAAAAATTACTCAAATGTGGCGGTAACAGTTTTTGATCATGTAGGACATGGGAGAAGTGGAGGGGCAAGAAGCTATCTTTCTTCTTTCAAAGTTTATGTTGAAGATCTTAAAAAAGTTGGTGAATTCGTTCAGAATAAAAATCATCAAGATACTAAGACTTTTGTTTGTGCCCATAGTTTAGGTGGACTCATTGCTTTAACCTGTTTGTTAGATCCTCTGTATAGTTGGAAAATTCCAATTGCTGGCCTTATCCTTTCTAGTCCATGTGTAAGACCACGTTTAGTCTTTGGTGATATTTCTGAATCTCTTTTGCAAATTTTAGATAAAGTCACACCAAAGCTACATCTTCCAGCAATTTATGGTGGAAGGGATTTAACTCGAGACCCTGAAAGGGCAAATGATTTTGATACAGACTCACTTATCCCTAAATACATGACAGTGAGAATGGCCAAGGAAGTAATTGAGGCCAGTCATCGAATTCGTGGATTTTCATACTATTTAAAAACGCCTAGTCTCTTTTTAATTGCCGGTGATGATAAAATTGTCGATCCTGAAAGTACAACTCTTTTCGCTCATGGGATTGATAAACGCTTGGTTCAAGTCATACAATATCCTAAACATTACCATGAATTATGGAATGAAATTGATCGGCAAGATATATTTGAATCAATGAAAGTTTGGGTTGATAAGCAATTGAAGGAGCATCCATGAAACTGATATTAGCATTTCTTCTATCTATGGCAGTTGGGTGTGCAGCTTACAAATCCTACAATCAGGAAGCAACTGGGCAAGTTGTCCTTAGAGGTGGTTACTATAAAAAACAATCTTGGCCTGATTCACTCGTTTTAAAGCGAATGAGCTGGTATCATGGGATGACTCTTTATTATGATATTTTACTTTGGAAGGCCGATCCAAATTCGCCATTTGCTAAATGGTTTTCACAAACAGAAATGGAATTGTTTAATCGCTGTGAAAATTTATTAGTGACAGCAGGATACAGCGCAGATCCAAATAAGATCTCGCATGTTAGCTTCCGTGAGCAAATGAAACTCAATGGGTACGATGATATCGTTCTAGCTACCTTTTCTACCTTTTTAAGAGGCCATCCATCCGCCCCGGATTGGAGACTTCAGAATTATAAGATCTTGGGCTACTGTAAGCGTTCTCCAACAATGCTTGAAAATAGTAATCTCATTATTAATTTCCCAGGTTTCAAGCAGTTAGAGATTAAATTATAACTAAAATTTAAATCTGATTAAATTTATCAATTTGTCCTCAAGAAGAGCGTCCAAATACCGATAGGCACTTGAGGGATTATGACTGAAAAGAAATTTCAACGTTTTGGAAAATACCTAATTTTGGATCATCTCGTTGATGGTGGAATGGCAAAAATTTGTCGCGCTCGCTATCTTGGTGAGCAGGCAAATAAAGTTGTGGCCATTAAAATGGTTCAGCCTCAATTTTCAAATGATGATGCTTTTGCACGTATGTTTCAGGATGAGCTTAATATTACTTTTGGGATGCTTCATCCAAATATTATGCAGGTCTATGATTATGGTAAAACGAATGGCCAGTTATACACAGCGATGGAGTATATTCATGGGGCCAATCTAAAACAATATCTTGATCGCTTAAAAGACCGTAAAGTTGTTTTTCCTGTAGAGATTTCTTGTTACATCATCTCACAAGTATGTTTAGGCCTACATTACGCTCATACTTTCACCGATAAATTAACTGGTAAGCCTTACAATATCGTTCATAGAGATATATCGCCTCATAATATCATGCTGACTTATGATGGAGCGGTTAAGGTTATTGATTTCGGTATCGCCAAGGCCAATACCAACACTGAATCAACTCAAGCAGGAACTATAAAAGGGAAGTTATCTTATCTTGCTCCTGAATATTTGGATGGGCAGGAGTTAGATGCTCGTTATGATGAATTTGCAGTGGGAATTACTTTATGGGAACTTTTATGTTCACGTAAATTATTCCAAGCAAATAATGATCTGGCCGTGCTTAAACTTATTCAGGCCTGCAAAGTGACTCCTCCTTCTCAAATTAACCCTTCAGTTCCAAAGGAGCTGGATGCAATTGTGATGAAGGCCTTGTCCAAAGATCGATCTCAAAGATATGAAAATCTTGATCAAATGAACCGAGCACTGGTGAAGTTTTTATATTCTCATTATCCTGAATTTAATGCTTCCGATCTAAAAACATTTGCTGATGATTTATTTAAAACAGAAATGGCGATGGATAAGGAAAAGTTTGTTGAATATGGAAAAATTGATATTCAGCCGTATATTGAGGATTTAAAGCGAGAAGAAAGTAAAGCTTCTAGAACAGTTAAAGGTCAAGTCCTTCCAGAAAGAAGTGAAATTGTTGAACTTGAACTTGATATTGATAACAATACTGGAATTGAAATTGCCAATGACGTTCACAAAACGACAACTAGAAAGTTAGTTAAAAATTCTGCCGGGCCAGCTAAGCCTCAGCCCCCTAAATCGAACAAGGCAGAAGCTTCTGTTATTACCAAAAAGGCAGATGAGAAGAACCAAACTAAAATGAGTTCTCGTAAAGAGATGAAAAAAGAATCCCACAGTTCATCTCCGATTATTATTTTTATTATTGCTGCTTCATTTGCTGGATTTGCATATTTTCAACCTGAACTAGTTGAAAGTATTTTTGGGATAAATTTAAAAAATCTGATTGATGGTACTGATCAATCTCGTTCTGTCTCTTCAGTAGAAAGTGTCAAAAAGCACAAATCAAATTCAACTCTGGAAGAAGTCGCTAATGGAACAGGGGAAGTCGTTTTAAGAGGTGTAGATATTTCGATGGAAGTCTTTATAGATGGTGTAAAAACTGAATATGTTGGACGACCAATTTTAGTGAATTTAAATCAAGAGATTACTTTAAGTGTTAAGAAGAAAGGGCATATGCCTTTCAGTACAAAGGTTAACTTAAATGATACAACTCGCTCTGTTGTGGTCAATATTCCAGAATTAGAAAGAGCGCGGATTGGCTTATTAAGTTCTTCTTTGAATTATACATCTGGCTCTAAGCTTATCTACACAGAAGGTGGAGAAGTGGTAGAGAGAGAACTTCCTCTTAAAGATGTGCCAATCACTGAAGGGACTTATGAGGCAAAGATTGTTAATCCAATTCTAGGAACGGAAAAGAAAGTAGAATTTTCAATTGAAGAAAATAAGAAGCACTTCTTAGAGTAATTATTCCTCTGTCTTCGTATCATCAAACCGCTTTGATTGCTTGAAGCGATTAACTTTTCTCATATTAAGAAGTTTAATAATTTCAGCAGCTGTTTCTTCCAGTGCTTTTCCTGTCACATTGAAGATAGGCCACCTTTTATTTTCAGCGAAAATTTTATTGGCCCATTCAATTTCTTCAGTTACTTTTGAAATATCAGCATAATCACCTTCATCATTTGATAGTCCTAAACGGGTGAGGCGATTTTTTCTGATTTGAAATAAGGCTTCTGAATCAATTGTTAATCCAAAAATTTTTCTTTGATCTACTTGGAAAAGTTTTTCAGGCAGTGCGACTCCCATGACAATGGGAACATTAACAACTTTGATTCCCTCTAAGGAAAGGTACATTGAGAGTGGGGTCTTAGAAGTTCTCGAGATACCAACAAGAATGACATCTGCTTCTTCGAGAGAATTCATATTTCTGCCATCATCATGGTTAAGAGTAAATTCTATGGCGGCCACTCTTTTAAAGTATTGATCATTAACTGCGTGAAGAAGGCCTGGTTGATAGTTAGGTTCTGCCTCAAAAAAATTAGAAAAAGCACCTAAGAGAGGACCCATCACATCCACTGAACGAACGTGGTCTCGCTTGGAAAGTTCTGCAATATAAGTGCGCAGCTCTACTGAAACAATGGTGTAAACAACAATGTCATGATGGATGGCCGCTTCTTTAAAAATGGCGTCGATTTGCTCTTTTGTTCTGATATTTTTATAACGAGTAAAGAAAATTTCTTTTTCTTGAAACTGTGTCATCGCCGCACGGGTAATGGCCGACGCTGTTTCTCCAGTACCATCAGAAATGACTATCACTTTTAATTTATCATTAGCTTGCATCATATGCTTTTCGAGTTGAGGGTGAGGTTAAAAACTACTAATATAGTTACACATATTTTAACTTAAGTAGGAGTCGAAATGCATCTAAGAAAAACAATCTTTCTATCTATTTCTGTGCTCTCAATGAATGCTCATGCAGTTTTTAAAGCACTGCCAAAGGAAGTTCCAGTTCCTAAAGATAATCCAATGACTCCGGCCAAAATTGAACTTGGTAAGATGTTATTTTTTGATCCAAGATTATCGATGGATGGAACTGTCTCATGTAATTCTTGTCACAATGTTATGTTCCATGGTGGAGATGGCCGTCCAGTTGGTGTTGGAGTTCATGGTCAGCGTGGAGGTCGCGGTTCTCCTACTGTTTGGAACTCTGCTTATCAAACAGTTCAGTTTTGGGATGGACGAGCAGCAACTTTAGAGGATCAGGCCAAAGGCCCTCTTGTCAATAATGTTGAAATGGGAATGAGCTCACATGATTTTGTGATTGAGCGCCTTAATCGAATTCCTGGTTATACAGAATATTTTAGAAAAGCATTTCCTAAAGATAAGAATCCAATCAATATCGATAATCTTGCGAAGGCAATTGCTACGTATGAGAGAACACTTGTTACTCCAAATTCTCCTTTTGATAAATATATGCGTGGTAATAAAAAAGCTTTATCGGCCCAACAGATTCGTGGGATGAAGTTGGTGGATGAAATCGGGTGTACATCTTGCCATACTGGCGACAACTTTTCTGGAGAAGGTTTCAAGATGGGCGAAGGTAATTATCAGCCTTTCCCTCAAATTCCAGGATCAAAGTATGATAAAATGTATGATTTAACTTCTGATAAAGGTCGCTATGAAGTGACTAAAAAAGATGAAGATAAGAATCTTTGGCGTGTTCCGACTTGGAGAAACGTTGCGATTACAGCTCCATATTTTCATAATGGAAAAGTTAAAACTCTTGATGAGGCCGTACGTGTGATGGGTAAAACTCAACTTGGTATGGATTTAACTGATGCTCAGGTTGAAGATATCGTAGCTTTTTTAAATTCATTAACGGGCGAATTTCCAAAGCAAACTATGCCAATGTTACCTAACACCGCTAATTTTACAGTTACTCCAGAGCCATAAATAATGAGGCCCTCTAACGAGGGCCAAATTTTTTATTAGAGATTATTAATGAGATCGACAACTTCTTCAAATGAGAGTTCCTTACCTTGTGCAAGGGCCTCAGCTTGAATTTTTTCAACAGTTGATTCAAGTGCAGCCGAAGAAGATCCTTCAGCAGCAAAAGCAAGCGCTTCTGGTTTTACTTCTTGAACTTCTTTCATAAGTGCAACCGTCACAGCAACACCAGCTCCCAATGCTGTCAGCGCGAGAAGTTTATCACAAGCTTCCTCATAACCTTTCGAGCATCCTGTGGTAAAAATGGCGGCCTGTGCAGCAGTCGTGCCAGCTAAAGCAGCACTCACAACACCAACGGCAAAAGAATTTTGTGCAATAAAAATAGAAAGAGAGGCAAGAATTAAAGCTTTGCGGATGGATTTCATTTTTTCTCCTTGGGATGGCGATTTTGATTTGACGCACAGTATAGCATCAAAGGATTTGCCGGTTAAGAATTGAAAATTTTACAATCCAAGAAACTTTGAGACTTTTAAAAAGATGAGTTCGCGCTCTTTAAGTGGATGAAAGGTCGTTTTGAGAGGATCACGTTTAAACCAAGTTCTTTGAGATTTGGCGAGTTGTCTGGTGGAAATAATAATTCTCTCTCTACATTCAGAAATGGATTTATAGATCCCAAAATGGAAATCGAGAATTTCTTTATATCCAATAGATTGAAGAGGTTTTTCTAGTCCACTAAAACCTTGATCCAGAAGAGACTTTACTTCGCCCAGAAGATCAAGTCCTAGCATCTTATCAGTTCTTCTCTCAATTATTTTAAGATGTTCTTCTTTTGGTAAATCAAGATGAAGATGAAGTATTTCCCAATTATGGATACTTTGTGATTCTAATTTTTCATTGGCCTGATCTTTTTTTTCTCTTGCTGTTGAGAGTGGAGTTTTATTGGCCCACCAATGTTCAACCGCCCGTCTTATCCGGTAATGATCATTCTCATGATAGCGAGAAAAACTTTGTGGATCGTGTATTTTCAAAAGTTCGAGAAAAGGAGCAATCCCTTCTTGATGATAAAGATCATCAGATTTTTTTAAAATCTCAGCAGGGGTAGAAGGGGAATCGTACATTCCTTTTAAAAGGGCCTGAAGATAGAAACCACTTCCACCTACGAGGTAAACAATCTTATTTTGTTTGAGAAGTTGATCGACTATGGGTAAGGCCTCACGAGCATAATCTGCTGCGTTCATTGGATTTGATATGCTTCGTACATCAATCATATGATGAGGAATAAGTCTTCTCTCTTCGATTGTAGGTTTTGCTGTTCCAATATTAATTTCTTTATAAAGTAAAAGAGAATCGAAATTGACGATTTCCCCGCCAAACTTTTGAGCAAGTTCAATGCTGATTTCTGTTTTTCCTGTTGCTGTTGGACCTGAGATGACAATGACTTTCACTTTAATCGATCCTTTAACAAGGCCTCTAATTCAGCAATGATTTTTTTCTCTATCAGAACATCAATTTTAAAATGAGTCAGCATTTCATGCCAGGTCGAAGAAGCCCATTCAGCAGGAATTAATTTTAATTCAGTAAGTTTTTTTTCTTCCAGGAGATGACTGACAATATCCCTTAATGGAAAACCATTCATCCAATCGGGAATGGCCCTTAGTACCAGTGTTTCAGCTCCTAAATTTTCAATCTCGAATCCTGCATTTTGAAGTTTCAGGATGACTTCTTTACTCACTCCTCGAGAAGGGTATGGCTCACTTACTAATAATGGAATACTTAAACTTTGAGTATTCATTTTATTGGAGACAAATTCTTCCAAGAGTTTTGAGCAATTAATGGCCATCCAATTCATTTCATATTTTGTCATTAGAAAATTTCCAACCCAATAAAAATCGCTTTTTTCTTGTTGGATATTGTGAGGAGAAAAAAGTCCTTCCATATTGTAATCATGTCTTTGCTGAAGCAAAGAAGGGGGAGCATCTTGGAAGGAAGACAGAAAATCGGATGGAGGTAAAGGAGTAGAAGAAACTGGTGAAATCGGTTTTCTTCCTTGAGCAAGCTCTTTAATGGTGGAAGAAAGCAGACTAATCATCTTTGATGTTTCTAAACATTTAATGAGAGTTTTATTTGGATGCACATTAACATCGATGTGATCCGCTGGAAGATGAAAGAAAACAAGATAATTATATTCTTCTTCGCCAAAGGATGAAATTAGAGCATTGCTTAATACTTTATGTAGCTGTTTATCTAGAACATATCTCCCATTGATGAAGATGTATTGCCATTTAATGGGAAGTTTTAAAAAAGAGGGAATGAGATAAACCTCGAGCTCATTGTCTTCATAAAATTTTTCAGAATAAAGAAGTAATCCTTTAGATTTTGGGACTATTTCTTCTATCCTCGTTTTTAAATCTTGAGCTGCATGGAATATTTCTTTCTCGTCATCTTCAAATTTAACAATAAATTCAATTTGAGGGTGTGAGAGAATAAAAGCGTAAATAGTCTTTTTTAGAAATTGCTTTTCTGCTTGTTGAGTTTGGATAAATTTCAAACGGGCAGGTGTATTAAAGAACAAATCTTGAATGACTAGTTCAGTACCTTGATTACCCTGAACTTGCTTCTTGCCATGGTAGATTGTTTGTCCACCTTCAATTCGAATTTCAGATCCTTCACCGCTACTCAGATAAGAATGGCATTGTACTCTGGCAATGGCAGCGATTGAGGCCAATGCTTCACCTCGAAATCCAAATGAGTGCAATTGATAAAGATCTTCGAATCGTTTAATTTTGGAAGTTGCATGACGAGAGAATGCCAACGGAAGATCATTAAATGTCATTCCATGGCCATTGTCTTTTAATGAGATAAGATCTAGTCCATTATTCTTTATATGAAGTTCTATCCTGGTTGCTCCAGCATCGATAGAGTTTTCTAAAATTTCTTTGATTAAACTTCCTGGCCGCTCGATTACTTCTCCGGCCTTAATCTGATCTATCAGATGTTCTGGAAGTAAATCGATTTTAGGCGGAGAGAGAGTCATTTATCCCTTAAAAAAGTTTACTTGATTCCTACCAGCTTCTTTAGATTTATAAACTGCAGAGTCCGCACGTTTAAACAAATCCGTTCCAGAGTTTACACCCTGTCGATAATCTGCAACGCCAATAGAGGCGGTTACTGGTAAGCGCTTTCCATCATAGATGAACTCATGCTTTTCTACCAATTTTCTTAATCGCTCGGCAATCTCAAAACCTTGTTTGAGATTTGTATTTGGTAGAAGAACACAAAATTCTTCCCCTCCATACCTAGCAAACACGTCACCTTGGCGAATTCCATGTTCACGAATAATTCTTGCCTTTTCTTTTAAAACAAAATCACCCGCATCATGGCCAAAGTTATCGTTGAGCTTTTTAAAATGATCGAGATCAAAAATGATAAGAGTAAGTGGTTTCCCGGTAACTTTACTTTTTTTAACTTCTAGTTCGAGTTGATTGTTAAAAAAGTTTTTATTGTAACACTTGGTGAGACCATCTGTATTGGCCTCCTCAAGAAGTTTGTCATAGGTTAAACGCTCTGGATCGCCTTTAGGAATGTATTTTAAAGCGATGGAGCCGATTTTAATAATATCTGCTTTTTTAAGAACTAATGGTTGAGTTACTTTCTGATCGTTAAGATATGTTCCATTGGCCGATCCTAAATCAGTCAAGGTGACTTCATTTTCCTCAACAGTAATGGTGAAGTGTCTTCGAGAGATACCATGAAAGTCTAAGCAAATATTGCAATCAGGGTTTCGGCCAACAAATGTATCACCAAGATTCAAATTGAAAATGGAGCCATTCAGTTCACCACCAACAACGAGTAAGCATGCAGGCTTTTGCTTGGCCTCTTCTTCAGTTGCTGTGAGCGCCTTATGAATGTCGGTAATTAAAACGGTTGAATTTTTGTCCTGACTCATTAATAGCTCCAAATATCCACTTGTTACTTAATCATTTTAGGGCCAAGCCTAACTTTGAGCAAGTAAACCACAATGGCGTATCGGAATTACTTAAGACTTTTTAACCAAGCGTAAGCATATTTTTTTCCGGCCTCGACTCCTGGTTGATTAAATGGATCAATCTTTAGCATTTTACCAACCATTACTGTCAGGCATTCAGAGAATAAAATGAGCTGACCTAGAAAGCATTCATTCAATTGAGGCACTTTAATCCTCAATACATGACGGCCATTTTCATTGAGCGCGGCCAGAGTTCCTTCTAGTTCCGCCTTCATTAACTCTGAAAGAGAATATTGAGAAAGACGATTAAAGCTCTCTCCCTCAATGGAATTAGAAAGTGAATAGTTATGCTGAAATTTTTCAACCTCAATGATGATAAGAAGTTTATCATTGGGTCCTTCCATGAATAATTGCATTTGAGAGTGCTGGTCTGTTGCTCCATAAGCAGGAATAGGTGTTAGTCCTTTACCTTCTTTACCTAAGCTTTCGGCCCATAATTGCACAAACCATGCAGAAAAGTTTTTCAGTAACGAAGAATAGGGCATCATGACTGTTTGTTTAATATTTTGATCATGAAGCTCTTTTATCCAGGCAGCTAATTGATAAAAGTCATTCCCTGATTCATGGCTGAGTATTGTTTGAGCTTCTATGGCCCCTTCCAAAATTTCTTTAGCATCAATCCCTGCAAAAAGTGCAGGCAATAGGCCAACAGGAGAGAGAACAGAATATCTTCCGCCCACATTTGAAGGGATACTCAAGGCCGTCACATGCCATTTTTGAGCAAGACTTCTTAGATCACCTTTTTCTGGATCAGTACAAAATACAAAGTAGTCTTTAAATTCAGATTCTTTAACGCCAATTTTTTTCAGCTCATTCACTAATATGCTCATGGCCGCTACTGTTTCGGCAGTCGTTCCAGATTTAGAAACCACGTAGATGAGTGACTCTTTCAAATCAATTTTCATCAAGTTTCGTTCAAATTCATCTGGATCGATATTATTTAAGAAAATAAAATCAACACCACTATTATTTCCAAGGGCACTTAGGAGCATTTCTGGCCCTAGAGCACTGCCACCAATACCAATATGAATGAAATATTTTTTGTGACAAAATTTTTCATAAACCTGCTTGCATTCGAGGAGCAATTCTTTTTTCTTGGCAAGTTCAAAAAAACCAATTTCACTAGATGAAATAGTTTGATGATAAGCTTCAATATCATGTTGGATATTGGAAATTTTTGGAAGTGAATGACTTGAGCGAATTTCCCAATTAAGCATGATGTTCGTACTCTTTTTTAAGGTGGCGAGCGATCACCACTCGTTGAATTTGGTTTGTTCCTTCTACAATCTGAAGTACCTTAGCGTCTCTCATGAAACGCTCTACCGGGTATTCCGAAGTATATCCTACTCCTCCAAGAACTTGCACAGCATCCGTTGTCACTTTCATGGCCGTGTCCGTAGCTTTGAGTTTTGCCATTGAGCAAAGTTTAGAATTAGGATTTTTCTCATCTAAAGACTTGGCCGCGGCATGCACTAAAAGTCTCGCTGCTTCAGTTTCTGTGGCCATATCGGAAAGCATAAATTGAAGGCCCTGAAAGTCAAAAATGGATTGCTTAAACTGTTGGCGAGTCAAAGAATATTTGACGGCTTCATCAAGAGCACGGGCCGCACACCCAACACCAATGGATCCAATCGCCATTCGTCC
Source organism: Bacteriovoracaceae bacterium (assembly GCA_050247975.1). Classification (GTDB taxonomy): domain Bacteria; phylum Bdellovibrionota; class Bacteriovoracia; order Bacteriovoracales; family Bacteriovoracaceae; genus Peredibacter. The sequence goes on from JBFWTE010000021.1 coordinate 29,625, forward strand.
ACGATCAAGTCCACCCATGGCCACATTAAATCCTTTGCCTTCTTCTAGAAGTAAATTTTCAGCTGGTACAAAACAATTTTCAAAAATAAGTTCACGTGTAGGGGAAGTTTTCCAACCCATTTTCTTTTCAGCTTTTCCAAAAGAAAAACCTTTCATGCCACTCGTAACAATAAAGGCCGAGACACCTTTTGCTCCTTCACCACCAGTTCTTGCCATCACAATATAAGTTTTGGCAATTCCACCAGAGGTAATCCACATTTTTGTTCCATTAAGGATGTAGCCACCTTCAACTTTTTTTGCAGTGGTTTTTAATGAAGCAGCATCTGATCCAGAGTGAGACTCAGAAAGAGCAAAGGCCCCAATTTCCTGTCCACTGGTTAATTCAGGCAAATACTTTTTCTTTTGCTCTTCATTGCCGTAATTAAGAAGAATGGATTGAACCATGCTTGATACTGAAACAGTGACGGCATAAGGAACAGAGCATTTTGCAATTTCCTCTAAAACATAACAGTAATCGAGGTAAGTTAAACCAGCTCCACCGTATTCTTCCGGTAGGGTCACTCCTGTAACTCCATACTCACCAAGGCCTCGGAAAATTTCCATGCGGAAAGTTCCTGCCTGATCATCATGCTCCATATGGGGCTCAATAGAGTCTTTACAAAATTTTCTTAAACTATCGCAAAGATCTTTTTGAAACTCATTCATGTTTAATTCCTGATGGCATCTTTTAATAAATTTTTAGCAATGATCATAATCATCACTTCATTTGTTCCAGCGCCAATCTCATTGAGTTTGTTATCTCTCATCATGCGCTCAACTGGGAACTCACGAGAGTATCCATAACCACCGTGAAGCTGAATCGCATCGAGAGCGATCTTGGTTGCCATCTTTGGTAGTTGTAGTTTTACTGCCGAAGCAAGGTTATTTGATTTATTGCCATGATCATACTCGTAACAAACAGAGTAGAGCATTCTTCTCATCGCCTCTGTTTCAGCATACATTTCTGCAATCATTTTTTGGATCAGTTGATAGTTGGCCAGAGTCTTCCCGAATTGCTTTCTTTCTCCAGCATACTTAATACATTGATCAAGACAAGCTTGAGCGATACCCAAAGAAATTCCCGAAATAGTAATTCGCTCGATCTCAAGATTTTTCATCATATGAACAGTTGAGTCACCTTCTTGCCCCACACGATTAGTGGCAGGAACTCGACAGTTTTGAAATGAAAGTTCACCAGTAGGTGATGAGCGCATACCCATTTTGTGAATTTCTTTTGAAACAGAAAATCCTGGAGTGCCTTTTTCCACAATGAAAGTGGTAAGATCTTTTTTGCCAGGACCAGTTCTTGTATAGAGATAGACGATATCAGCGTATTGAGCATTGGTGATCCACATTTTATTTCCTGTTATCAGGTAATGATCACCATCCTTAACGGCCTTAGTTTGCATTCCTACTGCATCAGAGCCAAATTCCGGCTCACTCATGCCCATGCAACCAATATGTTCACCAGAAATAAGCTTCGGGAGATATTTTGCTTTTTGCTCTGTTGAGCCATTGTTGTTTAAATTGTTCACACAAAGAATGGTATGGGCAAGGTAGGAAAGAGTAGAGCCCGCACAGGCCTTACCAAATTCTTCCATCACGATGGTTGCAGCTGTGGCACCCATGCCTGAACCACCATACTCAGGATCGGCAGTAATTCCCAGAAGCCCCAAATCTCCCATGTGCTTGAAGGCCTTGAGGTTAAAAGTTTCGTCGTGATCATGTTTCTCTGCCAATGGGGCCAATTCATTCTGAGCGAAATCGCGGCAAACTTTCTGTATTTCTTTTTCTTCTGGTGTAAAAAACCACATATACCATCCATCCTTTTAATAGAAGCCAAAGTGTAGCGGAAAAATCAGTTTTTGGGAAATGTGAAGCATTCAATTATTTTGATACACTTCCTATCATCTCTTACGTTAAAATGGCATAACGCTTTTAAATTTCTCGGAGTCATTTTGAATTATCTGGAAACTTCTAAAGATCAAGAAGATCTAGTTCATCCTGGTGAGCAGTGGTTTTTCTATTGGAAAACTTCCGCGGCCCTATGGGAAGGAAAAATTCTTGAACGCCCTCTTGAAGAAGTTATTTTTATTCCCATTTATTGGGGATTTCATGCAGAGTCTCCTGGCAAATGGGATTTTGGTCAGATTCATCCTGAGCGAGATCTTTTGAGGTTAACGAATTTAATGACGCAGCACAAGCGAAAGTTTTGTTGGTTGCTTCCTCTTACGCCGGCCCCTTTCTTACCCAATGGAGGAGTGCCTGCTCATACGGCCCGTACGCTGAGTATTTCGATTGATGGTGTGCATCTTGCTGCAATCGATCAGGAGCAAAAGCTTAATAAAATGTTTTCATTTTTTGAGCCCAAAGTTTGGGAAGCTTTCGGACAATTTCTTAATAGTTTTGCTCAGTTTTTAACTATCAATAAAATTAAATCTCCTGTTTGGGGAGCAGAATTTAGCTATGTGGAAGGCAGTAAAATAATAAGTTATTTGACTGATAGGTCACTGGCCTTCGAACAAGGATTTTCACGCTACTTAAAACAAAATTTTCCTCAGGGAACAGATCTATCCGAAATTCATCAAGAAGAGCAATTAAAGTCGAATTTTTTAGATGATGTGTTTAAGTTATTTAAAACAACTGCTGAATCATCTCTTGCTCCATTTTGGATGGGGATGCAATCAATTTGTCTACTAGGTGGGGGGCCAAAAGATACGATTCAGCGCTCATTAAAAGAAAATAAGACTCAGCTGGATTTTTTTAGAGATCTTTTTTTTGTTAACTCGGAAAGCTTATGGCCTAGCTCTGCGCTGATGATGAAAGAAGAGAAGAAAAACCTCTTTGTTGAGTTTTTAAGAGAGCATTTTTCTTCACGTGCCATTGATGAAAGATATAACTATTCTATTCATTCTAAATTTCTAGGTGAAGAATTTCGTCCATTTTCTTTAATTGATATTTTTGGTTCAAATCATTGTGGACTGATTAATTATTTGGATACCTACTTCAGATGGCTTTATCAAGTTCACGGAGAATTAAACTTTACAACTGAATGGATAGAAAATAACCAATACAAAATTAAATTTTTTCACTCTCGTTCACTGAATCGAACGAGTTTTAGTCAGATGCTTAAACTTTTTCTTATGGGAGAAAAAGTTATTCTGGATAAAACCCAACTTCATCCAGAACTAGAAAAGCGTTTACAAATATTTATTTTGGAAAATAATCTAAAAATTCAGTCCATTAATTTTCTTACTCCCGTTTCAATTGTTGAATTAGGGGAAGGAAGATTGATAACTTATGAAGGTGATAAGTTTAAAAATAAAGAAGAACAAAATAAATTTTGGGAACATCTCTTTAGATATTTGAATCTCGCTCATCCATTGATCAAATTAGATCAGGATGTTTTTTCATTATGGAGAATAAGAGCAACCTCTCCATTTGAGTTAAATTATCTCGATGTCAGAAGAGTGAATCTTTATAATCCTACCAGCTATAAGAAGAATGTTTATATTCAGACTCAAAAACATTTTGCCTTTATGAAAATGATAGATCCCTTGAAGGCCCAAGCAAAATCAACTCCTCACGGGGTCGAAGTGGAGCTTCTTCCTCAAGGCAGAATAGCATTGGATTTTGGTCACTATGAGGAGAGTTAAATGGGTCTAAATTTAATATATCATTTTCAATCTTCTCAAAATCAAGACGAAGATTTTAAACCAGCCCGGTACCGTGTAATTTATTTTTTTTCAGAACAAGGATTTCTAGAAAAAGAATTTATGCGGGAGATGTCTAAGTCTGTCCCCGAGGCTGACCATGAGCAGATCACTTTTCTTAATCTAGATGATCTAAAAGCCTTTGCTCTTAGGGTGTGCCAGGAAATGGATTTGTCTGAAATACGGCTCATCTCTGTTCAGGATTACAATATTGGCTTAGATGGGGCGAAGGATCTTAAAAGCTTTCAGTCGATCTTTGATAACTATGGGGAATTAGTTGTAAATGAAGCGGCTCCGAGGAAAAAAGGCTTACTAGGTAAGTTATTTAGTTGATGTAATATTCACCTCCTGGCTTGCAAAAATACCAATCTTCCACTACTTATACTCTCATGAAACCATCTTTTTTTGATCTTACTTATGAAGAGTTAAAGGCCCTTTTGACTGAGAAAGGTTTATCTCCATTTGGGGCAACTCAAATGTTTGACTGGGTTTATAAAAAAGAAATTCATGATCCTACACTTTGGAGTAATGTTTCAAAAGCTGCTAGAGAATATTTTTTAGAAAATTATCAATTTAATTTGCCTAAAGTTGTGTGGAACGGGCTCTCAAAAGATGGGACTCGAAAATTTTTAGTAAAAATGGAAGATGGTCAAACTGTTGAGACAGTGGCAATACCTGCTCGAGACAGACTCACTCTATGTGTGTCTTCACAAATTGGTTGCGCTGTTGGATGTACATTTTGTCATACGGCCACCCAAGGTCTTAAGAGACATTTAAAGGCCTCTGAAGTTGTTGGCCAATATTTGACTGTTCAAAAATGGTTAAATGAGAATGTTTCAAAAGAAGAAAAGCTCACCAATATCGTCTATATGGGTCAAGGGGAGCCACTTCATAATTATGAGAATATGAAGAAGGCCACATTGATATTTATGAGTGAAAAGGGACTGGGTCTAGGTCAGCGTAGAATTACTCTTTCTACCTCAGGTTTAGTGCCAGCGATTGAAAAACTCGCGCTTGATTTTCCTCCTGTGAATATTGCCATTTCTCTCCACTCTGCGCGAAATGATGTTCGAACGGAGATGATGCCAATTAATAAAGTCTATGATCTTGAAAGACTCTTTACTGCGATTAAAAAAATACCTCTCAAGGCCCATCGTCGTATTACCTATGAATATCTACTTGCGGATGGTGTGAATGATACAATGGAAGATGTTATCGCATTGTCCGAATTATTAAATTCGAAAGAGTCTAAGATTAATCTCATTCCCTTTAATGAATACCCAGGTTCAAAATACAAGCGTCCTTCTGAAACTAAAATTATGTGGTTCCTAGATCAGATGATTAAGAGGGGATTCACTTGCACCATTCGAACAACCAAAGGAAGTGACATTCTTGCGGCCTGTGGCCAATTAAAGAGTGAATTTGAAAAGCTTAATCTTTGGGATGATAAAACACCAAAAATTATTCCGAGTATTGCCAGTAGCGTACTTCAGAATCAGGGCCGCTCTTAGGTTCAGACCTTTCTTCCTGATGCCATTTTTTCTTTTTAATTTTTTCACCAGCAAGCGCTCGTTTGGCCTCTTGCTCATGCGAGGGATGACTCATCTTGTACCCTTGCGCATCATCAAGGTTCTCTTTCTCGACGCGTAGCTGCGCATAAACCAGACTCACCCAAGTTAAAGCAGCTAGTAAGACAAGATTTTTTACCATAAATACCTCTCCTGGATTTCTCTTCGGAGAATTTCTCTCACAACTAAAGTCCAAACGTAGTTTTAATGGCTTAGACTTAGATTAAAAGTTGATTTTACCTAAAGTAAGAAACTTTTTCGTGACAATCCTGACATATATTAGGAGATTTAATGCTTACTATTAGGCTCCTTTATATAAGGATATTATGATCATCTGGAAGCCGCTCATTTTAACAATTGCTCTATGGACCTTACCTGCACTTGGTAGCATCAAGGCCTACTTCAATCAAAATCAATCCACTAGTTATATAGATCCTTATCGAAATTTTACTCGAGCAGGTGATAACCTTGAGCAAGTCTTGATTGATCAAGTGGCCCAGGCCAAAAAAACCATCTATGTGGCAGTTCAAGAATTTCGTCTCCCGAATTTAGCTCGCGCTCTGATCATCAAAAAAAATGAGGGAGTTGATGTCAGAATTGTTATCGAGCATGACTATAATTTTTCTGTTCTTGGACAGAGAGATCCTGGTGATGATGAATATGAAACAACGAAGCTTAATGAACTTGTGGCCTTTGTTGATATAAATAAAAATGGCACTTTTGAGAAGCAAGAGCTTGAAACTCGTGATGCCATCTATATGTTGAGAATGGCGAAGATTCCTATTATGGATGATACCCAGGATGACTCTCAAGGTTCAGGTTTAATGCATCATAAATTTATGGTGATTGATGGTAAAAGCACGGTGATAAGCACTGCCAATTTTACCATGAGTTGTGTTCATGGAGATATGCTTGCTCCTGCCTCAAGAGGAAATGCGAACTCGATGGTGGTCGTTCAATCAACAGCTCTTGCCAATATTTTTGTGAATGAATTTTCACAATTATGGGGAAACGGAAAAAGAGGGAATTTTGGCCATAACAAAACTTATCGAGGACCTCAGAAGGTAAGTGTTCGTGGGATTAGTATTACAGTTCAGTTTTCTCCCACTTCAGAAAAGTATAATTGGGAAGAGAGTGTTAATGGTTTAATAGGCGAGTTTGTAAAACGGGCAACGACTTCAGTTCATGCTGCTTTATTTGTTTTTAGTGATCAAAATATTGCTAATGAACTTGAAAAGAGAAGCGATGCTGGGGTGAGAATGGGATTTTTAGTTGAACCGAAATTTGCTTATAGAGACTATTCTGAACTTCTCGATATGATGGGACTTCAACTTTTAAATCCACGTTGCAATTACGAATTTGGCAATCATCCCTGGAAAAAGGCCGTCGCAGAAGTAGGGATGCCCTATATGCCTCGAGGGGATGTTCTTCATCATAAGTTTGGTGTGATCGATAGAAAAACGGTTCTTATGGGCTCTCAAAATTGGACAGAATCGGCCAATTATATCAATGATGAAACTTTAATTGCCATTGAAGACGAAAATATAGCTGATCTGTATACACGTGAATATCAAAGACTTAAAAAAAATAGCATGATGGGTGTAAACGAAAGGCTTAAATTTGAAATAGATAACCAAGAAAAATCCTGTATGGGCCAGGGACGTTATTTTTAGCACAATCTTTTCTTTTTTACTCAAAACTAGTTATACTTAAAGCTCCGGAAACTTATGGAAGGAGTTCCTCTTGAGCCGAGAACGATCTAAAGGAATAGTCGGAATTTTTATTCTGGTGACTGTCCTCTTTTTTATTTTTTTAATGTTTGCTTTTTTTACTGTTTCAAAATTAAAAGACACTAGCTCTTTAGGGGATAGTCTTTTAGACGCTTCGAAGCATTCGGAAATTGCTGTTATTCCTATTGAAGATGAAATTAAAGAGTCAAAAAAAATCGTTGAGATGCTGCTTGCCGCTGAGGAAGATAAAACAGTTAAGGCGATTATTTTAAGAATTGATTCTCCAGGGGGAGCAGTTGCACCCACTCAAGAAATTTATGAAGAAGTTCGTCGGATAGATAAGATTAAACCTGTCTTTGCCAGCTTTGGTTCTGTGGCCGCTAGCGGTGGCTACTATATTGGAGCTGCGTGCAGAAAGATCTATGCCAATGCAGGAACACTAACAGGCTCTATCGGAGTCATTATGCAAATGGCGGATCTCTCTGAGCTTGCGAAGTTTGCTAAAATTAAACCTGAGACAATTAAGGCCGGACGCTATAAAGATATTGGAAATCCAGCGAGATCTTTAACTGAAGAAGAGCGTATGTTTTTAAATGATCTTCTTGCTGGAACTCATACACAATTTAAAAATGACATCTTGGCGGTAAGAAAAAATCGTTTAAAGAAGGATATCTCTGAGCTTGCTCAAGGACAAATCTTCCATGGTTATGAGGCCAAGGAACTTGGTTTAGTCGACGAAGTCGCAAGCTTATGGCAAGCGGGACGAATGATTCATAAAGAAATGAAACTTAAGGGTAAATTTGCTCTTCGCTATATGAAGCCAGCAAAAAAGAAATTCAATTTGAGTGATTTCCTTCAAGAAACTGAGGACACTTTAAGTTCTGTAAAAGATATGGTGAAAGCAAAAAGCTCTCCGGCCTATCTTTTTCAATTATAGGGGATTATGGATTACAGTTTTCTCTTAGAGTGGGGAAAAAATCATACGCTGACGATAGTCGCAGTATCAATTACGCTTATTCTCATCTATCACTATGTGATCGAGAGGGATAAAGCTGTTAAGCTCTCTAAGAAATATAGAAACTCAATTTTTGAAGCGCAATCTAGAATCTTTTTAAATGCTACCCAGTACTTAATTGAAGGTAATAAAGACTTAGCAATTAAAGAGTTTTTAAATGCCGTCGATTTAAATAGAGAGACCATTGAAACTTACTTTGCACTTGGTGGTTTATTTCGATCTAATGGTGAAATAGAGAAGGCCATTTCAATTCATCGGTCTTTGATCGCAAGAGAAAATATATCTGAATCAACTCGTCTCCAGGCCCTGAAAGAATTGGCGATGGATTTTGATAAGGGTGGCTTCGTAGATAAGGCCGTTGAAACTTATAAAGATGTTTTAAAAATCAATCGTGATCAGCAAGATGTTATTCATGCCTTATGCAGGATTTATGAGGATATTGAAGACTGGGATCAGGCCTACAATTATCGCATTATGCTTTCAAAAGTTGGCCATGAGAATCAATCTGAAACCATATCACATATTTTAGTTCAAAAAGCGAAGGCCCTCTTTGAGAAGGGTCAATTCAAGGCATGCTTTGAAGAGCTTGAAGATGCTTTTCGATTCGCTCCATCTGTTTCGGCCAAAATACTTCGCTTAAGATTATTTTTAGTTCTAGGTAAAATGGAAGACGCTAATGGATTACTTTTAGAGCTACTAAAAGAGCATCCGATGTATGCTACTTTTATTTTTGTTTCTCTGGAAGATTTCAATCCTAAATTGCCTCAGAAAGATGAATATAAAGAGCGACTCCAACAACTGAAGAGTTACTTTCTTGCTTTAAATGATCAAGATTTAATGACTTCTCCTTCTGTGATTTTATCAAAGATAAGACTTTTAAAAGATCAGCATAAAACAGGTGATGCTTTTGATCTTTTAGATAACTGGATGAAAAATCATGGGCATAGTGATGTTCTTAAAGTTGAGTATATAAAAATATTAATTGAAGTTGGAAAAATTGAAGAGGCCCTTCATCACACTAAATCTCTACTTAATAATCTACATAGCTCTTTAACTAAACACTACTGCTCTCAATGTGGTTATAATTCTGATGAATTATTTTGGCGTTGTCCTCAATGCCATAATTGGGAGACGATTCAATTTAGATGGAAGGTATAAGAATGTGGTGGATATTTCTTCTTCCGACACTACTTTTCGCTGCTGAATCTGCCGATGAGAAAGTTGTCGGTGTATTTTATTTCACACCTCTCTTTGGACATGTACATCAATCGCCAAGTAAAATGTCGGCAAGTTTAACAACAATCCAATGCGCACATCCAGTTAAGGTGCTTCAATCATCTAAGGTATCAACATCTCAGGAATGGAGTTATGTTGAAGTTGCTGATTATCACGGCTTCATACAAAAAAGATTTTTAGAAAAAACTCGACCTGATTGTTTTCTGGCAGAGTATCCAAAATTTTTTGATGCTTTAAACTTGGATCTTTCGGAACTATATTATTGGGGACGTCTTTATGACCATTATATCCAAGGTGAATCTCGCGTTCATTAGTCTATTTTTTATCACTGGAGTCTCTTTTGCAGAGGAAAAACTTCAAGAAGAAAAAGAACTAGAGGCGGTTAATTTTAATAGTATAAAAAAAGTCCTTCAAAAAGATGGCCTCTCTCAAGCTGTTATTGAAAAAAAAGAAGAAGTTAAAGTTTTAAAAATTGAGCAAAAGAACTTACAAAAGCACCTCTACAATTATCCTAGTGAAGATGAAATTTGGGGATTTGCTACTGACTATTGGTTAGTTAAAAATGCCCAATTATTAGGTTGGGATTTTGATAAACCAGACTATGGACTTGATCTTTCATTTCGGAATTTGCTGGAAAAATTAGGTTACTTTCAGAAATCGTTCAGAATTTTACTTGTAAATACTCCTTCTGTCGTAAGAGCTGGATTACCAGGTTCTCATAATGACATGGTTTTATTAGTCTCTGTTCCTTTTATTAGAACGCTAGATTTATCTAAGCTAGAAATATCACTTCTATTACTAGAAGATTTTTTTCGAATAGAGTTAGGATTTTTCAAAAAATCTGTTGGTACAGAGAAAATGAAAAAGCTTGCTGGAACAAATTTTTACGGAACCAAGCCGGATCTTTCGTTAATTGAGGAACTTCTAAAAAATTACGACAAACAAGTTAATGAGAAGGGGTTTACTTTTCAGCAACAATTCGAGGTCACTAAGAAGATGGATAATTTTTTGAAAGGCCAGCCTGATTTGTGGAATACTTATTTTAAAATGCTAACGAAGATAGATCGTTTTACTAAATCGAATAATCAATATAAAGATTATATTAAGCTTTATCCTTCACCAGAGATGCAAATAAAGTGGCTAAGTCCTGAAGAGAAAGTTCGTTGATGTTAAAGCAGAATCCACTGATTCAGAATTTTAAGTATTACACTACCTATCAATTTATTTACGTGGTGATTGTTGTTCTTTTAAGTTCGATCGGAGCTTTTTTTCATTTTTTACTTAATCATGAAATTAGTATTGTTGAATCTTGGCTACATAATAATCAATGGGAAATTTTAATTGTATCAAAAGTAACTTCTGCTTTTTTACTTGGGCGCTGGTTCCAAATTCGATCCTATAACATGAAACCAATTCGATTGATGATCAAAGAGTTAGTGGAGTGGCCTGAACCTCAGGCGATTGTGATATCCCTGTTTATGCTGGTCTCATTATTAACACTGGGAGAAGTTGGAGGCGGAGGACAAAACCTTGGTCATTGGTACAATCAATTTACTTCTTTCATTGGGCTATTTTTATTTTTTGGAATTGATTTTGTAGTGCTTACATATTTGGGTGAATTTTTAACTCAAAGAGATGCTTCTTCAAGAATGTGGACAGGAATTGGGCACACCTTTATTTTCAGTATGGCCTATAAAGTGAGTGTCCCAGATTACTATGGTCTTCTGGGCTATGTTATTTTTTGCTATTCAACGTTATTTTATTTAAGCGGAAAACTGTTTAAGAGTTGGAGTAATATAGTTTGTTTTCTCCTCTTGTTTGTTGCCCCTATGGGAACATTTTTTGGAATGGATCCTGTTTGGGGGGATGATTTTTCTTCTCTTAGAATGATGAACAAGCTGAACTTGGCTTTTCTAGCTGCAATTTGGATGATATCTTTTGGCTATTACAATTATAGAAATCAATTTTTAAAATCTTTTCAAAAGTATTTTCGTTGAGGTGAGCTATGCATGGTGGTTTAAATATATGGCAAATTCTTTGGCAATCAGGAATTGTAGTTAAAATTGTTCTTATTCTTTTAGTTATGGCCTCAGTTTTATCTTGGACTATTATTTTGCAAAAATGGAAAGAGCTGAAAGCTGTCATTGAAGCGAATGAAAAGTTTTATACTTTTTTTAAAAATAATAATTCTATATCTGAAATTCACCGTGAAGCGACTGAGCAACATGCTTCTTCTATGAGTTTGATGTTTAGAAAAGGGTATGATGAATTAAATAAAATTAGTGAAAAGCTAAGTGCAAATGGCAAGGCCAATATGGCAGAACATTTTGGCCAACATGGTTTTCAACCCCTAGAGCGAGCTCTTAAAGCTGGTTACAATACCGCCAATGAAAAAATGGATTTAAGAATCTCTACACTCGCAACAATCAGTTCTGTTGCTCCGTTTATTGGTCTCTTTGGAACAGTTTGGGGAATCATTGATGCATTCTCTGGATTATCTCAAGGTGGTGGTAGTATTGAAGCGGTTGCCCCAGGAATTGCGGAAGCCTTAGTGGCCACGGCCGTTGGACTTGTAGCTGCTATCCCGGCCAACTGTTTTTTTAACTTATTTAATAATCAAATCTCTCGAATTAATTCTCAAATGGAATCTTTCTCTCAGGATTTTTTAAATCTAGTGGAACGTTCTATTCTCATTAAGAAGGACTAAGTCCATGGGAATGAATTTTGGTACAGGAAAAAAAGGCCCAGTCGCCGATATTAACGTCACTCCTTTAGTGGATGTAATGTTAGTGTTGTTAGTTATTTTTATGGTGACGGCCCCAATGCTTTTTAGTGGGATTGATCTTAAATTGCCCAAAACAAAAAAAGTAAACAATGTAGGTCTTACTCCTGAGTTGGTTATTCTTTCTGTTACTGATAGTGAGCAATTTTATCTAGGAAAGAATCTTGTCACGAGTAAAGATTTAATTCCCTCTATTTTAAAAAAATTAAAGTCTGCAAAAACTGAAGTGATTTACCTTCGGGCCGATTACAGTTTGAAGTATGAGAAAGTGGCAAAGTTGATCGCAAGTCTTAAAAAGGCAGGAGTAAGCAATATTGCTCTTGTGACTGAAGTGGAGAAGACAAAGTAAATGTTTGGAACATTAGACCAGAATTTTACTAAGAATTTCTTTCTCTCCTTTGGGGGGCATCTCTTGCTTGTGTTTTTGGCATTTACTGGCGGAGAAGTCGTTAAGCGTATTTTCAAAAATGAAGATGTCGAAATTATTCGTGCTTCAGTTCGAGTAGATGTCGTTGGGATGCCTAAGTTTACGATTCAAGAATTAAAGGAGATGCAAAAATCTCCAACTGCTCCAGTTGAGCCTGAGGTTGCTAAAGGGGTTAAAGAAGTGACCAAAGTTGAAGCGGCCGATGTTATCAAAAAAGATGACCTGGTTATTGAAGAGCAGTCTAAAGAAAAAAAGAAAAAATCTTTTTTAAATCTTATCTCTGATTATTCAAGTGTTAAGGTTTCTCCTAAAGAATCAAGCAAAGGATCACAATCTGGCAAAGGTTCTAAAAATCTAGATTCACTCATTCTCGAAGGAAATAGACTTAGTAAAGGAACGGCCTTGGTGGGGGATTATTCAGATCAGGCCAATTCAGAATTTGCTAATTATGTTCAAACATTACCAGAATTAATAAGAAGTCATTGGAAATTACCGAGCTATTTGTTGGATAAAAACCTTCGCTGCAGAATCAGAATCTATTTATCAATGAGTGGACAGCTTATAAAAATTGAGATGCAAGAGTCATCTGGCCAAGTAGAGTTTGATACTCGCGCCGAAAAGGCCATTCGTGATGCTTCTCCTTTTCCAAAACCTTCAGAGGTTGTTGGTGCACGCTTAACCAGCTCAGGAATAATCCTTGGATTTCCTCTCTAGGAGAATTATGAAAGCATTTATTACACTATCTCTTTTATTATTTTCATTTCATGTTTTTGCCCAAGACTCAGTTGCTGTGATTGCGGTAGGGAATGCAGAGCAAGATAAAGATAAATTTGTCATAGATGATTCTGAGCTTAAATCATTAAGTGGGAACCAAAAACGTCTTGCTCTTGAATTGAATGATATCCTGAGAAATGATTTTATTTTTTATAAACATAAATTCAATTCTGTTGATTACTCTGAAAAAGGAAAAGATAGTTTCTCTAAACCTGATTTAGAAAAATGGCAGAGTGGTGGTATTAATTATTTTGTTGCTTCTGAAATTTCGAGTAGTGGAAGTGGTATAGAGGCCAAGTACAAAGTATGGAGTGTGTCGGGGAAAAAAGAAATTTTTTCTGAATCTGTGAAATTGACCGAGTCCAATTTAAGAAACATGGCCCACCATCTTGCAGATAAGATGTATCGAGCAATGACTGGAAAACCTTCTATCTTTAATTCAAAAATTGTTTTTGTTTCTGATAGGACGACTCGTGGAAGAGACGTTGAGAAAGAACTTTATATTATGGATTTTGATGGTAGGAGAGTAGAGAAATTAACCAACTTCAACTCTGTGGTCATATCACCGGCAGTAGCACCAGATAATTCTAAAATTATTTTTTCCTTGATTGCTCCACATAAAGAAAAAGTTAATGGCCGAATTATCAATACAAAGAATATTGATTTGAAGGCGATGGATTTGAGTACGCGAAAAATCACTACAATTTCTGATAAACCAGGGATTAATTCTGGAGCGATATTTAATCACACTGGCGATAAGCTATATTTGACTCTTTCTTACACAGGTAATGCTGATATTTATGAGATGAAATTGTCAGATCACAGTCTTCGTAAAGTGACTTCGCACTACTCAGATGATGTTGATCCTTCTATTAATAAAGATGGAAATTTGATGACGTTTTTGTCTAACCGTCCGGGTAGGGCCCATGTCTACACGATGGATCCATCTCAAACAGAAAAAGACGTCAAAAGAATTTCTTTTGTAGGTCAATTTAATGCTGCTCCTCGCTTTTCTCCAGATGGAAAAGAAATTGTTTTTACTTCTTGGGTTGATAATGGTTTTGATCTTTACCGAATTGATGCTCAAGGCTCAAACCTTTATCGCTTAACCAAGAATTTTGGCTCTAATGAAGAGGCCCTATTCTCTCCGGATGGGGAGTTTATTGTTTTTACGTCCAAAAAAGTGACTTCAGGTAAGGCCATTCAGGATATCTACCTTATGAATAGGGAGGGTGAAATTTTAGGGCAATTAACCCAAGATTTTGGCCGCTGCTTCTCTCCGCAATGGACTAACATATTGAAATAATAAGTAAAAACGAGGTTTTTTTAAACACTGCACCATTTTAGTCTTGTAAATTTTTCAGGCAGAATGTAATATCTCCCCATTAACGCACTGTGTAATAAATTATCAGTACCGAAAAGGGGATGTCTATGAACAACGCTTTTAACAAGAACGATCTAGCTACTCTTTCTACAGTTTTACTTTCTCACCTAGATGAAGTTGTCTTTTTCTCAAAACTTTCAGGCTTTATTCATGACCTTACTCAAGAGCACAAGGTTCTAGGGTTTGAGGTTCTTAACGATGGATCGACTCGTTTAATTGCAGAAAACGGACAAGCTCTATCGGCCGCAAAGCATTTAAATAAAGGTCAGGGATTATCTGGATATGTTGCACGAATTAAGCGTGCTTATTATTCAAACTCAGTAAGAAGAGATCCAATCGCTTCAACTGGTATTAGAGATGAAGCTGTTGAGGCAGAACTTTCAATTCCAGTAATGATGGATGGCTCAGTTATTGGAACGATTAATATCCAATCAACTAAGAAGGATAGAAACTTTGGTGATGCTGATATTGTTGTGATCAATAATATTTTAAAAGAACTTGAAACTCCAATTCGTAATATGCATCTTTTCTTAGTTGCTAAGAATTTAAACCGTGAATTAATGGGTAGAATTGAGGCAAAAGATAAAGAGCTTTCAAATCGTACAGAAATCCAGGTGACTCGTCATCATGAAGACAATACTCAGATGTTAGGTCTTTCTAAAAACTTCTTAGAAGTTGTTCAGACCGCTAAAAAAGTTTCTGGCCAAGACTTCCCAATTCTTCTTGAAGGTGCTCATGGAGTTGGTAAAAAGATTCTGGCAAAAAAGATCCATCTTTGGTCGGGCAGAAAAGGTAACGTTGTCACGGCTTCATGTTCTGCTTTAAATGAAGCTCAATTAGATAGAGAACTTTTTAGCTCTAAAGGTTTAATGATTCAGGCCAATGGTGGAACACTTGTTATTGATGATATTGGATCAACTACTCACCATATTCAAACTAAACTTCTTCGAGCACTGGTCTCTGGAGAAATGACAACTGTAGATACAGAAGAAAAAGTAGCTTTGAATATTCGTATCATTGCCACTTCAAAAGTAGATTTAAAATCCCTGGTTGAAGATGGGAAATTTAAAGAAGATCTTTTCTATCGCTTGAACACGATCGTACTTAAAGTACCATCTCTTCGCGATCGTCAGGAAGATATTAAGGTGCTTGCAGAGTTCTTTTTAAACTCAGGCAAGTCACAAGCTAAAATTTTAACGAGTGCAGCGATTGAGAAATTGACTAATTACTTTTGGCCAGGAAATGCCCATGAGTTAAAAAACATCATGGAAAGAACTTATATCTTAACTGATGGCCAGTACATTGAAGCTTCTCATCTTCCAGAGTTCGCTCAGGAAGTAAAAGTTGAGCTTGCCCCGGCCCCGGCTAAATATGTTGAATTGACACTGTTTGATCTTGAGAAAAAGCATATTATTGACACTCTTGATCATTTAAGTGGGAATAAAACAAGAGCGGCCAAGGCCCTTGGAATTACAGTGAAAACTCTTTACAACAAGCTTCACAGCTATGGATTGATTGAAGCTCGTGAGCAATAGATTGATCGTTTGCTTGAAGAGTTAGAGAGAAAAAAGTAAAATAGCAAGACTAGGAGACCAATATGTCGAAAACAGTAAATCTAGATGAGAAAGCAGGTCAGGCCCCAGAAGTGATGACCATTAAAAATTTCCGTACCAACGGTGATATTGAAAACTTCTACCGCTACATCCATGACAATGGTCTACGTCGTGAAGCTTTCATGCTGATGGAATACGCTATCAGCAAAGTGGCAAAAGCAAAGAAAGGCAAGAAATCTAAAAATTTACAATAATTTTTTCTTCAAGGGGTCCATGCAGGACCCCTTATTAAGTGAAACATGGAAGTCCCTTCAAAAAGCAAAATCGTCTTTGACCCCCTTTACGGCTTTATCCATTTAACTAATCTCGAATGGGAAATCATCCATACTCCTTTTTATCAGAGGCTTCGTTGGATTAAGCAGTTAGGATTTACCTTTTATACTTTTCCAGGTGCTGAGCATTCGCGTTTTGGTCACTCTATTGGTGTGATGTTTAATGCACATAAAATTTTGCAAAGACTAGGAAGAGCAGTATCCGATCATGATTTATTTGATGATGCTGTTCAATCTCCTTCAAAGGCTTTCCATCAAAGTATTCGCTTAGCTGCTCTTCTACACGACTTAGGTACTTTCATGTTTTCTCATACCACTGAAATGGCCTATATTCGTTTCGGTGAAACGACCCATGAGAAAAATGGTAAAGGTCATCCGGATGATCATGAGCATTTAGGTTCTTACATTATCAAGAACACTGACTATGCAAATGGAATCACCTTCATTTTAAAAAAATATCGCATTGATCCTCAGAAGATTTCAAACCTAGTGAAGGGGATTGATCCAAGTATTCTTGCCAATCAGATTCTTCATTCTGAAATTGACTGTGATCGAATGGATTATTTACTTCGAGACGCTCATTACTCCGGAATTAAGTACGGGACCTATGACCGAGATTATTTACTTCACCATTTTAGAGTGGCCAATGTTAATGGGCATGATGTGGTGGCAATTAATCATAATGCTCTTCACGCTGTTGAAGACTTTTTGATGGCCCGCTTTGCTTGGTACTCTCAAGTGATTCGTTCGGCCAGAGGCGCTCGTTTTGATGCTATCGCGGAAGAGATTTGTTTTTATATGCTTGAGAAGGGCAAGATTTATACTTATTCGCAACTCATGGACATGATTGCAAATGATCCAGATCGCTTCTACACCTTCAATGATCAGTACTTTATGCAACAAGTTCATCATTACTATGTGACTGGTGAATTTGATAAAAATCCTCGCATCAAAGATATGGCCAACTGTCTTTTATATGAGAAGGCCCCAAGAACAATTAAATGCGACGAATTTAAACAAAGAATTTTGAATCAAGATGAGGACCATGTTTACGATAAAATCGTAAAAAAGGCCGAAGATAAAATTAAAGAGATTAAAGATATTTTAAAGAAAAAAGGCACGGAAAAAGATTGGATCGTAGAAGACCTTCCTAAGAAAAATATCATTTTTGTAAAATCTCGCAAAAAACTAGTTAAGACTAAGACCAGTGAAAATCTATTACTGGAGCGTGATCCTGCTAAGATTTTAATGGAAAATGGGGATGTAAAGCTTTTGGGAGATGTTGAGAACTCTATTATTAGTGATCTCCAGACTAAGTTTAATTTCGTGCCGAATGTTTATTGTTCTGATTCGGCCTATGAACTCTTAGTGAAAGAGGGGATAGTTGTCTAAAAAAGACAGGATTCCTAATCTTTACTTTCTCAGTTAAATTTCGGTACAATGTTTGCATAATGTTAAATAGGTTCCATGAGGGAACCTATGGTTATAAAGGCAGGTTTCACGGATGTTAACCGGTCGTCATATTCCAAATGCTGGTGGCCCAAATCAGCAAAATTATTTATTTCATCTTGATAATCTTTCAGTTGAATACGGAAACGTTAAGGCCCTAAAGTCTGTTCAATTGACGATTTATCCGGGAGAGATTCTATTTGTCACTGGCCCATCTGGTGCCGGAAAGACATCACTTTTGAATGTGCTTGGTGGCCACTTGGAACCAACGTCAGGTAAGGCCATTTTACCTCATCAAAGATCCTCAAAACATTTTGTGGCAACAGTGTTTCAAGATCTTCGTTTGCTTCAGAAGAAAACTTGTGAAGATAATTTATGGATGGCGTATGATGGCTCCGTTTATAATTCAAGAAATGACTTTTATCGTGAACTAGAAGATTTAACTCGATTGCTTCATGTTCATGATCACTTAAATAGAAAAATTGAAGATTGTAATGGTGGACTTAGACAGAAAGTGGCCATGATCAGAGCACTGCTCAGTCGTCCAACAGCGCTGCTTGCCGATGAGCCTACTAGCTCATTAGATAAAGATAATTCTTATCGATTATTTGAAGTGCTTAATCACTTCAATCATAAAAAAGGGCTGACTATTGTTTGGGCCACTCATAATAAAGAGCTTATTAAACAATTTCCGGGCAAGATAGCTCATCTTGATGCTGGAAGATTAGTATACTCGGGGCATGCATGTTTTATTTAAATGAGTTTTTCAAATCTCTTGGAGAATCTCTTATACGAGGTTTTTCATTTTTTCTTTTCTCATGTCTTCTGGCCTTCAGTTTAACCCACAGGCCATGGATTGCTAAAACGATTGAGCGAATCACACCAGAGAAAATGGTGAGCCCTTATTTTGTGGCGGTGATGGATGGATCTGTTGATGCTGGGAAAATAAAAAGTATCATGCAAAAACTACCTGGAATTGTCGCGATTGATGATAAGGAATCTGTAGAAAGTAAAAATAAATTACAGGCATTAGTGGGCGAGCTTGGAAGTGAGTATTCTGTCAATTCAGAACTGATGAATTTTAAATCTTTAAGAATTATCATGAGTCCATCTCTTTCAATTGAGAGTTTAAATTTTGTGAGAGGCCAAGTGGTAAAACTTGGTGGAAAAGATCACTTAACAGCGACTGAAATTAAGTATCCTGAAATTACCGCAGTGATGAAGTCACAACCCTTTTATGCTTTTTTGAGTAAGGCCGGAGATTGGGGAGTGGTGTTCATTCTTGCTTTGTTATGGATCACAAGTTATTGGCTTTGTTATGATGTCTTTAGATCTCGTTCCTACGTGATCGAGAAATTCCAAAGAAAAAAATTAGTGGCGGCCAAATCGATAGCAACAGGTCTTGCTTTCGTTGTAGGCCTGTTTGTTGCCCTTGGTATTTGGAATGAAACATTGAAATTTTTCGATTTGATTATTTTATTAATGATATTTTCAGTGTTTTGGACTTTTTCGATGCAAGATTGGAGATGGAAACCAGCACTATGAGAAATATTCTTTTTCTCTCGTTACTTGTTTGTTCTATTGAATCATCTTATTCGGCCATCAAAGGTCGCGGTGATGATTTGACAAAATATCGCTCGGAAGTCGTACAACTAGGTGCTAAGTTAACGACACTAGAAAAAGAAATTGGCTCTAAAAATAATTTGTACTTATCAAGTATTGAGCAGATTAAGCAATTTGAAATTGATGTTCATCATTATCGTGAAAAATTAAAAGAAATTCATAAGCACGTTAAAGAGGCCCAGAGAGAAAATAAAAGAATTCTTCAAAGCTATTTGTTAGAAAGTAACAATGAATCACTTGAGCCTTGGCAAAGGAAAGTTCATTTGGAGCTCTTGAAACAGGCCCAGATAAAATTGAAAAATAAAGAAAATGAACTTATCTCTTTTGAAAATAAAGTGGCAGAATTTGACTTAAAGTTAGCCGAACTTCGCAGAAATGAAGAAGAGCTTTCAGAAGTGATTAAAGAACTTAATGAAAGAAAAAAAATCGCCATGGAATTATACATGGCAAAAGTTCAAGATAAGAAAAAGATTGAGTCAGAAATTCAGAAGCAAAAAATAAATACAAAATTAGCTGAAGTTAAAAAAGAATTTAGTAAGGCCCCAATCATTGAAGCGAGACCAGATCGCATATTCTCAAGACCAGTAGATGACTTTTTGAGTTTTACTCCGAGTCCCAAAGGAGTCACTTTTAAGTATCAGTCTATTCAACCAGTCAAGGCCACAGGGGAAGGCAAGGTTGTCTTTGCTGGTGATCTTGCAAGTTATGGACAAGTGGTTTTAATTGATCATGGTAATGATCTTCGATCTGTGATTTTGGGCAAGATGAATATTAGAGTGAAGAAGAATGATTCTGTGAAAGATGGAGATGTTCTGGCCTATACGATGAATGACACTAAAGAAGCTCAGAATCTTTACTTTGAAATCAGAAAGAAAAACACAGCTCAGAACACTATTTTGTGGTTAGATCAGAATGGAGTGAGTAAAATTTAAGACAGATAAAAATGTCTTAGGAGTACTCATGTTACGCTTCTCTGTCTTAACTGTTTCCCTCTTTATTTCCTTCCAAGCTTTGGCCAAAGATAAAATTCCAGGGAATGCACCAAAAATTTCAGAAAATAGTTCTCGCTTTGAGCAGCTTGAACTTTTTAATAAAGTTCTCCACCTGGTAGAAACTCAATATTACAGAGAAGTTAGTACTGAAAAGTTAATTGAAGGTGCTTTAAAAGGAATGATGGAAACCTTAGATCCTCATTCTTCTTTTTTGAATCGTGATTTCTTTGAGAAAATGCAAAATGATACTCAAGGAGAATTTGGAGGCCTTGGATTAGAGGTGACTCAAAAAGAAGGCGTCATTTATATTATTACGCCAATTGATGATACTCCGGCCTTTCGTGCAGGAATTAAACCTAAAGATAAATTAGTTGAAATTAATCATGAACCGATTGTGGGGATGACACTTGAGCAATCCATCGAAAAAATGCGTGGCCAGGTTGGAGAAAAAATTCATTTAGGAATTATTCGTGAAGGCGAAGATGGTATCAAGCATTTTAATTTAAAGCGTGAAGTGATCAAAGTGAAGCCAGTGAAGGCAGAATTAATTAAAAATCAATTTGCCTACATTCGTTTAACTCAATTTCAAAAGCGTTCTGCCGAATCAATTGAAGAAGCACTTAAAAAACTGTCTGCTGAAGCAAAGAAAAATGGTGGGCTAGCAGGTATTATCCTTGATTTAAGATCGAATCCTGGTGGACTTTTAGATCAGGCAGTAGATGTTTCATCTCTTTTCTTAAAAGAAGGAATTGTTGTTTCTACCGAGTCTCGTGATCCCCAAAATAAAGATATTCGTTATGTTAAAAAGTCTGGGTATAAGGATTTAACGACTCCTCTAGCGGTACTTATCAATGGTGCTTCAGCTTCGGCCTCTGAAATTGTTGCTGGTGCTCTTCAAGACTACAAACGCGGTGTCATCATGGGGTCTCAATCATTTGGTAAAGGCTCTGTTCAAACTGTTGCTCAATTGGATAAATATACTGGAGTAAAACTTACGATTGCTCAGTACATGACCCCTCATAATAGAAAGATTCAGGCCGTGGGAATTACTCCTGACATTCAAATTGAAGAAGTTGATCAAAATTCCTTTGAGAAGAATTTAAAAGAAGACCGCTATATTCGAGAAAAAGATTTGAAGAATCATTTAACTGCAACTCTTGAGACACCTAAGGAAAAGCAAGAGCGTGAGGCGAGAGAAAAAATTGAAAGGGCCGAACGTATAAAAGAAATGGAAATGAAGAAAAAAACAAAAAAAGAAGAGGATGAATTATTTAAAGTTTATAGGCCTTCTGAAGATTATCAAGTTCTTCAATCAATTAGATACTTGCAAGGATTTAGTATATTTAAAAATTATAAATAATGATGAATTATCAAGCAGCTTCAGTTACAGATTTGGTTTCAAGCATAAAGGATTTGCTTGAAGAGCAATTCCAAGAAGTCATGGTTCAGGGAGAAATAACCAATCTTTCTCCTTCGGCCGCTGGACACTGGTACTTTACACTTTCAGATGAAAACTCTTCCATTTCTTGCGCCTTATTTAAGATGGAGGCCTTAAGAAATCCTTTAATACGTAATTTGAAGGATGGTGATAAAGTTGTCGTATTAGGTCCTGTAAGTGTTTATCAAAAGCGTGGCTCATTTCAACTTATCATCAAGAGAATCATGCCTGCTGGAGAGGGGCAATTAAAGCTTCAATACGAAAAACTTAAAAGCAAGCTTGCAGCTGAGGGATTATTTGATCTTGAAAAAAAGAAAGCGATTCCCGTATTTCCAAGAAAAATCGCTGTTATAACAGCGGAGCATGGAGCAGCTTTGCAAGACTTTCTTAATGTCTTTAAGCGAAGATCTCTTTGGTACAATATCTTAATTATTCCGGCCTTAGTTCAAGGAGAGGGATCTCCAAAGTCTCTTATTTCAGCTCTTAAAAAAGCACAAGAGATTGAAGAAGTTGATGTTATCGTCCTTACTCGTGGGGGAGGAAGTTTAGAGGATCTTTGGGCCTTTAACGATGAAGCCTTAGTTCGCGAGATAGATAAATGCCAGATTCCAGTGATAAGTGCAGTTGGCCATCAGGTGGATTTTACTCTCTGTGATTTTGTGGCCGATTATAGGTCTGAAACACCGACTGCTGCAGCAGAGATACTCTCTCAACCTCAGACCCAATTGGAAGGAAGACTAAAATATTGTCAGTCCCACTTAAAATCAGATCTCTTTAAACTCGAGCAACAAATCGAGTTAATGAATGAGAAATTTCATCCTCGAGAACTTTTGGGGCTTATTTGGCAAAAACTTCAAAATGGAGAAAAAAAATTATCTAGTATTCGTTTTAGAGATCGATCTTCGGAGTTATTGGGACTTCAAGAAGCTTCTCAACGTTTAGATGAATCAATTTTACGTTTAGAGCATAATACCCAGCTAAAAATATCAAGAATAGATCATCATTTAATACGACTGGAGCAGGTTTTGGGAGCACTAAATCCTCGAAATGTTCTAGGAAGAGGGTATTCCTATATACAAATTGCCGATGGTGAAGTTGTTTCATCTCTGCAAAAATATAACCAGCTTCCTTCAAGGGAAAAAATAAAAATTCAATTCCATGATGGAGTGGGTGAGGCGAGTAAGGATTAGCATGAAAATATTTTTGATTCTTTCATTTTTTTATTCAGTTTCTTCTTATTCACAAAAGATAGTTCCTATTGAAACTCTGCATTTTAAGATTAGGCCAGGAGAAGTCAGGGTCGTTGAGTTTCCCTTGAGAAACGATAATGTGAAACTGATTTGCCGAGAAGATGAGATTAAATTTGCTAGAAAAGATAAGGTGGGCCGGGCCATCATTGTTGAAAGTTACTTCAGCGATGAGAAACCTTTTTTATGTCGAGTCGAATCAGATAATGAAACTTATTATCAATTGGAGTTTAGTGTTGAATCTAGAACTTTTAAGGAAGAGAAATTAAAAGTTGATCCTAAAAGAGTTAAGCTTTCGCCTGAAAATGAAAAAAGAGCATGGGAAGAGCAGCAGGTCTTAAATAGAATTTATGCAAGTTCTGCCAAAGAATTTCTTTTTACAACTCCATTCATTCAACCAATGTCTAGTTTGGTCACAAGTGTTTATGGAATAAAGCGTGTTTATAATAAAGAAAAAAAAGGTCAGCATTTAGGTATTGATTATAGAGCGGCCATTGGTGAAAACGTTCCGGCCACGAACTCTGGAAATGTTGTCTTTGCCGGAGACTTATTTTATACCGGCTGGACTGTGATCATTGATCATGGCCTTGACATCTTTACTGTTTACGGGCATCTTTCTAAAACCCTTGTCAAAGCAGGACAGCGAGTAGAAAAAGGTGAGTTGATTGGCCTCTCTGGAAATACAGGCCGATCTTCAGGTCCACATCTACACTGGGGCGTAAAAGTTCAGGGCCAGTACATTGATGGATTTGTCCTGATTGATGAAACAAAGAGATACTTCCAGTAAATGCGTGAGTTTTCAGGTCTAATCACTTTTCGTATAGATCCTCTCATAGGTATGGAGTCAAGACGACTTCTGGAAGATCAGTTGTCTGATTTTAAAAATGCAGAAATTCAAGAATTAAAGTCTTGGGCGCCAGAGAACAGCTCTAATCTTTTAGTCGATTTTTTGGCCGAAGGATCTTTGCACCTTGCTAAGGCAGGACCGCATATTAAGCTTTGTCTTCTTGATGAAAATCAAGGGCTGTTTAGTTTTGGTCAAAGCATAGAAGATTCCTTGATTGATGGAGTCTTAGATTCCCAAGTAGATATAAAACAAATATCAATGCTGATTCAGGCCCCATTGATGGGTCTTGTTCAAAAGAAAGAACAGGCCCTATATCAAAAAGGTATTAAGAATTTAAGGCGTTTTGAAACAGCTCTCAAGTCAAAAAAAGAAGTTCATAACCTCACTTCAGAGGCGTTGTTGAGTTATACTCAGGCCCTAGTGGATTTAGAAAAAGAGCTTATTCATGCTGAAGATATTCCTAGAATTTCAAAAGTTGTAAAACAGTTTGCGAAAAATCAATTTGAGAAAAGTAAATTTAACTTTTATACCTCAGATGATATCTATCAAATAGGCAGCTCGAGCACATTTTTAGTTCTTCCAAAATATAAAGGTCATTTTCTTGCCATTGAAATGAATTGGGAAGAAGAGGATTATCTTAAACTTCTGAAACGCTTTTTTTTCTTTTATACATTAGTGAGCTTTATTCTTTCTCAACAAGAAATTCGAGATCCTTTTTTTGATGAAAAATTATGGGAAAATGTTTTAGATAGTATCCCTTTTCCTGTTGCACTTTTGTCTCAGTCAGGGGAAGTCTACCAACATAATACTTTGTTTTCTAAACTCAATTTCACTCCTCAAGATTGTTTAAAACTTAAATTAAGAGATAAAATTCTCATCAACGACATTCCGTATAATATTTTTAGAAAAGATACTTTTCATTTGGATGAGAATAAAATTTTATTTGTTTTTTTTACGGAGAGTTTTTTTCTTAAAGGTGATGGTAATTTAACACCAAGTGGACAAGAATTAGGAATTATTAGTTCAAGCATTGCCCATGAACTTAATAATCCAATTGCTGGAATTCAGACTGCTCTTTCACTCCTTATGTTAGACGATGATCTAAATGAAGAGGCGAAGCAAACACTCAGTGAAATGAAAAATGGGGCGATTCGCTGTAAGCAGCTCATTGAAACTTTCCTTGG
The DNA here is from genome assembly GCA_050247975.1 of Bacteriovoracaceae bacterium. GTDB lineage: Bacteria > Bdellovibrionota > Bacteriovoracia > Bacteriovoracales > Bacteriovoracaceae > Peredibacter. The sequence continues at coordinate 54,958 of JBFWTE010000021.1, forward strand.
CTTTTCTCGGGCCAATCCTAAGGCCGCTTTTACAAAGACTCAAGTTAGCCCAGTTGAAGTTTGCTACGGACAAGCTCAGAACTTATTAAGATTTAGAACTGTGGAGAGTGGGATACGTTTTTCAATCGAATATTCGAATCATACTGATTTTCGTGCTTCAGTTAATTTGAGTCTTTTGACTATGACTTTTTACCTCATCATGGGTGAATTAATGACGTTATATTCTCATCAGTTATTGATTGCGAATAAGAGTCAGATAGAAAAAGTGATCAAGGGAGAGCTTATTGAATCTTCTCAAGAAATCCAAATTCAATTGCATGAGCTAAATATTTCAGGTCTTACTCTTTCTAAACTGATTCAGAATTTACTTAATATCGAAAATTTCGTTCTACAAGTTTCAGACTATTCTTTGCGCTTTATTTATAATCCACCTAGAGATGATTAGTTGGGAAATTATAGCGATTAGGTTCTAAGGCCATCTGCTCTATCTTGTCTAAGTAGAGTTTTCTTTCATCTTTTATGTCATGAATTTTAAAACATAAGTAAAGATCTCTTTCTTGGATAAGGGCCTTATGAAAAAGTCCGAGGAAAATGTCTTTGATATCAGTTTGAATGAATATCTTCTTCTTTCCTTTCTGTTGCGTTTCAAAACGATTTACTTGGCCGGTTAAAAACTGGTGTAACTTTTTTTTGTGAGCAGGAAACTTAAAGATTAATTGTGAATAAGGAGAGAAATTTAAAAAAGAATAAACAATAAATTGTCCATTAATCAGGTGAGGAGTGATAACAAAATCATTCTCTTCAATTAATTTGGGTGCAGGATGTATTTGATGATTCTTCTGTAGGTATTCAATTGTTTTTTGTCGATAGGTCTCTGGGATTTTAACAAAGTTTGAATTCAAAAAGAAGAGACCCTCAATAAATGGGCCACATAAGCGAATATGAATTTGACTCCATCTAAACTCAGCAAGATATAATTTAAGAGCTTCTAATTCATCCTTAGGTGATTTGATAGGTAAGATCGTCAGTATCACCCCATTATCACCTTTGATGGTAAGGACGCATGGATTTTCAATTTTATTGATTGTCTCATAGACCTTTTCAAGGCCATCACTGGTTTCAAAAATAGCACGATCTAGTTCAAATTTATTTCTTGGATAATAAAGCTGATTAATTTTTCTAATATGCTTACTTTCAAAAATCTCGAGGTATTTTAAAAGCAGTTTTCCTGTCGCTCTCGCATCTTCAATCGCTCTATGGGCCTGAGAGTGGGGGATATTGAAGAGTTGGGACATATAATTAAGATTTGAACTCATGATATCTGGGATCATGTACTTCGTCATAATATTGGTACAGATAACTTTATTTTCTAAAGTGGGACGATGAAGTTTTCTCAGAACACCATTAAGAAATGGAATATCAAATGAAGTATTATGAGCAACGAGTATTGTATCTCCAATAAATTGGACAATCTCATCGATGACTTCTTCAATTTTGGGAGAATGCTCAACATCAGCTTTTTTTATTCCCGTGAGTTTTTGAACAAAATCAGGAATTTCTTTTTGGGGATTGATTAAAAAACTTCTTTCTTCAGTTATTTGAAAGTTCTCAATTTTGACCATTCCTATTTCAATGATCTTTTCTGTCTCGGGGTTACCACCAGTGGTTTCCAAGTCAATGACACAAAAGTTTAAAGAATTTAGTAATTCATGTGAATCAGGGAATGAAGGCTCTTGCATTTTATCAAAGGGACATTCGTCCCTTCCTCTATAGTTAACTTTATTTTAAATGATCTGGAGTAAATGCCGAAGTGAGGAATTCACCCAGCTTCTTAGTCATTTCTTTTCCATTCTTGTCGCCACAGGTGATTTCCAAATCGAGAGTCGCAAACTCTGTCATCACTTGGAGGCACATGCCACAAGGAGGCCAGCCGGCCTCAGTGTAGACATAAACTTTTTTAAGTTTCTTATGTCCCTCTGAAACAGCTTTCCAAATCGCCACTCTTTCAGCGCAGACAGTGCCACCGTAACTTGAATTTTCAATGTTACAACCTTGATAGAAATGGCCATCACTTGTTTCAATGGCCGAACCTACTTTGGCCTTTGAATAAGGCGAGTGAGCACGAGTGGAAGCATCTATGGCAAGTTCACGTAGATTTTTACTCATTAAATCTTTCCAAGTTTCTTAAGTTCTCCAATAGTTTCAGTCAAAATTGTAGCAAAACCAACCATGGCCTTTTCTGCCACTTTTTTTACATCAGCATGATTGAGCTTTTCATTCTTGAGCCCGGCCGCATAGTTTGTTACACAGGCCACACCTACCACTTTTAGGCCCAAATGATTGGCAGCGATCACTTCAGGAACAGTACTCATACCAACTAGGTCTGCACCAATCATTTTAAACATGCGGATTTCGGCCGGAGTTTCATAAGTAGGGCCCAAAACTGAGCAGTATACTCCGGATTTCATTTCCACATGATGAGTCTTGGCCACGTCGATCATGATTGAATTTAATTCTTTGTCATAGGCATTGGACATATCTGGGAAGCGAGGTCCCAGTTCAGCAATATTAGGTCCAACTAATGGATTTCTCCCTGAAAGATTAATATGGTCTGTAATCGCCACTAAATCTCCTGGATGGAAATGATCATTGATACCGCCAGAAGCATTGGATAAAAATAAAAATTCGATACCAAGGGCCGCTAAGGTTCTTACGGGATGAACGATCTCTTCCATAGGGTGACCTTCATAAGCGTGAAGGCGACCTTGAAGAGCAGCAACAGGAACGCCATGAACCTCACCAATAATCAAGCGCCCTTCATGTCCTTCTACGGAGCAACGGCGAAAATGAGGAATATCTTGATAGGGAATAATTGTTTTATTTTGGATTTGATCGACATAAATGCCAAGGCCTGAACCTAACACCATTCCAATTTTAGGTTTTACACTTATTTTTGATTTAATGTATTCCGAAGCCTCTAAAATTTTCATCATCGACATATAGTTTCCTTAGCTCAATTTTTCTTGAATTAATTTAGGAGATCTCACTTTAGTTTTAGAAAAAGTCACAACTTCTTTTAAAAAAGTGTTTTTAATATTTTCAACGATCTCATTTTGATAAGGGTGATGGTAGACCGTCATAATGGCCTCACCTTTCTTGACCTGATCGCCAATTTTTTTATGAAAAATAAAACCAACTCCATGATCAATCACATCGGTTTTAAATTTTCGACCTCCACCAAGCTCAATTAAGAGAAGTCCTATTTTATCATTTTGAAACATTTTAATGTATCCAGACTTCGGAGCAAGAATTTGTGTCGTCACTTGGGCCTGAGGAAGAAGTGAATAATCATCGATGACTTTATCATCACCACCTTGGGATTGAATGAGTTTTCTAAATTCTTCGAGGGCCTTTCCACTTGAGACCATGAGTTCAGCTTTTTTAAGGGCCTTATCATAAGTTTTTTCGACACCTGCTAAATGAATCATGTGTGCCGAGAGTGCCAACGATAGATCAGTTAAATCTTTTGGCCCGTGACCCTTGAGAGTTTCAATTGATTCAATAATTTCGTGAGTGTGGCCAACTGCATTTCCAAGAGGTTGATCCATGTCGGTAATGAGAGCAACGGCCTTCTTTTTAAATCTTTTGGCCGTTTGAATTAGACTTTTTCCCAGTGCTCGAGCGTCTTTTTTCTCTCTCATAAAGGCACCGGTACCAGTTTTGATATCAAAAACTATTCCGTTAGCCCCTTCGGCCAATTTTTTACTCATGATTGAAGCGGTAATAAGAGGAATAGAATCAATAGTCGCTGTGACATCTCTAAGAGCATAAATTAAACGGTCTGCAGGGGCGATCTCAGGTGTTTGTCCAATAAGTACTAATCCATCTTTATTTAATTTTTCTTGAAAGACTTTTAAATCAAGAGAGGTTTTGAATCCTTTAATGGCCTCAATTTTATCGACTGTTCCACCGGTATGGCCCAAGCCTCGGCCAGCGATCATGGGAACTTTCACTCCGGCCGCAGAAGCAATAGGGGCAAGGACAAAAGAAGCCTTGTCACCAATTCCTCCAGTGGAGTGTTTATCAATGACATTTTTACCAGTGAACTTAAGTTGTTCTCCTGATTCCAGCATAGCATCGGTTAAGGCCGCTGTTTCAGTTACTTCCATGCCTTTAATAAACATGGCCATTAACATTGCTGACATTTGATAGTCAGGAATTTTGCCATCAGTATAGTTTTGGATGAACCACTTAATTTCGGCTTCGGTTAATTTTTGTCCCTTCTTTTTTTTGTCAATAAGGGGATAGACTTGAAAATTTTCTTTACTCATATAAACTCACTAAAAAGATAACTCGTTTGCCAACTTTAAGATGGGCACTTATCATAGTCTTAAGGCATACCATTGGCAAACTTTGTCCCCAAGGACTTGATATGAAAAAGCTTATTTCCATAATACTTTCCCTTCAATTTTTATTGATGATGCCGGTCATGGCGCAAGACGAAGGAGAGTCAGCTCCTGAAGATGATTTTCTAAAAAATACTCAACAAGATGTGATGATTGTGGCCGGTGCGGCCGTCGCAGGGGGAGTGATTGGTCTTTCAACTCTTTCGTTTGTGGATAAACCAAGTAAGCACATGTCCAACATTTGGACTGGAGCTGCCGTGGGTATGATTGCAGGTGTTATTTTTGTTGCCTATAACAGCGCACAAAAAGGCCAGGAGGAGCTGATTGATGAAAGTGCCAGCCTCGATTTTAATAGTTCTGAAAGAGCTGATTGGCACTTTGCGAGCAATTCATATAAAAATTCACAAATTAATACTTTCGAAATCCCTTTTTGGCAGAAAAGCTTCTAAATTCTTAGACTTTAACTTGCCATCTATTTAATCGTTTGAGTATAACCCCATGAGTTAGACTTAAAACATTTATTAGGATGGCTTATGGAAAAACTTATTTCCTTTGTTGGACTTTTCGTTATGGTGGGCGTGGCCTACGCTCTTTCAGAAAATAAAAAAGCAATTCAATGGAGAACAGTCATCACTGGAATTCTTCTTCAAATCCTTTTTGGTTTAGTTATTTTAAAAACAGGTTTTGGAAGAATGGTTTTTTCATCAATCGGAGAAGGCTTTAACGCTATTCTTGGTTACACAGGTGAAGGGGCAAAATTTTTGTTTGGTGGTCTTGCTGCCCCAACAGAAAGTTTAGGATTTATTTTTGCGACGATGGTTCTTCCAACCATCATCTTCATGAGTGCGCTCATGTCAGTTCTTTATCATATTGGTGTTATGCAAAAAGTAGTGGAAGTCGTGGCGAAAGTGATGATGAAGGCCATGAGAACTTCAGGGGCCGAATCTCTTGCATCGGCCGCAAATATTTTCGTTGGTCAAACCGAAGCCCCTCTGGTGATTAAGCCTTATGTTAATCATATGACAAAGTCAGAACTTATGTGCCTTATGACTGGTGGTATGGCCACTGTTGCTGGTGGTGTTCTTGCTGCCTATGTGGGCTTTGGAATTGACGCTGGCCACCTACTTGCAGCTTCTGTGATGAGTGCTCCTGCGGCACTTGTTTGTGCAAAATTAATGGTGCCTGAAACAGAAGAATCTGAAACGGCCGGTGTAGTAAAAGTTGAGCTTCCAAAGATGGCGACAAATGTGATTGATTCTGCGGCCACAGGTGCTTCAGATGGATTAAAACTTGCTGTTAATGTTGCAGCGATGCTTTTGGCCTTTATTGCCTTAATTGCGATGTTGAATGGAATTCTTCGCGCTCTTGGTGGTCTTTTTGGTTTTGAAAATCTAACTTTTGAATTGATCATGGGCTACATTAATGCGCCTGTGGCCTGGATTATCGGTGTTCCTTGGGAAGATTGCTTAAAAGTAGGCGCGATCCTTGGGAAAAAATTAGTTCTTAACGAATTTGTCGGATATCTTGATCTTAAAGCATCAATGGGCTCAATTTCTGAGCGTTCTACAATTTTAACCACCTACGCACTGTGTGGTTTTTCGAATTTTTCATCTATTGCGATTCAGCTTGGTGGAATTGGAACCATGGCACCAGATAAACGCCCTGTTCTGGCCGCCTACGGTATGAAGGCACTTATCGGTGGAACTCTGGCCTGCTACATGACAGCATGTATTGCCGGGCTTTTTATTTAAGTCTTTTTTCGGTATCCTAGTACTAATTACAGTTTAAAAGTTTTTAGTATTAGGACATTCACATGGCAAAAGAGTTAGTGGTCAACCAGACTCACACGGAGTCGCGTATTGCGCTCATAGAGAATGGTGAGATCTTAGACTTCCTTATTGAGAGACATTCTCAAAAAAATGAATCCTCCCCAGTTGTTGGCAATATTTATCTTGGAAGAGTTCTAAGAGTTCTTCCGGGAATGCAGTCAGCATTTGTGGATATTGGCCAAGAGCGGGCCGCCTTCTTATATGTGGACGATGCTTACATTCCAACATTGGAAGAGCAAAGAGAAATGCAAAATCGAGTTGAATCAACTGAGGCCGGAGCAAAACGTTTAGGCGAAGTTATTCCTGATGAATTTTCTACTCTAACTGAAACAGTAGATATGAAATTTCGTCCTGATGTAAGGATTCAAGATTTTCTCAAAGAGGGTGATGAGATTGTGGTTCAAATCGCGAAAGAACCTATTTCAACCAAGGGCCCTCGAGTTACTCGTCATATCACTTTGGCAGGCCGTCACATCGTTTACATGCCGTTTATTGAGCATACAGGTGTTTCTCGAAGGATTGAATCAGAGGAAGAAAGAAAGCGTTTAAAAGATATTTTAGATTCTGTTCGTCCTGAAGGTGTCGGTGTTATTGCCCGTACAGTGGCCGAAGGTCAGAGTTATAAAGTACTTAAAAATGACTACAATAATTTAGTGAAGATCTGGAAAGATGTTCAAAAGAAATTGGAAAAGGCCAAGGCCCCAGTTGAATTACATCAGGATCTTTCATTTATTCAGCGTGCTCTCCGAGACATTATGGATGAGGATGTGGATAACTTGATCGCTGATTCAAAAAATGCAGTTAAGCAGATTGAAAAATTCATTCAAAGATTTATTCCTCATCATAAAGCTAAAATTAAATTTTATGATGGTGAAACACCTATCTTTGAGCATTATGGAATTGATATCGAAATTGAAAGAGCTCTTTCAAATCAGGTTTTCTTAAAGTCTGGTGGATCAATCAATATTGATCAAACCGAAGCACTTGTATCGATTGATGTTAATACTGGAAAATTTGTTGGAAAGAAAACTCTCGAAGAGACGATTCTTAAAACAAACCTCGAAGCAGTCAAAGAAATTTCTTACCAACTTCGAGTGCGAAATTGCGGTGGAATTATCATTATTGATTTTATTGACATGGAAAAAGAAGAGCATAGAGCGCAAGTCTATGCGGCCCTTCTCGAAGCACTGAAAAAAGATCGCTCTAAAACTAACGTACTTCCAATTTCGGGCCTTGGTCTGGTTGAAATGACGAGAAAGCGAACGAGAGATACTTTAATTCGCACGATGTGTGAGCCGTGCCCTTATTGTGAAGGTGTCGGAAGAATTAAATCAGTTGTAACAGTGAGTTTTGAGATTATTCGTGAACTTCAAAAAGTGATGAAGCGATCAAATGCTTCGAAAATTACACTTTTTGCTCATCCTGAGGTTTGTGCCAAATTATCTTCAGAGGATTTTGGAATTATTGAGGTATTGGAAGAGACATTCAATAAGACCTTACTGGTTCGTGCAGACAACAACTATCACGCTGAGCAGTACGAGATTTACGCGCCGGAGAATTGAATTATTGGCCCTCTTTTTATATAGATGCTTAAAAAAGAGAGGGCCAATGAAAGCATTGTTTACACTATCCTTAGTTCTATTTAGTTTTTTTGCCCACTCTGCTGATGTTATTATCGTTGCTCCCGTTAAATTCAATATAGCCACAGAAGATGCTTTTAATAAGTTAGAGGAATCTATTCATCGTCCTCAAGGAATTCTAGAGAAGTTTATTCCTTATGGAGTGAGTTATCGAAATAAAGTAGTTAAAGATAATTATTTTGAAATGGTTGCGACCAAGAGAGTTCTTCTCTTTACAAGAACCATTGATCTTCGTGGGCTCTTTAATGTTAAAGAAGTAAGCAGTGATGCTGAAAAGCATTGTTATGATGTGAATGTTGATTTTGCTCAATCAAGTCCACTTCTAAGTGATAACTTTAATTTATTAGAGATTAATTTTTGTGCAGTCGAAAAAAGTAACAGTGACTTAGAAATTACTGTCTCTCCTAAAATTTACAAGGGGAACAACTATGATGTTGTTCTTGGCCCCGTTGTAAAAAATATTTTATTAGATCAAATTGCACCAATTATTGAAGCTGTAAAAGAAGATGTTGAAACAAAATAACGGGAGGGTCCGTTATTTTGTTAGTTCTTTGATTTCTGTTTTAATCTTTTCAAGTAGCTGATCTTTGTCTTCAGCTTTCTCTACAAAATCAAGATTTGAAAAAGCAGATGCCAGAGTTTTCTCTAGGCCCTTTTCAACTCCGATTAATTTTAAAAAACGCTTGGCCTTCAATGCACCATCAAGATATTTTTCTGTCCAAATGCGAGTAGAATGATTCGATCCATCTACCACTTCTGGTAAATCAATTTCGCCCAATTTACCTTTGGTGATAATAAAGATAAGGGCCTTGGCCTTTTGCTTGATACTCATTTCTTTTTTATCTGTGAGATTCTTTAAGGCAAGAGCTGAAAGGATATCCACGCGTGCCTTAACCAGTTCAATCATGATTTCGCGATACATTCCATTAGTGAGTACCTCTTCGTAAGGTTTAAGGGCCTCTGAGTTCGTATGATCTTTTAGCAAGGCCCCTTTTACAAGATCATAAAATGAAGTTGTTGGAATATTTAACTTCCGGGCCAGATCTTCTTGATAAGGATGATTAAGATGCATTGAACCGGCCAGAGCATAAAATGACGTTTCCATTGCATGCTTTCTACCAGAATTAGTCGGCGACATCTTTTCAAGATTGACCTGCTCATACATATCGACCATTCTGCGAGTAAATTCATTGGCGGCATCGAGGTAAAGTTCATAAAGAAAATCTTTGTTGTCAGCTCCTGTTCCTGTCCAAAGTTGAAACTCAAAACCTTTAAAATAAATCGCAGCTGCTGCGAATTTTGCTCCCGCATCGACCTCATCATCGTTTAGGATCGCAAATTTTCTATTTCGGGTTTCTTCAGATTCTTTGTTCCGAATCTGCTGATACATAGTCGTGGTGACATCCTTCATATCTTGAGTCGTTTGCGAAACGGCACTGGTGGATTTTTCCATGTTATTGGTTTTGCTTTCAAAGTCTTTAATTTTAGAGCAAGAGGCAAAAAGGGTAAGTGTCGCAAGGACTGCCAATGTTGAATTATTCATAAATTCTCCTGTAGAGGGATATTAATTGAGATTCTGCCTCATAGGGGAGGGGTATGTAATAAATTATTGGATGTGTAGAAGTGAGAAGGTTCTTTGGGTCTCTAACACATTTGTTGAACCTCCTTAAATTGCGTATACATCAGTATTCTTATTGAAGTTTCGACATTGCCCCAATTGCAATGAATCCTAAAATGCCAAGATTTCATTATTGAACTTTCTTTTCGGGGCAATGCCCTTTTGATTCAAATTT
>JBFWTE010000022.1:0-64193 GCA_050247975.1 Bacteriovoracaceae bacterium
AAGGAAGAAGACTTTATGAATAGGAATTATCCATTTTCGAGGCAAAAGATTGTCGCTTAAAAGAAAAAGTCCTGCCAAAAGCAGGACTTTTTTTCAATTATGAATCCTCAGTTCGGTGCGAACAATTTAAAATTTACAGGCCCATTCAAGAACGTACTTTTTACCAAAATCAAGAGCACATCTGAAAGAGTTGATAATTGAGACTGTTTTGGAATTTGAATTGATGACGAGTACTTTTTTAAAGCCAAACATTCCGCCGTAATCTCCGCACTGATCTCCACCTGGGCGCTTACCATTTGCACTTGAAACGTAAGTATTGATTCCATTAGATGAACTGTCTAATTGAGCGCTAACTTCTACATATTGCATTGTATAGTAAGTACCTTCAAAGGAAACAGCACCGTCTTCTACCTTTAGAGAACACTCACCAATATTTGTTCCCATTTCATGGCCTGTACCAGATTTGTTGAGGTATGGCTTGATATCTATTTCAAGGGATGCGTGCGCTGAAAGGGACAGTATACTTGTTAATGCAATTAAATTTAAAAATTTCATAATACTCCTTTTTTTTGGGAAGTGATCTAATGGTTTCTATCAAAGATAGAGTGAATCAGTGAGTTAATCTAAGTTGAGTGAATAATTTATATCAAAATCTGACCGGAATTGTCTTGATAAGTAAAAATACATCCATGTTTTCTTTAAACATGCCTTTAGTTTTATCCGATATCTAATTGTAATTATGAATTAGGTAAATATGAACAGTCTTAAAAAAAGTCTTTCGGATAAATTTCATTCTCTCTTTGATCAGTTACAAACTGATCGAAGCCGCTTTCTTCTAGATAAATTCGATGAAGCAGTGGCCACTCTTGAGCCACCTCATTGGCATTTCTCCTATTGTAATCCTGCCGCCCTAAATTTGTTTGGTGCCAGCAGTGTCCAAGAATTTTGTTCTATGAGTCCCTGGGAGATCTCTCCACTTAAGCAGCCAGATGGGGCCATCTCTGCTGATAAAGCAAAAAGAGTTATAAAAATTGCCCTGGAAAATGGAAGTCATACTTTTGAATGGGTCCATAAGAAAGTAGATGGCACAGAGTTTTACTGTAATGTCTTTTTAAATCGAGTTTGTGATGGGGATATGACTTATATTCAGGCCATTATCCGAGATATGAGTAAAGAGAGGCAACTTGAGCTGCAAATAATCGAAGCTCAGGCGATTGCTAAAACCGGAAGTTGGTTTTTAAATTTACAAAGCTTGGAACTTCAATGGTCTTTTGAAATGTATAAAATCTTTGAGATTGATCCAAAAACAGAACCAGAAGTACTTCTGAAGCTTGCTTGGGAAAAAATTCATCCAGAAGACCATCCAGTATTAGATAATTTCATGGCCAAGGCCTCTCTTAATGGAGAGGACTTTGTTTTTAATTATCGACTGCTTTTTGATGGTGGCAAGCGCACAAAATTTGTGCAAGTCATAGCCAAGGCAATCAAAGATAATAATGGGAAAACAAAATTTTTAAAAGGTACATGTCGTGACCGGACAGAGGATATTGATCATGAAAAAAAGTACTCAACGTTACTAGAATCCATGAATGAAGGGCTCATTGTTCATGACTCTTCTTGTAACATTACTCAATTCAATTCGGCCGCTCTCAAAATCTTAGAGTTAAATGCCAATGTATTAATGGATAAAGCTTCTTTAAATTCCATCTGGAGATTGATTAAGGAAGATGGCAATGAGTATTCCTTAGATGAAATACCACCCATTTATGCTTTGAAAAAAGGTGTTTCTGTCACAAATGTAACTTTGGGCCTTAAAAATAAAAATGGTATTAAGTGGCTAAAAATTAATTCTGTACCAATTGAAAAATCCACAGGGAGAAAAGTTTTAACGACTTTTACAGACATTACAGAAATAGTCAGATCGAATCAAGAGCATCGGCTAGTGATGGATTCTCTTCAGATAGGTGTATGGAAATATAATTTAAAAACTAAAGAGCATTCTTGGGATAAATCGATGTATAAACTTTATGATTTATCGGTAAATGGGCCTGTTCCTTTTGATGCGTGGATAGATTGTTTATCAGAAGAGTCAAAGGCCTTAGTTTTAAAGGTTGGTGATGAGATAAGTCAGGGCGCGAGAGAATTTAATGCAACATACGAGATAAAGACTCCAGAGGGGCATCTTAAATTTATTGGGAGTAAGTCTCAGGTTATATGTGATCAAGATGGTGTTCCTGAAATACTTTATGGAGTCAACTGGGATAAGACAAAAGAAATTGAATTAGAAATGCATCTAGAAAAAGAAAAAGTTAAAGTTCTTCATAATGCAAAATTGGCCTCAATTGGAGCTCTCGCAGCGGGTGTTGGACATGAAATTAATAATCCTCTAGCAATCATCTCTGGGCAGGCCTCTATTATTTCAGATGAACTCAGAAACGGTGATTTTGTAGTTGAGGAAGCCGTTAAGAGAATTGAAAAAATAACTTCTGCCTCAGAACGAATCGCTCATATCGTGAAGGGGTTGAGAACCTTTGCTCGTTCTGATGAGTCCTTGACTTCAAAATTTGATATTAATGAACTTGTATTTGAGACTGTTGAATTATTTGAAGAAATTTATAAAAAAGAAGGTGTAAGAATAAGCGTTGTTACAGAAAAAAAACCGATCTATCTCATGGGAAACCGTGGCAAGATTCAACAGGTTTTGGTGAACTTAATCTCCAATGCCAAAGATGCAACTGAAGGAGAAGGGGATCGATTTATTGAAATAGTAATGAATTTTTCGAGCGAAGAAATCTTGATTTCGATAAGAGATAATGGTTGCGGTATTTCTGATGAAATTCGTGAAAAAATATTTGATCCTTTTTTTACAACAAAAGAAGTCAACCAGGGGACTGGTATTGGCCTTCCAATTGCGCTAAATATTATTAAAGAGCATAATGGAAAATTAACCCTCGATTCCGAAATAGGAAGAGGTTCCACTTTTAATGTTATTTTACCGGCCTTCACTAGTGGTCCGGTTATTTTAAAAGCTGAAGATAAAAATCAATCGCAGAATATCAGGATTGAATGCAAGATTTTAATTGTTGATGATGAAGAGGATATTAGGGAAGTTCTTGAGACGATCTTGTTAAGATATTGTACTAGTATCCATTTAGAGTCCTCAGCTCAATCGGCACTAGAGTACTTGGATAACCATCAAGTCGATCTTATTATTTCAGATATAAAGATGCCTAAGATTGATGGATTCAAGTTTTTAAATCTTGTTCGATCCAAATTAACTCATCCTCCAAAATTCTTATTCATTTCTGGAGGTGTTGAGATGGATGAGCATGCAGAGAGAGCAATTCAAAGTAGCGATGGAATTTTGAGTAAGCCATTTAAGAAAGAAGTGATTTTGAATAAGCTTAAAGAACTTTTCCCTAAAAACTAATCTAAGAGTAATGCTTAAAACTACTTGTTTGTGCACGTAGTTCCAGTGGTTTGCGTTGTTTTGTTTATTTTTCTGTAAAGTTTTCGACTTCTATTTTATAAACAATAGGCTTTTACCAAATCTTGTTTTCTCTTATCTTCACCTTACCAAAAAATACCAAGGAGAATTTATGAAAACGATTTTGGCCCCATTATTAATTGCTTCAACCTTATTTACTGCTGTTCCTAAAGCTGACGCTGTGGTGATTTACTACAGTCAATGCTCTCTTGGGGGAGGTCTCTCCGGTGACGGATGTAGACTCTTGTCATTTGTTGCTTTTCTTGCTGTTGGTGGTATAGGTGGATTTATTTTATTAGATGAAAGTCAGCAAGTGGCCATGTTAAAGAATAGTGTTAGTGAAATCCAAGATAAATACCATGCTTCATTTGAAGATGCCTCTCAGATTGCAGACCTTATCTATAATAAAGCAAGAGTAAGTTATGCTAATGGCGATTCAAAATTAAGAATTTCAAATGATGAAATGATGGAAGTTGTTTCTGATGAGTTTTTAAATTCTCAGGGCTTCATTCAATTGATGAATGGCCTTAAATAATTTTGTGACTAGTTTTAAATTGTTTTTTTTAATTATTGGATTGACCTATTTTTCCCCTGTTTTTTCTCAAAATAGGGAGGTCAAAGAATTATGCAAGCTTTATTTTTCAAATCCTGAGATTCATACATCTCAGGATTTGTTTTCTCCAACTTCAAAATTATTAATGCAAATCTTTCCCCGTCTTTACCTAGGTGTTAAAAATCTTAGTTTAGAAAAAAAGGGATCTTATATTGAAAACTCGATGAGCAGTGGAACAATAGTTTTCACATTGGGGAAAATAATAAAAAAACAAGATGAAATAGAATTAAGATGGGCCCAAATTAAGCGTATTAAAAAAGACCCCTTTAGGGTAATATTTAGCACTAGTTCTGAAAATGAATGTGCTGAAGCAGCTGAAAAAATGGGTATTACTGATGATTTGATTCATTACTTACAAAAGAGAATGGAAGGAATCTCCACCTCAGAGGTTTTATTTAATCAAGGCAATCGTATTCTTCGAAAATACTTTAATGAAGAAGGAGAGGTTGTCCCGTTTGATAGTTGGTATGAAATAAAAAACTACATAGAGAATTTACCTCCCGGAAGATATAATTTTATCATAACTTTCCATGCAGACAGTGATGGGCGATTGTACGATTATGAAAGATTACCGATTGTAGCCGCTGAATTGTTTAAAGTGATGATTCCAAAGGCCCGTTCATTTACTTTTTATTCTTGTTATCCTGATCAAGTTGAGAAATATTATCGAGTTTTTTTTAACAAATTAAAATCAGCAGGGGTTCTCGTCTTTCGTCCTTATTTAAAAAGAAAGCTCGCTCGTCTACAAAAAGCGCCTCTCGTTTTATTTGAAGATTTTGTATCACTTCTTGCTCATTTCCCTTTATAATTGAAGAAACATTCTTCAATGAGGCCTATGAAAGCGTTATTTATAGCAGTTCTTTTGATTTCTTCATGTGGGCATGTCCAAAAACATACTCCCCAAGAAAACATTAATGCCAAATATTTAAGTCCTGATCTTAACGTTAAGGAGTGGGAGAGTATTTTTTCTAAAAATGATAGAGACGTGATTGCCTTTAAAAAGCAAATTCTTACTCAGCTTAATTTGAAAAAGAATGATAATGTCGCCGATGTCGGGGCGGGTACAGGTGTTTTTGTAACAGACCTATCTAAGGCTGTTGGAGCGAAAGGTGAAGTCTATGCCGTAGATATATCCCCAAAATTCATTGAACATCTTAATCATAAAGTAAAAAAAGAAAAATTATCTAATGTGAAAGTTGTGACAGGAGAGTTTAATTCAACAACATTAAATGCAAATTCTGTAAATGTTATTTTGGTAGTAGATACCTACCATCACTTTGAAAATCCTGCTCTCATGCTGGCCGATTTTAGAAAGATTCTTAAAAAAAATGGACGTCTGGTTATTGTGGATTACGATAAATCGCTTAATTCAGAGCCATGGCTTCAAAATCATATTAAGCTTCAAAAAACTGAGTATATCAAAGAAATTGAATCTCATGGTTTTTCCATGCAGTCACAGGCGCCTATTCCGTTTAAAGAAAGCTTTATGTTGATATTTAAAATGAAAGATCAGTAGCTTAGGATCGGGGTCTCTAACACATTTGTTGATTATACGTTAAAGAGACATCGCGAACATTCTGACTGATTTATTCAAGGATCTCAGAGAGGTCTTAGAAGTGATTGGAAAGAGACAACCTAACATCAGTATTCTTATTGAAGTTTCGACATTGCCCCAATCGCCATGAATCCTAAAACGCCAAGATTTCATTATTGAACTTTCTTTTCGGGGCAATGCCCTTTTGATTTAACAGTCACGAACAAATCGCTAAAGAGAGCTCATGTCTAAGCAGCAAACCTTCTCATTTATATCCTCAACTCGTCTGACTCACGGTGGAGAACTTGCCCGCGGTAAAAGAAAGTCCGAACGTCCTCTCAAGATGAATAAACCACTTCATATTGTTCTGAGAGCGAAGAGATCATCACTTAAAACCAAAGAGCGAAAAATTCAAAACCTGCTTAAAAAATATGCCGAGAGATTTAATATCAAAATCTATCGAGTCTCGGTTAATTCAAATCATCTGCATCTTCTGATTGTTGTCAAAAGACGTATGCACTTTCAGCACTTTCTAAGATCAATTACCGGACTTATTGCTCGTCTGATGGGAGCTGGAAAGCTCTGGGAATATCTCGCCTTCTCAAGAGTTTCTGATTGGGGTAAGCAGTACCAAATCTTAGTGCGGTATATTCAAAAGAACTTGGTTGAAGCTTCGGGACTTATAAGCTTCTCTCCTCGAACTGGATAAATTGAACCAACTTATTTGTTAGAGATTCTTAGGATCGTCTAGAAACTATACATTTCTGAGAACCTCTATGTAATCGATTCCCCTCTACTAGGTGAAGGTCCAGTTCATACCTATAATTGTGTTTATATAAATTAATATAGGAAGCTGGATATGAAAAACATCAGAATTAATACCCTACTATTTTCTCTTGTCATGAGCTTTGGACAACATGCCCTGGCCGAAACACCATCTCATTATGATTTAAATATTGATCAGAACCTTCATGATTCTCAAGGTGAAGAAATTAGGCGCTCCTTCAAATTCTCCATGGTCAATGACAATCCATTTCTGAATCTTTTTCCAAGTGCTTTTTATACTGAAGATGATTCCGGTTACACTCATGGAGTAGGATTTGCCACAAGTTATTTACTTAAAAATGGTTTTTTGGGAGAAAATGAACGATGGACAATAAATTTAGACACAGATTTATACACTAAGGATATGACTCCCCCAGGGCAAAATCTCTTTCCTAATGTTCCACAAAAGTTTAATGAAATTTCAACTTTAAAAGTTTCTCGAGATGATGTTTTTAATAAGGTAAAAACAGGCCGTCCTTACTATGTTGTTGGTGCTGGTATTGGCCTAATGAATGACGAAAAATCTACTGGGGCCGGGGCCATTGGCCAGCAAACTGCTTGGCATGATTATAAACATCATAATCTTACTCCAGAAACAACTCCACTTTATAATAATCAACCTGGCACTACCCATGAATCATTTTTAACTGTTAAAGGTGCTGTTGGTAAGGTGATTGCTTTTGATGAGAGAATGGAAAATTGCCAATGTGAAGTTGATCTGATTAAAATTGAAGGTGGTGGTGAAGTTGTGAGTATTAGAAAAGGCTCTCATGTTTATTTTATGATTGAGGCCGATAAATCTCTTCTAAAACTTAAAAACAATTCTCTAGGCGTAACAGGAAGATACAAAGTTACCGCCCATGAAAGTGGTGATCAAGAAACTCAAAGTTTTATTGGAGTCAGATATAATCGTCCAAATTTAACCATTGAGAGTGGTTTTAATCATCGCCAAGGAGATTATAATCAGGACTTTGTGAAGTATGATGATAGAGACTCAATTTGGAACTTATCGGTTGAGTATCGCTGGGGTAAGAAGAAAAAATAAATGGCCCTGGAGTTGCACAAGATAACTTGAACCTCTTCAAGGAGATCTTGTGCAAAACATTAACCTCGAAATTTCATTAGTTCAAAAATGCGATGTGGAAAAATGCGCCTTCAACAATGACCACAAATGCCATGCAAAAGCGATAACTATAGGCGATAGCAACAACCCTGGCTGTGATACTCTGATGATTAATTCAAAGCACGCTCAAAACACTCAGAGAATTGCTGGCGTTGGTGCATGTAAGGTAAGTCATTGCCAATTTAATAATGACTATGAGTGTACCGCTGATCAAATCCAAGTTGGATTTAGTGATTCAAAGGTTCATTGCCTGACCTATGAATCAAAACGGCAAGAGCCCACCTGGCCAGTATGATTAGGCCCAGAGTTCATCTGGGCCTAAAGATTATTTACAAGTTTTTGTTGATTTAAATTCAATAGCAATTTTTACTTCAGGCCAAGTGACTCCTTCATGGAGGGCCTTACAAGCAGCAGTAATCGCTTCAAGATTAGATTTTAGATTAAAATCTAAGACATTAATTTCGCCTTCAAGCTTATTCATTTCTGCAGCTTCTGTAAGAAGCATTTTGACATCTTTCTTTGTTCCATTGATATCTAATTGAACAGTGGCCTCGTTCTTATTCACAGAAGTGACTTTTCCTTTAATGCTGACTGCTTTTTCATTTGTCGTGAAAAAACTTTTCACAATTTTTTGATCTCTTTCAGGATTTCCTGTTGAAACAGAAGTTGTATCAATTTCAAATGAAGAGTCTTTAAGAAGTGATGAAATAGTTTCGTGACTTTTTTTTGTGGACTGAATTGAAAACTTTCTAAATTCTCCATTAACTCCAACTTTTTTGGGGGTCTTGAAAGCTGTCCAAGAAACCTTTGAGTCTTTGGCAGTCGCTTCAACTAAACAAGCAGCAGAAACTTGAAGAGAAAATATACTTGCAGCAAGAATAATAAATTTCATAATAACTCCCTATACAAAACTTAAAGTAAAAATACTCAAATACTATACTCGAACTCGAATCAGTAAGGCATGAAGAATTTATGACGATGCTGTGCGTATTTATACGGTGATTTTTAACCAAGAAATAATGTCAGGTTTGGGAAATATTTCACCAAATTAAATTTTTCTTAACAGGGATATAATTAATTTCACTGAGGTGATTATGAAATTATTTTTCCTGTCTCTTGTTATTTCAAATGTAGCTTTTGCTCAAATGACTCTGCCTTCAGTGTTCCCAGATATGAGAAGTGTAAATCCAGCGGTTATTGCTTTACGCAAATCTGGACAGATTAAACTTGGAGGGCAGACTGATAAGATTGAAAAAGAACAGAAGGTTAACACGATCAATGGTGGATCGTTTGTTTACACTGATAACTCTGATATTAATTTGAATAATGCAAATTTTTTTAGAGGTGGAAAAGGTGGTGGCCTAACTAGTGAGTTGTATGTGGATGCTACAACAGGCAAGAGAGAATCAACAATTACCGATGCTTCTCAAAATATCTCAACATTTACTACAGATGTTTCATCGACTTATGCAAATTTTAGTTTCGGTGGAGGAAATGGAGGACTTAGATGGGGATTAGGCACTCATCATGTTTCATATAAGTCTAAGTATGATTTCAATATTGCGGTTAATGGCTCGAGTTCATCTTCTAGTGTTGAAAATACTATTACTGTCACAGGGGTTCGCCCCGGCATTATTCTAGGCTCTCCAAGCTTTTCATTAGGCCTTTACTTTCAATATGACACTCTAACCTCTAAGATGAAAAGTGACCAACCCGTTACAAGCACTGGAACTCCAAAAAATATAAAGTATGTAGGAGTTGGTTTGGGAACGGGAGGAGTGAATGGTCTTTTAGAGGTGGCCGTTGAGGCCGATCCGTTTACAAAACAAGAAAAAGATCAAGCTACAGGGGATACTCCTCCATCGCCGATGAAAGTGAGTCTTCTTGCCGAAAGAAGATTTGGTAAATTAGTTTTGGGTTATAAAGGGATGTACTATAAAGGCAATTACATGGATTACGATCAAATTATTCAAAATCAGTTAATATATCGTAACATGGTTGATGATGCTCGTATCTCCCATATATTCAACTTCGCCTATGGTGGAGATAAGGGATTCTCACTTGGTGTAAGTGGTGGAGTTTCTAATATTAAGAATAAAGAGAAGTCTTCGATTTATTCATCATCAGAAAAGCACGATACAACCACTAAATCTGTCTCCATGGGAGCAAGAATAGGATATGTGTATTAAATGTCGGTTCTGGTTCCTAAAGATAACGTAACTATTAAAATTCAAAGCCTGAAACCAGGGGGATCAAACTTGCTATTGCATTGATTAATTTAATTGGGTAGAAACCTCAATTAAAGGAGATCTCTATGGCCATTAGATTAATACTTGTCGCTTTATTTTTGTTGCCTACTTATTCTTTTGGAAAAGTTATTAGTTGCTCTCTTTCTATGAGAAATTCAAATCCTAGTATGGGTGGCTGTTACAGTTTTCAAGATAATCCTTATATTATTTTATTCAATCAATGGGACTCGGGACCTGGATGTGATGAAGTCAAATTGAAGATTGATCTTGATCAAGCAAAAATCTCGATGACCCCTTACAAAGATGGTGTCGCATCGGCCCGCACTAGTTCAACCCAATCAAGAGTCTTTGTTGTAGAAGATCATGATTCAATAATTATTAATTACAATCCAGGTGCCCGAAATACCATTGCTCCACTTTTAATCCTTTTACAAAAAGACTTTAAATCAGCGGTTATTTATTGGATGTATCAGCACAATGGTGATGAAAAATATGGGCCTTTTCAAATGAGCTGTGGTCTGTAATAAAGACACACTAAGCGCGTTATTGTTGGCAAAATCTTAAGGTTTCCTATAAAAAAAAGCATTTGCATTTTAAAGGAGACATAGAATGAAATTGCTATCTGCAATAGTGCTTTTACTCGCCTCGAATCTATCTTTTGCTGGCCAATTAAATTTGGCCATGACTTGTACTGGTAAGCACAAGTTAAATCATAATGCTTATACAATTCAGGTTTTTGAAAATGCAAAGATTAAAGGTCTAGGAGTTGTATTTGTTAAAGTTTCAGGAGTGAGAGATCCATTTGTTCATGAGGCTTCTCTAACAAAAAATGATGATTACATTTCTTTTGATCTTGAGAGTGATCGAAATGAACTTGAGATGGGGGCAGATATAACTTTTGGCCACGCCCTTACAGTTTATGGAGTTAAAATTTCAAGCAATAATAAACAAATTGATGAAATTGCCTTTAACTGTACTAAGCACTAATCATCTCTCCCAGCGCTTCTGATAAAAGAGTGTAATTGACTTAGATAAAGAAGTGTTTAAGGGAGAGCCAAAAATTGTTTGATCACTGTAACTTAATACCAGGCTCTGATTGTTTTCAAGTAAATAACTTAAAAGCACAGAGCCTGAAGCATATCTTTTTAAAGTTCCCTTTGATGGAGTCGTGCCGGTCACATCTGTTGGTGCTTCATAAAACCAATTGATAAGTCCACCTAGTCTAAGCTTTTTTAAATTATAACCCGCACCCACTGCCATACTTCCACCATAGCTAGGGCGAATTGTTCCTTTGGTTGTTTGATTAGAAACTCTCTTGGGAAAAGAATAATGGGCCTCAAAATTCATATTGGCATCGAATGAATCCCAGTCCTTGGTTAAAACACTCCCGGCCCCTACTCCCCAAAATCCTCTCCCTCGTGCATCGATACCACTTCCATCTTTTGATTCATAAATGGATCTTCCGGTAGGAGTAATGAGCGAAAGGTATCCGATACCTTTTGGACGATAGGGATTGTAATCCCAGTCCGGAAGATACTCGTATCCAAGCTGAAACGAGACATCTCCTAATCCGGCCGAGCTTCCGGCCTGGGCCCCTTCTCTTTCTCTTTTTTGATAAGGAATAGAAGTGCCGAATTGAAAGCGGTCACTAAAAATGTGGGCCCCTTCAATTTTATAAGTTTGAGTGACATCTTTTTCTTTTCTTCTTCTCCAATCACCGTTGGTGAAGACATCGGCGTAAACTTTTGAGTAAGTATAACTGGTGGCAATTTGTGCTTTATCATTAGTGGTTATGATTGAAGGGATAGTAAAACCAGAGCCGCAACAAGCTCCGGCCAGAATTTTAGATGAAATAGTTAGAAGACTAAGGCTAAATAGTAATTTTTTGAATTTTCTCTTCAACAACATTTGATCCATCTTTTAGCTGGTAGCGAATATCCCAAGGGCCAGGCATAATAAAAAAAATCTCGCTCGCTTTAAAGTGCCCCACATCTATACGTTCGAGTGTGACAGGGGATGAGCCATGTCCCATACTAGGCATCCATAAAACTATTTTAGGAGAGTGTACGGGGTCAATTTTGCGAGAAGGATCCATTTTATCGACGAAGGTGAGTTCCATTTCTCCGTAGTCACTTTCAGAAGGCCTTTGAATCCAGGTGGTTTTTAGGCAAAGGTTTTCAGATTCAAAAAAAAGCCCACATTCACCACTGATGCCATCAATTTTTCCCTCAAGATCAGTCACGTAATGAGGTTTGGCGCACGAGCAGAGGAATAAAATGAGGATAAAAAGTTTTGGCATCATTTTATCTCGCTATTTTACATCCCAGAACTCTGGTTTTTGCTAGTTTAATTTTTTGGCCACTCTTAAGAGCAAGAAGCGCATCTTTTAAATAAAATTCCTCTGCTCGATCGGCACTCGCTGAAGAAGTCACTCCACCTTGATAAAGAAGCTCCCCGGATTTATCCACCACAAAGGCATGAGGGGTGGCATAGGCCTTAAGGCGATTGGCCCATTCAGACTCTAAATCCCTTATAATTTTGAAGGATAATTCTTTGGATTGAAAGTAGGTCTTACCTTCTTCCTTCGTCTCATTAGCATTGGAATGGATGCCAATAAAATCAAACTCAGGATTATTCTTTGCGAGCTCTTTTAAGTGGTCCACATGGCCATTAGAGCAGGGGCATAGGGCCGATAAGAAAACAATGACAGTGCCTAACTTAGGAGAGGTCCAATCATGAGAAATCTGACTTTCATCAATGATATTTTGGCCCCTTAGCAAGGGCAGTGAAGAGGCATATGATACGCCATGTAAAAAAGTCAGAAGGACTATCCATTTCATAGCTTTTTTATACACGAAGACTTAGTATTTGTGGAAAATAATCACAAGTATTGATCAAAAATTCATAAGTTGGAGAATGTATGAAATCACTTTTATTAGGAACTCTTTTGGCCGTCTCTTTAAGTTCTTGGGCAAGTGTGGAGAAGTCAGTTTGTTCTCAGACTTCACAAGTTTGCGCTTCCATTAAATCAGATCTAGATTTTTCCTCTGAAGATGAAGTTGAAAATCGCTTTGAGCTAACTTTGAATTCTAAAGATGGTAAAAAAGCTGAATTAGTAAAAATCGATCTATGGATGCAAATGGGTCACCATGGGCATGGATCATCCCCTTTGAAAGTGACTGCAGTTTCAGAAGGTGTTTACGATATCACCAAGGCGTATTTTATGATGAGAGGGACTTGGCAAGTTCGAGTGACTTACAAACTTGAGGGAGCTCAAGAAACTCTTATTGTTCCGGTTATTGCGAAATAGTTAATTAAAATATTTTTGGCAAAACATTGGATTTAACTTCTTTCTCCATATCTAGAGAAAATTGATAGATATCAGATGATACCTTTTCTTCTAACAGGCCTTGTTTTTCAAGGCCATCTTTTACTACGCCAATATATTCAACCGCACCCACAAGCTCAATGTAAGGGCAGTAATTCACTTTGAAGCTCGCTTTTGGATTGGCCTTAACAGAGGCGTACAAACTTTTGGCCCCATACTGAAAGTTGATGCTATTTGGACAAGAGCGCTTATCGGTGGTGAAGTAATTTTTAAAGGTGTCGAGCTCCATGATAGGCCAGCGGATATTGCGTCTAAACTCATGTAGGCCTGTTTCTCCATAAGTGAAATCATACCTTTTTTCTAAGACTTCATGAATTTCAGCTTTTATGGATTTAAATACAATGGCCTTAGTGCGGGCCTCGTCGAAATTTAAATTGTTAATTGCCGCTAAGTAATTATTGAGGGTGACCTTAAAGTTTGAGTCTTCTAAAAAGATCGCCAAGGCCCTAAGCTCATTTTGATAATTTTGCTGATAGAATTGAACTTGATTTGGGGTAAGATTTTGTTGATTAAGAAGGTCTGACCATTTTCCAATTTGCCCTAGGTGATCTTCAAAGTTTTTCATATCCCCTTTAAAGCTTTTAAATATTTTTGCTTCTTTAGAAAACATTCTTCCTATCGCCTGAAGACGAAAGCTTTCATTTCTTGCTTTTTTGATATGAGCGTTGAGTGCCATTTGCTCATAGGCCCCAGCTTCTAGCTTTTTTTGAAGCTCTTGAATCAGGGGAGTGACCACTTCTGAAAGTGATTGTGAGTAGGAATTAAAGGATAAAAATGCCAGAGCTAGAATGAAGAATTTCAAAAGAGATCTCCCTGTTAGATGAGAATCTTTTAAAGCGGGAAGATGTGAATGCAAAATTAAATTTTATTGATTGTAAAAGATACTGGCCCCAAAGGGCCAGTATGGATGAGCTTAATTATTGTAATATCGATATTTTGAAAATTCAACGAGACGCTTCGTCTGGTAGTCCATTAAGCATCTTCCCTTGCCAAATTCCTCGCTCACTTGCTTACTGATTAAATCATTGGATTTATTTCTTATATTATCGATAGTCTGTTTGGTGGCCACTGGCATGGCGTATAAGACCCCAACAAAATCATTACCCCAATATGAATAAATATTTTCGCTATATTTTCCGCCATAGTAGTTTTCATCCAATATCGTGAATGATTTACCATTATAAACAATGACCTCTGTGGTTGCATATTGATAATAATTTGGGAATGCTCTTCCGGCCTTATCATCAGTTTCGCTTGCCTGGCCGATTCTATAAAATTCCCTTAATAAATTCTCTAGGAAGGTCAAGCTACTCATGATGTGATCATCCGCTTCTTTTTTAAGAGTGTCACATTTTTGCTGATAATTTTGCGAGTTTATGTACTTATATTCTGAATATGAGACATAATTTTCTTTTTCGTCGATAAGGTAAAACTCACTTCTCAGGGCATTTAAATCCGTATACTCAAAGCTTGGGTGAAAAAGATAAGCATTAACTGTTCTTGCTTTTGATGAATCATTATCTTTACTGATGGCGTAGAGGATCTCATGAAAGTAGAGGCCTACTTGATGAGAAATGGGCATTCTAGCTAGAAGATCTTTATCAATAGTGACTACATTTAAATTGTCATCTCGGTAGGCCAATTGTTTTTCATCTAGGTTAAGCTTAATAGGAGTTTTACCAATGTCAGCTGTTCTAATGAGACTAGGTTTAACAAATCTCCATTGGTATTTTCTTAGTGTCTGGAGAAGTTTAAGTGCGGCCGTTGGAGAGTTTTTGTATATTTCATTTAACTTAGCGGTTACAAGATCTTGAACCTCTTTGGAGGTGAGAAGTGTTGCTTTAACGATGATCGAAGCACCCATCTCATCATCCATTCCAGATTTGATAAAGACATTTTCTTCAATACCTGCCTCAACAAAATCATAAAGGTAGATTTTCTTGTCGACTTCAATCCCAATTCCACCGCTGCCTGTATCATGGCCAGCTGATGCATTAAAGATGAAGAATACTGATAAAAGGGTTACAAAAGTTTTCATATTCATTCTCCTATTCGCAGATTTGATAATTTTCGTTAATAAGTTGTTTTTCTTTTTCACATTCATCAATAGTTCGTTTATTTAAAAGCTCTATTGCTGATTTGGGAACATCTTCAATTTGTTGTGGAAACTTAAGTTCTTTGATCACATTCATGCTACTGCCCTGAACTTGATCAAGATTAACTTGTGACGTTTTAACTATTTGCCCTTTCTGATTAAGACATTCTAAGTGTTGTTTCCAAGTGAGTGTGATAAGCCAATCTTTTTTGAGGCTTCCAGTGCTTGCATCATAGCTTATTTGAGATCCAGGATAGGTACACTTGGCGGTCTTCTCTAAGCAAATTTTTGTGACAAAACAATCACTGGCAGAAGCATTAAAGACCATGAGAGATGTAAATATAAACGATTTCATAATTAGTCCTTTTTAGTTAGAGGAAAAAGTTGAACACAGAGTTTGAAAACTTCCTTTTTCTCTTTTTCTTCCATAAGATCTGAGAATTTTTTTCGAAACTCTTTTATAAGAGACCTTGCTTCACTCATGCGATCCGGATCAAAGCAAAAAGTGATAGCAGTGAAATCTCGTTCTTCAAATGTGGTGGATTCTAAGGCATCACTCGCTAGTTCTAAGTTCTGGCGGTGGGCCTTTTTTAAGGCCGGAGTCGCAATACCTGGATCAACTTGGTATTGAATTCCAGTGGCCTTAAAATTTTTGCCTTCTTTTTGGATAAGCTCCAATCGAAGCAATCGACTAAGGGCCTCAGTTGTTTTGGTTTCAGAAATTCCAAGCCGTTTAGCAATCCAGCTGGGAGAAGATTTTGCATTCTTAGTCTCAAGAAGAGAGAGTATCGCAAAGTAGTGCCAATCTGAAATCAGATGAAAGGTATCCATGTCCAATGACTTAAATGATTTTTTCTCACTCTTATCACTAAGTTTTGAAATAATTGATTCCAGCTCATCTGGGGCCGTGCCAAGTCCAGAGAGAATTTTAATACCCATTTTAGCAGTTATCTTTCTTTTTCCCGAGAGGATTTCTGAAATCGCTGATTGAGTGACACCAACTTTTTTAGAATAGGCCCTCATTGAAAACTGAGGATTTTTCGCCTGGGCCTTAAGAAATTCGTTGAGTAAAATTTGTCTTATCTGTACTTCAGTGCTCATAGTTCTTCCTTTCAATAAAAGCTTTATAGAATAGGCTTAAATTTTAGGGAAGAGCTTTTAGATCAAAGTGATCTGGCCATTTTAGATCAGGTAGTTTTTACAGCTACCATCTTATTAAGGCCGCTCCAGAGAAGTCACAAGCATGTGAAAATCCGGCAAGACAGACTAAGTCACCCTCTTGAATGGTTCTATTTTTAACGGCCTCTGAAAGTGTTACCGGGATGCCGGCCCCAAAGAGATTGGCATATTTTTCAAAGGTATGTAGATGTTTTTCAGGAGGCAGTTGAATGGCCTCTCGCCAATTCCGTAGGAAAGTTAAATTAGGTTGATTGGTAATGAGGAAATTTATGTCTGAGGTTTTAACATGGGCCATTTCACAGGCCTTCTTAATCATTTCAGGCACCGCTCGATTACCTCTTGAAACAATAGCGGCGGCACGATCTTCATTGAAATCAATCTTTCCTGTCACTGAACGTGCTTCCCACCATTTTCTTCCCTGATAATCGCCAGACATATCTTCTGAGAATTGAGGAAAGTTTTTAAATTTAGTGGCGATAATTTCTCGCTTAGAACTATTATCTAGATAAGCAACTGCAAAACCATCACCTGGAATCGCCGATTGAGCATATTGGCGAGTATCTTCTTGACCGAAGACTCTTCCTCCAGCAGTCTGCCCAATACAGATAAGGGCATTTTTCACTCCTTTGCCCTCCATATAGGTTTTGGCCATATCCATTAAGTAAACAAATGAAACACAGCCGGTATTATGGATGTCAAAAATCCACTTAGCACTTGAGCCTATTTTTTTATTTACCACTGCTCCGCAACCAGTAAAGGCTTCATCCGGCAAAGAGACATTAGTTAAAATCATCTCAATATCAGTGCTCGGATTAATATTAAGTCTTTCAAGTAATATTTTTGCGGCCTGAGCAAAATAATCTGAGGCATTTTCATCACGTTCGATATGTCTTCTTTCAACAGAGCCTGAAAACATTCGATTCTTGCTTCTAATTTCTTCTTCCCCGAAAAAATCGTTTTGCACAACTTTTTTTGGCATGATTTCCTCAATATCAATTAAACTAATGCTCATTTTAATCCCTTTTAATTTATAGAACAGGTCCGATTGGCAGATTGTTGGCATGTCTGTATTCTAAAATATTTTTTAGGTTTTCAAGCTCGACAGTGTGTCCAGCATAGAAGAAATCCCAGAAGTCTCCCACCCATGGTCTCTTGGCCGGGGCCTTTTCAGGAAATGGATTTTTGTCGTAAAAAGGATGTTTACAATTTTGCCAGAAGACAACACTTCCAGGTTTATTTAAAACTAACTCCGCGGGAACAATTCGATTGAGATAAATCATCCACAGTAAATCTCCCTGATCCCAGGCACAGTGATAATCAACCACCAAAGATTCTTTATGGGCCACGACTTTAAAATAGATATCAGTGGTATCACCAATTTTATCTTTTCCAACAAATAATCCATCGGTGGAAGTCTTTTTAAATTCACGCATACTGTAAGTCCACTCAAGAAGAGAGTAGGGATTTGACATATACTCGAAAACTTTTTCAGGAGGGCAATTAATATAACTCTGTATCGGACAGAAATCTCCATAGATTTGATCATGGGGGTAAACGGTGTGGGTGAGATCGGCCATGATCCCGCTCATTTCGTTTTTGCTGGTATTCTCTACTCTTTTTAAATTTGGAATTGATTGAATATTAACCTGTGACATTGAGAGGACCTCCACGTTTGGACTTAAATGATTTGAAGGGTGGAAATTCTGAAGGATCTATATTCAGCGACAAAACTGCTGGACCCTTCTGGGTTTTATTTTTTTTGAGGGATTTTTCTAAATGATCAAGAGTATCGATATCTTCACTAGTCAGTGAAGGAAACATCTGACTTAACCCATGGCCGAAGTAGCTCGCTGAGAATTTATTTAAGGTCGATTCTTCACCTAAGAAAACTTCTTCCCTTGTGGCGCACATGGCATGACTGTTATTATTAAAAATAATAACTGTTAGTGGGAGTTGGTGTTGAATGGCGGTATGGATTTCAAGACCATACATAAGAAATGAGCCATCTCCCATTAGAACAAAGGCCCTTCTCTGAGTTGTAAAGCAGGCACCGATCGCTGCACCTAAACTATTTCCCATTCCTCCCATGGCCAATGAAATATAGCAAAGACTTTTACCAGAGAGGGCCAGCCGATTGATGGCAAAGGCGCCAGAGTTGCCGGCATCGATAAAAATATCCGTATCTACTTCAAGATGATTTTGAATGGTTTGAATAATATTGATCATACTAAACTGATGATCATGGATCTCTGCTGAGGGTTGAAGCGACGTGAATGCTTGATGTTCTGAGTGATGAAAGCATTTATCTATCCATTGATTCAAATCTAATCTCAAAATGAGATGATTCTTTGAAAGAGCATAGGTATTAGACCAATGCCAGGCGATTTCTAAGATATTTTTTTTAAGAAAAATGTCTTGATGGCCAAATTGAGAAAGTTGATCGAGACCGCCACCAATGATTAAGATAGATTCATGTTTTTCTAGTTCTTCATTAACTTTGTCATCACCCATAATTCCAAGCATGCCTACAAAATTTGGATGATTGGCGGGAAAAAAGCCTTTGGCCCCTGGGGTGACGAGCACCTTAGCTTTTAATCTTTCTAGAATTTTAATCAAGTGAGCTGGTGAATCTAAATGAAATAGGCCCTCGGTCAAGACAATGATGGGAGAGTTTTGAGAAATGTATTGATCAATTTGATTTACAATTTTCTCATCAATCTTCATCGGTGGAGCGAGCTTTTCTAAAACTAGAGAATCAGGATTGATTTCTTCATCAAAGATATTCTTTGGAATAAATATAGCGGATGGACGTTTATATCTTTCTGCGCTCTCGAAAGCTTGATCTAGTGCTTCCCTGATTTC
This sequence comes from Bacteriovoracaceae bacterium, assembly GCA_050247975.1. Taxonomy (GTDB): domain Bacteria; phylum Bdellovibrionota; class Bacteriovoracia; order Bacteriovoracales; family Bacteriovoracaceae; genus Peredibacter. The sequence goes on from JBFWTE010000022.1 coordinate 19,356, forward strand.
TCTGGCCAGATTGACTTGCTTAAAGAACTGTGTTGTCGGTCGAATTATTTCTTTAAGTGGAAGAGATCCATTGAGTCCTGAACCATCTTGAAATCCACCATGCCCTTCAAGTTTGGTAGGAATTGAACCACTGATGAGAACAAGTGGTAAGTGAGCACTATAGGCCTCAGCAAGAACGGGAAGTGTATTAAGAACTCCTGGCCCTGAGGTGGTAATGACAGCATGGACTTTTCGAGTTGATAAGTAACTTCCAATGGCCATCATGGCAGCTTGATATTCTGTTTTTGCGAGAACAGGTGTGAGGTGATTTCTTTTGCCAATAGCAAAAAAGAGATCTTCAATATTGGCCCCACTGACTCCATAGACATGATTGAGGGATTTTTTTTCTAAATACTCAGCAATGAAGTCTCTCACTTTCATTTAAGGCCTTCTTCTAATATTTTTTCTGCAATTAAATGATAAGATCTTTTTAAAATTTCATCGGGTACGGCAAAACAGGCACGAATATAATTTCGACCTTGAAGTCCAAATTTCGAACCAGGAACTACTAACACTCCACTCTTTTCTAATTTTTCTGTAAATTGGATGTCACAGCTTTTGACATTGATAAAATGAAAGAGGCCCGCCCGAGAATTGAGATGCTTAATTTGATATTGATCCAGAATTTGAGTGCTTAAGTTTTTTGCATCCGCATAGGGCCTAAGATTCAGTTTTTTTGAGTTTAAAAGCAAGTTTGCCATCTCTTGCCCAAATGAAGAGACGGCCCCGTAGGCGTGATTAAAGAATGGTGTCAATTCTTTCATTAAATTTTCTGAAGTTAGTACCCAGCCAACTCTGGCCCCAGAGAGAGGAAACATTTTTGAGAATGTTCCTACAATATAGCCCCTTTCAATATAGCTTGATAAATCCAAATGCGCCTCTTGCCCATAGATAAACTCTCTATAGGCCTCATCCATAATAAACTTTAAATTGGGAAACTGATCCATAAGCTTAACAAGTTCTTGCACATCCTTTGGGTATAGTATTTTACCTGTTGGATTACTAGGGGAATTAAGAAGGATGAGTTTCGTTTTTGGAGTTATTTTTGTTTTTAAATCATCCCAATCGATACATTCAAGAGGATGATCAGACAAATGCACATGATAATACTTTGGCGTAAAACCAGAAAAATTCGCCAGTTTTGAATAAGAGGTAAAGCCAGGGTCAGGAAGAAGAATTTCAGCTTGATCCTCTCGGTTGGCCCGCAAAATGGTATCCAAGGCCCCAATAGCGCCATGTGTGATAGAGATATGATCTAAAGAATGACCTCTATAAAATTGATCTATAATGCTCTTTCTTAATGAAAGGCTTCCACGAGAAGGATAGTAGTAATTAATATCTTTGATGCTCTTTAATTCATCAAACAACTCAATAGGGAAGGGAGTTAATTTGGGGACACCTAGGGTTAAATCTAACATTGTCCGAAGAGAGGTGCCTTTGCTACCTAAGATTCCAAAATTATCGTTATCTAATTCCATTTTGTTTCCTGATAATCACTGATATCTTAAAATATAAGTTGTGTACAATTAAATTGTGTGCAATATAGTTAATTTTATTTCATCCAATTGGTTTAGAGGTCGTTTTGGCAAAAAAGATTAGAATAGAGGATGCTCTTTGTTTTGGGCTGTACACAACGTCTCGATTGATGACTCAAGTCTATGGGCCATACTTAAAAACAGTTGGCCTAACTTATCCTCAATTCTTAGTCATGAATTTACTTTGGGAAAAAGATCATCTTAATTTAAAGGATATTGGTGAACGTTTGTACTTAGACTCGGGAACTTTAACTCCTTTGATTAAAAGATTGGTTGATCAAAAATTGATTTTGAAAAAGAGATTTAAAAGTGATGAAAGGGCCATTGAAATTTCGTTAACCAAAAAAGGTAAGGATCTGGAATTAAAGTGTGCTGATATTCCCATGCAAATGTTCTGTAAACTTAATGTCTCTACTGAGCAGTTTTTAGAAATCCATCGTGGCGTCAATTTGATTATGAAAAACCTTTTATCTCACTGTTAGATTAAATCTCTATCACCTAAATGCAAAATATGTAGGGTCCTATGTATGAGCGGGGATAAAACAATTCCCATAGCGAGGACAAAAATAAGGCCACAAAAAAGAGCATAAAAGGAAGCAAAAATTTTTGCCGGAGCAGTTTTCATTTCATCGACAGGACCCATTCCGCTTAAAATCATTGAGGCATTTAATAGTGAGTCCGTCCAACTAAGGCCGGCGATCCAATGATAACCGGCCACACCAATCATTAGAGCTGAACTGATAAATAGTATTGAAATAAAAAAATAGAGTATAAATCTGATAACAAATTTGTGAAATGGGATGAGTTTATCGGATTTACGCTCAAACATACCTATCCTTTCTTCTTATTTAAATGAACATTAATCATCCCTTGATTGAAATCAACTTTGAGACTTTTTGGATCAACTTTATCTTTCAGATGAACCGTGCGACTAAAGCTTCCATACTGGAGTTCAGAAAATGTTTTCCCCTGACCCTTTTCATTAATTTCTTTCTCCCTTGTTCCCGCAATGGTGAGATCATTACCATCGAGTGATACTTTAATATCTTCTTTATCCATTCCAGGGACTTCTGCCTTGATTTCGTAACCTGATTTTTCATCTTGGATTTCTATTTTTGGCATACTATGGGATATTAAATCTCCTCTCGCTCTTGCTGAGAATTTTTCAAAATCACTAGAGAGTTGTTGACTCATTTTTTCTAAATCGTCCCGAAAATCCGAACTTTTATTTTTTGCATTTTTAATAAATGAATCTCTCCATCTTTTTAAATTCTCAACTTCCTTTTCTTGTTGTGAAATAAAACGATCAAAAAAGTGTCTAAATTCTTTTTCTGAACTTGTTTCTGATTGAGCAAAGGCCGTAATGCCAAAAATCATCATTAAAATTAAACTGAGTTTCATAATTGTTCTCCTTGCAAAGCTTTAGACATCTTAGTTGTTTTCACTGCTTCAATTCATGACCAGGAGTTTAATTTTAAAATTGAGATTCTCTTGATACTCAAGTGCGTAGGGTCTTTTTTAAACTCTGCAGATGCCACCTTTTAAAGAGAGGAATTGATGAAAAAATTATTTTTTGGTTTTCTATTGTTTTCGCAAATTGTTTTTGCTCAAGAAAGAACGATGAGTATACAGCATCAAAGTAGTGGGCCAAGTTATTTCAAAGTCTCTGTTCAAGATGATGGTTTGCTCCGGGGAAATTACCAAGGATGGTGTGCAGACTGGAATCGACGTATTGAAGATAATGTTGTCTATAATGCACGTTTTTACTCAAGTGTCTCAACTAATCTTCCAGGCGATGTGGTGGATCATCCTGAATACTTAGATGAAGTGAATTGGATTTTTAACCAAAATTTTGTGGGCAAAAATTCTCCAGCTGGCCTGGGAGTCTATACCCTAGGAGATGTTCAACTGGCGATCTGGTCTCTGATTGATGATGAATTTGATTCATCAACTGTGGGCCCATTCTCCCAAGCAAGAGTTGATGAAATTGTGGCGCGTGCTAAAACCGAGGGCGCTAACTATAATCCAGGCTGTCGTCAATTAGTGGGAATCATCTTGGTTCCAAGCACATCTGATGGATCACGCACGCAGAATACGATAATTCTTGTTCCTCGCTATCATTTTCCTAAGTGTGTAGTCCCCGAAGGCGATACAAAATCGATTTAAGGGCCAGGCCTAGCAATAGGCCTGCTCTAAAAAACTTCCAAAAACTGATCTTCAACATATAAGTTTGCCATCTTTTTTAAGATAGTTAATCATTATTAGTATCTTAAAAAAGAGGAAGAGATGTTAAAGAGATTGGCCTTGCTAGTAATGGTTTGTTCATTTTGTTTTTCTGCAATTTCAGCAGAAATTGAACTTAAAGATTTAGGTCTAAATCAAGACGTGCAACTTACACCTAAGCAAAAAGAAGAACAAAAAGTTTTGGAAAAGCGTCATAGTATGCTTAAGACCCACGAGGTTTTGGGATTAACCACACTAGGTTTAATGACGGCAACACTACTGACAGGTGAGAGTGGAGCAGAAAATAATACTCATATGTATCTAGGAGTGGCCTCGGGTTTAATGTATTACACGACGGCCTATTTTTCTTTAACTGCACCTAAACCAACAGGAATTAAAGACCGTGGTAATATTGTTTGGCACAAAAGACTCGCTTGGATCCACTTCCCGGCCATGGTTCTCGCCCCGATTCTTGGTTATATGTACAAACAGAACGAAGATCACAACCGAAAAAGTTCTTCTCTCGTTAAACAGCACCCAACCGTTGCTGGAATAGGATATGGGGCGTTTGCTCTTTCTGCTGCTCTAATGACAATTGAATTTTAAGAGGGGAATGGTATGCACTTTATTATTTGTCTAATATTTGTTTCAACGTTTGCTTTTGCCTCTGAATATACTTTATCTATGGGGAAGGCCAATTATACTGTTAAACACCTTATTAAAAAAGTAAGTGGTGAAACCACAGAGCTAAAAGGAAAAATGATTTGTGAGAATTCGCTTTGCAAATTTTTAGTCGCTGCTCCTGTCGTCAGTTTTGTTTCTAGTGACTCAAATCGTGATTTAAATATGCAGACTATTATGGAGGCGTCAAAGTTCCCATTAGTTTCTATTAAAGGCGAATTCCAGGAAACAGATCTAAACAAAAAGCAATTTAATGTGAATGGCAAAGTGAATTTGCATGGAGTGGAAAAAACTTACACCTTGAATCTTACTCAGGATGGAGTTTTTCAAGGGAAATTTGTTCTCTTGCTTGAAGATCATAAAATTGAACGTCCAAGTTTGTTGACTGTTAAAATTGATAATGAAGTACCGATAGATTTTGTCGTCGGGTGGAAAAAGTAATTAATGGTTTTATTATTATCTATTTTCTTTCCTTTTTTTGTTTTTGCTCAAGACATTGGCCTGTTAATTAATGAATTGCCCTTTCAAAACCAAGTGGAATTGGAAGGGCTTGATGCCGGAAAAATTAAGGAAAATACCATTCATGCTTCTCACTCAACCGCTAGGATCGAGCAATCTAAGTATGGAGTTAATTTTCGCTATTTTGAATTAGAAAATAATGTCAGCGAGATTTCAAGGTATAGTAATATCTCTTTTGGTTCTTCTTATCAGCGCTATTTACCTAACGATCGATCATTCACGTTATCGGCCTCTTACGGGAGTGCAAGTAATAGACCCTTTAGGGATGGACGAGATGGCATTGTGAATGTGAATTCACTTTATCGATATAATAATCATTGGTTATTTTTAGGAAATTATTCTAACAACCGCGCTTTTCTAAATAATATTCCACTTCCTGGAGTGGTTTACATTCATGAGCAGTCAAGAGAGAGAGTACTGGTATTTGGTTTTCCTTTTGTCTATTTTTTAAGGCCTATAGCTCAAAGTGGTGTATCAGTCAGATACACAGGTCTACTGCCTTATACGCATAAGCTCCGACTCATTTATACCAGCTCCAATATCCGTCCCTATATAGGTTTCGAGCAAACTCTTCATTCGTTTTTTGACTCTACCAGGAAGACCGACCTTGAAAGAACTTTTTTTTATGAAAGAAAGGCCGGGTTGGGGATTGAGAGATCTTTTGGCCCTTTTCTAAGAATAGATTTTCAAACAGGTCTCGCCTTTAATCGAAAATACTTTAATGCTAGATCTTTTACGAGGCACCGAACTGAAAGTAAGACTGTTGAAGATGGGTATTTTGTTGGCCTGAATTTAAAGTCGATGTTCTAAACTTCTATCCCCATTCTTTTTAAAATACCATCCACATTAATGGCAGCTTGAACATTAGAGCCCTTCGTTTTATTTACGATTTGCTCAGCTAACCAGATCAGACGTTTTTGAAGTGTTGGAATATATTCTTTGGTCACACTGTTTAATTTCTCTGAGTCACCGATGTTCTCACAGAGCTCTTCCATTATATCGATAGTATCGGCCCAGAAGGCGGCAAATATGGGAACTAGCCCTATAATATTTAAAGTGCTTGCTTTGTAGCCAGTCGCCTTGCAAAGTTCTCCAAATTTACCAATTTGACCAAATACTTTATGGTCCGGACACATGGTCTCAAAAGTTTTAGCAGTCCCCATTATCCGATCAGATTTATTAGCAAATTCTTCTAATAAATTTTTGGGAAAGTCCCCTTGATGATCTTCAAGGGCCTCAATAACAGTCCTAAGTTCTTTAATGATCTGATTGGATTCTTCTTGAAAACTTTCTATAATATCTTTATCAAGTTCCATTAAGGGTCTCCATGGCTAACCAGTTCTTTCCAGTTCGACTTAATACTCTACGCTCAAATGATGCTGTCTCATTTGATGTTTATATCAAGGTTGGTGATCGTTATATTCATTATACTCACATGCAAGATGAATTGGAAGGGGAGAGACTTAAGTCATTAAAGTCAAAAGGTGTAAGAAAGCTTTTTATCCGTCCTGAACATGAAGACGCCTACTTACTTTACTTAGAGGATGGCCTTAACACTCTTACTGATAATAAAACGGAGCTGTCCGAGCGGGCCTCTCGGGCCAATGATACTATGGTTACTGCAGCTGAGAATGCAGAAAAAACATTGGAAACTGAAAAGGGATATCAAGGTCAAAAAGTACAATTCGAAAAAATTGCAGAATTTCTCACCTCTGATAAAAATGCTCTCAAAGGAATACTCAATTCTGCTGGGATATCTTCTGATACTAATCAGCATGCGGCCACTGTATCCAGTTTATCAATTGCACTGGCCCAGAAAGTTGGAATCACTGATCAAAATGAAATCTTTGAGCTTGGTTTAGCGGCCTTACTCCATGATATTGGAAAGAGTCGATTAAAATTTGATCCTATGAAGCCTACGGCAGAACTTACTCCTGCTGAACTCAAGCAATATAAAAACCACCCTCGTGATGGAGCGGATATGCTGGCCGGAAAGCCTTACATTAGTCCAAGAATTTTGGGCCTGATTGCTTCTCATGAAGAGCGAGGGGAGATGAGGGGATATCCTGAAAAGAAAAATCTTTTTAAGATGGATCTATCTTACCAAATTTTAAGTTTAACCAATCAATTTGATCATTTCTCTTGGGAGAAAAAAATCCCTCCAGTAAAAGCGATTGATCCATTCTTTGAGGCCTTTGGAAAAGATTATGCCGAAGACCTGATTATGAATCTCGCCACTGTTCTTACTTAAAATTTTATAAATTCAATGATTAAGGCCAAGTGAGTGCAATAATTGCTCCAAGTTCTAGGGCGAGATTTTTATCATAAGTTGATGTGGATCATGTTTGTATCGATGACAACTCGATACAAAAGTATGACTAAAAAAGGAATCCTATGAAATTCACAGTTTTGCTTGCTCTGCTAAGCTCTTCAGTTTTTGCTCAAGAGATAACTCAACAAAATCAAATTGAGGGGTGCCGTCAACAGATTATGAATCGTAGCATTAAAAAGAACCTCAATAAATCTTTTTCCCCTATTCAAGGAAATGATCGGGCCGAGGATTTATTGGATCATCCTGAACAAATGATTCGGGATCTTAAAATGATGGATGAAAAAAAACTCGTTGCTGCTGAAGTGAAAATGAAACCATGGTCTGATTCCTACTGGCCTCTATATAAAGGTGGTATTGCGTATCGATACATGGATTATTCATTAAGCATGTTGGAATGGAAGGAGGCCTACCGCTATGTTTATCAAAATCCGGCCGAAAATTTGGCCAAAGAAGGAGAGTGGGACAAACTCTCTCCATCAGAAAAATATGACTTACTTTTAGAACTAAAAGATTTGCCTTTAACATCTAGTAGTTGGTCTGAAGGCAAAGAGTATATGGATCGATTTGGACGAGTCGAAACATGGATGGGACTTTGCCATGGTTGGTCTGCTGCAAGCATTATGATGAAAGAGCCTCGAAAAAATGTTGAAATTGATTCTCTTTATGGAAAGGCGACTTTTCATCCCTCTGATATTAAGGCCCTTGCGACAGCAATATGGGCAAAGGGTCAATTTAACACTCGCTTTATTGGAGGAAGATGTAATTCTAAAAAGCCTCGAAATCGAGAAAGTGATTGCCTAGATAATAATCCGGGGACATGGCACCTGGCGATTGTGAATCAGGTGGGTGCTTTAAATCGTTCTTTTGTTATGGATGTGAATCCAACCTATGAAGTTTGGAATCATCCAGTGATATCCTATCAGTATTCTTATATTAATCCAAAAACCAAAGAAGAAGGTTCAGAGCTTGAGAAGAGTTTTGTTCAGCGTGGAGAATGGAGAGATCCAAAGGAAAAGTTTCGAGCAAGAGAGACAAAATACATTGTAGGTATTCGAATGTTAGTTGCTTATGCTCTTGAGAATGAACCAAGTGTCATGGAGAACCAAGAACTCTCAAGCACTGAAAAAGAATTTGTCTATGATCTTGAACTAAATGAAAGATTTGAAATTATTGGTGGAGAGTGGTCAAGTGGAGATCATCCAGATTTTATTTGGGCACCTGTCACAAATTCTTTTCCTCAAACTTATGGTGGCGTGAGTGAAAATATCAATTTATCAAAACCATCTGCTGAGATGAAAAAAATGGCCATGATCAATGCCAAACAAGGAATTCCTTGGGGGCCAGTAGTGAAAGAATTAGTAAAAAAATCATCAGAGCTCTAATAACATCATGACTCTGAGGGCCGTACTATGAAGAGTCGTAGTACGGATTACTGTGGCAGTAGATCCAATCTTAAAGTTACCCATTGGAACTGTCACCGTGGCCCCGGCCATAGGGCCAATTTCATTATTTTTGGTATGTTTAGAATCTGTTTCAACTTCTGCAACTGTCGTTGCAATTCCCAGTCTAAATTCTAAAGGCAGAAGATCTAATTGAAGTCCACCGACAAAGGCAGTTTGCTTTAATTTTTTATTATTGTCTTCAGCTCGATTTGATCCTGCTTGTCCAAAGAAACCTACTACTTCATCCGCTTGATATTCAAAATTATAGGTCCATGAGGGCCCAATGATTCCTCCATGGCCATCACTTAAACTGACGACTCCGGCCTCAAACCCTGTTGCTCCACGAGGCAATGAGCTTGCTGCTATTAGAGGGAATGAATACAAAAATAATAAATAGATTAGTGCTCTCATAAGAATCAGTATGGCACTTAATCAAAAATTTATTACTGATATTTGTCATGGTCAATTAATGCCTACGACCTACAGGTATATCTTTTCTAGGCCTATTAAAAGTTCTTGTCGCTGTACTGACTGATCCCTTACCGGGATACGAGGAACCCTTGAACCCTAATTTTTCTTTGCTTCTCAAAACTTGTTTTTTTAAAAATGGTGCTTGAGAAATGTTTAAATTTAAGGGGGAAGTCTTTTCTTTTTTCTTTGGTGGGGCCTTATTTATTTTTTTTCCTATAAGTTCAAGTGCACTGATAAGAGCTGAATGAAATGCATCAAATATTTTCATACTTCCTCCTAACTTTTCCTAGCTTAGTCTTAAAATTGATAAAGATAAATAAAGTGTACTTGTCAGGTATTTAAATTTAGATTGCGATCATCCAAGAGTTTTAACTTATCAATTAGGCTTATGTAAATTTCCCTTTATAAGGGAACTACACGGAGGTTATTGTGATGAGATTTATTTCACTCTTAATTCTCAGCAGTTTATTCTCGGTTACATCCTTTGCCAATTATGGCCATACCAAGCAGAAAATGGAGGCCAAGGGGAAAAAGGCAGAAGAGTCTGTCTATCAAATAGATAAGCATATTCAAAAACAAGAATTTAAATCGAACAAAAAACACACACATCAGAAAAAAAATAAAAAATAACAAGGCCCATAATGCTTGGTAGAAGGTGGAAACAAACCTTCCATATTATTTGGGCATTTATTGTTATTGGTATTTTAATTTGTGCCTATCAATTATTGCATCATGAACTCTCTCAATTAAAATGGGATGAAGTCCTGATTCAATTAAAACAGATAAAGAGAAGTAATGTTTTGATATCATTTCTCTTTGCATTTGTAAGTTATTTCATCCTCTCTTTATATGATTATTTTGGGATTATATATTCAGGTAAAAGTCTTCCACTACGAAAGATTCTGATCGTTTCATTTATTTCTAATGTTTTTAGTTATAATTTTGGGCCTGGAGGTTTAAGTGGAATGGCCTTGAGATACAGAGGTTATTCGGCCTTTAATCTTTCAGGATTTGAAATTTCAAAATTGATTATTTTTAGATCAATTTCTTTCTGGATTGGTTTTATGTTTTTTGCGGGCATCATTCTCATATTTTTTCCTCTATCCCAAGCATTAAATCCATCCATTCATCCTATGTTTTATCGTTTGTTGGGAGGAGTCTTTTTATTTTTACTTCTAAGTTATTTACTATCCTCTCATTATATAAATAGAGAAATAGTATTCTCATCGGTAAAGTTTAATTTTATACCTTTTAGATTTGCCCTCATTCAGTTAATTTTATCATTGCTTGAATGGTTATCTTCTTCTCTTTGTGCTTTTTATATTTTTAAGACATTTGGGAATGTGAGTTATCTAAATTTTTTGACAACTTACCTGATTGCTTCTCTCGCGGGGATTATAAGTCATATTCCTGCTGGCCTTGGTATTTTTGAGGGAGTCTTTGCCCTCATTTTTTCAAAAGAAATTGCCTTAAGTAAGATCATGAGTGCCCTTCTGCTTTATCGGTTCATTTACTATCTTATTCCTCTTATTCCCGCACTGATTTTACTAGGTATGTTTGAAACGATTTTGTTTGGCCATCGATTCATTTTTGGTAAAGCAAAGCCTAATCCTCAAGATAAAATCGATAGTAATCTTAAAACAATAATTAAACACTCGCCTGAGACGTATTCAAACTTGGCGCTTCTTGGTGATAAAAAGTTTTTGATAAATAAAGATCATACAGCATTTATTATGTATGGAATTCATGGAAAGTATTGGTTCTCAATGGGTGATCCTGTAGGGGATGAAGATAATATAAAATCTTTAATTTGGAATTTTAAGAAATTATGCGATGACAATAATGTTTCACCTGTATTTTATCAAGTAGATGAGCAACGACTTAGTTATTATAAGAATGCGGGATTTTATTTTTATAAGTTGGGTGAAGAGGCGGTAGTGGAGCTTGAAACGTTTAATTTGGAAGGACATGCACATAAGAACTTGAGAAATACCTGGAATAAAATGCTGAAAGGAAATTTTATTTTTGAGGTGATTCATAAACCGGATAATTTACTTTTTGATCAGCTTAAACAAGTTTCTGATTCGTGGTTAAAATTTCATCATACAAGAGAGAAAAAATTTTCACTAGGTTTTTTTGATAAAAATTATCTTTCACAATTTCCCATCGCAGTGATTAGAAATGAAAATAAAATACTGGCCTTTGCAAATATTTGGGAGAGTTCTAACTTTTCAGAGCTCTCTTTTGATTTAATGAGATACAGAAAAGATAATCCTCATGGAGTCATGGATTATTTACTTTTAAATCTGATATTTTGGGGTAAGGAAAAGGGATATAAAAAATTCAATCTAGGGATGACCCCTTTGGCCGGAGCGATTGAGAGATCAGATTCAGTTTGGGTAAAAATACAAAGATCAATTTATAAAAATGCGAGTAGCTTTTATAATTTTGAAGGTCTAAGAAATTATAAAGAGAAATTTCATCCCAGATGGCGACCTAAGTACATTGCGACTTCATCTGCAATTCAAATTCCTATGGCCCTCATGCATGTGTCGGCACTAATTAGTAGGGGATTTATTGGTAACTTTAAGAAGTAAGTTCAATTAAAGTTAATTCAGGCTCACTACCAAAACGAATGGGTGGGCCCCAGGTTCCTGTTCCCGCACTCACATAAACTTGCATTTCATTTTCTTTTGAGAGTCCCCAATAGTGAGGAGAATGAACCAGTTTTACAACAAGAGTCCATGGAAAAAACTGGCCAGCGTGAGTGTGTCCCGAAAGCTGTAAATGAAATCCGACCGCTGAGGCCAAAGAAGCTACCTTAGGATTATGGGCCAGGAGGATTTTAAAGTCTGCATTATCGTTTTTTGAATGGATTGAATTCTTAATCGCCTTCTCAGGAGATGGGCCCTCATGCTGAAAGATTTTGGCCGCGGGATCAGTGACTCCTGCCATCATTAGTCTCGCATGGCCTTTTGTGATTATGTCATGACTGTTAATCAGTGTTATAAAACCCGACTCTCTAAAAAAGTTTAACCATTCTTGGTAACCGGAATAATAATCATGATTACCAAGAGAAAAATACGCCCCCATTTTACCTAATTCAATCAAGGGTGAAGCATCTACCTTAAGTTTTTCCAGCGGACCATCAACAATATCTCCTGTCAGTACAATGGCATCAGGTTTGAGTGCTATCGTTTGATTAACAACTTTTTGGACATAATCTTTTTTTAGAGTGGGGCCAATATGCAAGTCACTAATCTGTATGATTTTAAATCCAACGAGATCTGGGTGAAGGTTGGGGAATTTGATTTGGATTTTTTTTAAATTTGGCCCAAACTTAGCATTGGAGTGTCCAATCAATAAGGCCAAAATTGAAAAAGTTAGAACAATTTTCCCGTCATGACGGAGAATAAAATCATGAACGATAAGTTGCTGGGATAGATCTGTAATAAGCAGTAGCGCATCTGTTGCTAGTAAAAAAATAATCAGAAAATTAACAAACCCCATACTTAGGTAACTAAGCAAATGTACCCAATGGTCAATTTTATTTTCACTATCTCTATTTCCGATCCAGTAAATAATTGGTGTTAACCAAATTAACAAGAAAGGGATTGCTAGCATTAGGGATTCAAGCGAAGTATTCGCCATTCTTATTTTGGCATAGTAGTAAACTGAAAAAATGAGTGCCGTTAAAATAAGTACAAAAGGGCTAAAAAATTTTTTCATTTAAAATCTCTAAAACTTGATCCACATTTTTTGATCTCAAAATATGCCCACTTTTAATTGAGTGCAGATCAATGTTATCTTTTCTTAATTGGGGGCCAATGGTGATAGAATCATTTTCACCATAAATACATAAGATGGGTATATTTATTTTTTCAATTTCAGGCATTAAGGGAAGAGAATTTTTACAGTAGGATCCTGTAATGTAGCTCCAAAGACCCAGACTGAAGTCTGCTTGAGAAGCTGGGCCAATTAAGATAAGGCGTTTTACTTTATTCTTGATTGATTCATCTAGCGAGTTAAAAATAAAAGGAAGGATATCTGCCCCTTGTGAATACCCCAATAGATAGATTTCGCTTGAAGATCCAATGAGATGAATTATTTTTTGACTGACATTTCTAATGCTCCTTTTTTTGAGAAAAAAGTTATGGAAAGAGTTAAAGATTTCAATTTCAAAATGATTTGAAAGATTTAAGGCCAATTGGTTGATGAATTTTGTTTTTCCACCTGAGCCTGTAAGGATAATAATTTTTTCCATTTCCTGATTGTAAATTGAGAATGGGCAAAATTCACGAGATCAGGGGTCATTAATTTTGGCCCAAGCACAAACTGATTCGATTTACAATAAAAAGACTTTGATTTTGGATGGCTATCGAAAGACGTAGTCATCGATGATGCCAATAAATGCGATCCCTAAAAGTGCAAGAGCAAAGAAGAGATAGATTTTTGAAATCTCTTCAGCATGAGAAAGGTGCATGAAGATGGAGATGATTATCAGGGCCTTGATGGTGGCAAACAAGTACAGGGAATATGGAAATGAAAATAAAATGGTGATCACGAGGAGAATAAGTAGGGATAGATAGGCGAGATGAATAGATTTTGTTCTCATCTTAATGTCCTAAGAGATAAAAAAGTGGAAAGAGGTAAACCCAAACCAAGTCCACAAAGTGCCAATAAAGCCCAACATTTTCTTGGAATTCAGGATCAATTTCTTTTTCCATCTGCCACCAAACAATAATGAGTACCAAAATTCCTAAGATCACATGCAAGGCATGAAGCATGGTCAGAAATCCGTAAAAGGTAAAAAAAAGTTTTTGATGAATGGGAATAGTTTCTAGAAAATTAAAAACAAATTTTTTTTCTTCAATTAATCCATAGTATTCATGGCCCTTCACCATCAAAAAACAAAATCCCAAAAATATTGCACCCAAAACATAAATTCTTCTTTTCTTTGCTTGAGAGAGGGCCACCAAGTAGGAGCTTGTTAATAAAATGAATGTGTTAATTATTCCGTGGTAATAATGGAGCTCTTTGGAGGCCAATTTAAATGGAAGATGAAATTTTGAATAATTTATTTCAAAGAGCATGATTAGAGCTCCAAAAATCAGCACTTCACTGGCGATGAATAACCACATTCCAAAATTTGTTTTCATTTTGTCTCCATATCTGGAAGAAGTGAATAATCATAGGCCTCTGGTACAGAATCGATTGGCCGAATAAAGTTTTCCTCAGGAGGAGGGGAAGAAGTCGCCCACTCGAGTCCTGTTGCATTCCAGGGATTATCGCCAGATGGTTTACCTTTAAAAAGACTTCTTCCCAAATAAACCATAGGAAAGAAGTAGCCGATACCAAGTAAGATCAGACCATAGGTTGAGAGTTGGTTTAAAAATTCAAAATGCTCATCATAGGCATAATACCTTCTTGGCATGCCCATATACCCTAAAATGAATTGAGGAAAAAAAGTTAAATTAAATCCAAGAAAAATGATCAGTGCTGAAAAGCGACCGAGATTCTCGTTATAGGTTTTGCCTGTGAGCTTAGGCCACCAAAAATGCATGGCCCCAAGAAAAGCGGTAACAGTTCCTCCCACCATAATGTAATGAAAGTGGGCCACAATAAAATAAGTATCATGAACATGCACATCAAAGGCGAGAGAGGCCACATAAATACCCGTGAGACCACCAATGACAAATAGAAAAACAAAGGCAAGAGCATAAAGCATAGGCGTCTTTAAATAAATTTTCCCTCGGTAAAGAGAGCCGATCCAACTAAAAGTTTTAATTGCTGATGGGACGGCAACTAAAAAACTTAAAAAAGAAAAAATAAAATTTGAATAGCTTGATTCGCCACTCACAAACATGTGATGTCCCCAGACAAGAAATCCATAAACTGCAATCAAAAGACTTGCGGCCGCAATAAACTTATAGCCAAAAATTCTTCTGCGGGTAAAGCAAGGAATAATTTCTGATATTACCCCCATCGCTGGTAAAATCATGATGTAAACAGCTGGATGAGAATAAAACCAAAATAAATGTTGAAATAAAAGTGGATCACCCCCAAGTGTTGGATCAAAAATCCCCACTGAAAAAAATCTCTCAAGCCAAATAAGAATCAGGGCCGTTCCTAAAACAGGTGTTCCTAGAACTTGAATGATACTAGCTGCGTATATTGCCCATGCAAATAATGGAAGCTTAAATATTCCCATATCTGGATGGCGCTCTTTATGAATAGTGGCAATGAAGTTAATTCCGGCAAGAATAGATGATACCCCAGAAATAAAGACACCTGCACCGGTGAGTAAAACTTCCGATCGACTAAAGAAGGTACTGTAAGGAGCATAAAAGGTCCAACCGGTATCAACTCCACCTTTTAATATTGCCCATAGGGTAATGATTCCACCAATAATGAAGATGTACCAGGTGGCCAGGTTTAATCGAGGATAGGCCACATCATGGGCCCCAAGCATAATGGGTAAAAGGAAGTTTCCAAAAACGTTTGGTATCACTGGAACTAAAAAGAAAAAAATCATTAATATACCATGAATGGTAAAGAGACGATTGTAATTGTCGGCAGAAACAATATCTCCTCCGTATGCTGTGAAAAGTTCAATCCTCATGAGAGCAGCAGCACCTGAAGCAATAATAAAAAAGATGGTGACAGAGGCCAAATAAAGCAGAGCAATTTTTTTATGATCGGTAGTAAAGAGCCAACTCCATATTCCATTTGGAGAATGTGTATATGAATTCATTTGACCTCCGTGGCCCTTAAATAATCAATGATGTCTTTAATATCTTTTTCAGAAAGTATTTCTTTAAAAGATGGCATTACGGGTTCGAAACCTTTCTCAACGTATTCTTTAGGGTAAAGGATGGATCGACGTAAAAAAGCATCGGTTCTTTTAGCAGTGTAGTGAGGAAGAAATGGAGCAGTTTGAGATTCATTGTTATGACAACTGATGCAACCGCTTTTAATAAATAAATCATGGCCTCTTGAAGTCGTTTGTTTTTGAAGCATTCCCGTATGCGCTAAATAATCAGTCTCATTCATCACAGTTGTTATTCCTGTCATCTTGGCATGATAACTTCCGCAATATTCCGCACAGTAAATTCGATATTTTCCATTTTTAGCAGGCCTTAAATGAAGGTAGGTGTAGGTTTCAGGAAGTAAGTCTTGCTTAAGTCTAAAGTCAGGAAGAAAAAAACTGTGAATAACATCTTTTGAGATCATGGTGAGACGAATATTTTTGTTCTTAGGAAGATGGAGATGATTCACTTCTGCAAATCCATTTTGATGATAAAATTTCCACATCCAGCGCTTACCATAGACAAGTATTTCATAATCTACCTTTTTAGGTGGAGTTATCTGAACTTTATAAAGGTACGTCGCCCAAGTAAAAAAACTCATAAAGATAATAAGAGTTATTGATGTCCATAAAACTTCAATTTTAGTGCTCTGAAAGTTTTCTGGATGTTGCAGTTTTTTGGAGGCATGAAATTTATAGCAAAAATAAATGGTGGTAATAACTATTCCAACAGTCACCAATGAACAGGTTAATGTGAGTATAAGCGTAAAAGTATCAAGATGGTTGGCAGCGATCGTTGTTCCAGGGTAAAGTCCTTTCATGCGGTCTTCCCTTTCATCCGTAAAAGGCCGAGAGAAGCAGTTATTAAAAAAAAGATTGAACTTATACTTAAAGACTTGAGGATGAGTGGGCCATATTTAGATTTTTTTGGATCATATTCAGAACAAAATTTCACGAAACTATGCCAGATAGTTGTTTTCTTAAGATCATCTTCAATGAAATTAAATTCATCGATTTTAGTCAATGAACCATTTTGTACTGAATAGACACCCATCTCATGATCGATGTTTTCACTAACAGGATTGCGCTTCATTTTGAAGTTTAGTGAATGAGAGATTTTACTGATTGATTCTTTGTCAGAGGTTAAAAATGACCAGTATTTTTTTTGTGGTCCAATGATTCTTTTTTTTAATAACAAAGCATCTCTTGGACCTTCATTTTCATCAATGCCAAAATAGATAACGGTAGGATATTTTTTAAACTTAGAGAGCTTTTGATCAAGGGTTTTGATAATAAAATTACACATGTGTGTGCAGTGATACAATCCCATCACAAAGATAGATCCATCTTTGAGTAAAGGATCCAAATTTTGAGAAACACCAAACTCATTTGCCACTCTAACGTTGGGTAGAGTTATCGCTTTTAGATCGAAGCTTAGACTGATGAATAAAATAATCAAAGGCACGCTCAATCGGAATTTGGGCATATTCTTTCCTTTGGTCTGGCCATCGGTATTGATTAAGTTGTTGTCTTTTTTCTTTTTCAAGTTCAAGACGGATGGTTTTTAAGGTTTTAATTGGAAATTTACTTCTTTGCTTATGAATCGTTTGGAAGCGGTGGTAGGCAGTCTTATTGACTGGCCATAAGATAATATGAGCAATTGATATTATAAAGTAGATGAAGAGAGTGAAAAGTGCTGCTTTTTTCATTTACCACCTACAATCCAAAAGGCCTCTCCAATACAGCAGATAGCAATTGGGAAAATGACTATTTTAGCAACTAGGTTGTTTGTTTTTAGTTTCTCTGAGATTGAGATCACTGCAAGTGGAATTAGTTTTAAAAAGATAATGATAAATACTGGCCATCCTCCAAAAACTTCCCATCTTCTTAAATAATAAATCGACTCTCTAGGGATGTTCCCCATCCAAATAATAATGAATTGGCAAAATTGAATGTAAAACCAAGTGATGGAACAAACTAAGAAAAGATGGATGTAATCTTTTTTTACTTCTTTTTTTAAATTGTTAAAATCCTTTATCATAAGCATTCCCATTGCACCTAGGGTTCCATTGGCAAGATAGGTTAGGCCATACATATTTGAAAACCATTCTGCTTCTAATGACATTCCCCAATCAAAGGCAAAGAAATTGCTAATAAAGAAAAATAAAATGAGAGCAAGGGATGGGTAACGTTGAATGTGATAGGAAGAAGCAAAAATACCTATGATATAAATAATGTTTCGAATGATAAGAAAGGTGGTAGAAAAATAGAATTTTTTATGTCCCTCTAATTCGGCCCAGGGATATTCGTTCTTTAACAAAATGAAAAGAACAATACACAACGGAAATGACCAGATAATTCTTTTTATGAATGGAAGATACTTCTTTATCTCATTGGCCCATTCACCTTGAAAATGAAATGAAATTCCTAAAATAACCAGACTACCAAATACGAGCATGCAAATTAAATTCAAGATTTCAATGATGTAACTCATGGTAATTGACTCTTATCAAATGGAGTTAGCTTCTTTGATTCAATTTTTCTTGAAAGCTGTAATGCTTTTATGTAGTAGGCCACCTTATATCTTTCACTCAGTTCTAATCTTCTCTGATAGGAGGGCATTCGACCTTCGCCAAAAGTCATGATTTTTACAAAATACTCAATGGGGGCCTTTAATAGCCTTTCCTCCAAATATGATGGTGGAGGTGTTAGACCTTTCTTAGTCACAATTCCATCACCTTCACCAGTGAGACCATGGCAAGGGATACATGTTCTTTCAAATATTTTCTGGCCTTCTTTAAGTGAAGACAAATTGATCTCTGGAACCTTTTCTTCCATCCCGATGGGGATAGTGTGAGCAGGTGGATCTTGAGAAAATTCAAAGTGTTTATACGAAATTTGATCTCGATGATTTTTATTACAACTAAGGAAGATCATCAATATCATGTATGGCCAGGGCCTTAACATGAGGATCCTCCTTAATTGAAACAATAAAGTAATGCTTGTGTCGATTTTTATTGTAAGCGTCTAATTTAAGAATTGGACGGTCAAACCTTGGGAATTTATTTGAAAAAATAAATGACAAGACAATAAAAACAGCACAAGTGAGAACACTAAGCTCAAATGTAATAATAAGAAAAGCAGGCCAGCTGTTTAAAGGTTTGCCTCCAATATTAAAAGAAAATCCAAAAACATTAGGAAAGTATTGCAGTAAAAATCCTCCTAAAGCACCAATTAATGCTCCGGTTATTGCAGCAGTAGGTACCGAGAAGAGTCGATAATTTAGATCTTTAAAAATTTTTTCTTCTGGTAAAAATGAATACAATTCTAATAAATTTTGGGTTTGGTATAGCGTTCTGGCCGCAAGGGAAAAATCATCATGACTATCAAACTCATACACCTTCATGATGTTCTCCTTCTTTTATTTCAGTTATGGGAATGAAGGGAAAAAATCTTAATACAATAAGGATGCCTGTGCTGAATAGGCCAAAGGTCCCTAAATATAGCCCCCAATCCCAAATGGTAGGTGTATAATGACCTTTTATGGCCGGTAAATAGCTATCCATCAGACTGGTGATGACAATGACGTATCTCTCCATCCACATTCCAATTAAAACCAATAGTGAAATAATTGAAATGGCCCATTCATTTCTTCGAAATTTTTTAAACCACATCAATTGAATCACAAATGAATTGCAAAAAATCATTGTCCAGAAAGTCCAGGCCTTTTCTCCAAACATCCGATGTAAGAATATTTGACTCTCTAATGGTTCATCTCCATACCAGGCCATGAAAAATTCTAAACTATAGAAAAATGTCACTACCATTCCACTAAGAAGTAGCATCTTTGAACACTTCTCTAGATGATTTTCTGAAATAAGATCTGTTAGTTTAAATTTATGGCGAATAAAGATGAGTAGAATATTGACCATAGCAAATCCTGAATAAATGGCGCCGCCAACAAAGAAAGGTGGAAACATTGTTGAGTGCCAACCAGGATTTATCCCGGCAGCAAAGTCTAATGAGACAATAGTATGTACTGAAATAACTAAAGGGGTTGCGATGATGGCCAAATAGTTAGTTGCTTGTTTATAACTTATCCATTCTTTGATTTCTCCAGAAAAACCTAAACTCAAAACGGCGTAGATAAAACGTTTAAATTTGTTTTTAGATTGTTCCCTTGCGATTGCTAAATCAGGTATGAGGCCAACGTACCAAAACAGAAGTGAGACGAGGCCGTAAGTACTAACAGCAAATGCATCCCAAGTTAGGGGGCTTCTATATTGTGGATATAAATTCATGTCATTTGGGTAGGGGAGAAGCCAATAAAAATACTGCGGTCTTCCCATATGAAGTATTGGGAAAATACCTGCAGCGGCCACGGCAAATAAAGTCATGGTTTCTGCAAGTCTATTGATTGAATTTCTCCAATCTTGTCGGGCAAGTAAAAGAATGGCAGAAATAAGTGTGCCTGCGTGACCGATTCCAATCCACCAGACAAAATTAATAATAGCAAATCCCCAAGCGACAGGAATATTGATGCCCCAAAGATAAAGGCCAAGAGTTAGGGTCATATAAATCGTTAAGAATAATACAAACATTAAAAAGGCAGCAGGAAGAGCGAGTTTTTTCAATGTCTCTTTTTTTGAATATCCTAGCTCACTTAAGCGTTGATCGAGATTATTCATAACGAATAACCTTGAGATAGGAGGTTCTTGGAAGAGTTCCTTCTTCTGCCAATAGATCAAACTTGCGTAAGCTCTTTTTCTCTTCACTAACCAGTGATTTGTTATCTTTTAAATCACCAAAAATAATAGCATTCGTTGGGCATACTTGAGCACAAGCAGTTTTTATTTCAGTTTGATCATGATTAACTTCGTGCTCCCGTATACGCTGAATGCAATAAGTACATTTCTCCATTACTCCTCTATCTCTTACAGAGACATCTGGATTGAGGCCAAGATCAAATGGATATTTCAAAGCAGAATAGGCCTTAAAATTAAATCTGCGGACCCTATAGGGACAATTATTTGAACAATATCGGGTCCCGACACATCTATTGTAAACCATTTCATTTAGGCCTCCATTACCGTGAAGTGTGGCATTAACCGGACATACGACTTCACAGGGAGCTTTTTCACAATGCATACAGGGAACTGGTTGGAAATAAGTTCGGTCATTTATTTGATAGGTGTCGACTCGTATCCAATGAAGGAGACGATTTTTTAAGGCCTCTTTTTCACCTACAAAAGGAATGTTATTCTCTGTCTGACATGCAATGACACAGGCCTGACAGCCAGTGCAAGTCGTTAGGTCTATGGTCATTCCCCATTGGGCACCTTCGGCCTGTGCTTTTATGGGAATTTGAGGATGTAAACTTTTGACCTGATCCTGAGGTTGAAGTTTTATAGGTAATCGATCTTCTTGTATTGGATTTCTATTTTCAACTGAAAGATCATCTTGAAATTGGGCGAGCTTTTTTTTCTTTTTAGTTTTGGTAATTGTTACGATCTCTCCATCTTTAAAACCAAAATTATTAATTCCGCGATTCTCTTGCCCATCTCCCAATGAGGCCACAATTGTGTCATCGGCAATCCCATTTAGAATTAAAATGGGGCCTTCCTGTGTAGAATCTTTACCTTGAATTTTTATAACATCGAAGTTTTTAAGATTATGATCTGAAGCAAACTTTTTATTTAAATAAAAAGCACTTTGCCAAGTAATTCGAGCGAAGTTTTTTGGTAATTCTTGAAGCACTGGGTTTTTGAAATTTTCTCCATATCCAATTGAAGAATCTGGAACCAATCTTAGTTGAATACCCTTTTTCTTAGGTAGTTTAGTGAAGTTTGAGACCTGCAATTTTCTCTCAGTGAAAGGTTGCTTGCTAAATCCATTAATGAGTAGATCTTTCCAATGGATATTATTCCTCTCAAAGATTGTTTCATAACTATCTTCATCTTTATCGATAAAAAGATTCAAGAAAGTTAGGGTGGAGACTGAATTAAAGATGGGTGAAATTAATGGCTGCTGAATTGAAATCGATTTATCTGGCGCCTCTAGATCATACCATGATTCTAAAAAATGAGATTTTGCCACAACTAGGTCACTTTTTTTGGCAGAAATGTTTTTCCAAAAACTTAACGAGGCCTTAAATTCTACTTTGTCTAACAGAGGTGTCAGGTGTGGCCCCCATAAATAGGGATCTGAGTCGATGTTAAAAAGAGTTTTTATTTGTCCTCGTTTGAGTTTATCTTCTAAATCTGCTTTAGATATATTTTCTGGGATATCAAATTCGATAGGATTAATTTGAGTTCTTAAAAGATTGTTTATTTTAATTTCTAAATCTTTGGCCGATTCATGTAATGAATGATTGATAAAGACTGATACATTTTTTTGATGAATCTTTTTGAGAAGATCATTTACAATGGGGTTTTCAGTTTTTTCGCCTTTTATAGCATTGAGAAAATCGATAGAATCATTCCAGATTTCATCTTTTCGTCTAAAGTAGACTTTGTCGGCCTTGGCCCCTACAAGAGTTGGTGTTGATTGGATCACATAAAGCTGATTGAGTTTTGAATGATCATTAAGATCAATGGCAGACTTTCTTTTTTTCATGAAACTTTGAGATTGTTTTAAATAATCTGGACGACCGTAAAAAAGATCCTCATCAAAACAGATAACGATATCACTTTCATCTATCCGGACATCATTCCAGTAATTCATTTTCCAAGGTGATAAAGATATCCAATTTGATTTTTGATATTTTTTTTGGATCTTCTTTATTGTAGCTTTTAAAGTAGGAGAATGATCGGCCGGGAAAATAAAGAGTAGATCTTCACCATCATTTGTCTTTAACCTTGAGTGGATCTTATTTTTCATTTCATCATATGCAATCTTCTTACTTTTAAAATAGATGTTATTTAATCTTTCAGGATGATAAAGATTGTAGAGTTCTGCTTGCGCAAATGGACTCGTTGAGCCTAATGAGAAAGGGTGATTTGCCTGGCCCTCTATTTTAATTGGACGACCTTGGTAACTTTTAACTGTGATACCCATAGCAAAACCATAATGATTGACACAGCTATTGTAGAATTCATAATTCTTTTTAGAGAATTCACCTATCTCCTTATTAAAAGGAATAATGTTTTTGGCCGGCCGAGAACAATGAGAGAGTAAAGTCATTGAAGAAAAAAGACCCATGTACTTTATAAATTCTCTACGATCAACTTCATCAAGATAATTAGGGTCTTTAAATTCCTTATTTATCTGTGACATGTGTAACAATCCATTAATTTAGGGCCTTGAGTTTTATGACAGTTTAAACAATACTCCATGGAAAAAGGCTGCTTTGGGGCCAATAAAGGAGATGAGGCAACATCGCCATGACATGAGCTGCAGTGAACACCTGCTTGAATATGTTTCCCGTGATGGAAGTAAACGTGATCAGCAATTTGATTTACTTTCCTCCATTGAATTGGTTTTCGATTTTTAAAATTTTCTCTTACAATGCGAAGATAATCTGAATTAGATAAAATTTCTCTGTGACAACCAAAACATGTCTCGACCGTAGGCATACCGGCCGACCAATTCTTCTCAACACTATAATGACAAAATCGACAGTCTAGTCCAATATCCCCTGCATGTGTTTGATGCGAAAATGCAATTGGTTGTTCCACAAAATCACCACTCTTTGTCACGAATGAAGAATTACTAAATACGACCGCTGCAGTTATACCTGTAATCAATAGAATCATTGTTAAAATGATCGCTTGTTTAAGTAGCTTATTTTGTGAATGAGTAAGCTTAAACATTAGTTATTAATGATTGAAAAGCACTGCTTCAGTCAATGTGAGCTTCGGTAAGAGTTTAACAATTTATATTTTCTTTAGGTTCTTATCTCTCAGGCGTTAAATATAAAATCTGTTAGAGTATTGATAAGAGAGGGTGAATATATGAAAGTCTATATTTCTGTACTTATAATTTATCTTTTAACTTCCAATGCATGGTCTGCGGCCTTAGGAATCGAAGAGTCATGGAGAAGAATCTCTGATCCATTAATAATGAGTTCAAGTTTTAATAGAGTTTTTTCTTCTTTACCCCTTAAGGGGGAAGTCATCGAAAAGGAGAAGCATTGGTCAAGTGATTATTGGGCAAGAAGACTGGGAGGAATTAATTATCGATGGAATTCGTCAAATCCTCGAGGTTTTAACCTTGTTTCGCCAACAAAAAAACAAGCATTAAAGATGACACAAAATGAATTGTCCTCTCTTTCTCCTGCAGAAAAAATGGATCTCCTTAACGGAAATTACACCTATCCTATTAAAAATGAAATTGCTCGTTATGCTTCTCCTCAAAGACCTTATTGGGAAGGCATCTGTGATGGTTGGGCCGCGGCCGCATCTAATCATTATGAACCATCGCCCAAGACACTCATTAATCCTGATGGAATTCCAATACCATTTGGATCAGCAGATATTAAGGGTTTATTGAGTTGGTATTATGCAAGAAAAGTTTCAACCGCCTATTCCCACATGGGTCTTCGATGTCGTGGCGGAAATTCTGAAGAAAGATGTCGTGAAGATATGAATGCAGGAGCTTTTCATATTGTATTAACAAACCGATTAGGTGTTAGGGGATATAGTTTCATTGCAGATATAATGAATAATGCAGAAGTATGGAATCATATTACCTATAGTTATGCTACCAGTATCCTTAATGATCATTTACCCCCCCTTTCTAACTCAGCACCAGGAACATCTAAAGTAGTCCGAGTAAAAACAAATGTTCGATTTGTTGATGAGACTAAAAATTATTGGGATCCTGTTTTAGGTACTTCTCATCAAAAGTATGTTTCTCGGAATTATCATTATTATCTTGATCTTGATTCCCATGGAAATATTATTGGAGGGGATTGGATATCAAGCAGTAGGCCAGATTTTTTATGGCTAGCAAAAAAGACATCTTCATTCCGAGGAGATTATTCTAAATTACCACTATTGTTAGATTAATCTCCTCGAAAAATTAATGAATGCTCGGGCTTCTTCTTTCTTCATCTAATTTGTTTCTAAAATCTTGTTTCCCATTTCTTAGATCACTTAATGATTTACTCCAGGTCATGAGTTGTTCTAAGAAAGTTTGGAATACTTTTGAGTGATATGTGGCAGGTTTAAAGATTTTGAAATTTTCAAAGTCTGTTCTCAGATTAAAGCTCATTTGAGTTCTAATGGTTGCAATTTGTAATTCTGATAAACTTTGTCTTAGAACTTCTGCGGCCCTCACACCTCCAACAGAACCGTAGCTGACGATACCTGCTGCTTTGTTGTTCCATTCCTCGTAAAGAAAATCGAGAGCATTTTTTAATGCAGCACTTGTTCCGTGATTATACTCAGGGGTTACAAAGATGTAGGCATCAAAGGATGAAATCTTTTTTGACCATTTTTTTGTGTGCTCTTGAGTGTAGTTATGACTCATCCCTGCAGGGATTGGTTCATCTAAAAGAGGAAGATTGTAATCTTTCAAATCTACTAATTCGAAATCTGCTTCACGATTTTTTATGGACTCTTGATAGATCCATTTGGCGACACCTTCACCAATTCGATTAGGCCTTGTACTACCAATAATGATTGCAATTTTAATCATAGTACGCTCCTGGTTTTTAAGATTTAGTTCTTAATGATTATTTTTGCAATGACACTTGTGTTACTTGCGTTTTTTTGACGCGATCATTTGGCCAATTTAAAATTTATGCTAGGCCACATTTCCTCGTGATTAACTAAAATGCGTAAGCACATTCGCCTCAAGTTAGATAAAAATTCTCGAATTTTATTTTATTAAGTTTAGGTACTTATGAATGTGGCCAAGTGTTTGCTCATGAAGTGTGAGTTGATTCGTATTTCAACGTTTGATTTGTTTTAAGAACTAACAAAGGATTTAAAACATGAGAAAAAAAACGAATACGCTCCGAAATGGGCTGACATCGATCATGCTAGCTGCGACGATGGTTTCATTTACTTCATGCGGAGATAAAAACTCTGGAAGTTCAGAAATAAATAGACAGGTTGGCCTGCAAACTGGTCAACCAAACGAAGGTACTTATCAAATTCGATTAGTGGCCGTTAATCAAAATCTCCTTTCAGGAGGAACTGGTACAACTGGTACAACTGGTGCAACTGGTACAACTGGTACAACTGGTACAACTGGTACAACTGGTACAACTGGTGCAACTGGTACAACTGGTACAACTGGTACAACTGGTACAACTGGCACAACTGGCACAACTGGTACAACTGGTGCAACTGGTGCAACTGGTGCAACTGGTACAACTGGTACAACTGGTACAACTGGTACAACTGGTACAACTGGTACAACTGGTACTGGCGGTATAGCAAATGGAACCATTGTGATTCAGGGAGATCAGGTGCAAGTGACTATGGCCGTGACTGGAGTACCGGCCCTCATTCAACATGCACAACATATTTATGAAGGAACGGTTTGTCCTACAGCTGCAGATGATACCAATGGTGACGGTATTATTGATGTTGTCGAGGCCGAAGCAGTTTCAGGTAAAGTGCTTATTCCTCTAGATAGTGATTTAGAATCTCAAGATGCTGGATCATTTCCAATAGCGAATAACGGAGGTAATTATAATTATAATGAAAGACCTTCATTAAGTAGATTCCTGGCCGACTTACAAGCCCCAGATTTAAACCTGAATGATAATATTGTAAAATTACCAGCTGGATCTGATCTGAATCTGGCCGGTAGAGTGGTTGAAATTCATGGAGTGCCTAATTCTGTTACACTACCTGCAACCGTGGCCTCATCAGATAACCAAAATCCACACAGAACTGTACCAATAGCTTGTGGTATTATTGAGAGAGTAAATAGTGGTGGTGCAACTGGTGCAACTGGTGCAACTGGTGCAACTGGTACAACTGGTGCAACGGGAGCAACTGGTGCAACTGGTGCAACTGGTGCAACTGGTTCAACTGGTACAACTGGTGCAACGGGAGCAACGGGAGCAACGGGAGCAACGGGAGCAACGGGAGCAACGGGAGCAACGGGAGCAACGGGAGCAACGGGAGCAACGGGAACAACGGGAACAACGGGAACAACTGGTGCAACAGGTGCAACGACGTCATCGGGTGGTAAGCCTTAGTTTTTATATTTTATAGAGTGACGGCCGGGTTACCTGGCCATCACTCTTTTAAGTAGGTTTAAAATGAAAATATACCCTTATTTAGTTGCTCTAATGATGTTTTCAAATTTATTTGCACAAACTCATAAGAAAGATAAACAAAAAAATATTTCCGATGAAGAAAGAGAAGAGATGAGACAAAGAGCAAGCAGTATGGGAGGGGCCCCTAATATTGGTGCTGGAATGGGGACAGGGACAGGGACAGGGACAGGGGCGGGGAGTCGTGTTGGTAAAAAAGTTCCTAAGAAAAATCTATGACTTAATTAATTGTAGGTGAGCACGTTTAATTGGCCTAAATTGAAAATGATTCATCAGCAGATCGATACCTCTAATGGCCACAGGAATAAAAAACACATCAAATGGAACTCTATAGCGGGCCTCACTTTTAAATATATAGACAGTTAAAAAAATGGAAAGCATTGGCAAAATCCAAAGAATAAATTCGTTTGAGTTAAAGTTTTTAAACATTGTGAAAAAATAAATAAAAATTCCCGGTAAACAAATTAAAGTAAATAGGAGCTCATAGAGGCGTATAGAGTTTGCATGTTTATTCCAATCCAGTGGCCAAATAGGATTTCCAAAAAAGAGATAGGGGATATTTTCCAAGGATTGAACTAAAACCATGGGATTCTCTTTAATACACTTTAACCCTTCTTGCATAAAGTAAGTTGAATCTGAAAAAGGGTGATTCCATTTTTTATATGTATCCATTCTTAAGTGATAGTAAAGTGGTGAGTAGAAAGTCATATTTTTAGTATCACTATTTCTTTTGCTCGGACATTTGCCTTCAACAAAGTTCAATCCTCCAGCAGTAGGACTAAACTGGGCCTTTCCAATGGTTTTGTACGTGAGATGGCCATGCAAACTAAGAGAAGAGATAAATATTAAGCAAACAGGGATAATTGTTTTATTCAAAAATCTATTTTTATCTTTTAGCCAAAGTGAAAAAATGAGCAATGGTAAAAGAAAGATGTGTTGTCCTTTAATCCAGAAAGCGATTGAGAAAGTAATTCCCCATATAATAGAGTTAAGTAAAGTTTTATGCTGATACAGAATTTGACATCCACTCCAAAGGAGTATGCTTAAAAAGAAAGTGTAGAATGTCTCCGGTAGAGATAGTCCTGTAAAAAGAATCCAAGGAATATGTAGAGCACCAACAATAAGAATGAACTTTGCATTTTTTTCTCCCCAGGTGAATGATGTTGTTTTCCAAATGAAATATAGAGTTAAAGTCGAGGCCGTTGCCTGTAAAATAGAAAGGGCCAGACTCCAGTTTTCAAAATAGTCTCTTAGTTTTAGAAGGATAAGTGGAAATCCAACTGGTTGAAAAAAATGATTTTCATCCCAAATCCCTCTCTGAATTAAGCTAGATATCCGAAAGTAAATCTCCATGTCTGATTGAATAAGGTCTTTTGGTTGATGAACATATAATGAATAAATAATTCTAGCGATAAATGATAATAGAAAAAGAATAAAAATATTTCTGTTTTTCATGGGGCCGAAATCTATAGGAGTATCAACTAGACATAAATACACCCTGCAATAGTCTCTAAAAAACAAAGATGATCTTATTTTGTAGATTGATATGCGTTAAAGATATTTTCATTTTGATTTAAATAATTGCGAGGTCTTTATGCTTTTATCAGTAGTAGCGCCTTGTATGAACGAACAAGAAGTTCTTAGCGAATTTTATCATCGAATGAAACTTGCCATTATAGATGGAAAGTTTGAGAGGTATGAAATCATTTTAGTGGATGATGGTTCAAAAGATCACACTTGGAATGTTATCGAAAAATTACATCGAGTTGATAATAGAGTTAGGGGCATTAAACTCTCTCGCAATTTTGGCCATCAGGCCGCACTCACAGCTGGATTAGATGCAGCACGGGGAGAATATATTTTTATCATTGATTCTGATCTTCAAGACCCTCCTGAATTACTCAATCAAATGATGGAAAAATTATCTGAAGGTTATGATGTTGTCTATGGACAAAGAATTTTACGATACGGAGAAACACTTTTTAAAAAAGTGAGTGCAAATTTATTTTATCGCTGTTTATCCTGCCTGGCCGACGTCGATATACCAAGAGATACGGGAGATTTTAGATTAATTTCAAGAAAGGTTCTTTTGGCCTATCAAAGTCTCTCTGAAGGGCAGCGTTTTACACGAGGGTTGATTGCTTGGCTAGGTTTCAAACAAACCTCTTTACCATATATTAGAAATCCAAGATTTGCAGGATCTTCCAAGTACCCGCTTAAAAAAATGATTCATTTTTCACTTGATGCTGTCACTTCGTTTTCACTTAAACCATTACGGGCCATTATTTTTTCAGGAGTGGTTATATGTATTTTATCTTTTCTTAGCTTACTGTACTTGTCAGTGACTACTAATGAGTTTCAATTATATTTTCTTGGAATTATTTCTCTGATTTGCGGTGTTCAAGTTTTTTGCCTGGGGATCATAGGAGAATATGTCGGGAGAACTTTCCTTGAATCGAAGAAGCGACCACTGTATTTAATTGAAAGTACAACTTTACTTTCACTTAATTTAGAGGAGGAATCGAAGTTTTACCTACCGGAATACTTCACTGATTAGTGATGCCATTTGCATGAAAAACAAAGTGATAAAGCATTCAATTGTTATACGAATACTGCATTGGCCTAATTTTATTTTTGTCTCACTAATGATTTGGAGTGGGATACTTATTTATTGGGCCTATCAACCTTATATCTCTATCCCAAATAAACTGGCAGAATTTCTCTTTATTGAATATCGTTTGGCACAAGGGATGGCCTGGCATTTTTTTATTATGTGGTTTTATTCTATAAATGGAGTTCTATATTTAATATACCTTGTTCTCAGTAAAGAGATACTTCGTATACTCCCCACCTTTAATGATCTTAAAGTCGCAGTACCTTATCTCCTCTATGATTTAGGAATAATTAAAGGCTGCCCAAATTTTTCTGGTGATTACAATCCAATGCAAAGAATTGCTTACACAGGAGTCCTTTTTGTAGGTATTGGATCTTTTTTAACTGGTGTAGCGATATATAAACCAGTTCAATTCTCATTTCTCATCGAACTTTTTGGAGGCTACCAACCGGCAAGACTATTTCATTTTTTATTTATGCTAAGTTTTATATTTTTTTTAATGATTCATTTGATTCAAGTTTATCGTGCAGGAATTAAAAACTTCTATTCAATGATTTCTGAAAAACAAATTGAGAAAAATGAGCATTAAATTGAAGAGTTTTATTTTTTTAGTTCTTCTCATCTCAATTGTTTTTGGGGCCGTCTATTATATTCAGCATGAAAAAAAAGTTGGTGGGGCACCAAGGATTTTACGCAATTCATTTTTATTTAATGAAAGAGTTTTTAAAATTCTCTCGGATTCAAAGAGAAAGTCTCTCTCTCGAGCTATTATTCTTCCTGGTAAACGACTAAGAATTAATGGCGATATTGGTATGACTACTCAATTGCCAAGAAATTACTTGATAACTATTGAAAATGGCCAAAGAACAATTAAAATTTCACCCTTTGAATTAAAATTGTTACCTAGAAGTTCGTTCGTTACAGAGTTTAGATGTATTGAAGGCTGGAGTGAGGATATTCAATATGCTGGAGTAACATTTGCGGATTTTATTAAACACTACAATTTAGGTAAAAAACCGAATGGGAATTACTTCGCTTATGTAGGTCTTGAGACACCAGATAAGGAGTATTACGTTTCTATAGATATGGAATCAATGCTGCATCCACAAACCATCCTCGCCGATGAATTAAATTTATTGCCCTTAAAATTGAAAAATGGAGCTCCACTTAGGCTTATCATTCCTATTAAATATGGGATTAAATCTTTAAAAAGAATTGGGCGCATCTACTTTTCGGATCAGCGTCCACCGGATTATTGGGCCGAAAGAGGATATGATTGGTACTCAGGCCTTTAATTATTTTTTTTTATAACTTTTTTCAAAAATTGTTTCAGAGTTTTCATCAATCACTTTTAGCTCTGCACTTGCTGAAGCAAAATTTAATTGCATAAATCCTAATTTAAGTGCACCAAACTCAAGTTTATTGTTTCCATGAAAAGAATCGATGGCCGATCCGGCCCCAGAAATAATAAATTGCGTATTACATCCAGCTATATTTCCATCAATAACCTGAAGGGAGTGATCATGCCCTGAAAGATAAAAATTGGCCTTCTCGCAGATGTATTTTTCTACAAAATTTTTAATATATATGCCTGAGAGAAATTTAAGACTTCGAATTCCATCATAGCTTCCAGCATTGCCGTGATGGCCATTAGATAGGTAGGGATGGTGTCCAGCAACGATGAACCACTTATTTTTGCTTTTAGCTAGAGCATAGGCCTCTTCGATCATTTTAGCTTGAGGAAGAATGTCTTTTCTCCACATCATTCTGGCAGTGTCTATAACTGCGATTAATGTATTGTCGGTTTCATAGGTATACCAAAAACTTGGAAGATAGAATAAAGGGTTCTTTTTACCATGGGCCAATTGATAATTCCCTCTTATCCAAATATTCGACTTATTCCCATAGTCATGATTTCCCATCGTAATTAAAAAGGGAATTTTTAACGGATTATAATAAAAATCAAAGGCCTCTTCTAAGACGCTGTCATTCTCACTTACTACTCCACCTGGATAAACATTATCTCCAAGCAAAATCCCCATCTGGCACTTCTCCTTTTTACAAAAAGCGCTCATGGCCTTCGCCACTAGGGCCTGGGAAGCATTTCTTCTGCCAGTATCTCCAATGAAAATAACACCCTCAGCGAAAACCGACGTTGTAAGAGAGAGTAAGAAAATAAAGATGAAGTGGTTTTTTATCATTGTTCCTCGAATTAATTATAATTTATTTGATCACAATATTGGTTCAAGTTCAATTAGATCCTTGCCAAACATTTTAGTTAAATTCATCATATTCAAAAAAAATGACCAAGGATTAACATGAAATTCATTTCACTGTTTTTATTTTTTATTTTGGCCTCTTGTAGTGGCCCGCAAAAGCAAACTTTGCCTAATGAGCAGCTTGATGCGATGTTTGAATCTTATTGGGAAGAGTACTTAAAATTCTTTCCCTTTGAGGCCACTCGACAAGGTGATAATAGATATAATCACCTTTTGCCTAATGATCAGAGCAAAGAGTATCGCGAAGATGTTAAAAAATTTTATCAAACCTATTTGGCAAAACTAAAAAAATTTGATCGTGAATCTTTAAATACTAATGATCAAATCAGTTATGACATTTTTGATTATGAATTAAAAAATCGTCTTGCAGGATATGATAATAATTTTTGGATGATTCCATTTCAACAATTTTGGGGGCTGCCACTTGAGTTAGGCCAATTTGGTTCAGGTGAAAGTATTCAACCTTTCAAAAATTACCAAGATTATAAAAATTGGCTGTCACGTTTAGAAGGTTTTACGCCATGGACAGAATCTGCCATCACTAATTTTAGAGAGGGAATGAAGGCCGGAATTGTTCTTCCTACATCACTTGTTAAAAAAATGATTCCACAAATGGAAGACTTGGTAGTGAAAGATCCTACTAAGAGTATATTTTATGGCCCGATTAAAGTTTTTCCTAAAGAAATAAATAAGAAACAGCGCCATGAACTTAAAGAGCTCTATAAAAAGGCCATTTTAACTCATGTTATTCCTAATTATAAAAAATTGGCCGACTTCTTTAAGAATGAATACATTCACAAGTCTCGCGCCACTTCTGGAATAAATGCCCTTCCTGGCGGAGATACTTACTATAAATATTTAGTTGAAACATGGACTACAACAGATAAGTCTCCGGATGAAATTTACGAAATAGGTCTTAAAGAAGTTGCTAGAATTCGCTCAGAAATGGAGAGAGTGAAAGAACAGGTTGGATTTAAAGGTCCATTGTCAGATTTCTTTGTAGGCCTAAGAAATGATCCAAAGCTCATGCCCTTCACTCGGCCTAAGCAAGTGATTCATGCTTTTGAATCGATTCATGATAAAATTAAGCCTCGTCTAATAAATATGTTTGGCCGAGTTCCTAAGACTCCATTCATGATTAAGCAGACCGAAGCTTTCAGAGCGGCCAGCGCAAGTGCAGAATATAATCCTGGATCTCCAGATGGAACTCGACCTGGGATCTTTTATATTCCGATTATAGATGCGAAGAAATTTAATATTACTTCTGGTATGGAATCTTTATTTTTACATGAGGCGATTCCGGGACATCACTATCAGATTTCTCTTCAGCAAGAGAATCAATCTCTACCAAAGTTTAGAAGATTTGCTTGGTATGGGGCCTATGGTGAAGGTTGGGCGCTTTATACGGAATCACTCGGAAGAGAGCTTGGGCTTTACACTGATCCTTATCAATACATGGGTGCTCTAGGTGATGAAATGCATCGTGCGGTAAGATTGGTTGTGGATGTGGGTCTTCATCAAAAAGGTCTTACTCGTGAGGCGGCCATTCAATATTTATTAGATAACGAGCCAATTCCTGAGGAAGGAGCGATTGCTGAAGTGGAACGTTATATGGCGATACCTGGACAGGCCCTTTCTTATAAAATTGGATCTCTTAAAATTTGGGAGCTAAGAAAAAAATATGAAAAGCGCTCTGGATATAAACTTTCTGATTTTCATGATGAGTTTTTAAAAGATGGTTGTATGCCGCTTAAGGTTGTAGAAGAAAAAATGGATTCATGGTCTAACTCAAGAAAAATTTAGCCTCTAGAAGCTTGTTAGTTAGATTTTAATCTTTCTAGCAAGCTTCTCTTCTTTTCTAAAAGTAATCTTTAAATTTTTGCATTTTATCAATTGCTACGAGTCTTTGCTAATTCCCTTTTAAGCGATTAATTCCTTTGGCCATAGTAACCCATAAAAAGGATCAAGTAATGAATGCTGGAACAAAAATTCTTATCATCACATCATTTTTGACTTTGATGAGTTGTGGAGATAATCACAAAAAATCTCATCTTAAAGCTCCGCAAGTAGAGAGTGATGCAATTATTTCTAATATTAATTGGAAGATTCAATTTCCTGGTAAGCATCTTCCAGACAATCTTTTATTAGAGATTAATGGAAATACATTGCTAGATGAATGTTCAGGAGGAAAATCTAAATCCATGGTGAAAGTAGATAGATTTTCAAACCCAATGGAGATGAAGATTGATAATTATTTTATGCCAAAGCGTGGAGATCTTAAAATTGAAGTTAAAGACCTTGGGATCGATTGTTCCTCTGAAACAAGTTTTATAAAAAATGATGATGTTCAGTTTAGCATTTTAAAAGATTTAAATTCATCAGAATTATTAATTGAACTTTAATTAATCGTTTAATAAAACTTCAAGTCCGGTAAGTTCACCTTTGAAATACCGGACTTGATTTTTTTTCCAGATAAAATCTGGCCTTTCTGAAGAATCCCATTTGCCACCAATAATTTTTCCTAAAGAGTTAACATCTAGGGTATAGCGATAAACTCGTTCAATAAATTTTTGTTTATTGGTTTGGAGTACTGTTTGCCAATCATTTTGAGATTCATTAATAAATTGGACATTTGTCTCTACTAGAAAACTTTTGAGAGTGCCTGTGGCAGAATCTGGGAGTGGAGGAAGAGTTCTAATTATTCTCGCTTGAAAGCTATAAACAGGATGGTTCCACACTTGTTCTCCGTCTTCAATATCGACAATAAAACCTTCGCCCCAAAGCGCAACCATATTAGTTAGGACAATATGAAAGGCCCCTGCATTCATATCTTCTATACATGTATTCTTTGGATCTGATTGATAACAACGCTTTCCCATTTGAAAAGTAGGCCCCTGATCAAGATGGGCATAGTACCAGCTGATGAGGGCCTTAATGTCAGAGGATCCAAAAGGAATTTGAACTCCTTGTGGGTTATTTAAATATTTTGGTGTTGGCTCGTTATGATTCATGGATGCTGGGGCCCAGCCATGACAAATGCCTTCCCAGCTTTTTGGATGAGAAACTAGGCGATTAAGTACAGCATTTCGAAAAGGATAATCGTAATGGCCTTGATAAAGATCCCATTTTTCAGCTGCTGAATAGGTTGCAATTTCAGGTATTGATAATTGTTTTATTTCATTTTGAGTTGGAGGAGATTTTTTATTTTGTCCATACCAACGCTTATTAATACCACCTTGTAAATCACCCCAGTAATCTCCAGACCAAAATTTGCTTTTCTCTTCAATCACTCCAGATATTGGTAGCTGATCCAGTTGGTGATTGAATTCACTATCCATAATTTTAGGGTTTGACTGTCTTTGCCATTCTACCTCAGTTGAGGAGAAAACATTGAAGGTGAATATCCCAAGAATTAAAAGTGACTTCATCACTTAATTATGAGGATTGGAATTCATCAAGAAAAGGGGCAGCGATTCTATTTCATTAGCATCATAATTAGTATTCATCGGGTCATTATCTAAAAGAATAACTCCTTCGATGCGATCAAATCCATCTTGAGAAGTCCTTTTTTGTGAGAGAATATTGAAATAAGGAATGCCGGCCTCTTGGGCAACTTTTGCGGCCGCTTTTAACCATAAAATATCTGCAACTTTTGCATCTGCCTTCTTTTTGCTCTGATAAACAACATAATACTTGTGATCATTGCTGCTTACACTTCTTTCTTGTTCCATTTGAATTTGAGGAGAGGGGTAAGGAAAGAAAAATACAAATAATGCAATTAGAATAACAAGTATTTCCGGCCATTTCATACCAAGACTCCTGATTAATGAATTAAAGTTTTGGCGTGATTCGTTTGAAAAGTTTTCAGAAAAAAATTAAGCAAAGCTTATTTTTGATTAAAACAGTTTGTTTTTAAATCAAGCTTGAAATTTTATAATATTCTGTGTCTAAGGAGGTGCGTATGAGGCGCTCACTCTTGCTATTAAGCAGTATGCTGCTACTTATGACTTGCGCTACTAATGATTGGGACAATGGGGCAAAGGCCAAGGAGTCATTCGAAGAAGAAAGGCGTCAGGAGCAAGTTGAGGCCTTAAAAATTCAATTCCCTGATGCACGTCCAGGAACAGAAGAAGCTCAACCTTTTTGAATAAGAAACATTCCATCTCTTATTGGAAGAAGTGTCTTGGTATATCCTTCAAGATTTTTAGCAAACTCATTATGGGCACAGATAGATTCTGTTTGTTTGTCATTTTCTTCTGGAGATAAAACTTTTCCAGACCAGAGTGTATTGTCTGTGACGATGATGCCATTTTCCGAAAGATGATTTAAAGACCATTTTAAATAATTGGAATAATTATTTTTATCGGCATCGATGAAGATAAGATCAAATTTTTCATCAATCTCATTCAGCGCCTCTATGCCAGGTTTTAGGATACTGGTGATTTTTTTTCCATGAGGGGACTTTTCCCAATATTCTTTAGCAATTTTAATTGTATGAGGGTTGATATCAATGGTTATAATTTTGCCGTCATCCGGAATTTGTTCTGCCATGGCGAGTGCTGAGTATCCAGTATAAGTACCTAGCTCGAGAATATTTTTAACTCTTCCTAGTTTAATAAGAGAGGCCAAAACCGAAGCTTCCATTTCTCCGATAAGCATGTTGCTTCCATGAACTGATGCCTGGGTATATTGCTGGAGCTCCTTGGCCACAGACGATGGTCGGGTTGAGTGTTCAATGCAGTAAGTTTCAACTTCTTTAGGAATCCATGTCATAATCCACCTCGAATTATTCACTTATACATAAAGAATTGGACGTTTGGTATATTCTTTTGATTTAATTTAAGAAAAGGAGTTTCTATGAAAAAGTTTATTTTCTCGGTCCTTTTATTAACCTCTCTTCCTAGCTTTGCTGGAATGGTTTGGCCATCGGTCTACAACTTTGGAAATCGTGTAGAAGTCAGAATCTACAATACTTCACAGGATGATGTAACTTGCTCTGGGCAAGTGAACATGGATACAAATAAAGGCAAGAGAGATTCTCGCTTTTATTTTAGAAGGATTTCAAGAGGGATGTTTGATTTTGAATCATATTGGCTATCAAGTTCAGATTCTCAGGAGCGGTACGTTTCAGTTAATCACTCGATTTCTTGTTATTAATTGAAAAATCTGCCTTATCTCGATATTCACACTCACCGCAAATCTTCTATTGAAGATGTTGTGAGTGTGCGTAGTCTATCCTTTGAAGAATTAAATAATGAAACCGTATTTGATTTTACGACCGCTGGAATTCATCCTTGGTGGTTAGAAGATCATTCCAGTGAAGAGATTGAGCTCATTAAAAATCGAATTTTAGGCCAAGCTGAAAGATCTCAACTTTGGGCCATCGGTGAGACAGGAATTGATCGAACTTATCCGGAATTTTTAGAACAGCAAAAAGAACTTTTTTATTGGCATTTTGAGCTTGCAGAAAAATATCATCTTCCCTTGATGATTCATAATGTGAGGAGTGGTTCTGATTTTTTAGGATTGATTAAAGATTTAAGGCCTACAACTCCTTGGATCTTTCATGATTTTAGAGGAAATGAGCAGTTAGTAAAAGATCTTCTAAGGCTTCATTCGAAGTGCTATTTCTCTTTTGGACTTTCTATCGATAATTCGCCACAAATTAGAGAACTCCTACCGCTCATTCCGCTTCATCATTTGTTTTTGGAAACTGATATGCAAAAGCATTTAGATATTCATGATATTTATCTTAGAGCTTCTGAGCTTCTTAAAATAGATTTGGCCTTTTTAAAGTCACAGATTTGGATGAACTTTAAAAATCTCACTAATCCTTAAAAACTTGCAAATAAACAAACTTTAAATAGCGCATTTCTGATAGTGCTAAAGGGAAGGGGTGATCTTCAGGTTGCCCCTTGATTAAGAGAACTTTTCCTCGACGTCTTGCTTTGGATAAAGCTTCTTGCACGATCTCGAGAAAAGATTCAAAGCTAATATGGCCTGAACAACTTGAGGCCGCAAAAAAACCACCATCTTTAACAAGCTTAATGGAATCAGCGAATACCTTCGTATATGCCTCACGAGCTGATTCAACAGCTTTCTGATTGGGTGCAAAGCTTGGTGGATCAGTGATGACGATGTCCCAGAGTTTTTTATTTTTTTGGGCCTCTAAGACCCAGCTAAAAGCATCCTCACAAATCGCTTCATGAAGCTCTGGTGAAAGTAGATTGATTTCCCAATTAAGCTCACTAGCTTTAATGGCCGCTGGTGCAATATCAACAGTCGTGACTTTACTGGCCCCACCAAGTCCAGCATAGACGGAAAAGCCGCCGGTATAGCCGAACAAATTAAGAAGCGTTTTATCTTTAGAAACTTGTCTTATGAAATTTCGATTTTCTCTTTGATCTAAAAAGAATCCTGTTTTGGCCGCATCAATAATATTGGTGCGAAACTTTACTCCATGTTCAAGAAATTCCCAATCGTTTAGATTTTCACATTCACCGGCCAGGATCATGCCTTTTTCTTCTTCACGATTTTTTCTTTTATAATAAACACACTTCACGGGTATCTGTTGTTGCTCCATAAAGTAGTTGGCAATTTCTTCTTTTTTCCAGAAGGCTTCGGCGGCAGTTCCATCGAGTTTTAAAACAACAATACCTTGATAGTAATCGGCGACAATGGCAGGAAGCTCATCACCTTCGCCATTTATGATTCGAAAACATTTATTTTCTAAATTTAAAAGATGTTTTTTATTTGTTATCGCGCGAGCAAGACGGCTGACTACTTCAGTATCATTAAATTTGACATCTCCAAGAGTTAAAACTCTGAAGGCAAGATTAA
The DNA here is from genome assembly GCA_050247975.1 of Bacteriovoracaceae bacterium. Lineage (GTDB taxonomy): Bacteria > Bdellovibrionota > Bacteriovoracia > Bacteriovoracales > Bacteriovoracaceae > Peredibacter. The sequence goes on from JBFWTE010000022.1 coordinate 58,375, forward strand.
TGCTTGGAGAGTAGATTCCATGAGCGATGACTTCATTTTTATGATTAGTCAGAATGGTATAAGAGCCCTCTGGCGCCTTAATCTTTTCAACGGCATCAGAGAAAATCCAAGGATTTCCTCGTTTGATGTGTTTAGTAAGATCACGGGTTAATTTTAATCTGTGGGATTTCTCAAAGGAAAAATACTTCATTGGTTAACTCCTTTAAGAAACCAAGTGACTTCATGCTTGTTGTGATGAAGATGCACAATTTTTGAATGAGGGATTTCTAGAAATTTTAAAGTGTTTTCCCAATCTGTTTCTGACTGATACTTGATCGTGCAGACAAAATTATTTACTTTGCCGGATTCAAGAAAACGCTTCACTAAATTAAGAAGTCTCTCGGGGTAACAAATAATATCCGAGCAAAACCACTCTATTTGATCAAAGTTTTTTGGATCAAGGCCAAAAGCACTTTCTCCTCGAAACTCAATTCGACCTAAATCCATAATTCTTTTTTCTATGGGTGCTTTATCTACACTAATAACTTTATCAAATTCCATTTCTCTTAAAACCCAAGTCCATCCACCCGGACAAGAGCCCACATCAATAGCTAGGCCCTTGGTTTGCGCTTCAGGGGCATAGACTGTGAAAAACTCCCACAACTTCAAATAGGCCCTAGAAGGTGGCATGACTTTATCTTCAATAAAATCCATCTCACCCAAGGCAAAAGGAGATGACGTTTTTTGAGTGGCCAGTATTTCACTTTGCTCCCACAGGGTCCAAAACCCCATAGGCGTTGATGGCAGCGGATGGCGAAAAGGAATAGGTTTCGTATTGTACTTTGGAAGAGCTTCTTGAATAAGCTCGGCCCTACGATGATTTCCTACAGTGAATAGACCCCAGTTGCGGCCCAATTCTTTTAATTTTTTTGCCCCATCATTAATTGATGTAATAGTAAGTGGCCTTAATTCAAACGCACTCATTTGGGCCCAAATCATGGCCGGATGATCACCCTCAATAAGGTACAAACGATCCTTTTTATGAGCGATTTTAAGCCCCTTAATCTCAAGCTCACGCTCAAGCTCGGCCTCAAATTTATGAATAGCTAAATAACCCGTGTAAATCATGCTAAAGTCTATACACTAAAAGGGGGAAGTGTTAAAAGGCTTCCTATGAAAGAAAGTAAAAAAAATCAAGAAATGAAGGTCTATGGCCGCAGTGCCTGCCTTACCCTTTTCAAAAAACGCCCTGAAGACATTATTCGCGCCTATGTGACCCAAGATGGGGTCTTTGAGTTTAAAGAATTGATTAAATACTGTGCTAATAAGAAGCTTGCTTACCATATTGTTGAAAAAGAAGAGCTTGAGACCATTACTAAGGCCATTCATCATGAAGGCATTGCTTTAGTGGTAAAAACTAAGAAGCTGCCTACTCTAAAAGATTTATTTTCTGAAAAGGGGCGGATTCTAATTCTTGCCCTAGAAGAAGTAGAAAATCCTCATAATCTGGGTGCGATTATGCGAACAGCGGCCCATTTTGGTATTACTGGAATTATTTACCAGGCCAAGGTTCCCGTTGCTCAAACAGCTTCGGCCTATAGAACTTCAGAAGGTGGGGCCGAGAGTGTCCCGGCCATTCAAATTACAGAGTGGTCTCAAGCTTTAGATCTTGCAAAATCTAAAGGTCTAAAATGTTTTGCAACCTCAAGTCATGTTGGTGAGAGCTTATTTAAAACCAATTTTCCTGATAAAACCCTACTTTTTATGGGTGCTGAAGGGGCAGGTCTTTCTAAAAGATTTTTGCAGGGAATGGAAGGAATTCAAATTCCTGGCACTGGTGAAGTTGAAAGCTTAAACGTTTCTAATGCTACCGCAGCTATTTTAAGTGAATGGTACCGCCAAGGTCAGTAACTTCTTCCGAGAGCGTACATTCCGGCCGGAAGGATGCGCACATCATTTTGATGTTTAACACCTAATTCTGCAGCATCAATATTTTTCCAGCGCTTATCCATCACGATATTTCTTAGGGCCTCAGTTTGAACCCCATGGGTATGACTGGATAAAAAAAGAAAACTATTTTGCTTCTGAAGAACAGAAAGCATGAGATCTACTAGAAGATGGATGTGCTTCTCAAAATCCCAAACTTCTTTTTTAACTCCATGGCCCCAGCTTGGTGGGTCAGCAAGGATTCCATCGTAGATAAAGTTCTTTTTAAAAGAGTGACGTAGAAACTCTTGGGCATCTTCTTGAACCCAGCGAATGGCCTTAGGATCAATTTTAGAAAGAGCTTGGGATTCCTTGCCCCATTCTAAAACTCCTTTCGAGCTATCCACATGAAAAACTTCTGCTCCAGCAGCGACCATCACAAGACTGGCACATCCAGTATAACCAAAAAGATTAACCACCTTTGGGGCCCGACCTAATTTTTCTTTGAGAGTTTTAACTTCATTATAGAGTGTTATCCAAACAGGAACTTGCTCAAAGAATACTCCACAATGTCCAAAAGAAGTAAATTTTAGGCGAAATTGTAAACGTTTACCATCAATTTCAAAGGGCAGACTCAAATTAGGATTGGGTTCTTTTTTATGCTCCCACTTACCACCTCCATCCTTAGTTCGGATGCAATTAGAGATGGCCTTGTTCCATTCTGAATCACTTAATTTAGGCTTCCAAATGGCCTGTGGAGAAGGACGAGTTACCTTTATCCCAGCGATAATTTCAAGTTTTCTTCCAAGTCCAGAGTCCAGCAGTTCATATTGTGGTAAATTTTCTGTAATCATTTAACTTATTCAATTCCTCGTAGAGCAAGATCAGCTTCAGTTACAGCACCACTTTTATCATCAATATTTATTAAGTAAAGAATCCCTTTGATATTGACTTCATTTTCATAATCAACAGTTAGACCTAGTGATTCCATAATTGAATCCAAGAGCACTCGCTGATCTTTATAAGTGATTCCATCATAAGTATTTTCTCTTTGAGCGATACAACCACTAGTTCTCATAAATGGGAAATAGGGAGTTGATGCATCAGTGTTAATCTTGCCTGTTCCGTGAATCCTTAAATCATCTCGGCCAATTTCTCTCGCAACCACTGACTCTCTCCACCAGTCATGATTATGAGAAGATTCAGGAAGTAGAGACTTAATGAGCGTCTCATTTTTTGATTTTGGTACAAAATTTAGGATCATTCGACGAAATTTTCCGAATGATAGTGGCTCATTAGCAAAAGGCATCACTGAATCAATCGTATGGATTCCGGCCGGAGTGTTTCCATTTCTCACATAGCTAGGGAGACCTTGCTTTGATGAGGCCAGTGAAGGATGAGTCCAAATAGAGCCATCTTGATTTCTAACCACCTCACCATTGACATCTCTCATGACCATTAAACATGGAAATATTCGATTTTCACGGCAAAACATATAGACTTTGACACTCCTAACGTACTCACCATTCATATAAATTGTTGTGTCTGGAGAGTGATAGAAAATGTCATTGATCATTTCATCAGAGATTCGTTCCCCGTCTTTATCAGGGGAAATATCATAATAATGCTTGTGCTTCTTTGCTAGATGAATAAGCCGCTTATAACCAAACTTAATAAAATCTGTTTCATAAGAGGCCAAAAGATAAAGAACTTTGATATCGGCTTCAGGGGATAATAGCTCATTAGTTAAATCATTTAATAAAATAGGGTCTAATTTTTTCTCTTGCCCATACTTTATCTTCAAGATTCCAATTCGAAGTCTCTGAATGAGATCATAATTAAAATCTTTAAGGGCCTTTAAATTTTTTAAAGCTTCTTTTTGATTGTCTTCAACTAAATCCCAGAGAGCGTCCACATAGATTTTTTGCTCAAACGGAGTAAATCCCACTAATGACTTTTCAGGAGATTTTGCTTCAAGAATGTCTTTTTGATAATTAAAGTAGAGAGTTTCACTTAAATAAGGGTCTGTGGCCGCATTTGCATGGGAAATTAAAATAAAAAATAAAACCATCCAAAGTTTCATCATTTTCATCATCCTTTTTTGATTATTAAAGCCTAGCAACTTGCTTATTGCTCGGCAAGGTTTACAAATTTAGTTTATCGGTTTTCGACTCGACGCAAATTTCTAAACCATTCAGTTTAAGTCTAATCAATACTTTAATTAAACACATCTCTGTTAGCAGTAAGGATCTGAAATCAAAAGAATTGGCCAGGTGCAAACCTTGACGTTGGGAAAAAAAGCATTACTTTTAAGCTATAGCAATTTTAATTGGAGAAATTGAACATGTTTAAACGGATTTTTCTTTTTATTTTAACTAACTTCCTGGTGATGATGACGGTTTCGATTGTTCTGTCAGTCCTTGGTGTTAATAATTATTTAAGCGCAGCAGGAATTAATTATTCGGCCTTGATGGTGTTCTGTTTAGTTTGGGGTTTTGTTGGCTCTGGTATTTCACTGCTTATGAGTAAGTGGGTGGCCAAGAGAATGATGAATCTTGAACTAGTGGATGATCGTGGCCATTATGGAGAGTTAGTTCGTAAGGTTCATATGCTGGCCAAGCAAGCAGGAATTGAAAAAATGCCAGAAGTGGCAGTTTATCAATCTCCTGAAGTAAATGCTTTTGCCACTGGGCCATCAAAAAATAACTCCCTTGTTGCCGTTTCAACTGGTCTTCTCAATCAAATGAATACAGAAGAAGTTGAAGGGGTTCTTGCTCATGAAGTTGCCCATATTGCCAACGGAGATATGGTGACAATGGCGCTTATTCAAGGTGTAGTGAACGCTTTTGTGATGTTCTTTGCACGAGTTGCGGCCTTTGCTCTTTCTCAGGCCCTGGCCGGAAATAGAGACAATGATGACAGGCCAGTTGCTTCTGGTTTGATTTATCACCTTTCAATTTTAGTGTTTCAATTAGCTTTTTCATTCTTAGGAATGTTTGTTGTGGCCTACTTTTCAAGAGTACGTGAATTTCGTGCCGATAAAGGTGGTGCCCAATTTGCTGGTAAACAAAAAATGATCGCCACTTTAAGACGTTTACAGCAGAAAATTGAACTTGTGGATGATTCACAAGATAGTCTTAAGGCGATGAAAATTTCTTCAAAGAAAGGTCTGATGAATTTTCTTTCAACTCATCCCAGCTTAGAAGATCGTATTGCTGCTTTAGAAAGAAGTTACTAATAACAAAGGGCCCTCTTAAAATGGGGGCCTATTCAAACCGAATTTGGCATTCGACTTCGTTGGCGTCTCTTCCATCTCTAATGACATAAGTTTTATTTAAAGTGAGTAGATCGAATTCAGCGTATATTTCATCTTTTTTTACATCAAAGAAAATACTTTTCTTTGTAAGTTTCACAAAGGCCCCATATTTATCTTCTCTACTGTTCTTGATAAAAATTTCGTATTTCCCAAAATCACATGATAATTGATCGTTAATTGTCTGGTACTTCGTACCCATAATTTCAAGTGTAAAACGATAGAATTTTGTTCCACAGACTTGAATTTCTCCTTCTCTTGCTACGGCACAATCGATAGACAACTGGGCCATCTCATACTGAGCAAAGGCAGTAGTTGTGAATAGGAGAAAAGTAATAATAAATGTTTTCATAAGTGCTCCACAAATTTCCACCACTGCTTTTATCTTGTAGAGCTATTTTAATATAGAATCGCCCTGGCCCTAAGTGCAGTGAAAAGCTTTCAATCTGCTGTAAACAATTTCGACAATTATTCCGTAACTGCTCAATATGTCGTTTTTTTAAAGGGAAGTTACTAATTTTCCTAGATACGGAATGGCTTCCCGTTTCGAGACTCTGTCTTCAAGATAATCCCAAAAGCTCAAATTGAGTTTTCTGCAGGT
>JBFWTE010000023.1:0-60951 GCA_050247975.1 Bacteriovoracaceae bacterium
CATGGATAGCTTCTTCCTTGTCATAATCACCTCTTCAATGAGGTGAATCTTACATTGTAAAAAGCAATCTTTTGACCCGTCGAAGCAACTTTATTTTTCGTGTCGAGTTAGGCCTTTATTCGCCAATAATTGCACAAAGAGAGGTTGCTGACCTTGTAGAGGGAATTCAGAGGTCACGATTGAAAAATCAGGCTGGTCATTCAGCCCCTAAACCGCTCATTAACAATAGCTTATTGAGGATGCCATGGCAGTAATACCAAGTGACACACTCTTAGCAGAGTTCGTTAGACGTTTTGGAGATGAGACTTTAGTTTTCCTTGTTGAAAACCTGTATTCGTCTTCAGTTTTTAAAATCATCCTTTTCACCGGTGCTGTGGCGATGATGATTTCAACAGCCATCAGCCTTCACAATCGAAAGTTGCACGACTATGTGAAGATATTTTGGATTGCTTGGTTTATGGCCATGCCTATTGGTAATAAACCCGCTTATTACACCTTCATCAATTCATTTTCAACTTTGATCACGGTACAGCTTCAAAAGTCGACCTATGACTTGTTCACTCACTTTGGAACAGGTCAAAGCTACCCCCCTGGATTCGTAGCCGATACACTCATTAAAGCTTCAACAACAAGTATCACTGACCCAGCTCTATCGAATGCAGTAGATGTTTTGATAGATAACTGTGTCCCAATTACGACAATCAATGAAAATGGGTACGAGCGGTACTTTAATGCAAGTGACTTGTTCCGTGTGAAGCTATCGACAGGAACTGGTGGTATCTTTGAGGGCATGAGTTTTTCTTATCCATTTAGTAAAGAGGTCTTAGAAAATAGAACTTTTGAATATAGGGGAGAACGAGAATCTTGTCTAAACTTTCTCGAAGCAACTCTAAGAGGTCTTTATAGCAATGTGAATAAGCAGTTTTTTGGAATGGGAAGAGAGAATCTTTATGTCGGGGCCATGAACGGGGAGATGAGCGATAAGTGGATTAGTGAATGGGGTGATTATTCGAGACTTCAGACATCAAATTTATCTAAAGCGGCATTAAACCTTGCTACTGCTTCTTCAGTGCAATCAAACCTCCTTAAGAAACACTTTGGGATTGATCTAAATATCTCTGGAGATCATTTTACAGATGGGGCTAATTCACCACTTATAGAGATGCAGAAGCGTCTGATGGGGGAATCTGATCCCACAAAGATTTCATACAACATAATGAATCTTCCAAACTCAGTGATGAGAGCATTTAACATAGATGATTTTGGTGGAGCGGCAAGTGACTTGGTGAAATTGAACGATTCACTTCAAAAACTCCCCTACTACGTTTCAACAATTCAGGTTTTTCTTAAAGTCATTTTTCCATTGGTGATTTTTACACCATTTTTTATGGCTTCATGGAGAATAGTAAGTATGTGGAGTGTAGCCTACGTTCTGTCACTTATCATTCCATGGATTATGATGATCTCAAGGAGTATCTGTAATATCATCCTTCTTCATTCTCTAAAAATCGAAGAAACGGCAACAACGCTTTCAACCGAACCAGCTTATCTCAAGTTCGGGCTAGATTTTAATGCGGCAGTAAGGATGCTTGATGATACAGGGAAATTTTTAGCAACTTATGTTGAAACTGAAAACGCTTTATGGAAATCACTCATGGTCATTGTTCCTGTAATCTCTTGGTTTGCCTCGGGTCCAATATCAAAAATTGGAGCAAATATGACCAATGCAATCGGATCACAATTTCAGGGTCGAATGGTAAACAAAGGACTAGATACAACAGGAACAGCTACGAAGGCGCTAGCCAAAGTAGCAATGGTGAAAGCCCCGATCGTGGGGAAATTGATGAAGAAATGAAAATTAAATACTAAACTGAAACAAAAGATTTCCAGTTACATCGCTAACGATAACATTTCTATTGTTTTGCAAGACCTGATATGGTGTCACATTGGTCGCTTTTGCACCTAGCAATCTAATGTCATAAACAAGATTGTTTTTTTGAGGAGGATTTCTGACACTCACATAATCAACGACATTGAAGTTAGGTTTTCTAGTCGTTTGATCTATTGCAATTTGATCAAAAAGATTATTACAGGAAATATAGTCAGTCTTGTGATACAAAATAGACTTGTCCTTAATATCCCTGGTCTCTATATCGAAAATATTTTTAGAAAGATTGGGTAAATAATCAAGATCATACACGAAAAGTGTAATCGCAAGCATACCATTACCTGTAAGAATATGGTTAAGCCTTTCCCTTAAGGCCGTAACTCTGTCTGAAGCCATATACAAACCGGAAGTAAAGGTTCCCTCTGGCTTATATCTTAAGAACCTAGCTTGAGTTGCGGGAATCGGAGAAACATGGCGAAATGCGTTTTTTATAAGTGGATGATGATTTAAACTAGATAAATGAACAGGAAGAGGATGGATAAAATCTTCCGTAGAAAAATAGTCCTTTATTTCTTCCTTTGTAGGACTATCCCCTAGGAGGAGCCTTAATTGTTCATTGCCACTTATTAACTCAGCTCTATACCAACTCACATTCCCTTCTCTATAGCTTCTAGATAATTCTTCAATTGAATCTGTTGCTCAATATCGTTACTTAAAATTATCTCAAAGAAAGTCTTATTAAAGACGTTATTATTTGTTACGGATGCGCTGATAATACTTTCTTTGTTCTGGTAAATTTTAACAAGAGACATTTGGATCTGTGCAATCGTCTTTACTCTATCCCACGCACTTTTAAATGCAGGCTTGGAATACGTATCTGGTTCTGGGGTCCATCCTTCAAAAGTTGTCTTTGAAACACCAATCGCCTTTTCAGCAAAATCCTCTACTGTGTACAATTCTTTAAATTGCTTCGGCATCTGTTTCAATATTCTAATGAAGGTTCGGGCCAAAGGTGGTTTGATAAGATTTTTAGATTCAGAATCAATATGATTTTTTTGCTCCTTTATCAAAGGACGCAACTCGCTTAGGTCTATCGTTAGTGCACTTTGGAATGCAAGAACATGATTTTTATGTGTCATAATTCACTCCTTCAATCATTATATCACATTTCGGTAAATTTTGTCATTTCTTTACTGTCTTGTTGCAACTCAATAAAAAACAATGTCTTACGTTAACCTTTTTAGGGCAGATTATCGTTTCACATTTTGGAATACATTGATCTAAACCACCATTTTCGGTGGACCATTTCACCATTTACGGTGGTTCCTTTCATTCTGAACATCCTAAGTTCCTAATAATTCTACTCCACTACTTGGCACCTACGTTGCCTTAGTGGTGGGCATGAACATTGTATTTATACTCATCACACTCACCACATTTTCAGCCCAAGCAAAGGGCCTACCATCAATTGATGTGATGAAACTTTTTGATCGTGGTCGAGTCGTTGCTGATGCACACGTTATCACTCAAAAGCTTGGACATAACTGTGCTACAGACCCCTCTCTTCCGGAAGCTTTTTACCGCGAGTTCTCAAGAGCGATTTCAGGCGTGGCCCGAGTAGCTACAGAATCGACTCAGCTAATGGTTTATAAGGAGGACTTCCCCAATATTTGTCATGTGATGACTCAAAATCATCTGAACTCATATACAGAAGGTACTAACACCACACATTCAAGACCATGTGTAATGCGAGATTGGCGGGGGAAGTGCCTAGCAAGAAATAACAATACCTATAAAAGGCCACAACCGTCATATTACTGGCCAAAATACTTCATTGAGGTCACTGAGAAAGGAAACGACCCCCACTCGAAATTCGCAAAGAACAATCTTCTCTACCTTGCTAATAGGAAAATCGCTGAAGTCCTCTCGAAGTTTATGGACTCCGAAGGGGCAATTAAACTCACTGCACTAGTATATCCCAAAGAAAGTGGTCTCACAGAAGCCACATTTCTTACTCCTTTTGAAAAACTAAGAATACGTGGGAACAAAGACAAAACGAATAAGAGTTATGACGTAAATATATGGCCAGTTTCAATGAGTGAATTGTTCGCAAAACACTTTTCTGTCTGTGGGCCAATCCTGGAGCAACAAGGGCGAGATGTCGGAGGTTACTCATGGGCCTTTAAGGGTGTACCAATGACCTGTCCGGTAGCGACAACAGTAGATTCTTATCCTTTTTGGGACACAGGAATGATTGACTACCTTGACCCAGAAGCCATGACTTCAATGATGGCATCATCCAATCCCCTTACTTGTGGAATTGCTCAAGGGGGTGCGTATTTATCAAATCTATCAGGAGGTAAAACCCAAGGAGTTGGCGATAAGACAGAAACGAATAAGGCTATCTCTCAGCAAAATGGGTTAATGGGGAAATCATTAAGCTCTTGTTCATTTCCCATCTTAGGTACAGCTCATGCGATAGCAAAACAATCGCTTTCTCATACGGATTCATCTAAATGGAAACAACTTAAATGTACTCTTTGGGGGTCAGTAGCACCTCGAATGAGTACATCGGTATATGAGTCAGATTACTCTTATGCAAACACTGCACTAAAATTTAAGCTTCTCGCCCATGATCTCTTCTCCCTTCCTAGAGGACCTGAAGAAAGATGGACTCTCGCCTACCCGTGGGAGTCCGATTCAAAATTCCTTCCTGATGCCTTTTCAAATTATACGAGTGAGCTTTCCGGTTTTTTAAAGTCTAAAAATATAAAGGCTGATATTGGAGACTCAGGAGGAAGAAGCTACTCACTTTATACTCCAGGTTCGCCCTTCTTAATGGATTCAAGTACGAATCCAAAGTACATGGCTGATAGAGTGCAGCAGTTTGCAAAGGAAGCGGCAACGCTTGCGATACTTAATCCAGTGGTTGAATTAGCAAGACAGGCAAAGGCACAAAGTACGGGATCAAACGAAGTGGGAGGTGATCGGAGAATTTATACAATCTTTGAAAAAATTTCATGTGTACATCCATCAACTCTCGTCACAGTCAAAACACCACTTGGTGTGAGTACAACTAAGTACGACTCATGCATTACGGCAATTCAGTATGAGGTTTATAAGTATATTCAGACCAAATACTTGAGGAAGATTTGTGATGCTTTCAAACAAACGGAGGGTCAACCGTGGAAGTAACACAAACACATCAAAAGGTTCTTCAGACTGCAAAGGCCAGAAGTGCAGATGAGCTACTTTCAAAAAAAGACTTCCAGAGTCGGTTCTGGATTGATGTCTTTCTCAAAGCTAATGAAATCAATGCAAGTGACATCCACATAGAACAGATCAAGGATGGACTGCTTGTCAGGTTTAGAGTCCAGGGTGAGCTACTTCAGTTTATAGAATACAAAGAAGAGTTTTCATTAGTACGAAACCTTATCAATCGCCTAAAGCATATATGCTCTCTTGATTTATCGGTGAACGATGAGGCCCAAGACAGAAGTGTTAGCTTTGAACTCACAAACTCACGTTACAGGATAGCTCTCTCCCCTTCTGTTTTCGGAGAGAACTTTGTCTTCAGGATCATCAGAGACGAGTTTATTCCAAAGTTGTCTGAACTATATTTACCTCAAGAGACCGAGGCTGATCTTAGATACGCAATGAACCAAAAACAAGGGTTCATTTGTATCACTGGTCCAACTGGTTCTGGTAAATCTACCACCCTTCAATCCATTTTGATGGAGCTTGATCGTGAGAAGAAGAAAGTAATCACTATCGAGAATCCTGTAGAGAGAATAATCCCATCAACACTTCAGAAGGAAATTAACCATAAGGTCAGTTGGAAAACTGCTATCAAGATGGCCCTCCGTGAAGATCCCGACATTATTTTAATTGGTGAAATCCGTGACCGCGAAAGTGCGGAACTTGCTCTTGAGGCTGCCCAAACGGGACACCTTGTTTTCTCAACACTTCACACAAATGACGTCGCCGGTATTGTCGATCGTCTTCTTGGACTTGGAGTAGAAAAGAGGCTAATTGCTGATAACTTACTCTTCGTTTCAGCCCAAAGACTCATCCAACGTCTTTGTTCAAATTGCAAAGTTAAGCTTGCAGATGGGTATTACATCAAGGGAGACGGGTGCGAACATTGCTCTGCAAAAGGAGTCAAAGGTATCAAGGGAAGACTACCTATTGTTGAGTATTCTTTTTACCCAACTCCAGAATCTATCATCGAATTTGATAAGAAAAATTTTGAAAGTACACAGGTTAAAAGAACACTACAAGCAGAGTGTCGAAGGTGGATAGAAGCCGGAGAGGTGGACGAACGGGAGCTTCGTTATTGGAGGAAAAACCATGTTTAAAAGTGTACCGCAGACTGTACCGCGGGCTATTCACCCGACGGCTCACCAAAAAATTTCTAAGTATTTTTTTTCACTGATGTTTCCGCCGGCCGCCGTAGTGACCACCCCCTCACAACGTAAAGTTGGATGCGGTGGTCACTACGGCGGCCGGCGGTTTTATAAATTTTTTTTGGAGGTTCAATGAGAGAGAGAATTTATTTTGATCTGAGGAAGGAGAGCGAGGGGACAAGGGATCGGATCGGGGAAATTTTACGTCTGGTTAATCAGAAGTCTAAAGGGAGACCGGTGGACTTAAATATGGTTATCAGTTTTTCACTAGGTTTGATTAAAGAAAGTCATATCGAGGAAATTCAGAAAGCTAGTCTTACCGAATGGGACTTAATCAATGACGAGTGGGAGAAATACAAGGCTAAGACTGGTGAAAAGATCACTCTTCAGAATTTCCTCGTAAAGAAACTAAAAATTCAGTAGGCCCTATGATTACGGAAAGAGACATAAGCGTATTGCGTTTTATCAATCAGTTTGGCTTTAGCTCAACGTCGATGGTGCAGAGTGTATTTTTTAAGAATTTAGCAAATAGCTGTGCCATGAGAGTTACCCGACGACGTATTCAACATCTGCACGAGAGGGGCCTACTGAAGAAGCAAACGCATCCTGACTTTTCTGAACGGATTTATAGTCTCACACAATCTGGAAGTTTAGAAATTGAGCGTCGAGGATTTGAGAGTATTAAGGGATTAGATCACATCAATTGGTCAGAGTTTCATCACGATTTCGAGATTCAAAAAATCTATCTTCGCTTCAGAAATCTTGGTTATACAAAATTTTACTCAGAAAGAAAGGCGCGTGAAGAAACCCCTTTTGGTGAACTAATACCCGATCTCATCATGTTTAAGTCTGACAACAGAACAGTGATGATCGAAGTGGAGCTTACGCGTAAAACTTACAAAAGAATGGAGGAAAAACTAAAAGAGTATATCGACTCCCCTCACCTCGGGTCTCTTCTTTATATCTGCAAAACAGATGGAATAGTGACCGCAATCTCAAAGACGGCCAAAAAATTTGATGAATTGAATGGGCGTTTCAAAGCCATGACGGTAACAGAATTTTTTTCACAAAATTCTGACGATTTCATCCACTCAATCATGCGGGGGAAAGTATGCTAATCGCAAAAATCCGGATGATTCAGTGGTATATCCTGAAGGCTACCCCATTCATTTTCATCATTTTGCTTTTTATCTTAGGAAATCTTTTTTCAAAATTCCTTGTTCGTTACAAGGAGAAAAAGATCGCAAAAAAACTTACATTTTTTTGCGTCATCTGCCTCGCTGGGAGTTTTTTAGTCAGCTTTATTCGTTTTGAAGGATTGTATCCATTAGCGGCTTTTGCGGGTCTGCTCTCTCGCGTAGTGATTGAAAAACTTTCGAGGAAGACGGCTAAGGGGAGCATCCACGAAAAAAGCCAGGAATTTTATCTAGGAACTTCAAGGCCTCTGCACAAGGGCTATTATTATGGCCTTGAAAACAATGTAGTAAAATCCGCTCTCCTTACTCATCACCAACTGATCTATGGAGCAAGCGGATCTGGTAAGACCTACTCTACTCTTCAACCGCAATGTTTCTTTGACATTAAGTGGGGTCGAAGGCTTTTCGTCATCGACCCCAAAGGAGATTTGGATTTCTGTAACCATGTCTTCTCTTCTTCTAAACTATTTAATAGGGAAAAAGATTTCTTCTTTTTTTCCATCACAAACCCCCAAAAGAGCTGTGCCTTCAACCCTCTACTTGGGATTACAAACAATGAGATCAAAGACCTTATCATCTCATGCACAGAATGGAGTGAACCCTATTACAAGAAAATGGCCGAAATGGCACTTCTTGAGATTCTGGAAAAGATGGATCGGCCAACTCTATCGAGAATCGAGAAAAAGATTCCAAACGAGCCTGAGTTTATGGGACTCAAGGCAGACCTCAAAATTATGTGTAAATCTGACTTTGGGACACTGATTGACCGCGATGATGCTCCAAGCCTAGAGGAGCTACATACTCGGAATAGAATTTGTTTCTTTTCTCTTAATACTCAGAGCTATCCAGAAGCTTCAAAACAGCTTGGAAGAATTATTCTAGGGTCACTAATGGCCCTTTCCAATAAAATTCAATCTCAGGTCGAACCGAAGAACAGGAAAGAGACTACAGTCATTGTGGATGAATTTGGCTCCTTCATTACAGAAACATTTATTAACTTCCTAAACAAGGCCCGATCATCGAAATTCCGGTTGATCCTTGCGACGCAAAGTCCTGGGGACGTAGAACTTGATGGGACAAAAACCAGAAAACAGATAGCAGATTCCACTACAGTTAAAATGTTCTTGCGTGTCAGTGATCCAGAGTCTGCCGACTATTGTGCAGCAGTTGTGGGAACTCAAGTTTCCGAGAAGCGAACGACAAGGGTGGATGATCGAAATTTTCATTCAGATACATACACCGGAAGTATCCGAGAAGTTCAGGAGTATATCATCCACCCCGATGACATTAAGAAATTTGGGCTTGGAGAAGGAGTCGTTTACACTCAATCCCCTTTTTCAGTTTCAAAGGTTAATTTTGATTTTGGATCAAAATTTCATATTCCGATTTTTAGCTACCTCGATTCTGAGGTAGCTACTAACAACAGTGATTTTAACATGAGATCAAAGGTTGTTATTCTTCCAGAAGAAAAACCAAAAACAGAAATTACAGTGGAGGACTTTTGAACACCTCTTTCCCTTTGGGATGCAGTCTTGGCACTCGCTCTAGTCAGTCAACAACAAAATCGGTTCCCCCTAAAGGTCGCCCCCAATTTTCTTGTGTGACTGCCGTCGAGACTGGAGTGCCGCTTGCCCTGCTATCAGGGAATGAGGCGTTTCTTTTTGCGGAAGCAAAACAGAGAGCAAAAAAACAAGGGAGAAGCTGTGCAGTTTAACAAAGACCTACTTATTAGAAATACCCTACTTAATTTCTGGAAGGAAGCGATCAGAAAAGAACAAATAAAAGAAGACACACTCTCTATGAACCCAGAGTTATGTATGTACCTCGATGAAATTCTCTCTGGGAAAACACTCAGTGAATTTCAATTAGAAACCTATAAAGAAATAACAAATAAACCTTCTCTGGCATAGTGCCTGAGATTTTAACAAAGGGCGGAAATATGAATCAGATCACGCTAATGGGAAACATTGGCAAGAACGCATGGCGAAGTCAGAAAGGCGAATCTCTTGATTTCACTCTTGCTACAACAGAATCATGGAAGGACAAGGAAGATCAGTGGCAATCCAGAACAGATTGGCACTATTGCAAGATTTATGGAGCCAAGAAAGACTTTCTTGAATCACGATTAAAAGCTGGGTGCAAAGTTCTTCTAGTTGGACAGCAAAAAAATCGTATGAACCAAAATCAAGAAACTAAGGAACTTGAAACTTTTAGCTATGTGAATGTGAAGGAAATTAAGATCGTTGATCCAAAAAGTAAGGAAGACCGATCATTCACTTTTGAGGACATTCCATTTTAGGAGGAAAAACCATGAAACTAATTTTTATTACTGTATTTTCTCTTCTCGCCTACTCTTGCTCAAGCACAAAGACGATCTATAAAGAGGTCGTAACTCCTGCTAAAGTGTCTATTGATCGTAGCAAAACAATATCAATCGCGGAGGTTCAAGATCATTTTGAACACGGGCCGGCACCGAGGCGTTTTTTAAGTAACCGCGAGTACGCAAATTTTGCGGCGAGAAGCTTTGAAAACCTTTTCATCGAGAGAGCCAACCTTGAAGGACTTAATCTTATTGATAGAGCAAAATTTAATGAATCATTTGATGATGCCTTTGCTGGAAGACAATCTCGTGACTCTAATGCAGATTATCTCCTCTATATAACTTACGAGGAACAATCGGGACTTGAACCCTTCTCTCACGACGCTGAAGGGTTGAAGGCTAAAAAGGTATTTTTTGCCAATGGTCGAGTCACTTACAGAGTTGTTGAACGTGAAACTGGTAAAATTATTGCTTCAAACTCGTTTCAACAGAAGTTCAACGAAACCAATACTGATTACCTTTTTGTAAATGGTCAGCAGGTCTATGGGCCGAATACAGAGCAGGTGGCCCTAAAACTTCGGAAGTTCTTAACTTCTGAACTTGTGGATGAGTTTTTTGAATCAAGATCTCAAGAAGCATTGAGTTTTAAAAAGGGAGAGAACAAAATCTTCAATAGTGTCATTGAGAACGTAGAAAAAAACGATCTCAAAGCCGCTATTTTGGCCCAGGAAGAGATTTTGAAGTCGGTTAAGGGATCTAATGACATCTCGGATGGAAACTACAATCTTGCCCTTCTCTACTACCTGACTGGTGACCTTGAGAAGGCCCGATCTGTAACTCAGAACGTAGAAAACGGATTTTTCTCAAAGGATTTTACGAATCTTGTGAATAAGTTGAACTAAAGAAAGTTAAAAGGGGTCAATTTTTTATTGGCCCCTTTTTTAAAGGTAGGTAGGTTTGAAAACTGAAATTGACTACTACTTAGAAAATATTGCTAATTTTCTCACCAACAGCTTTGGAAACTGCCCCTTCACCGAAATGGAAGAAAAAGATGTTTATTTTTTAAAATGGTTACTTTAGATGGGGCAAGCTCGCCCCATCTAAGTTACTTCTTTTCGTTTAGATTGTTTAGAAAGTTTCCAATTAGATTTCCAAGCCCTTTAAGCTCATCCTGATTAAAAACTAGCTCAAAAAAAGAGCCAGGCTTATCAATCCTTTTGATATGAACTTCAATACGTTCACCAAAGCCCTTTTCTTTAGAGCCATAATCAATGATTTTAACGTTTACGCTTTTACTCAATGGCTTTTCAACTTGAATGCACAATTCATTTTTCATCAATGAAACATCTCTCTGATTCTTTCATTTAATTCTTCTTCATTTTGAATTTCTGAAAGGTCGGTAGATTCTGATTTTTCAAGAAAATTTTTCACGAGACATCTCATTACTGAGTTGAATGTGATTCTTTCCCTGTTTTCAGAATTTCCTTTAGAACGAGAACGCATAATTGTATTCTCTACGCCCTTGAGACCCATATACTCTTCTTGGGAGATTCTAGTGGTCACAGGTACGAATGTATCGAATTTCGCCTTGGATTGTACCTGAACCTTTTTAGGAGGAATTGGAGCTACCTTTTTTACAGGGGCTTTTAGAACCACTTCCTCTTCGGTGTCAAATTCTTCGACCGCTTTTTGAACATTCACAGGAGTAGCGGGTTTGACTTCGATAGGCTTCGGTGGTGCTGCTTTTGGTTTCTTAGAAAAAAGATCAAAGTTTTTAGCGTCTAGTCCACTCATTGAACACCTCCAACCGATAAATCATTTCTTTTAGATTTCGCTTTTACTGACATCTTAGGAGAGCTTACTCTCATTCCTAGGCGACCCATCACTTCAATAGCTAGTTCACGGTAATTTTTATTACCCTTATCACTTGCTTTTGTGACATCAAAGATTGTTTTTTGACCTTGAGCAAGTTCTTTAAATTTTGCATTTCTCTGGATGCAGGTTTTGAAAACTTTTCCTTCAAAGGCTGAATTTAAGATGGCATCAGAATCTTTTGCAATTGCCTCACGCCCATCGATCATGGTTAGAACAAGGCCAAGATTTTGAATATTATGCTCAAGGGCTTCTCTAACCTGCTCAATCGTTTCCATCGTTTTCTGGACACCAACGAGAGATAGATAGTCTGGAAGAGTTGGGACCATGAAATACTCAGAAGCGACAAGTGAATTGATAGTAGCAATCCCAAGCGTTGGGCCATTATCAATGAGAATAAAATCATATTCATCGCGAACAGGCTTAATGAGCTTTTTCAAAATCTGATCAGCACCTGCTTGGCCTGTAAGTGCTACATCAAGTGGAATCGTTCTTCCTTGATACTTAATTTCCGATGGCACGATAAAGAGATTTTCCTGGCTTGTTGGATAGGTAGCCTGATTTAATGAGCAATCTTTGAAAAGTGCATGAAGCACTCCCCTACTCCCCTCTTCAAGTTGGCCAATTGTGGAAATCGTAAGATTTGCTTGTGAAATGTCTAAGTCGATGAGTAATACTTTCTTTCCCATGCTCGCTAGAGCTGAACCGAGATGGAGAACTGTCGTCGTTTTAAGGACCCCTCCCTTCTGGTTGATGATGGAAATTACTTTTCCCTTTTCCATTTTTATCCTCCGTGAATAAAAAACTGAGTATATGAAAATTGTAACTCACTTCAGAAGTTATGCAATTATTAAGTTCAGAAGTTCTAAACTTTTTAACTACTCACCTTCATAACTTTCCAACTTCAGAAGTTAATAAGTTTTGAAGTGACAATGTCCGTGTGGTTACTTGCCCCGATGAAATCCATAGGACCAATTTCAAAATTTCTTGATTTAGTGTTGTCATTTTCAGAGGAGAAATCACCTAACTTCAGAACTTGTGAAGTTAGGTGATTAGACTGAAAGTTTGTAATTACTTCCCAAGTTCAGAAGTTTTGAATTTACTGAATTGAGTTTTGAAGTTATGAACTTCCGAAGTTCTTATTTTCAAAACTTCATTAGTTCTTAAATTCCCAAGTTCCAAAGCTCAGAACTTTTGAAGTGAAAAAGTTCTGAGCTTCTTAACTTCAGAACTTTTGAAATGAAGAATATTTTCTAGCTGTAAATTTTTCTGTGATGAAATATAAAAGTAGGGAAGCTTTAAAGCTTTGAAGTTTGCAACTTCCCAAGTTCTGAACTTATGAATTGAGGCAAGTAAATTTACTCCGTCATTCACATCATGCTTGTAAGTTGTAATTTTAAATTACTACATACAATACAGAGGGGAGAGGAGAACGCTTTAATTATAGAGACTTATAGTAAAAGACTCTGCCATTGACATCAATTAGCTCTGTCATCCACAACATGCAACTCCTTCAATGACATCAGGAAACTCCGTCATTCACATCATCTACTCCTTCAATAACATCGGCCCTTCAAAAACTCCGTCATTCACATCATCTACTCCTTCAATAACATCGGCCCTTCAAAAACTCCGTCATTAACATCACGATCATTAGCCAAAACTCCGCCATTAACATCATGGCGTGATGTTTTTGAACGACTTTTAAGGGGAACTTCGGGGATGCTGATGTTTTTGGCGGAATTTTGACGGCGATCGGGGCGGCCTGATCCCTATATGTGATGTTTTCGGCGGAAATTCACTGCCTGATTGATGTTTTTGACCGAATTTTTATCATCGAACCGGGCTTATTGATGTTTATGGCCGACAAAACACTCTATGATGTTTTTGGCCAACTTTTTCTTACTTGATGTTTTTGACGGAAAAATAAACCTTGATGTTTTCGGCGGAAAAAATAATAATTTTAGATAAGATATGGAAAATTTTGAAATTGGTTATTCGCACAACAATAAAAAACCTGTTTACCACGGTGAAGTAGATCAGTCTTTGACTGTTACTAACGCTACTCAGGATTTAGTGAACTTCAAATCGGAGTTCAACATAGGACTCGCGTTACCATTTGAGTTCTGCAAAAGCAAAAAAAGCGAGAAATTTGAGAAGCATTCGATGACTAAGTGGTTTGATGAAGCCGGTAATCTAAATCGCTTAGAAGTGGTCTTCCGTGGCAATTCAGGTACAGCAGGGAAGCTCGACCAAGATGTGCTCAATATCTTGATGTCGATGTGTGTGGAGCAGAATACAGACTCACCAGTTTTTACTTATGAAGACATAAGAAAGCGTTTGGGTCTTGCGAAGGGGAGTCACGGAAATATCAGGGATTCTATTCAGCGTATGCTTGGGATGAGAATTGAATTCCGCCAAAGCTTCTATTCGGCTACAAACTCAAAAAACACCAATGTTGAAAAGCATCTTATTCAATCTCGCAAATCAGTTATTAACGAAGATTACTCTGACCTCAAAAATATAGATGCCCGTCACTCGGTGACGTTTGACCGCGATATTATGCAAAACCTCCTTGGGGGTTATTACTCGGTTCTTTCGCGTGAAACTTACCTTTCACTTGATAGTGGTGCTGTTCGCCGTCTTTATCAGCTAATCGTCTCGCATCGAGATGTGGGCAAAAGAAATCATTTTACCTTAGAGATTGAGGACATTGCTTCTGTTTTGGGCCTCACAGCTAAAAAAGAATTTTTTGGTCATGTGAAAAAGTATTTTAACTCTCTTAAAGAGGCTTTGCCCGATCTTGAATTTACTTTTGCAACAGTTAATAGAAAGAAAGTGGTGAAGATTTCTTTTACTGGCGACCAAAACCTCATTGGAAATGATGATGACTTTTTCTTGGCTCTTACTAAATGGTATGGAGCAGATGTTTTAGAGAAAAATGGTATTGATGTCGATTATTTAAATGACATCAGAAGTAAATTTCCCAAATCAATTATCTATGAAAAGACGAAGGTAAAACTTTGCGAACTGTATCTTGATATGATTCTTCATCAAAAAATTGTAAATCACTCTCAAGTTCAATCGGTGAAGGCACTTTTGACTTCGGCCCTTTCTCAGAAAACAGAATATATGAAGCCTGATGGCTTTAAGAAGTTCGTGGTTGATAGGGTGAAACATAAAGAAATTCTTGAAACGAAAGCGATGGCCCTCCGCGAAGATGAGAAAAAAAAGTTTGAACTCCAACTTCAAGCGAAGCAGACTAAGTTATTAGCTCAATCGACATTTGAAAACTTGAAGATGAAAACCCCAAAGACTTTCGAAAGGTATGAAAAAGAAGCCATGAAACTTTGGGGTGATGAGATTCGAGAGTCCCTTCTTGCTGAACAAATCCTTGAAGAAAAGATTAAAGAGCTGATTCAAAATCGAATGGAAGCTGGGGAGCAAATCACGCAATGATGGACAGCTTTCAAACTGAAGATTTAGCTCAATTACTAACTAATGAACGTGCAGTTCTAAGTTCTGTTATTATTGATCCGGAATCTCTAAGTGAGATTGATGATTTAAAAATTTCAGCTTCTGATTTCTCAGATACTAAATATCAAATCGTATTCTCTCATGTGGAAAAATTACGATCTCTCGGAAAGCCCGTTGATCTAGTAAGCCTTGTCGATTCTCTTAACCAGAATAATGACATCTATAAAGTAGGTGGGGCAAGTTACCTCGCTGAAATTTATAACGATCTTGCTTCTAGTGCGAACATTCGCCATTATGCTGAACGTGTAAAAGAGCAGTCACTTTCAAGAATTGTTTTTAATAAGGCAAAAGAGATAGCAGGCTTTTCAAAAGAAAATCTTTCTCGTGAAGAGCTTATTGAAAAAGTAAATCAATCCTTAATTGCTTTAAATGACAATCAAGACTCAGGCACTTCCTTAGAGATGAAAGAATCGGTGATTTCAGTGATTCAGTCTCTTCGAGATAAAGATTCACTTAAACACATCCTCACAAAAACGGGATTCTCGGCTATTGATGATAAGATCGAAGGGCTTACTCCAGGACAACTTATTATCCTGGCCGCAAGACCTGCCATGGGGAAAACTTCCCTTGCCCTCAATATTGGGTTCAATGTTGCTCAAAAATATGATGAGCACGTTTTAGTTTATTCATTAGAGATGATGCACAAGGAACTTACCGAACGCATAATCTCAATGGAAGCACGGGTTAATGGGAAAAAATTTAAGTCTCGTGATTTTGACCATGGCGATCTTTTAAAAATAGATAAGGCCGCTCGTAAATGTTCTGAACTAAAACTCATCCTTGATGACTATTCAGGATCGACGATTTCAAGGATAAGAAATCAATCCTTACGGCATAAGGCCAAGTACGGAAAACTCAGAATGGTCATTATTGATTACCTTCAACTCATTCCTTATAAGGAATCCAAGAAGGGTAATAAGGCCGATGATATTGGTGAACTCACTCGATCACTAAAGCTTCTTTCTAAAGAGCTTAATTGCCCCATTATTTGCCTTTCCCAGCTTAATAGGGGAGTTGAAGCCCGAGAGAACAAACGGCCAAATCTTGCGGATCTTCGTGATTCTGGTGCCATTGAACAAGATGCGGACATGGTTTGGTTCATCTATCGTGATGAAGTTTATAACCCAGATACTAAAGCACCATCCGAAGCAGAGGTTATCATCTCTAAAAATAGGGGAGGAGAGACTGGAACTGCCAAACTGAGATGGATTGGTGAGTTTACGAAGTTCACTGAGAGAGCTGAGGATTTGTTTTAATGGATGGGACGTTACATCAAACAGATTTAGGATTTTGGGATTATCTTTCTCGAGCCTCGGATATATCTGGTATTGTGTCTTTATTAATAGCACTAGGATTGATTTTTTTTGCAAAGTCAATTCGTGATAAATTTCAAGAATACAGATCGATAGAAAATCAGATTATAGAGTTGAAAATACTTCTTCAACGCCTTTCTACTGGTAAGGGCAATGCTTATATCCCTAAGGGTGTTCGATCTGAAATCAAATCAGTGTTTATTCATGTTAAAGACTATCATTCAAGTAACATGCCTTTAGTTCATTTGATAAGCAGTTATGTTAATACTCTGGAGAATGATCCTAATTGTACAAAGGGTGCCATGAGATTAGCAATAAAAGAGATTATGACAAAAATTCAAGTATCACCGGAGTTAGAGTATGCAATCAAATAAACTAGAAAAGCTAATTTCGGTACTAATAGTAAAGACAAAAAATGATGAGATACATTGGAAGAATATTGGAAATTTTTTCCCTACAAATATTAGGCATTCTGAATTAATTAATAGAAGTTTCAGGTGTGAAGATTACAAAGCGGAATTGACTCTTTATTTTACTCAGTTTGTTTTTCCTGATTTTATCCTTAGCGGTGGAGAAGAGTTCGATAAAGAGTTTTTGAAACTCTATATTTTTGAAAGAGACAAGCTAATCAAAGAGGTAAATCATGATGAAGTGGATGATGCTCTTCTGTTAAACTTGTATGATGCGATCGATGAACACAATACTGATCTGAAAGATTTTTTAGATGATGTTTAGTTTATTTCTTGCACATTAGACATTCTCTCTTTTACCAAAGGTTTCTTTTTTGGATTTGTCTTTACGTTTTTTTTACGCCTAAACCCTATTTTTTATCATTCTTTTAGCAACATCCTTCACCTTCTAAATGGCAATATAAGGCATCGGAGGATTTATGCTTACTACAATCTCATTACTATCAACTATAGGGGTCTTTCTCTACTTAGCTTATACGCTACTTAGACCAGAGGATTTTTAGGAGGCCCTATGGGTATATCAGATTATTTCTTTGTAATTTCATTTATCGGTATTCTTTTTTTAGTAGCTCCATTTTTGGGTCGTTATATCGGCTGCATCTTTGATCAAAAAGAAAATGGCAAGATAGAGGCTATCCTTTACAAAATGCTTGGTATTGAAACGAAGCCTCAAGATGCAAAAGCTTATATCTCTTCTATTCTCGCTTTTAGTTTTGTATCCCTAGTGATTTTTTTCTTTATTGTTATGCTTTTTCCAAGTGCGAAGTCTCCAATGACTTGGGATTTGGCATTAAATACTGCTATTAGCTTTATGACGAATACCAACTGGCAAGCCTATTCGGGTGAGGTCTCGCTTAGTCCTGCTATGCAGATGCTGGCATGCACAGTTCAAAATTTTGTTAGTGCTGGGACAGGGATTGCTGTTTTCATTGCTTTTGTACGCGGCTTAAGAAATCGAGGAATAAGAGAGATTGGAAATTTTTGGCAAGATATCACTCGCTCAGTTATCTACCTTTTGCTCCCCTTATCATTCATTCTTTCTATTCTTTTAGTATCGACGGGTGTAGTGCAAACATTTACCCAGGAGAAAGTAGTCGCAACGCTTGAAGGAGGAACTCAAGCTCTTCAATTAGGTCCTGTTGCTTCACAAGTAGCCATTAAGCAGCTTGGAACAAATGGCGGAGGATTTTTTGGTGTGAATAGTGCCCATCCTTTTGAGAATCCGACCCCATTTTCAAATTTTCTTCAGCTTCTTTCTATCCTTCTCATTCCATGTGCTTTAGTTTTCACCTTTGGAGAAATGCTCGGAAGGAAAAAGCATGCACAGATTGTTTTTTTGACGATGAGCTTTCTTTGGGTCATGGGACTTGGTGTTTCTCTCTACAGCGAACATTTAAAAGTTACAAATTTAGATAGTTTGAGTTTTATGGAAGGTAAAGAGGTACGTTTCTCTATAACAGAAGCTGTTACTTGGGCAACTGCAACAACCGCAGCATCCAATGGTTCCGTGAATGCTATGCACTCTTCGCTCTCACCACTTTCAGGTCTAGTGGCACTTTTCAATATCATGCTTGGAGAGATCATCTTTGGAGGAGTCGGGGCCGGAATGTATGGGATGCTAATTTTTATTATTCTCACAGTATTCTTAAGTGGGCTTATGGTGGGAAGAACGCCCGAGTATCTTCAAAAGAAAATCGATACGCTCGATATGAAACTCGTCATTGTGGCGTTGATCGCTCCGAGTTGCACCATTCTTCTTGGTAGTACTCTTAGTGTTTGGAGTGAGTTTGGATTAAGTTCACGCACCAATCTAGGGCCACATGGGTTGAGTGAAATACTTTATGCATGGTCATCAGCTGCGGGGAACAACGGTTCAGCTTTTGCTGGCCTTAATGCGAATACACTTTTTTATAATTTAGGTCTTGGGATTGCCATGCTCATAGGTCGCTTCGGGGTGATTGTTCCGGCGCTGCTTATTGCTGGAAACTTTGCTAGCAAAAAAATCCAAGCCGAAAATGTTGGCAAGATGAGCACAGACAATTGGGTGTTTGGAGTATTACTTGTGTCAATTATTGTCATAGTCGGCGCTCTTACTTTCTTTCCAGCGCTCTTGTTAGGGCCAGTGGTTGAGCATTTTTTGATGACCACCACTCAGAGTTTCTAAAAGGATAAATATATGAAAGAGAATCAATCATTTTTAAACCCTGAACTTATGATTTCATCTATACAAATGAGTTTTAAAAAACTCACACCTAGTCTTTTGGCAAAAAATCCAGTGATTTTTGTAACAGCAATAGGAGCGATGCTATCTCTCTTAGCAACCTTGATCGAGCCCACGCTATTTAATATACAGATAACTTTGTGGCTTTGGTTCACTGTATTTTTTGCTAATTTTTCAGAAGCACTAGCTGAGGGACGAGGAAAGGCGCAAGCTGAATCACTAAAAAAAGGTAAAGAAAATCTCAAGGCGAAGATTTTTGATCTTAAAACGCGAAAAGAAACGTTGATTGACGCCGGTGAGCTAAAAAAGGGTGACATTGTTATTGTTCATGCCGGTGACATTATACCTATGGACGGTGAAGTGATCGAAGGAGTTGCGAGCGTCGATGAATCGGCGATCACAGGTGAGTCAGCACCTGTAATCCGAGAAAGCGGTGGAGATCGCACAGGTGTTACAGGTGGGACAAGTCTTAAAAGTGACTGGCTTGTCATTCGAATCACCTCAAATAAGGGTGAAACATTTGTTGATAAAATGATTCATTTAATTGAAGGGGCAAAGCGCCAGAAAACTCCCAATGAAATCGCACTATCTCTAGTTCTAAGTGGACTTTCGATTATTCTCTTATTTGTTGTGTTTAGTCTTAAGTTTTTTGGCGAGTACAGCGCTCAAGAATCACAAAGTACGATCGATCTCTCCATCCCCGTTCTCGTCTCACTTTTGGTTTGTCTCATTCCAACCACCATCGGCGGACTCTTAAGTGCGATTGGTATTTCTGGAATGAATCGACTGATTAAAAGTAATGTGATTGCAAAGAGTGGTCGTGCCGTAGAAGCGGCTGGAGACATCTCTGTCCTGCTTTTGGATAAGACCGGAACCATTACTCACGGGAACCGTCGGGCCCATGAACTCATAGTAGCTGAAGGTGTACATTCTCGAGAACTGGCCAAAGCTGCACTCTTGAGTTCTATGGCAGATGAAACAGCGGAGGGCCGCTCGATTGTGGACCTATGTTACAAGATCTCAAATGCATATAGTTTGCCAGACAAGAAGCATATGTACTTTATTCCCTTTAGCGCAGAAACGCGCATGAGTGGCGTGGATGTGAATACCGGTGAGGGAGACACAATTTCAATTCGCAAAGGCGCAGTTGATACGATTGTTAAATTTGCTCAAAATAAAGGCATTGATTATCCAGCTTCTTTAAGGCTTCTTGTTCAGCGTATTTCAGAACAGGGTGGGACTCCGCTACTCGTTCTTAATCACGAAAAAATTCTTGGGGTGATCTATCTCAAAGATATTGTAAAAGAAGGAATCAAAGAAAAGTTTGCTGATCTTAGAAAGCTTGGCATTAAGACGATCATGATCACAGGAGATAACCAACTCACAGCCGCAAGTATTGCCGCAGAAGCTGGTGTAGATGATTTTATCGCAGAGGCTACTCCTGAGGATAAACTGAATAAAATCCGCGAGGAACAGGAAAAAGGAAATCTTGTTGCTATGACCGGTGATGGCACCAATGATGCTCCCGCACTGGCGCAAGCTGATGTTGGTGTTGCGATGAATAGTGGCACTCAAGCGGCTAAAGAAGCTGGTAACATGGTTGATCTCGATAGTGATCCCACGAAACTCATTAATGTGGTGGAAGTCGGAAAGCAGCTTCTTATAACCCGAGGAGCACTCACAACCTTCTCATTTGCTAATGATATCGCAAAATACTTTGCCATCTTGCCGGCGATCTTTGCTGGTGTCTATGCGGCTAACTCTGAGGTTGCGGGGCCCCTTTCAGCTCTGAATGTCATGGGATTGAGTAGCCCACAGAGTGCGATTTTAAGTGCGGTTATATTTAATGCACTCATCATTGTTGCGCTGACTCCTCTCGCACTTCGTGGAGTAAAATTCACGAAGCTTTCTACTGATCAACTGCTCCTTAGAAACATACTTGTTTACGGCGTAGGTGGAGTCGTGACTCCATTTGTGGGAATTAAATTAATTGACCTTATTATCGCTGGGCTAAAACTTGCCTAGGACGGAGATATTTATGATAACAGCTTTAAAGATGCTTTTAGCTTTCACATTTTTAACAGGTCTAGTCTATCCGATTTTTGTCACAGGAGTTTCTCAAGTCTTGTTTCCTAGCAAGGCCAACGGAAGCCTTATTGTTAAAGGTGACAAGGTGATTGGTTCGGAACTGATTGGACAGAGTTTTTTATCTGATAAATATTTTAAATCAAGACCTTCTTCAGTGGATTATGACCCCCGAAGCTCTGGGGCCACGAACCTTTCTGTGACGGCAAAAAAATTTCAGGAGTCAGTTATAAATCGCCGAGAGAACTTTCATAGCGATGAACTGCTTACTGCCTCGGCCTCTGGTCTCGATCCTCATATTACTCCCACAGGGGCTTTGGAGCAGATTGAAAGAATTCTTCAAGCTCGAGGTATTGATTACAACCAAAAATCAAAGCTTGTTAAAATAATTGAATCACTAACTGAGAATAAAACCTTTGGTATTTTAGGAGAAAAACGTGTGAACGTTTTGAAGCTTAATCTCAAGCTGGATGAAGAATTATGAAAAAATTTTTCTTAACATTGCTTGTTTCAGGTTCAAGTTTTGCGGCAACTCCCGTGAGTTTTGATGGTTTTGTTGATCTTTACTACGCCTACGATTTTAATCGTCCGAAAGAACAAGATCGTGACTATACGACTCAGCCTGCAAGAAATGATGAATTTAATCTAAATTTAGCTCTTTTAGGTTTGACTCATAAAGTGAATCGTCTCACTGCCAGACTCTCATTTCAGGCCGGCACCTATGTTCAGGCTAACTACGCTGCAGAACCAACAGAAGGTAATACCAGCGGAGGGCTGCTTTCTCGGCATATTCAGGATGCCTACGTGCGCTACCAGTTACATGATAAGACAACGCTTATCGCGGGAATCATGCCTTCCCACATTGGTTACGAGGGGGTGCTCTCAATCGACAATTACACCTATACTCGTTCGCTTGCTGCTGATTTTTCACCATACTACCAATCTGGGGCCGGGCTTCTTCATATGTTGAGTGAGTCGCTTGCAGTTGAAGGTTATGTCCTAAATGGTTGGCAAAATATTTCTGAAGATGATTCCTCCAAAGCACTAGGTACAGCTTTAAGGTTTAATAAAGATAAGCTTAGTATTAACTACACTACATACTTCGGTAGTTATCTTGGTCAATCACGTCAATTTCATGACTTCAATGTGGAATATCGAGTAAGTGATAAGTTGAAACTGAAAGCTCTATATGATTTTGGCATTCAAGATCGAGACGTAGGTGAAGACGCCACGTTTTCAACCTTTAATATTCAAGCAAGTTTGAATGTGCAAGAAAGTCATAGAGTTTCTTTGCGCTTTGAGAAATATAAAGATGAAAAACAAGCCAACATAACAACCCATACTAATCAGGAATTTGATGTCTCAGGAGGCTCGCTAGGTTATGATATCTCCCTTGAAGAGGGTTACACGTTTAGAACCGAGTATCGTTACCTGAAGGCCACCCAAAATATTTTTAAAAAGAAAGATGGGTTTAGTGATTCTAACCAGACCCTAAGCTTTTCCATTGCAGCTAAATTTTGATAGAATTTAAAGGAGTTTTGTATTGTTAGGAGCATAATTGGAACAACATAGACCTGACCCAGATAAACTCTTAGCTTCAATTAAAAAAGAGGATAAGAAAAAAACTGAAGGGCACCTTCGAATCTTTATCGGTATGTCCGCAGGCGTAGGTAAAACCTATGCGATGCTTGAGGCTGCTCATCAAAAGCTTTCTGACGGCCTTAATGTCGCAGTTGGGGTGATTGAAACTCACGGGCGTATTGATACTGAGGCCAAACTTAAGGGTCTAAAGTTAATCCCAAGAAGAATCATTGAGCATCGAGGAGTTACACTCGATGAGATGAACCTAGAAGAGATATTAAAAATTAGACCCCAGATCGTTTTAGTAGATGAACTTGCCCACACCAATGCCCCAGGCTCTAGGCATCCAAAGCGCTGGCAAGATGTCATCGAGATTTTAGAAAATGGAATTGATGTTTTCTCAACTCTTAACATTCAGCACGTTGAAAGTCGTAAGGATGATGTCGAAAATATCACAGACGTTGTTATTCATGAAACAGTTCCCGACTCAATCTTAGAGCGTGCCGATCACATTGAAGTGATCGATATCCCACCGGTTGACCTCTTAAAGCGTCTGGAAGAGGGTAAGGTTTATTTTCCAGAGAAAGCAGAACAGGCGAAAGAAAATTTTTTTAAGACAGATAAATTGACGGCTTTAAGGCAAATTCTACTCAGATTTTCGGCTGATAAAGTGGATGCCGAACTACAGACCATCCAAACAGCTACTGCTAAATCAAAAGTCTGGAAAACTCAGGAAAAGATTCTTCTAGCTGTAGGTCACGGCCCTCAATCAGAAAAGCTTGTTCGGGTTACAAAGCAGATGGCAACAAATCTGCGCTGTCCTTGGTTCGCCGTTTATGTTGATACCGGCAAGGATCTATCCCAAGAAGATCAGAAAACACTATCTAGAAACCTTGATCTTGCCCGAGAGCTAGGGGCGAAAGTTCTAACGACATCTGAAACAGATATCGTCAAAGGAATAGATCGTGTCTGTCACCAGCATGATGTGACTCAGATCGTGCTTGGAAGGCCTGGATTTCAGCCTGTGCAAGATTTTTTAGCGGGTGGATCTCTTCTAGATCGGCTTAATAAGCTTAACAACCAAGTTTCAATTCATCTTGTTCGACTTGGTACAACACAGTCCCGATTTAAGCTTCCTGCCAAAGTGAGTCGCTTGAAGCATGTTAAGGTTTCTCCTTACATTTTAGCGACTCTTTATGTATTGGCCTTGGGTCTTTTTAATAAATTCATTCTTGCGCACTATGGATTACTGCCTTACCGATCTATTGGCATGGTCTTTCTTTTGGGTGTCACATTTTGTGGCCTTTTTTTACCGATTGGTGCCACCATTTGGGCTTCACTACTTACGGTCCAGATTTGGAACGTATTCTTTATTCCACCTCTCTATACCTTCCAGATAGAGTCCCCTGATGACATCGCTCTAGCACTGAGCTTTTTCTTTACCTCTGCGATTACTGGTGTACTCACCAGTGTGGTGAAGAAAAATCAAAACCTTTTGCGCGATCAAGAAGAAAGAGCTTCACAGCTCTATAATTTTTCACAGTTGATTGTGGAAGCCAAGGATAAGAATGAATGTATAGATAATCTTACAAAGTCACTTTCAAGCTTCTTGGGTGCTCACGTTTCGATTTCTCTTAAATCAGAGTCAGGGGTGCTGGAGTATTTCAAAAAGGGTGAAGACTGGATGTTTAACCGTCCCAAAGAATGGGCTGCGGCTTTATGGGCTTTTGAAAAAGCAAAAGTCTCTGGAAAATGGACTGATACACTGCCAGACTCAAGCTCTTTCTTCGTTCCATTAGTTGCAAGAGGAGACATCGTCGGAGTTATTGGCATTCAGCCAAATGACCAAGAGTCATCACTTCTTATTAATGATCGTGAATTTGTATTATCGATCGCCAGCCAAGTTGCTCTTTATCTTCAGCGTGAGCTTTTTTACGAGTCCGCGATTGAAAGTGAAAAGCTTAAGAAATCTGAAAAAATTCATCAAACACTCATGAACTCGGTTTCTCATGAAATCAAAACACCTCTAACCGCTATTTCTGGAATTGTGAATGCAATAGAGAAACTCGAAAACAAAGATACTGAGACCTATCATCAGCTCAATCGCTCTCTTAATGAGTCAGTCGAACGTCTCAAGAGAATCGTTGATAACATGCTAGATGTCTCAAGACTTGAAAGTGGAGTACTAACTCTAAAAGAAGACTGGTATTCCATAGAGGAGTTAATTGATAACGTTCTGGAGCAATTTAAAATAGAACTTTCTGATTTTTCAGTTTCTATTGATATTCCCAAAGATTTTCCTTTGGTATTCGTGGACGGAAGATTCTTTGAACAGATTTTATATAACTTAGTGCTCAATTCGATTAAGTATTCTGGAACTGATAAAGGGATTTCATTCAGATTAGTAAGTTCTCCTAAAACATGGACTCTTCTATTCAAAGATCAAGGACTCGGAATTGAGCAGCAATATCATAAGCATATCTTTGATAAGTTTTTCCGTGTTCCTGGAACTAAAACAGGCGGCTCAGGGCTGGGCCTTGGTATAGTTAAGAGTTTAGTGGAGCTACACAAAGGCAATATTAAGGTTCTTTCAACCAACAAGGGCTTAGCCTTTGATCTAGAGTTTCCGCTGCATGAGCCGCCAGAAATTAAGCAGGAAAATCTATGAATTCAAAAATCAAAGTACTCTTCATTGATGACGAGCAACCAATCCGAAAACTCTTAGGCCACATTCTTACTACTGAAGGTTATACGATTTTTGAAGCAGCTAATGTGAAAGAAGGATTGTCGGTGGCTTCTCTTCATTCTCCCGATGTTATCCTTTTAGACCTTGGGTTACCCGATGGTAGTGGTGAGGATGTATTGAGAAAGCTTCGTGAATGGACCAAAACCCCAATTATTGTATTAACTGCTAATAAAGCAGATGATGAGAAAGTGAAGTTACTTGATCTTGGGGCAGATGACTATTTAGTTAAGCCTTTTCATGCTCCAGAGCTTTTGGCTCGAATTCGTGTGGCCCTTCGTCATTTGCAAAAAGATTCCGCTAGTCCAGTCATAGTTTTGGGAGATTTAACTATCGATCTGAGTGGTCATTTGGTCAGGGTAAAAGGAATTGAAATAAAACTCACATCAAAAGAATATGAGTTTCTCAGAATCCTTGCAAAGAATGCTGGAAAAATTGTGACCCAGACACTGATACTGAATGAAATTTGGGGACCAAATAACGAAAAAAATTCTCATTATTTAAGAGTCTATGTGGCTCAACTAAGAAAGAAGGTTGAAGAGCCTTTGGGACAAAAGATCATTTTTACTGAGTCGGGCATTGGATATCGACTTAAATTTTAGCCACTTTTTTTGTATAATTGAGTTATTCTTCCTTTGTTCATCAAATCTCTTCTCTTCTTGTCATAAATTTCTGTCGTTGAAATTTTAGAGTGACCTGCAAGCATCTTCGCTCCATAGATGTCGGCTACATTATTCTCCAATTCAGTGAGATTAAGGTAATTGGTGATTGCTGATGCACGTCCGGAGTGAGACGAAATGTTTTTCATTATCCCTGATGCCAGAGAATATTTTTTTAAAAGTTTATTCACTGTTCTTGGGTTCAGTGCCTTGTCGATATTGATTTTCCCTTGATGGTTATTCCTTGAGGGACGGAAAAGATAATTTTTCGGATTCATGTCGCGGCCTTGGGATTTCATCCACTCAAGGTATTCAAGGATTCTTTCGACAGCAGGATAAGGAATCTCTTTAATCTGAAATTTATTTCCTTTTGTTCTCACTTTGAGAAAATAAAGGTTCTTTTCTCTGTAAAAGTCTTCAATCCGTGCCTTTAAAAATTCATTGAGTCGAAGGACAGCATAAAAATTTGTGGCAATAAGTGCGGCATGGAGAGGAGCAGATTGTGATGAAGAGGTTTGGGAAATCATCTCTTCAATTTCCTGAATATCTAATATCTGCCTCTCATTTTTCACTACGCGAGTTGGGGAAGACTTAAGACCACCGCAACCATTGGCACTTCAAGCTGGAAGACCTCAGTCTGGTATGACTTAAATGCAGGCTCATACTTGCTACCGATAAAGATGGCTGTGCGAAAAAAAGAGAACTTGGCGATCGGAGCATCTGTCTCGGGTCAGTTAGATTTTGAAGTTGATTGATGGATACTTAATCAGCTCTAAAGTCAACGGCTTGGCTCGTTCAAAATTTTAAGTGCTTGGTATCTCAAAATCCATCTATTGCTTTAAGAATTTCTTCTAAACTTGGTCTCACGGTATAGTTTGAATCAATATGTGCAAATTTAACCTTCATATCATTTCCAAAAAGATATGTTGCTGGAATGGGTAGCTCTTGTTTTTTGTTGCCTTGACTTGCAGCCAAATCAATTCCTAGGGATTTATATTCATCAGCGATACTATCTTCAACTCTGAAAACGAGCCCTAGTTTTCGTAAGACTTCTCCATCTTTGTCCGAAACGAGTTTAAATGAAAGTCCGTTTCTTGAGGCTGTCTTTTTTACTTCATTTGAAGTTTCTGGAGAGATGGCGATAACTGTGATTTTTTTTGCTAAAAGTAATTCATGCTTTGTTTGAATTTCTTTAAGCTGCTTAATGCAATACGGGCACCATCCCCCACGATAAACAATAAGCAGAAGAGGGCCACTCGTAGTCCATTCTGAAATTTTTTTGTTTCCAAGTCGGATATCTGGAAAAATTTCTCCAAAAAGTGGAGCTCGTTTTTCAATACCACTTTTTTTAAGTCTTTGAATTGAGTCTTGAAATAATTTTTTTCTTTCATCAGGAGTCATAGCTATTGATTGAATTGATTGTGTCGTAAATACAACAAAAAAAATAATTTTAAAAAGTTTCATTTTTTATTCATTCCTTTTTTTCTGGCATAGAAAGCCCTCGCCTTCATGATATTTCCACAACTATTCATCGAGCACCATTGCCTCTTATTGTTTTTGCTTATGTCATAAAATAGGTGAGAACAGTTAGGGTTTGCGCACTTCTTCAATCTTTTCTCATCCAAATTGCTTAAGAATGAATTCAGGGATGAAATCATATTGGCAAAAAAAATTGGACTATTCTTTGCTGTGAACTCTGGGACGTGACTATTAGAAATAGATAAAATTAAAGGGTGTTCAGCGAACCATGAATTGAGTTCAATTGCAGGGTCAGTCTCTTGCAAACCTAAGATAAAGTAAAAATAACGTCTCAGAAGGCTTCTTAGTTTAATCAATGAGCCGAATGTTTTTGAGTCCACTTTGCTTTTGATTGAGAAGAATTCGTTTACGAAACTTTCAGCATCTTTCGGTCCATTTAGCCGGTCTTCAATATCTTCTCCGTGACATATCACGGTGTTGCAAAAATCTAGTATTAGATGATCGCCTAGGTGTAAAAATGAATTTTTCTCCATGTAAGTCCCTGGAAGAATTGCAAATCTTGTTCTAACCGTTATTTTACACTTGATCGGTTATAAAAACAAGTATAACCTTCAAAAGCCAAATAGATGGTTACAATAAAAAAGGATTTTATCTATGAATACTAAACTTTTACCACTAACACTTGAGACAGCTCCTGAAGGCTCAAAGCAAGTACTAGATCAAGTTTCAAAGGGAATGGGATTTATTCCTAATTTGTTTGCGACTTTTGCCCACAATCCCGAGGCCCTGAAAAGCTACCTTGCTCTAAGTGAATCCTTTGGTAAGGCCGGCTTTAGCCCTCTCGAGCAGCAAGTAATTCTCCTGACCGTCAGTAGAGAGAATAAGTGTGCTTATTGTGTTGCCGCACACTCTGCTATCTCAACAATGTCTAAACTAGATGCAGGAGTAATTTCCCAATTGAGAAATGGTGATTCACTTAGTGATCAAAAACTTGAAGCACTTAGAGAATTTACGAAGAGGGTAGTTTCATCAAAAGGGTGGCCTGATGAATCCGATATCAAAAAATTGGTAAGCGCTGGTTTCAATCAAGGCCACATCCTAGGAGTCATTCTTGGTGTGACAATGAAAACGCTTTCAAACTACACAAATCATATTGCACAAACTCCATTGGATGAAGCATTTAAGCCATTTCATTGGGAGAAATAGGAGGATTATGAAAGAAATAACAATATATTCCTTGGTTCACTGTCCATATTGTGTTCGTGCTAAAGATTTACTGTCTCGTAATAATATTCCTTTTAAGGAAGTTATAGCTGATGAACTACCCAGACCTGAGATCGATAAACTCTTTACAAGGTCTGGAATGAGAACATTCCCACAGATATTTGCAACGAACGATCTTATTGGCGGATATAGTGAGTTGAAAGAACTTGATGATACAATTGGTCTGAAAGCTTATTTGGAATAAGCTAATTCAAGGGGGCCTCGTTTATAGGGCCCCCCTTAAAATATTTAGCAAGGATGTTTATGACTAAATTAAAAATTGGGATGAAAGCACCAAACATCGAACTTGTAGATTGGAGAGGAAGCACTTTTAATCTTGAAAATGTTTCCGGGAAAAAGTGGATTGCTTTCTTTAGATATGCTTCGTGTCCTTTGTGTAATTTACGAGTGAACGAAATGATAAAGAGGTTTGAGGAACTAACAAAATCTGGTTTGCAGATTATTGCCATTTTTCAGTCGGAGCCAGAATCAGTTGCAAAATATGTGGGCAAGCAGGAACCACCATTTCTAATACTTTGTGATCCTTCTGAAAATTCATACGAAAGATATGGTTTACAGGCAAGCATCTTAGGAATGATGTCACCAAAAAATATGTCTAAACTAATCTCTGCCATGAAAAGTGGTTTTCGGCCTGGTAAAATGGAAGGTAGTGTGACCCGAATTCCTGCTGATTTTCTGATCGATGAAAATAATATTATTCAAGAGGTTTATTATGGAGAAACCATTGGAGATCATATCCCCTTTGTAAGGGTGTTGAAATTTACATCTTAAAACATTAAAGACTTCTTTCTTCCTGGCACTTTGATGGCTCTGCACTATATCCAATCGACTCAATTTTATTTTTAATTTCATTAAGATTCGTTTTGGCATCATTGTAGTGGACTTCTGCTTTTTTATCATCCAGCGAAACACTAATGCTTTCAATTCCATCAAGCTTTTTAATGGCAGCTTTTGTTGTAACTGTACATGCAGCACAAGTCATTCCTTCAACCGTAAAACAGGCGGTTTTTGATTCTGCAAAAGCGCCTTGGGCAATAATAGATGCAAATAATGTCAGTAATAATTTTTTCATTTTAAATCTCCTCATTTTTTTAAAATATCCAAGCTACAATATATGGGGAAGCTACACCTAGTACCGCAATGGCAAGTCCTATCCAATATGCAAGAACCATCTTTCGGTACTTTTTAGGATCAGCACAAATTGATCCTGGCTCACAAACATTTCGTTTTTTATAAAGTGTGTATCCAGCAAAACTAAATATGCCAATGACTAGAAAAATAAGTGGAATTCTAATGGCATCGAACTTTGCTAAAGCTGCGGCTCCAGATACTCCCAAGAGTGTTAGGATAAGTGGGCCAATGCAACAAACGGAAGCTAAAAGCCCAGCTACAATTCCTGTTCCAATGAAGGCTCCTGTTTTATTTTCTATTGGTTTGTTATTCATCATTGAGTTTTCCTTTCTTGTATTTATCTTTTGTTTCCTTAATATATGCTATATTATTTGCGAGACAACATCCCCCTTGGGGGTTTGAAGTTTCGCAAAAACAGCCCGGATCTTTCATTTTTACCTTAATTATTTCGATTACGCCGCAATTACCAGTTGCTGATATTTCATTTGCAATATCACCCTTTGTCACATTAAAGCAGTAACAGGTTTTAACATCTAAATCGTCATCTTTAATTGTTACTTTTTCTTTTAAATTGTGTTTAAAAAAAATGGATTTTAAAGATGAAAAATAGACGACATCGCAGTTGGGATTCTTGCAGAACTTATAAATAGCATCGCTCTCAATTTGACCTTTAATATCTGGCAATAAATGATTTTCGAGATTGATATGCTCTGTTTTCCCACCTTCTTGTCCACATTCAGGACAAGAAATTTTGGAAGTCCTTTGGTTACTTTCTTTTGGTTGACAGCAGCTCATAAAAATCCTTGTTAAGGTTCTTGAAGTCAGTATAAGGTATGTAGTATACTACCGAGTCAAGGAATATTATTATGATGATGAAGACAAAAGATATTGCCGACAAAACTGGCATAGATAGAGAAACATTAAGGTTTTATGAATCAAAGGGACTTCTGCCAGAGCTAAAGCGTACAGAATCGGGATATCGTATTTATTCAAATAATACTATAGAGCGCATCAAGTTTATACAGATGGCAAAAGAAGGCGGTTTTACGCTTAATGAAATAAAAGAGCTAATTAATTTACAACAGCGTAAAGGCCCATGCAAAACGAGTCGAGACATCGTTAAGATTAAGAAAAAAGAAATCGCTCAAAAGATAAAGGCTTTAAACAAAATGGACAAAATATTAACTCGATTTATTTCTGAATGTGAGAAAAATGGAGAAGAAGGACTTAAGAAACCTTGTCACTTTTCATTCGATAGTTGTTGTTGAAGAATATTTGAAGTACAATTTTTACTTATTATCTTTTAACTTTGTTAGTACTTTATTTTGAATATTCTTGATTCGATTCTCTTGTAATTGCATATCAGAGGAGATTAAATTCTCAACACCTTCTTTCATTATAGTAAGTTGCTGTTTGAATCGAGAACAACCACGACACATCATCAGATGAAATTTTAAATCAATCTTTTGCATGAGTGATAGATTTTCGTCTGTACTCAGCTTGGTCATAACTTGTTTACAATTCATCATAATAATTCTCGTGGATTAAAGTTTTGTTTCAAGGCACTTTCGGAGCTTATTTTTAGCCCTAAAAAGAAGCACTCCTAGGTTAGTGTCGGTAACTTCTAAAATCTTACAGATTTCAGAAGTACTACATTCTTCAACTTCTTTTAAGGTGAAGGCCATTCGGTAATTTAGGGGAATATCTTCCAAGCAATCCTTAATGTTTTTAGCATCTTGTAGTCGTTCAGCAAACTTATGAGGATCTACAGGTTTTTGTATCCATTCTCCTTGTGGGTCGAAATCTTGATCAATGATGGAATCAATTAGATCCATCTTGAATTGCTTCTGATTAGCACGTTTTAGATTTTTTGCCGTCATGTAAAGGATACCAAATAGGTAAGTTTTAATGTGTGATTTTCGTTCAAACCGGTGCAGATTCTCAAAAAATGTAAGCCAGGTCTTTTGTACAAGCTCATCCGCATCTTCAGTGTTAAATCCAAGCCCTAAAGCTGCCCGAAATAGCGGAGTTGTATAGGCACTAACTAATTGAGTTTGTGCCTCTTTATCATTGCCCAACACTTTTGTGACAAATAAGTCCTGTGAAAACAACGTGTCTGTAGCATTCGTTCCCATGTCATACCTCTAATTGAAAATTATTTTACCTTTGATGTAAGAAATAGGCCAGCCAGGACACTAATGGGTATGCAACTAAATTATGGAGGAAATCATGTTAAATCGAAGATCTTTTTTGGCCATCTCATTACTTCTAACTTCAGTCGTGGCGTTTTCAATGGGAATGGTCCACAAGAATGTTCCGCATTCCGTTTCTGAAATTACAAACGAGCAGTATGATGCGGCTCTTGCATCTAAGAAGCCTCTTTTTATTGCCTATAATGCTACATGGTGCCCAGTATGTCAGAAACAGAATCAAGTACTGAGCACATTAGTGAATAAGTATAAGGACAGTGCCTTATTCTTTTCTGTGGATTGGGACAAGAAGGATAAATTCAAAGGGCCTAAAACAGATCAAAGAACCACAATTGCCTTTTTAAAAGACGGAAAGATTCAAAACGAATTGGTAGGTGAGACTGATATTTCAAAAATAGAAGCCTTTATTCAGACAAATCTTAAATAAGAGGCGACATGACACCAATTATTTCAGCCATCTTAGCGGGCTTACTGACATCATTCTCTCCTTGCGTGATATCTGCCCTTCCGTTTGTGATTTCTAGCTCATTAAGCGAAAATAAAAAAGGTCCGCTGTATTTAGTAAGTGGTCTGATTTCTTCTTTCGTGATCCTTGGTGTGATCTTTGCTCTTTCAACGAAACTCTTTGGACTCGATCAAGAAAAAATTAAAATGGGAACAGCAATCTTATTCCTCTTCATTGGGTTAATTTTCGTCTTTCCCAAACTAGGAGACAAAGTTTCGAGTTGGTTTTCACCTTTGGCCAATAGCTCAAATAATTTTTTGAATAAGCTAAAACTAACAGGGTCCCTAGGTCAGTTCGTATTGGGTTTTCTTTTTGGACTTGTATGGAGTCCATGTTCAGGCCCAACTTTAGGCTTCGCTCTTACTCTTGTGGCTAAGCAAAATGAAGTCCTATATGGCGCTCTTATTATGCTGGTTTATGGAATAGCGGCATCTCTCCCTTTACTTTTTGTGGCTTATATTTCGAAAAATATAATTCAGAGAAATATGAGAAAGGTTGATGCCGTTTACTCAGTTGTAAAAAAGTTAATGGGGGGATTTATCCTCATACTTGGACTCGGCACTCTAACGGGTATGGATAAAGTGCTTGAAGCTTTTCTCATCCAGAGTATGCCTCAGTGGCTTTTGGATTTAATTACGAGGTTTTGATGAAAAAGATTGTAGTGGTCGCACCTAATCCTTGGAGTTATCAAGAGATCATGAAAAGGTCTGATCAATATGATTTTGTTTTTTACGAAGGGGAGTTTCAAAAAGAAAAATTGAGCTTATTAAGCAAGTTGAGACTTCTTAAGGGAATAAACTTTGAAAAAGAGGTTGAAGGGCTTGTTAGGTTTGCAAGGAAGATTTCTGCTGATGCAATCATAGGGGTGGATGAATTCTTAAGTTGTCTGATTGTCACCAAGGCAAATGAGAGGCTCGGATTTCCCCATAATAACTTGGCACTGGAACTTACTCTTCAGCATAAATACTACTCGAGAATATTGCAAAAAAGCATTATTCCAGATCATGTGCCTGCTTTTTCTCTCTGGAAAGGTATTGCGACAATGAGTTGCCCGTATTTTATAAAACCCATTCGTGGTTCTGCCTCTTTGCTTGCATCAGCAATTAATGATGAAAGTGATTTAAATCGATATAAAAATATCCCCATCACTAAAAAAATTTTTCTTAAATCTCTTCTGAGACAATTTAATTTACTCTGTTCAAACTATGGGAATCTTGCAATCGTAGACAGTCCACTTATTGCGGAAGAACTTATTACGGGTATTCAACTAACTGTTGAAGGATTTGTTCAAAACGGAGAAAATCATATCGTAGGGATTGTTGATTCGGTCATGTATCCGGGAAGTCGATTGAGTTTTAAGCAGTTTGACTATCCTTCAAAGCTGCCCGAGCATGTTCAATCGAAACTTAGTCAAATTACTAATCAATTTATTCAGGGAATTGGTTATAAGCACGGATTCTACAATGTAGAGTATTTCTATAATCCTGAGACAAACGAGATTAAACTCATTGAGATTAATCCACGTATGGCGTTTCAATTCACTGACCTTTATGAAAAAGTCGATGGGATAAATACTTTTGATGTTTTCCTTCAGCTTGTGACGGGAGAGAAAGCAACTTTAAAACATCGGGAAGGAATTCATAAATGTGCGACGAGTTTTGTAAAGCGTACCTTTGAAGACGGTCTGGTTCAAGAAATACCCAGTAAACATGAAATAGATCGAGTTGAAAAGGATTTCGCTGCACGTGTCTTGATACAGACGAGTGTTGGACAATGGTTATCCTCAGATTTTTTCCAAGATGTTCAAAGTTTTAGGCTAATGACGGTAAATATTGGCGGAGAAAGTCAGACAGAGCTTGATTACAAAAATCAGCTTATTGAAGATAGACTCAAGTTTGTCATCCAAACATTCAAACCTCAAGAGAGGTCAGTATTACAAAGGGCCTTAGGATGGACTTAAAGAATATGTATCTAGCGATTAGAGAGGAGACACTCAATTTGGTGAATGGGCTTCATGTAGAGGATATGACTATTCAGGTGAGTCCTGAGATGTCTCCTATCAAATGGCATTTAGGTCATACGACTTGGTTTTTTGAAGAACTTGTTCTTAAAAGAACGATGAACGATAAAAATAGCAAGATCTTTAACTCTTACTATAAAAGTCTGGGCGAGCATTGGCTGCAAAGTGAAAGAGGCAAACTGTCAAGGCCTCGAGTAAGCGAAATTCTTGAAAATAGAGCATTCGTAGATAAGATGATGCTAGATCTTTTGGAAAGTGATATTTCAGCAGAAATCAAAGAACTCGTGATTCTCGGACTAAATCATGAACAACAACATCAAGAGCTAATCTTGATGGATGTGAAACTTCTTTTTTCTTATCAAACTCAAAATGTAATCTATGGAAGAAGTGATATCTCCTCTTCAACTGGAAATTGTGAATTCATCAATTTCAAAGGCGGACTAGTAGAAATCGGATTATCGGGAGCCACATTTTCCTATGATAACGAGGTACCGCGGCATCAGCATTTTCTCTATCCCTATAAACTTAAATCAAAACTTGAGACGAATAGAGAATATCTCGAATTCATCGAAGCAGGCGGATATCAAAATCCAAATTATTGGTTATCAGATGGCTTTAATTGGGTCAAGTCAACTAATACAAGTGCACCTCTTTACTGGAGATTTGAATCGGGAAAATGGTGGCAGTTCACATTGGAAGGCGAAAAAGAGTTAGACCTGAATGCTCCCGTCAGTCATGTGAGCTTTTATGAAGCTGCGGCCTATGCAAGATTTAGAGGCAAACGCCTACCAACAGAGTTTGAGTGGGAACATGCAGCTAGTATCTCAGACAACATAGGAGACATGCATCTCCAACTGTGGCAATGGACATTTAGTGATTATGCTCCTTATCCAAGGCATCAATGGCTTCAAGGGCCTCTTGGTGAATATAACTCAAAGTTTATGGTTAATCTTAAGGTTTTGCGTGGTGGATGCTTCGCGACACCTGTGGATCATTACCGTTTGAGTTATAGAAACTACTTTGCTCCTCATATGCGCTGGATGTTTTCTGGCATTAGACTAGCGGAGGACTCCCATGAGTAACTATTTTCTTGAGGACGTTCAGAGAGGATTAAGTAAAAATCCAAAAACAATTCCTTCAAAATATTTCTATGATCAGCGTGGTTCTGAACTTTTTGAGCGTATCACAAAGCTTGAAGAGTATTATCTCACAGAGTGTGAGCGAGAAATTATTTTAAATCAGCTTCCAGGGGCCTTAAAAGCTCTAGGTGAGTGCTTAAATATCGTGGAGCTTGGAGCTGGGGATGGCACCAAAACTGTTGATCTTCTTCAATCCGTCGAAAATTCTATAACTTCTATTGATTATCATGCCTTTGACATCTCTTTTGGTGCTCTTCAGAGGCTCTCACAAAGGCTTAAGGTTCTGCCGAGTAAGATTAATCGTCACTATTCAGTGGTGGATTTCAGTAAAGGTATCGAACTTGTTACTTGTGATAAAAGTCGAAGAAATGTTTTGCTTTTTCTAGGATCATCCATTGGTAACATGACTCTATGTGATTCCATTAATTTCTTGAAGTCACTAAGTGAAAAGTTAAATCCTGGAGATCGCTGGTTGATTGGTTTCGATCTAGTTAAAGAGAAAACGATCTTAGAGAATGCTTATAATGACTCTCAAGGAGTCACCCGCGATTTTAATCTCAATCTCCTCATGCGTATGAACGCTGAGCTTCAAGCTGATTTTGATATCAACTCTTTTGAGCACGTTGAATATTTCGATGAGAAGATTTCATCTATGGTGAGCTTTCTCCAATCAAATAAACGACAGTCAGTGAAAATAGGTAAAGCAGGAATTTGTATTGAGCTGCAAGAGAACGAAAAAATTCATACTGAGTATTCATTTAAATATACTGACCAGATGATCCAAAAAATTTCAGAAGAATCTGATCTCAAAATAGTTTGGAACGGAGAAGACAAAAGGGGTTATTATCGCCTTGTCATGATGGAGAAGTAAGATGTTAAAAAAATTCAAAGACAAAATGGTAATGAAGCTTGATCCTGTTTACGACACAAACCAGATTGCCAAAACGGGCGATAGGATTGAAGGTAATTTTAAACTCATTTTAAGTGGTAAGCGTACAATTGATTTTGAAGAAGTTCTTGCTAATGGACCACTTCTTCTCGTCTTTATCAAGGGAACGTGGTGCCCTTTTTGTCAAATACATTTAAAGCGAATGAGAGACTGGTCTGAATCTATTAAGTCAAAAGTTACTACTATCGTCATCTCGAGTGAGAGTATAGAGGACATTACCAAATGGCTAAAAGAAAACCCATCAACATATCTTTTTGCATCTGATAAAGACGGTTAGGCAGCGAAAAAATTTAAAGTATGGCTTAATGAGCAAAACTATTCACAAGCAGCCACTTTCTTAATTGATATGGATAAGACTGTGCGCTTCGTCTATTCTGGAAAAAGAGATAAAGATAGATCTAAGATGATGCCTGCTTTTTAGGTTTAGAAGATTTAGTAACTTTTTTGTACACTCCCGTGGCCAATAGTGCGGGAGCAGCAATAATGCACATTGGACAGGCCGCTCCTGTAAGCAAAACTGATGCGGTAGCAAAGCTTCCTAAGCTTAAACCACAAATGATGAATTTATTGCTATCATCTTTCTTGTCTTGTTCTGAGTCTTTCATACTTTCTCCATTAGGTATTTAATCACTAAAAATATTGGCATCCCTAAAAAAAGAATTTTAGTCATGATACAGGGCGAACATTTCTGATTACTACAGGCACCTGTTTTGCAACAACCATCTTTTAAATTGCATGCCTCTGATTCTTGATTGTTTTGATCCATAACTCTTCCCTTTTTTGAAGTTTCTTATAAGTAAGTGTCGCGAGAAGGAGATTTATTACAGGTGAGTATTTTTATTGTAATGAAGTGGCCCTTCATGACACTAACAAGAAAGTCATTTTTAAAGGGGGACATATTGAGAGCTTTATTTGGATTGGTTGCGCTATTAGTAATGTTTAACGCTTATGCTGTAGTGGATATTAGACAGAGCGAGATTAAGTGGACTGGAAAAAAGATAGGTGGGGAGCATTTTGGGTATGTTCCAATCAGTAAAGCAAGTCTTGTTCTAGAAAAGGGGAAAATTAAAACAGGTGAAGTTGTTGTTGATTTAAGAAATCTTACGGATGCAGATCT
Source organism: Bacteriovoracaceae bacterium (assembly GCA_050247975.1). Taxonomy (GTDB): domain Bacteria; phylum Bdellovibrionota; class Bacteriovoracia; order Bacteriovoracales; family Bacteriovoracaceae; genus Peredibacter. Next base: position 38,126 of record JBFWTE010000023.1, read on the forward strand.
AGATGGAGAATGGAAGCAAAAGCTCGAGACTCATTTAAAGAGTTCTGATTTTTTTGACGTTGAAAAATTTCCTGAAGCAAAGATTAAGATTCTTAGCTCATCTCAAAGTGAACTCCAAGCTGAGCTTACAATTAAGGGAAAGACAAATTTAGTAAAAATTCCATACTCAGGAAAGAATGGTGTGTACACAGGCCAGTTAAAGTTTGATCGTACTAAATTTGACATGATTTATCGCTCTGGTAATTTCTTTAAGGATCTTGGAGATAAAGTTATTGAAAATGAAGTCACTATCGATTTCAAAATCATAAATGAGTAATTGTTAACCCTTACCTGAGGAGGTAAAAATGGAAATTTCAAAGAAATCGGTTCTATTAACGGCTGCAATGACAGGTCTTCTTGCTGTGTCAGCATGTTCATCAACATCTAAGACAGTCTCACCTGATACAGTGGGGATGTGTTCAGGTATAAATGCGTGTAAAGGGCAAGGCGACTGTGCTGGTAAGGTAGACGGTTGTGATGGTTCTGATGGTTGCTCAACGAAAAGTTCTTGTGCCGGTAAGAACTCTTGTAAAGGCAAAGGATTCACAAAGGTTACTAAGAAAGAGTGTGATGCAAAAAATGGTAAATTCCAATCTTAGTCAAAATTCTAACTTCATTGTGGGTGTTGGCCTTCGCCACACCCACTTTCCCTATATCCTTGAAGGAGGGGAGATCCATGTCGACTTTTTTGAAGCGATTTCAGAAAACTTTATTAATACTCGTGGGCGGCCTTTTAAAATTCTGGAAAAGGTCAGAAGAGACTATCCAATCGCTCTACATGGTGTTTCTCTTTCAATTGCATCGAATTCCGAGTTGGATTATCAATATCTTTCTCGGTTAAAGGAACTTTACAGTATAATCGATCCCTTTATTACTTCCGATCACTTGTGTTGGACGGGACATTCGCATAATAATCTTCATAATCTTTTACCTTTTGCTTACACAGAGGCAAGCCTGGATTATGTGTGCGACAGGGTTGTTAAAGTTCAGGAGTTTTTAGGAAGGCAGATGGTTTTTGAAAATCTGTCAGCTTATTTCACCCATAGATCATCAACAATGACTGAAATTGAATTTATTAAACAACTCTGCAAGAGAGCAGGGTGCAAACAGCTATTTGATGTTAATAACATATATGTAAATTCAGTTAATCAAAAGTTTGAATTATCTTATGCGCTGTCACAGATAGATTATAGCAGCGTTGGGCAAGTTCATTTGGCTGGATTTACAGATTTTGGAGATTATCTTTTTGATACACACTCAGCACCGGTTTTTCCTGAAGTCTGGGAGATTTTTTCAGATGTATCATCAAAACTGCCGCCTATACCAATTCTCATCGAATGGGATGAAGACATACCAGAATTTCCCATAGTTCAAAATGAAGCGCTTAAAGCGAAAGAAGTTTTGAAGAGGGTAACTTATGAAGCCTGATGAGTTTCAAGATATCTTTCTAGCTTCGGTCCAAGAGGACAAATTAAATGAATCTATTGCAGATGATATTATACCTATTGGAAACTTGAATAATGATCGTGTTATAAAAATTTATCATACTGATTATTTTGCAAGAATGACCGAAGCACTAGGTGAAACTTTTGAGTCAGTTTGGTTCGTTTTAGGTGATGAAGATTTTTTTGATTTATGTAAAAAATTTATCATCTCTCATCCATCAAAAGTCAAAGACTTGGCAAATTATGGCCAAGAGCTGCCAAATTTTATTTATAAGATTGGGCTTCTAGAGGAATGGCCTTTCTTGAAGGATTTAGCTGAGTTTGAATTAAACTTTTGGAAGATGTTTCACGCTAATTATCCGATTGTCGAGCCGCTCCCTATTGATTCGACCAACCTATCAGATACAATGTTTAGTTTTGAAAATGTTATTCTATACAAATCAGATTGGGATGTGGTTTCAATTTGGAGGAATCGAGAAGGGGTGGCCGAAGATGTTGAAATCGACTGGGAAGGAAAGAAGTTCCATTTGATATTTCGTCGAGATATATCGGTTCACATGCTTGAGTTAAGTGAAAAGCAATATGCCCTATTACTTTCTATGCAAAAAGGGAAGAATCTTGGTGCTGCTTTTGACTCAATTGATATAAGTGGCGATGAAGTTCAAGATCTTTTTTCTAAGCTTAAAAATGAAAATGTGCCCTTGGTAAAATGGGATTAATAGGTTTTAGCGAACAGAAGCTTCTAATAATAATGCTGGAAGAGATTCACAACCTTTTAGAGGTTCATAAGTCAGAAAATCTCTTCTATGGGGCTGGTGCTGAACAGATTCGTAGATAGGAATACCAGTTTTTTTGAATGTATCTAGTTGAGAGGCATTACAATATTCCTTAACCTTTTTTAGAAGTTGACTTGCCTTGAATGGACTTGTCTTGGAATCTAGTAGGTTTTTAAAAGATTGGTCAGAATAGTATTTTTCTAAAATCATACTTAACATATGGGCCGTCTTATCTTGATTTCGGATATAGTTAATATATGAATAGGGGATGTAGCGAACACCCCACTCGTAGATTTTACCAATACCTCCACAGCCAAGAATTGGTTTTGTTTCGTGACAAGCTTCTTTGATTTCTTTTATGAACGTATCATGACAGTATGAAAAAGATTTTTTAAAAGAGTTCCCTGCTCGCTTGAAATCAGCTATTTGATAATAGCAATAGTCGTGGTTGCGACAGGCCTGCCCAATATCTACTCCTCGAATTCGATCTGGCATTTTTGTGCAGTTATCATCATCCTTATTATAAATTTGGTCTCCTACGATTACGGCATAGGGATAAACACTCGTGACAACTTCAGCAATGGCATCAACTACTTTAAGCTTGTCTCCGCTCAGAGTCTCTTTATAATAGAATCTAAAGTCATCACCACCAAGTTTGGCAATCTTTTCCGTTTTACTGCCTGCAATGGATGTGATCATGGATTGTTTTTTGAGGTAAATTACTGGTGTTGCGGCAGTTGATATTGAGATCTTAAAAAATGCAATGGTAATTAACAGTGCTAAATTTTTCATGAGATTCTTCCTTATTTACCTTTATAATCTCATATATTTGGATGGTTTTTATAGGGAATGTAAAAATTACACTACTTCATAACCATAATTAATTTTGGCGTACAATTAAGTAAAAAAGAGGTTTTTTTGAGAACTATATTATTTGCTTTGATGTTTATGGCCAGTATGTCAACTTTTGCAGCTGAGAATTGTGCGCCAAAGATGAATCTTGAGCAGTTTTCTGAGCTGCTACATAGAACAAGAGATACATATTTTCCGGAATTGGAGAACGAAACTATCGGGATTTCCACATTTAGATCAGATGCTTACTTCCTGCAGGCCCAGCCCGAAATCAAGACTCTTTTTGGTAAGAAAGGTAATCGAATATACAATGTTCAATTAAATTTAAAGTTATTAGATTGCCCACCTGATGAAGCTTCCCTTGAAGCGATCTTAGTTCATGAGCTTGAGCATGTTAAAGATTATGTAGGATGGTCTGCTGCAAAAATTTCAAAGCATGGCTTTCATTATGTCACCTCACTGAAATTCCGTGCCAAATATGAGCGTGAGACAGATATGAGGGTTTTGGAAAAAGGTTTAAACCTTGGACTTGCAGGCTACCGAGAATGGGTTTATCAGTGGCTCACACCAAAGGATTATCAACGTAAAAGATATATCTATCTCACTCCTGAAGAAATTTTATTCGATAAATAATTCCTAAAGTATATGCTAGAGAACTTTCTTGTATAGGTGAGTTAATTTCCCCTTGTTCATAACGTCTCTTCTTTTCTTGTCATAGATTTCTGTCGTTGAAATTTTGGAGTGACCTGCAAGCATCTTCGCTCCATAGATGTCGGCTACATTATTCTCCAATTCAGTGAGATTAAGGTAATTGGTGATTGCTGATGCACGTCCGGAGTGAGACGAAATGTTTTTCATTATCCCTGATGCCAGAGAATATTTTTTTAAAAGTTTATTCACTGTTCTTGGGTTCAGTGCCTTGTCGATATTGATTTTCCCTTGATGGTTATTCCTTGAGGGACGGAAAAGATAATTTTTCGGATTCATGTCGCGGCCTTGGGATTTCATCCACTCAAGGTATTCAAGGATTCTTTCGACAGCAGGATAAGGAATCTCTTTAATCTGAAATTTATTTCCTTTTGTTCTCACTTTGAGAAAATAAAGGTTCTTTTCTCTGTAAAAGTCTTCAATCCGTGCCTTTAAAAATTCATTGAGTCGAAGGACAGCATAAAAATTTGTGGCAATAAGTGCGGCATGGAGAGGAGCAGATTGTGATGAAGAGGTTTGGGAAATCATCTCTTCAATTTCCTGAATATCTAATATCTGCCTCTCATTTTTCACTACGCGAGTTGGGGCCTTAATGTCAGTGAATGGGTTTGGATGATTTCTATGTTCGGCCAGGAAGGAAAAGTAAGCTTTCAAGCTAGATAGTTTTCTTGCCACCGTATATGGCGCAGAAGGTTCACCATCCCGGCCACCAACCATCATTAGATGTTCTTTCCATCTCAAAATATCGTCGCGTGAAGTGCCCGTGAGATTCGTCATGTTTGCAAATTCCATGAATCCTCTTATGTCATTCTGATAGGAGAGCCGCGTATTCTCGCTATTTAGGGAATTCAAAAACTCATGATCGAGGGTTAGGGTAGGGTTCTTTTCCATGTTTCTCTCCTCGGTTACAGGATAAGTAAACATAATAAAAACAAATAGATGGGAAACAACTTCCATTTTGATGCAAAATACACATTTTTGTATTATTTATCAAATGATACAAAAGTTCGATAATTGTGTTATAATGAAAACATGGAAAACCTAGAGAACATCACAAAAGGACTCCCTAAGAAGCAAATTTTCACGTTGAAAGACGCGAGTAGGGCAGGTGTGTCTCGTTATTACTTAAATAAGCTTATTGCGGCAGAGAAGATTATAGAACTTCAGAAAGGGGTATTTCAAAACAATGATTACAGGCCTGATGAAGAGGATTTACAGGAAACAGCTTTTAGGGCCGCTTCTGCCCGACTCAAAGAAAGGGGAGTGATTTGCTTACTTTCAGCTCTTTCCTATTATGACATCACAGAACTCGTGCCTTCCAATATCTGGTTCTGGGTTCCGTACCCCTATGGAGTTTCATCTTTAAAAACCATAAGGGTTAAAAATCCTAACTTTTCAGTCGGAGTAGAAGAGCATGATGGGTTTTCAATCACTACAATAGAACGTACACTTATAGAATGTTTCTTAAATCCCAAATATGTTCCTGCATCTGAATCTTTTGCATGTTTGAAGTCTGCACTGAAAGATAAAAAGACTACAATGAAAAAGTTGTTAGCAACGGCAGAACAGATGGGTGTTAATGAAGAGATTTACCCATTTATCGAGATTGCGTTATCACAATTATGAAAAAGATTATTTCTGAGCAATCATTAAAAGATAAGATTAAGGTGCTTGCTAGAAAGCAAAAAATTGATACAGCAAAATTTCAGACGATAGTTGTTTTTGAAAGAGTGGTAGCCCGTCTTTTGACTAGAGACTTCATTCGTGAAAATATGGTTTTTAGCGGTGGCTTTGTAATGATCAAATCTTACGATTCCGAGCGGTTCACAAAAGATTTAGATGCAATTGTTAGAGATGTACCAACTAAAAAATTATTTGATGAAGTGAAGACCGCTCTAACTACCGATCTTGGAGATGGATTCCAGTTTTGGAATGTTGAAGAAGAAAATCTCGACATGAAGAGCGGATATGCTGGCATTAGATACAAGTTCCATTATAAGTTGGGTGAGCCATTGGCACCTGATTTAGATTTTAAGCATTACTCAAAACTACATTTTGATGTTTCGATTGATACGGATAAATTGATGTTGCCGATAGAGGCTCAATTAACTCCATCCCTGTCTGAGCATGAACCATTTTCATGGAGCATTTACCCTCCTGAGTATATTATCGCTGATAAATTCCATGCGACATTTTCTCGTCAAGGTCAAAGTACAAGGGCCAAGGATATTTACGATTTGTCACTTCTTCTTCCTGATGTTGAAGATGTTCCTGAATTGATGAAAGCAGTAGATTTCATCTTTGCACTTCTGAAAACTGAAGTTCCTAAATCCTTTCATGCAGAACTATCCTCTTACCCCACGAGGGTTCTTGAAAATGTCTGGCTGACTGCGGTCGAGTTCCGTCGCCCAGTGAGCTTCAAAGATTCATGGTCAACTGTTCTTGAGCATCTTAAACGTATTGATAATGTGAGAGAGGATAATCGCTAGTCTAGGCAGTGAAAACATCTCTTATGGCCTATAACGAGCATTATTGGGCATAAGATGATTCAATACGAATGAGCTTTTAAAAAATATAAATTTTTTGACAAAGTCACTCAAGTATTATTCGACTGAACTTCCTTAATTAAATCGACTAGGACTTTCCAGTCCCGCTTCTCAACTATGCCAAGGAAGTTTTCCGATGTCTCAGGCAGACTTGGTTCAATTGTGTTAGTGAAAAGGATGAATGGCGTCGGGTCGCCATCCTTCTTCATATACTGCTGAAGATCGGCGCCTGATCCATCGGCCATATTGTAATCTGAGATGATTAAATCGAATTTTGAGCCGGATTTGAGGGCCTCGATTGCGAGGTTGCCAGAAGCAATAGTACTGACATGAGCTTTGACGTCATTTGAAATTACAGAAGTAATGACAACTCTAAGGTCTTCCTCGTCTTCTACGTATAAGATATTTATCAATTTCTCTGAAATTTCCATGCCGACTAACCTATCAGTAATTATCAATAAATACTAGCACGTAGTTGTGGCAACGTGTTTTGTAAATATCAAAAGTGTGAAACTTTACCTGTAGCTAAAGATACGGGTAAACATGACAAAGATTAGAAGGACTTTCGCAAGAAACCTTAAGACAATTCGGCTCGAAAAAGGTCAAACTCAAGAGGAGCTTGCTGAGAAAATCGGCATAAGCGTGAGATATATTCAACTTCTTGAGGGAAAGAATACTCCCAATGTGAAGCTAGACACGCTCGAAACCCTCGCTAAGGCACTTAAGGTTCATCCTTCCGACTTCCTTAAATAATTTCGTTCTCCCCTTTTTGTTAGTTTTCATTATTCACTCCCTCATTTCTTATATGCCGCTTGCTCCTGTCGAAGCCCCTATGTGTTCAACCGCAGACTTCACGCCATCCATTTCACTCCTGTCATTTGTCATGCCCCAAAGGGTTGAACACGGTCTCCTCGGTCACTTCGCTTTTTCTCCCGTTGGGCCTCTCAGTTTTGGGTGAAGAGGCCCCAAACGGGGAAAACAAACTGAAACGAGGAGATTGTAATGAAATCTGAAATGATGAAAAAACTTGAACAGGTAGCTTTAGAAAGAACAAAACCATTTTGCTACGGATGCTACTGTCAAGCACACACCGGCGTTTGCCTCTCATGTGGTTCAGATGATCTCATGAGAGAATTGCCCGGCGTAGGAGTTGAATATGGCCTGAATTGGGTTATTGAGCATATTCTACGCGAAGAACTCACTCCCGTTGATATTGATGCTGAATTTGAGTCCTCAATGGAAGGTTGTTATACCGATGAAACTCAAATTGGTTTTATCAAAGTGAACACACTTTGGGCCATTCAACAGCTTGATCCAACTGCATGGGATATAGCCAAACAAGAATGGGTTGATTCCGAAGAACAAGAAGACCGTATTATGACCTTTGACAATGGATCTACCTATTACAAAGTAGAAGACCTGGAAGGCCTCGAATGAGGTCTTAATCAATTACAGCTTTGCTCATAACCTTCTTCAAGGGTTATACCCATTCCGAAGGCAAGCCTATTAGTGTAATTGAAATATCCAATGATGTTAATGGCGTGTTGCCATTGAGCCTCTGTGTATCCAAGATTTAAAAATTTTTCTCTGAATTTCTCACGATTGAAAGTATCAGGATTTTTTGTCAAAGATCGTGCAAGTTCGTTAATAGTTTTAACTTGATCGAAATTCATTTTACCCTTGAATTTATCAAGTGCCGCCTTATGATGAGTGAGACAATAAGTATTGCCATTAGCATCGCTAACACTAACTGCGATCCACTCACGTTCTTCTCGTGGAAGTGGGCCATCCTCAAGCATTAGGGCCTTATTGAGTGAGAAGTGAGCGTCTACACTCTCAGGAAACTGATTAAAATCGGAGTAGATTCTTGCAACCATTCCTCTTTCTTTTTCAATTTTCTCAAAAATATTCATAATACGATCCTTTAGTGTAATGGGAATGACTTGCCCTGATTGCCCTTAATCCAGAAAGGTAACTGGGAAAAATCCATTCCAGAGGCAAGCATAAGGTTTTCAAAACCAAGATCAAAGATTTTCTTGGATTCAATCTCTCCCTTTACACCGTCTTTCAAATTTGAATCAATGTATATAGCGGTGTCCTTAGAGAATTTTTCAGCGTCTTTTAGAAAGTCATCAATTGTGAAGTAAGTGGCCAGATCGACCTGCTTTTTATCAGCTCCCATTCCCCAACTCATGTGAACTAAATTATCATCATCAATTAGAACCATTCTTTGAGAAGGAACTGGAGAAAGATCAATTGAAATGTTTGAAGCTGAATCTTTCGGGATAATTTTTACACCTAGTTTTTGAGCCTTATCCTGGACTGATAAATCATCATAGTGACTTGTAACAAGAGTAGAACGACCTTCAAGAGTAAACTTCTCAATGAGTTCTAGACCATTCATTTTGGAGCCAAGAAGTTCAAGGTCGAAAAGGAATGAAAAATCTGATTTGTTGATTCCCCTGGCCCACATTTCAAATTCATCAGATGACTTGATGTGTGTAATAGAAAGATTTTTACCAGATAGAATCTCGTCCCAAATAGAATGGATCGAATCATCGTCATCAATGATGCAAACATTTGATGTCGAAAGATTCAAAGACGTCTTAAACCAACGTGGAGCCGATCCTATAGGAAGTTTTATTGTGACAACAGTTCCTTTTCCTTCTTCACTAAGAAGTGAAAGTGACCCATTATACTTTTCGATTGTCTCTTTAGCAGAGGTAAGACCGATTCCTGAACCGGATTCTTTGCCAAAACTCACTCCGTGCTGAAAAACGCGTGAAAGAGCATCCTTTGGTATTCCCTTCCCATTATCTTGAATTGTTATCAGGCACTCGCCTTCATGAGTCGCTAATGTAAGGTCAATAGAGAGCTTTTGATCGGGAATAGAGGCTTCAGCAGAGTTATTTATAAGATTAGACATTGTCCTATAAAAATCAGCTTTTGAAATCTTTACGAATGTCCCATAGGGAATGTTGTTGAAAAGCCTCATTTCGATATTATTCTTCGTCTTAAACTCAAGTCGTTTTTCAGATAGAATACGCTTCACTAAGGGATCAATGATCTCAACTTTTGCTTCGCTTTGATCCTCGGAAGGATTTTTGCCTCCAAGGGTTCTTAAAATATCACTAATACGCTCCAAGGCTTGATTAGCGGTAATTCTTTCCTTCTCAGCTAGGTTTTGACCAATATTCTTAACGATGAATTCTAGGGATGTGAGAGGACTTCTAATATCGTGAGCCACTTTAGCTGCTGTCATAGCAACCGCATCACTCTTCGCTCTTTCAATTTCACCTTCTTGAAATTGTTGAAGCTTTTCTCCAATGATATTTGAGGCATCGATAAGATTATTGATTTCTGGATACTTACTATTCAATGAAAGAGGTGTGAACTCCCCTTTTGTGATTTGTGTGATGTTTTCTAGGAATTTGTAGATTGGACTTAATATCTTTCCTATAAAATAGTGATAAAATACAAAGTACACAAAACCCAACAGAAGCAATATGAGTGCAAGAGTGAGTGTTGATGAGTTAATCCAGAAAAGGGGACTAACCTTTTCTTCTCTGAAACAGATTGATAGATTTTGTGATTTTGTTAAATTGAGTGATGAGCATATCGAATTAGCAAGTTTTGATTCTGCGAAAAAAGGTTTGACCTGACTATTGCCCAATTTTAAGCGTGAAGCCAATTTGGCTACTAGATTTACAACTGAAGATTTATCAATTTCTCCTATGAGATAGCCTACTAAAGCTCGTTCACTTGAAAAAATCTTTGATGCTACAAAAAAAGTGGGACTCCCCTTTTCGAGCCTAAAAGTTGCGATCTCATTTTTGGAAGAATCTTTTAACTCTTGTGCGACATCTTTCATGGCGGAGGCATTTTCAATTAGGTCTATCACTGAGCCTTGGCCAGTAGAGGTAAAAAATTGTTTAAATGAATCGAAGACAACAATCCTGGAGAAGTTATTATTCCGCTTATTGGAAAGAGTAAGATAGTCGTTAAGAGCTTCGGGGCGATTATATTCGATGGAAACGGAAGCGAGTGAAAGTTGCGAAAGGAGTGAAACAGTATCAAGACTTGTGCTTAAGACATTGTAAATATCCTCTGCTGAACTTTTTAATTCCTTAAGATTCTCATTCTCACGAGCTTCAAGGGCTGATCTTTCCTGTTTAAAGTATTGATAAGACTGAACCAAGAAGAGTGGCACAATACTTAGAAAACAAGAAATGAGAATTAGACGAAGTTTCATATTATCTCAAATAATCCAATGGGATTTTCTTTTCCAGTTTGGCAAAATCAAGCATCTCATTTGGTATCTTATATTTTAGTTGATCCGCTCTTTTTTTATTGATGACCACTCGAACCGATTTTACCTTTGCAAATGGAATGTCACGAAGATTCTTTTTTTCTTTACTGGCAGTAATAGCCGTTGATATCGCCTCAAAAGCAAGGTCTTCCGAATTAACAGAGAAACATAAAAGCATGCCAAGTAACTGAGACGCATTTACAATACCTAGCTCCGGGATTAGGCTTTCTTTTTGATAAAATGTACCAATTTCTTTAATTGTAACTTCTTTTCCATTTTCATATACGTCCCAAGGGACAAGTATCCAAAAGGCTTCGTTAGGATTTTTCTTTTCTCTAACAGCCTTCTTCCATACACTCCATTCTTTTGACTGGATCACGTCAGCAAGTTTGATGTCTGAAAACTGGTTATTATATTCTTTAAACTTCTCCAGTATCTGAGCAGTGATGATGTTTGAAGAATCATTAGAAGTTGTCAGGATGGAAATTTTATTAATGTTTGGTCGAATCTTCTTCAAAAGTTTTAGAGGCCCCTCAAATGGGTACCGTTCAAGAATTGCAGTGAAATTTCTTTTAGGATCGCCATCCTTTAGATACCAACTGAGTTTCTCGACATCTTTGTTTATTGCACTTGCCACGATTGGGATGTTAAGGAAATTCAATGTGGGAATGAAATCTTCGGCGGCTTCATCATCGAACACTACAATCACAGTGGGATTAAAATTTTTAATTTCAATCAAAATATTTGAAAGATGCTTATCCTTCTCCTTACGCTGACGGACGTAATCATAATCATAAGTTTTGATCTCATAATTATTGATGCCGTGAAACTTAAGACCCTTGTTAAATCCTAGCTCTGCATTTTCAGACCAAAGTCCAGGAATGTAGCTATGTATAACATAGACTCTGAAAGGCGAAGTATTTGCCTCTACCTTATAAGCAGTTCCCCAAAGAATGAATATTAGAAGACTGATAATCTTAAGCATAAAGATAAGTTTGTGTTTCTAGTGGTTGGCCATCTGATAAATGAACCGCGTTTATGCCAACTAATCTGGCTCCTTCAACATGATGAACACTATCATCAATAAAAACTGTCCTATCCGGAGTTAAGTTTTGCTCTTTCATTACATAATCAAAAATTTCAGTAGTAGGTTTACGAAGGCCAATATGGTGGGAATAGTACCCCTTATCAAAAAGAGATAGGAAATTAGAAGTTTCGCCCAATTCCTTGAATCGTTCTTCTACTGCAATTTCGTGAAGATGATTGATGTTGCTTAAAAGAAACACTTTTTTTCCTTGAGTCTTTAGTGACCGGATCAGTTCAATCCGCCCCAACGGTATGTCGAGAATCATCGCATTCCAGTAACTTTTGAAATCTTCATATGAAAAGTTTTTCATATAGTAATCGTTAAAGGATTTAATAAATTCTTCAGTAGAAATCTTCCCTACTTCATAAGCACTAAAGAACGGTAGTTGTTCTTTCTTTCCAAAGAAGACATTGCGATCTAGTCCCTCAACGTGCTTTTCAAACTCAATTACTGTTAGGTTGTAATCTAAGTTTAGTATCACTCCACCTAAGTCGAAAATTACTGCGTCAATGTTCTCTAATGTTTTCATATAAACCTCTCTTAAGAATACTTTTTAATTAGCTGGGAAAATTTAACAAAACGCTCAATTAGCTCTTCGTAATTTGCAAACTCGTTATCAGCAGGGTCATAAGCAGGGAATGCACTTGTACCCAGTAATGCCCAATTTCCACCCGATACCAACTTAGTAGCCTGCCAATAGTTTGCAGGAACAAGAGCCTGTGGTGAGTGTTTCTGAAAATTGGTATTTCCTAACTCTCTCTCAATGATTTTATTCTCCGTGAAAATCACTTGCTCCACAGGGTCGCCAGCGTAGAAGTGCCAGAATTCATCAGAAAGAAGTTTATGGAACTTAGATGGTTGATCTTCAGTAATAAGATACATAACAGTATCACCACATGAGCGATTACCACGCTCTAGCTTCACATAGTCTTTCGCACGATAGACGATATTTATAAATCCACCTTCAACAGGAAGCGGCTTTAGGTTAAATTTTTGAATGATTTGTTCAATGTTCACCCTGAACCTCGCTCTTATGCTGATCAGCTTTCCACTTTTCAAGTATTTCTTTAATTCTTGCAAAGCTAGCCTCAGCGTTTTTTTCCATACGCTCAGGAAGAACTCCGTCGTCCTTCAACATTGAAATAATCATTTTCAGAGTCCCGATCGGAGCCTCTATATCATGCTTTAGATTCATACTGTTCCCACTTACGTTTAACCGTCGTCCAAGGAAGCTTCAGATTTGCACCTGTCTTGGTGAGGTTTGAATTATTTTTTTCATGGAAATGGCTCAGAACTTCCCTTTCCACCATTTTCATAAATTCATTAAAACCCACTTTCTCAACTAGTCCAAAATGGGCTTCGTTCAAGAGGGATTCACTCTGTTTATTACGATTTAAAATAGAATGGGCCAGACGTTCAGTGAGTTTACTTTCTCCTATTATAATGATGTTAGAAGCGAAGATTTGAAGTTCACGGAGGTTTCCATTCCACGGGTATGCTTCAATGTACTCTCTAAAATCGGAAGTAAAATAGAAACGACGTGGCCCATTAAGCATATTTTTTAGGAGAGGAACAATGTCGCAATTCCTTTCAGCTAATGTCGGGATTCGAGTCTCTATTAAAGATATGCGGTAATATAAATCCTCTCTAAACCTGCCCTCTTCAATCATCTTCTTTAGGTCTTTTTGAGCAGAGCAGATCAAACGAAATTGTGATTTTTGAACTTTATTTGAACCTACCGCTGAAAATTCTTTTTCTTCAATGACTTTGAGCAGTTTCGCCTGTTGCTCAAGTGGCATACTATCAAGCTCGTCAAGATACAGTGTTCCTCCATTAGCCTCCGCAATCTTTCCAGTATATTTTGAAACTGCACCCGAGAATGCTCCCTTCTCATGCCCAAACATTTCTGATTCAAATAACTCTTTTGGTATCGCTGAGCAGTTGACTTGAACAAAGGGGCCTTTAAGCTCACTCTTCATATGAAGTTGTTTTGCAAAAAAGGTTTTACCAGAACCAGTTGGACCAGATAGGAGGATAGAGAATTCTGTTTTCGCATTTCCTAATAAAAATTCAAGATTCTGTTTAAATTGGGGATGATTGGTATAAAGAAACTCTGAATTCGTAGGCTTCTTATACAGCCGCTTGTATTTGGCGATAATATCTTTAAGAGTAGTATTCACATCACTCTTAACAAAATAGTCCTTGGCTCCTTTATCAATGCACTCCTTAATTAAGTCTTCGTCATCATGCCCAGAAACAACTACACAATGAATATCCTGAGATGATGCTTGTTCTACGATCTTCGGGCCGTCCTTCACCCCATCAAGCTCCAGATCTATAAAGAGCATATCTGGCCTATGAGTCCTTAAATAATGAATGGCCTCACGATAGCTTGCAATCTGCCGTACTTTACCGAATTTTTCTAACATCAATGCAAACTGATCTCTAAAGACTGGATCATCTTCCACAATACAGAACTGAATAGTGTTATTTAAAAATGTTTCGTTTTTCATTGAGCGAGGTTTTAGCAATAAATATCCGACTTTGCAAATCTGTTTTAATTGCGCTGCGTTAACCGTTTGTAAAACTGCAGCTGATCACCATATTCGGTGAGCATTTTCACCGTTTACGGTGATTCATAAATTTAATCCCCAGTTAATATCCTGATTTCACTAACTGAAAACCTGGCACACCCATTGCCTTATGAGTTCGATATGAAAACAACACTTATAATTATTTTCGTCCTCAGCACTACAACCTCATGGGCCATTTCATTCAGGTTCAATACGTCCGGAGGCAATGCTGATATAGCCAAATCGGCTCCTGAGGAATGGAAAGACTTATTAAACCCAAAGACAAACCGTTTCTGGAAAGAAGGAAACCACGTACCAGATGAAGGGTTCCTTCTTCTGGCAAAGAATCCAACGAATAAGGCCTATGCAAAATACTGGCTACTTAGAAATGAAATTAAAGCTGAACAACTGACAATAATACAGGCAACCGTAGATGAGGCACAGAGAGAGTTATTTTTAGAAGGAAAGCTGAAAGATCGCTACTATCAGTTCGGAAAAGGAAATCGTGTCCCTACTAAGAAAACGTCACTTCCTTTAAATCAAACTCCTAATGTCTCTAAGACAGACTTAAAAAAGTTAAACTACTACTTTATCTTTTCTTCCACTTGCCCCCATTGTTCTGAGCTTGCAAAGAAAATTAAAAATCTTCCCGATGTAAGACCTCTTCAAGCAGACCAGAAAGGAATCAAACACTTTGAAGGGATGATTCAAAGTTCAAGAGCAACACCAGAAACACTCTCAAATTATGCACCAGACGGGGTTGTTCCTGTTGTTGTTATCCATAATCCAAAAACAAACGCGGCTACGAAGATCGTTGGGAATAAATCTTTAGAAGATTATCTTGCGGCTTCAGCCCAAATACTAAAGGAATAATTATGCTTTGGCAGGAAGAATTCAAATCGACACTTACTGATCTCGACACCCCTATTGTGTTTGAAAGTCTAAATACCTATCTCTGGGGAATAGCTCTTATTACTACCTTTGGGTGTATCTGGCTCGGATTAAGGGCTTCACATTCTTTGAGTAGAGAAGAATATGGACAAGCCCTGCTTACAGGTTCGGCTTCTGTTCTCGTAGGAATCTCACCGTTTTTAGCAAACTTATTTTTTTATAACTAGGAGGACTTATGTTCAAAAAAATGAACTACGCGACACTTTATTTGTCGACAATGATCGCAACTTCAAAACTTTATGCACAAGTTTGTGATCCCCAAGACCAGGCCTGTTTAACAGCACCAGAAGGAATACTGAAAGGGAGTACAAAAGCGACAGACGCTATCAATCTATTAAACTGGCTTTTATTCTCCGCAAGTATGGTTGGTGCGATCTCTTTCGGAATGAAGACAGCTAAAAGAATGTCTGATGAACAATGGTTTGGCGCTTTAGGGCCTGGCCTTGGTGCAATTACCTGTGGGATTACAACTTATGTGGCGTATTCCATCATCAAGTAGGAGGACAATATGGTTGACTATAGTAACGCTCGCATTCTTCGTATTGAAAATGTCGATCTACCCATTCACATCTTAGGTGTTGAAGCACCTGCGATGCTAGGGTGTTTTTGGATTTTCCTAGGTACTTTGGTAATCAATCCTATTGTAGCTCCTTTTTCAGCATTGGGGTTTGCCTTCATAGCGAGATATTTTTTCTCGTTCGATCAGAAGGGCTTACCACTAACCTATTCGCTTCAATTTCAAGAATTGGCAAAACGAACAAAACTTACTGGAATGATTTTTCCATCCATTCAACACGTCTGTCTTTCGAAGGAGGAGTATCGTGGAGAAAATTAAAAACTATTTTTCATGGCTTGATCGCCTTGAAGGTTCACAATATCAGTTAAAGGTATGGCGTTCAGTGGCACTTCTAGCGATGATTCTTGCTGGTACACTAGGAGTTTCAACGCTTCTACTTGCTATTAAAGCAATCAATGATTTCAAAGCTGAAAGACTGGTTCTTGTTCCCGCCCTTCAGAGAAAACTTGAAATTCCAGCTCAAAGTTATATTTCAAATTCATACGTAGAAGCGGTTTCCAGAAGAATCGTTGAACTTCAAGAACAGTGGTCTTACAACTCGATACAAGATAATTATGATGAGCTTTTCAAGACATATTATTCAAACAAACTTGTCGAACTTACCAAGGCTAATTTGATAAGCACTGATCGCTTCAGCTACGTAAGAGAAAATCGAATCGTCTCTACGTTTGATATGGACGATAAGAAATCTGAATTTCTATGGTGTGAAAAGATTAAACGTGCCTGTGCTCTTATTGTCGGTAAAAGATCCATCTTTATCAATAATAATGAACCATACTCTGAGAAGGAGGTCGCTTATTTGATCCTTGGCCAATCAGTTTGGCCGGATGAGAACAATCCTTTCGCTCTGAAAGTCTCTCGCGTTAAGGTTGATGACTCATCAGTTGATCCATACATGAATATGAAAAAACAACTTGAGGCGGCAAAGAGAGGGGTGGTTGAAAATGAAAATTAAAGCACTCATTTTAGTTGTCCTTTTAGTTTTAATAGCAAAGGCACAGGCCTATGAATATAAGGTCAATCGTTATAATGAAACTCTGGTTGTTTTTAATCATCCTGTTCTTGGAGTTAATTGTACCCCCGCATCCCTCGGAAAGGTTATCGGAGTTGAGGGAATCCAAAATACAACATCAAACTTCTTTCTAAGGCTTGTCCCCAATAGAAAGGATGGTGAACTTTTTTGTTCATTCAAACTTTCAAATAAAGAGCTGATTGATGTCAAATTCGCTTTAGGAGACTTTGTTCAAACTCCAGTTGTTGATATTACACGTATTGAAAAAGACCCATTAAAAACTGATGAACTTGAGGCTTTTGTTTTATTTTGTCGTGGGAATCGTCATGGATTTAAAGACGTAATGAACCAAGGAGGAACGAATAAGACAATTGATGGGAACAAAAATACCTACCGACTCCAGGAACTCTATATGAATCCCAAAGGAGTCTATCACTACGTTTTTGAGATTTTAACAGGCTCAACAGATCGCTTTCTGAAACTGAATAACTTTCAGTCAAACACGCTAAAGTATTCATCTCTTGTACACAACGGGGATAAGGCTTATTTAATTTTAAGTAGCAATGTACTTATTAACTTTAAGCGGGTGCTCCCATGAAAGGACTACTTTTGTTTTTATTAACATCTACTACATTTGCAAACGATCTTCCTTCTCAGGATGCACTTAATTCAGATCAGGTTGTTTCAAACGTGACAGAAGGGACACACTCTTCATTTATTCCACAAGATCGGGTTTTATCAGATATCCGCGTTGAGAACAAGCCGGTGATGAGTGATCGTGAATTTGAAGAGAAAATTCAAAAATCAAAGGAAATAATTACTCAAACCACTCAAACGGTAGAAGTAAAAAAAGCGGCTCCGAAAAGAGTTTATGCAAAACCCAAACCACAGCCTCCTGTATTACCAGTCGTTACAATTCCGGCCGAGGTTGAACCCACTGTGGAATCTGGGATCTATGTACTTAATGCCCCACTTATCGCACCTGACACTATTAACTCAATCACTCTACCAAGCGGTTCTACAGCCCTTGCCACTCTTATGGCAGGAGTAGAGGTTTCCACAGAGATTAGACAAGTCGATGCGAGACTTGATTATGCTTTCCTAGGCCCTAATGGAGCTGTTGTAGAGCTTAAAGGATGCCATATATGGATTGACGTTAGTGGAAACTATAACACCGAACGAATCTATGGTGAGGGGAAAACCATCTCATGTAGGACGAGTAAAGGTTCAACTTTTGAAATTCAACTTCATGCACAACTAAGGGACTTCAAGGACGAATACATTGGTAAAAAAGCCGAACTGATAACACGAGGGAAAGTTGCGGCGGCGGCAATGCAATTTTTGCAATCGGGTGTTTCAGAATTCGGAAAAGCAATGGCTGCTGCTCAAGTACAAACTGATCTTTCGAGCGGAGGGGTCAACTCAAATCCACAAACTGCATCGAATGTTCAAGGAAGTGATGCAAGGTACATAATGGGGAAATCTATTGCCGGAGCTAGTGCTGGATTTCTTGATTGGTGGATAGATTACTATAAGGGCCTATCCCCTACTCTTGCCATGGCCCCAGGATCAAAAATTTTTCTGACAATTAAAGGTGAAATTCAAATTCCACAGGAGTTTTTCATTGAAACAAAGCTGGATCAATCAACCTTAATCAGAAACAACACCGCAAATACATTAAGCCCACAAGGAGATTCAGATGAAAAGAATTAGTTTCATTTGTTTAATACTTTTATCTTCATGCTCTTCAATCCCAACCGGTGTTGGAGTGATGAAAGATGATAAAAATCAAGATGAAAGAACACTACAATCTAAACCTGTTCTGAATCTTGAAAAGGTAGGAACTCAAGTCCAAGTAGTCCGAAGTTATGCACTGGTAGATGACAAGAACATAATGAACCTTGAAGCGGTTTATCTCATCCCATATCAGGAGAAGAAAATTAACTTCAATGACATCGAAGTGGTGTTGGAGGGGGATTATGTTAAAGAATAAACTTCCCCTTATTCCAAAAAGCAAAGGGTATCTTGACAGCTATTTAAATCGCCTTCCTGATAACTTCTGTGAAGCTCACTTTGAAGTAAGAGAGGAATTCGAAAATGGACTTTTCCTGCTCAAAAATGGTGACATCGGAGCAATATATAAAATAAACGGAGTTTATGATGAACCTTTAACTAATGAGGAATTGGAATCAGAATTACTTACCCTCCATAAGGGACTTCGATCAGTGTTGGTTGGGGTTCCATCTCATGCAGACCTTGGCAATACAGTTATTTCAATTCACTTTTCACAACGTCGAACAAAAGAACAGTTTGGTATTTCTGATTCTGATGGTGTTGGCTCGATTTTAGTGAGAGAAGAAAGATACCTTTATGACACTCAAGAAATTGTTAAACGTGAGATATACCTTTCTATACGATTTTGTATAAAGCATGACGACCAATCTCTTAAGGAGAAACTCCTATTTTCTACAAGAGCAGAGTCCGAGTCCACAAAATCAAGTTATGAGGATCATTTAAAAAAATTCAAACTTGAATTGGCCAATCTTGAGCACAATATAACAAGATTTTTTAAACTATCTCCCCTTACTTGCTATGACTTGATTTACTTCACTCAAAATTTACTATCTGGAGGTGAAAACCATGTGGCTATTGGGAGTCAGTCAAACATCCATGAAAATGTTTATGTAAAAAAGGTAACGCTTAATGGTGACAAAGTTACGATTGGTAACTCTGAGAAAGGACTATTTCATTTAGAGCATTTACCAGAATCATTCAACTATGGGCAGATGAGACTTTTCATTAACGACATCCCATGTACGAACTTTGATTGTATTTGGACACTATCTCATGGTTCAAATAAATTCGGAACTGATTTGGCCGCCAAAGAGGGTTGGTATTCTGGAAAGGCAACTCGAATCAGAGAGGCATCACAGTTTCAATTTTTCCGAGAAAACGTAAATTCACAAGAGCCATATTGTGTTCAGAGCTTCAAAGTTATTACACATAATTTAAACCCTGACCTTATTGGAGCACTTCAAAGTTTGTCTATGGATTATTTGGGAAGTCGCCTACAGGAAGAAAAGCAAATTCCGATTCACTTTTTGAAAACCATTCTCCCGTTAAGTTGTTTACCAGCAGAAAACAAGATGAAGGGAAGATCACGAAAAATCAGGCTCGAAAATGCGATGGCATTTGCCCCCCTGTTTATAGGGCCGTCACAAAACGGTAAACAACTTTGGATTTCTCGCTCGATGACAGAGGCTAAGTTTGATCTTTTCGCAGGCCAAGGGAACAAAATGACTGCCCTCCTGGCCATGAGCCGTGGTGGTAAATCTGTTTTTAACACAAAACTTATAATGGAATTCATTTCTCGGAACCCTGAAGGAATTGTTCGTGTTATTGATAAGAAGTCTTCATACCAAAAGCTCTCAGACATCGTTAATGGACGAGTAATCTTTTTCAATGAAGAAACTTTAAGGAAGAATCCTTACTCCCCCTTTGCCCTTGAGGGATGGGACGAAGATGATATAGAAAATCTTTATCTGCTCATTTCAACAGCCTTAGTTCAAAAGAATGAAGGGATCAAAATTACAGCCTGTCACTCTGAAATTTTAAGAGAGTCGATAAAACTCGCTTTTAATAATCATCTTAAAAATCAAGAAAATGCAAAAAAGCAAAATCTCGTATTTGATCCTCACCCTGTTTGGAATGATGTATTGACCCAAATGCCTTCTGCTTGTGAAAACCTGAAGGCATCCGGAGTAAAGGATGTCGAGGGTGCTAAAGATGATCTTAGCCGTTGGTCTGTAAACCTTTATGAGACAGGACAATATGGATTTATCTTTTCAAGCTTTGAGAAAATGGAACATAGACCGCTAGATCAGTTTCTAACTTACGATCTTGATGGAATCAGTGATCCAATTCTTGCACAAATTGCGGCAATGATGGCCTTTATCAAAATTGGGCGTGATCTCGCTAAGCTGCCAAGATCAACACCCAAGCTGATCGTTTTTGAAGAGCTTGGAATGCTACTGCACGGAGAGGGTGATTCTCAAAAGCTCATGGATGAATTTATCCACATGGTTATTAAAACTTGTGCAAAACTTAATGCACAAGCAATCGCAATTACAAATGATGTGAAGGACTACACTGAGAAAGCGGCGGGAAAAACCATTTGGGGGAATTCAACTCAAAAATTATTTCTTCCCCTCGGTGATTTATATCCTATGGCCGAACGTGCATGGAAAGATCAATTCAACGAAGCTGATCTCCAGATTATGAAATCCCTCACGAAAGAATTTCATTTCAAACGCTCACAAGCCTATGTGTATTCAAACAATGAGGTAAGCCCTTTTAAGGGCTCTCTCATTGTTCCCCTTTCACCCTATATGAACGCAATTTGCACGACATCGGGGAACGAAGTGGAGTTCTATAACAAATTACGAAGAGATGGTTCCACTCCCCTTGAAGCACTAAAAACAATGAGTGAAAAACATCCTTATGGAGAAGGTTTATGAGATTCATCTTTTTAATCATCACGCTTATTGGAATCAACAATGCTTATGCAGGAAAATGGACAGAATACGACACTTACAATGGTGGCCGGATTATGAGGCCGTTTGGCTTTCCTAATCGTCAGCCGCCTACACTGAGGTCAGTCAAACTTGTTGACTTTCAATTAGGACTCGAAGCTCAACAAACTTGTGGTTACACAGACTGGACAACGGCCCAACTGATGATACCAAAAAAGTTACTCACAAAAGATTATTGGAAAAATGTGGGAACGCAGACAGTTAATCGAGCCAAAGAGGCAGTACAGGCAATTTCTGGAGCATTACCATCCATGCTTGCCTGTAATGTGAGTCCTACCTTCTGCCACATCATGAATCATGCTGAAATGTTAGCGACCGCAGAAGCACAGTTAACCTTTGATACTTGTCAAATGCTTGATGGAATTGGAAACGTGGATATGCTTCAAAGTGAAGGGCTTAGACAGTGTATTAAACAGGCAACAAGCAACGGAATTCCAGCAGGTGAAGCTAGAGAGTATTGCCTAGTAAACGACAACAACCCAAGCGGCTCTAAAAAATCACAAGCGAGTGAGACAGACAAGAAAGGTGGGCAAGGGTGGACGTTTGATTCACTTATAGCAGATATGTTTCCCGAAAAAATCAAAGATCGCACAGGTAGATATATTCCATTAAATTCAGGAGGACATCGTTACTCACGGCAGGTTCAATCTCTAAGGTTCTTAAAAGAGCTCTTTCCTGGAGTTGAGGTAAATGGGGGGGCAACAATCCGTCGAGGAGGTACATTTCAGCCATCTGTTGATGAAGATATTGCAATCGAGATGAATGATCTTGAAAGAGAAATCATGCTCGTCCTGAAAGAAATGATTAAATATCAAGACCGAGGATTCTCAAAAGGTGACATCATCTCCAAAACTGAGAAGATGTGGAACAATAAAGATGATTGGGCTAAAAAGGGTGCGCCCCATCCATTCTATCGGGCCACAAATGATGGAACCGAACCATCAATGCTCGTTACACCTGAGCAAGTTTTACTTTTGGCCCCCCTGATTGATCGAAATAAGGCAGATGCTTTCTCACCTGAACTGAGACAGGTAGTAGGCAGACTTGCTCGAAGTGTAGCCCACATAAAAGTTCAGGACAAAATAGCTGACCTTTACACTCGGGCGATGGACACTTGTACCAAACCGGCTCACCAAAGTGCGATTGCTCAGAAGAATTGTGACATCATCAAAGAAAAGGCCCGTATAAGCCTCGAAATTGCCCGTATTAAGCAAGAGAGCGAAGCAGACGCCATAATTGCACAAAGAGAGGTTGCTGACCTTGTAGAGGGAATTCAGAGGTCACGATTGAAAAATCAGGCTGGTCATTCAGCCCCTAAACCGCTCATTAACAATAGCTTATTGAGGATGCCATGGCAGT
>JBFWTE010000024.1:0-60543 GCA_050247975.1 Bacteriovoracaceae bacterium
ATATTGAGACTTGGTATAACAGGAAAAGACTGCATTCTTCACTTGGTTATTTGAGTCCAGTGGAGTATGAATTACAAATCAAACCCGCCGCTTAAAAAAAGTGTCCAGTTTTTTTGGGGAACTCCAACCTTCTTCTTGATACTCATGCTGCCTCCAATTCCGCTTTCCCTTGAGCGATTCCATTAGGGTAAGTGCGGGCCGCTTCTTCAATCGCTTGAACGAGATTCATTCCTTGTTCTCGTAGTTCTTGAATGTAGCGATTGTCCGAGGCATCAGAGGTTGAAAGCCAGTATTCAAATGGGCTTGGAAAAATTCGAATGACCTGCCGATGATCGCCCTCGATCATGAAGCCCTCTGCAAATTCACCCTTTCTCTGCTCAAGCGAATAAATCAGATTTAATTCTTGCGAATTGAGTTTCAAAGCATTTTTTAGAATTTCTGAATCTCCACGTTGAAGAAGAATAAACTTCGTCGCAGTATTGTTCATAATCGCAGAACCAATGGGGCTTTCTACAATTTCTTCCACGCCTTGAGTGATAAAGGTAATGCCTGATCCCGTTTTACGAAGAGTTCTCGCGCAATACTCCATGAATCCAGCAGCAGCGTTTGACTTGAGTAATTGCCAAGCCTCATCCAAAATGATGCGTTTCTTGTTCACCTTATCTTGCTCTACCTGGCTCAAGATGAAGTCCGTTAGAATCAAGATCATCACGCTTTGAAGATCGGGATAACTCGATAGACCTTTCAGATCAAAGGTGCAGATCGGAGCATCGGTTCTGAGTGAGCCTTTGCCATCGAGCAATTTTCCGTAAGGCCTGCTTCCTGTCCACATGAAGAGAACTTTGGAAATATCCACCATTGATGACTCTTTACTCTTCGCAAGTTTCTCCATGAGTTCAGAAAGAACTGGGATTTCATTTTTCTTTCGCTTTTCTTCGTAAAGCTCAATGATCGCTTTCTCTAAAAGAACCCGGTCAAGTCTTGAGAGTTTTGTTTTTTCGTCCTCCACGATCATGCTTTCAATCACCGCTAAAAGTGATTTGAGCTTCTGGTTTGATGGCTCCTGACTGGCATCTGGAATGTCGAATGGATTGAGTCTGTACTGATCGGATAAATCCATTTCAAGATACTGACCACCCAAGCTTTCCGTGAGCTTCCTATAAGAGCCACCAATGTCGATGATGAACACTCTCAGCCCACGAGCAAGTTCTTGAACAAGGATACAGTTGTTTAAGAAACTTTTTCCGGCCCCAGATGAACCTGTCACCAGTTGATTGTAGTTAGTGAGTTTTGAATCAAATGGATTAAAACTCACAAGTCCATTCAGCCGGTTTCTAAAAATCACTGTGGGATCTTCGTCACCTTCGCGAGGCCCATAGATCGGAACAAAATCGACAAGATTATTTGTCTTGAACTTTTTTGCCCTCTCAAGCCTGACAGGTGCAGCAGGAAGATTCCCTTTGAAAATCTTCCAAGAGCCGACTGTTTCCTCAAGACCTTCGGCTCCTTGAAGAGAACGAAGACGAGAAAGCACTTCACGCACTTGGCGATTAAGTTTCTTATTTCCTTGATCCGTTGCAGGAGCGCGAAGAATAAGGCTCAGTTGAGCCGCGTAGATTCGCTGGCCTGTGCTTAGGAGCTCACGGATAAGTTCTTCCGTTGAACTGAGTTTTGTTTCGCTTTCAAGATCACTTGCTCTGTTTCCAGAAGTCACCGCAAGCGAGTGAGCCATCTTCCTTTTTTGTTGGAGCTTCGCCATTTCATCTGACTGATTTGGAATCTCAAAGGAGAGAATTAAGTCATAGTGAAAAGGCATCCGTAGAAAGGTCGACAGTTGTCCGGCAAAGGTAGCTTCGGGTAGAGTTTTGAGTGTCACAACCCTGTGATGGTAAGAGTCGAGCGTGAACTGCTCAAAGCCCAAGACCAGATCGCCGAAGACAAGTTGTTCTCTTGGGGAGTGCTGGGCGAGCCATTCCATTGTCTCTAAGGTTTCTTTCTCAAGGTTATCCTCCTTGGGAGTTCTAACCTTCGGCGTAGGTTCCGTTTTAGAGCGTTTTGGATTGAGTAACCCATAGATATGGCTTTGGACTTCATCTACGCTTAGAAGCCTTCCAAAGAGGCCGATAGAAGCGAATGAAGATAAGAGCGTATCTACGTTCTGAAAGAGAACTTCCAGCGTTTCGTCATAATTCCGACTCGCAGACTCGGAGAAGTCTTCTTGTTTCTTGAGAAAACTCAGCTTCTTTCCTCCTACCATCTGGCTACGAAGGTAAATGGAAAGCTCGGGACGATAGAGTTCTGACGATTCCTGGGCTTCCTTCAGTTTCTTCTCACGATAATCAGCAATGTTTGCAATGAGTGGATGAATCGAAGGAGCTTTAGCATCTGAGTGTTTTTGAATCATCTCAGAAAAATCAGAACCCACCGAAAGGCAGAACTGAACGCTGGTATTTTCAGAAATCGAGTTCAAGACTCCCCGCAAACTCATAGCAAGTTGGTTGACTCTGTTATCATCGAAACATTCAATGTCGATGAGTGAGAGTCTGATTCCAGTTACCAGAGAGCCATCATTCAAGATTAGATGCGGCCTTGGTAGTTGCGAGAACTCCCAATAAGGCAGCTCCTCACATAAACTTGGGTCAGTGTTTTTTCTTTGAAACATTTTTCACCTTTCCAGTAAATTTGCGATAAACCTTGTCCAATCCTGCGGCAGCAAAGTACGCAGGACGGATAAGGAACTCGCCTAAGTGTTGAACGTAATTGTCTGGACGACCTTTCTTTGCAAAATAGAGGAACAACGCCAAAGTTAGCGTTGTTCCCCATACAAGCGGATAACGAAAGGAAGTCGAACCAAAGACCAAGTTTGTGATCGCAAGGTTAAAGAAGATCAGAAGCAAGTCTGGGAGTTCGTATCCAAACAACTTACTTTTCATCTCTAGTGCCCGTGGCACTCGTGTTGTGATAAGTCCTTCGTCTTCCATTGTTCACCTCTCTAGCGGACGGTTTGGGCGATGAAGTCCACAATCCCTTGTGCGCCAAAGCCGATCATGCAACCGATGATTGCGTATGCTATGTGCTGTTTCGCATTTGGATTCCCTGTGAAAAAAGAAATGCCTGCGATAGCAATTCCAATCACCGAAAGCAGCGGGAGAATGACTCCAGTTAGTTTTGATTTGATTCCCATTAAGCTTGTCTCAAGCCCTGCGTGAGCAAAATCTGGCATGAGAAGTCCTGTGGCAGCCATAATGGCCACCACGAGCATCATTTGTTTTTTGTTCATTTCTTGAATCCTTGTGATGAGTTATTGAAACCTTGTGCAACCTCAATTAATTAGGCAGCAAGATCAATCTCGTCTAGCTCTGGAGCATTTCGAGAGGGTGATTCTTTATCAGGGTAAATGCTCATGAAGATCTTTTTCTCCAAAAGATCAAAACGAAGTTCAAACACATTCTGAGAGGCATCTGCCCGCGCAGAACCGATCACGTTCCAATGAAATTTTCGTTTTGGATTAGGGCTTTTATTAATCTCTTTGGTCATGATGAAATACTTTCGAGGATCATTCTTGCTAGGATAAAGAAAGAATTTCTCATTTAGAAAAGTCCACAGCCGTAACGTGTACACGCTATGCCCTTCGCATAGATAGGCCATCCCTACGTTCCTCTTGATGCCATTTTCATTTTTTATGAAAATTTGAAAACGATAAAATGCTGGAACACTTTTTTCGAGAGCGTCTTTCAATAGCTTCATTCAGACTCCTTTTATGGTTAAACTAACGACCTTGATTGCCACCAACTCCCCAGTGTGAAACCGAAGAGCGGTCATAGGATTGAGCCTCTTCTTCAGCTAGATAATTTGTTTTCTTGTGAGCGCTACTACATGCAACTGCGAAGAAAGCGATAAAGGTGATGATGATTGTTGTTGTGTTTTTCATAATTTCTCCTGTTAAGCCGCTCTCGCGACATTGTTAGTTTGGTTTGAATCGTCCAGGTAATCCCAATTGCAATCTGAGCAATAGGGAAACTTGCTAGAAGTCTTGGTCGTGTAGCCACAGCGAGGACAGTCGCTCCTCCGTAGATTCAGAAAAAGAATCTTGCAGTTTTCTTGCTCTTTTCTTTTCAAAAATTCTTCATTCACAGCTAGCTCTTCGAGTACGTCGCTCTCGTTTAAGCACTCATCAATTACTGCCTGCTGCTGACTTTCATGGATCATTCTTGCTCCTTTTTTTTGCCCTTCGTCTTGGCCAGGGTGAACTCCCTTAATCAACTTCCGTGCCAGAATTGCTTTACCGGCTCACTGCGAAATAGTTGAATTATTTCAATCCCATAAAGGCACATATGTAAAAAATACATTTCATGATGTCAAAGGATGATTTCGAATATAGAAATATGTCTTTCGAATTTCGAAATAAGGTGCGTATGAATATTTTGGTAATTGATGATGAGAAAATAGCCCGAATGAATATTGTGAATCAGCTTGATTCCAATGTCTCAATCATTGAGTCGGCAACATTCGAAGATGCCAAAATACGATTGGAAAGAAGTAAATTTGATATTTGCTATATTGATCTGAAGTTAGATGACTCGGATGAGATGCTGGGCCTTCAACTAATCCCAATTGCAGTGAAGAAAGGGATTTATACAGTTGTCATGACATCTATAGAAGATGATGCCATTGCTGAGAAAGCTTACGAATCAGGCTGCCAAGACGTTTACAATAAGGGAAATGAAAAGGCTCACATTTCAGAAACCCTTGCAAAGTATTTCCTTTCTAGAGATGGATTCATAGAAAGTTGCTTTCTGAACTATTTCTCTCCTACAAAGAATAAGAAGTATGAAGCGAATCAGAAGAGATTAGTCAAATTCGCAGTTTCTGATATTGGGATTCTCATTAAAGGCCCTACTGGTTCTGGCAAAACGAAGATTGCTTCAGGTATTCACGAAGTATCGAAGAGGGCTGGAAGGTTCGTAAGTGTAAACTGCGCTAATTTTAGCGGAGACACATTAAGAAGTGAGCTTTTCGGACACAAGAAAGGTGCTTTTACAGGAGCAATTTCTGATGGAGTTGGAAAACTACAAATGGCCGACAAGGGAACAATTCTCTTCGACGAAGTTGGTTCAATGTCCATGGAGATGCAAGAAAACCTTCTCACATTTCTTGACAGTGGAATCTTTTATCCTGTTGGTTCGGATCGGCCCGTAAAAGTAGACGTGAGAATTATTTGCGCAACTCTAGAAGACCTTCATAGTCGTGTCGCTAATGGAACATTCAGAGAAGACCTCTTTCAAAGGATTTGTGGGTTTACATTCACTCAGCCTTACTTAAGAGAAAGAAAAGAAGATATCATTCCCATTCTCAAGGCGGAGCTTTCAAAGTCTAAAAAAGTTGTCATCAAAGAAGACGCTAGAGCAGCCCTGGAAGAGTATAATTGGCCAGGAAACATTCGGGAACTCCTTACTCTGAGTCAGAGAATTATCAGAGATGACAACGGCATTTTAACTCTCGAATATGTGAAAGACTTCATTAAGAACTCGATAGATAAAAGAGCTGATAAAGTTGTCGGAGATCATCAGTACGAACAAATTAAAAAGATAGGATTAAAGCTATTTCTAGAAGAGTTTTCCAAGGGAGTCGTGGAAAGGTCACTTGTTGAAAATGATGGAGTATCTACGAAGGCCATTGCTGAGCTAAAAATATCGTCATCAACTTTCTATAAATATTGGTCGAAAGATCAAGCTTCCACAAAGCCCCTGTTACGGAAGGAGATTGAAGGAGAACTCTATGAAGTTCAGTAGTCTCCAGAATTATAAGCATGATGTGGTCGGCAAGCTGTCGTATATTGATAGGCTTGTGTCTCCAATTACAGAGGATGATTTTCATAGCAAGTCAAAAGATGAAGTCTTCTTAGCCGTCCACGAGTCAATTCTAAAAATACTTAAGACATCAAAAGAGACAATACTCCAGAGAAGTAATCCGCAGATCAAGCTTACCATCTCTGGAAGAGCACCTGACCGCGCTCTTTCTATCTTAAAACTAGGCAAGTGCATTGTAAGAGCAGATGCCTCAGAGAGTATCCCGGCCTATTTTTATTTTACCCAAGAAAACGCTCATGGCCTGGCCTTTGCGATTGGCTGCATTGAATCTTTGCTTCCAGTAAATGAAATTGTTTCTGAATTTCTGAATGACAATGATCTTTCGGAGCTTAGAAAGCTGGAGATCAAATGAGAAAAAACATAAAAGCTAAGAATCTAAATTTTGCACTTAAGTTTGCTACAATTATCCTTGTTCAGACTGTTTCAATACTGGCCATGCTATCTCAAAGCGATTTCAAGATCATCGGTGGCATTGTCCTTATGGGCTTCATCAATGCTCATGCCATTCAAGTAATCCATCAGTGCATCCATTATATGGGCTTCAGAAATAAGACTCTGAATGACCTCGCTGGAAATTTCTTGTCTTTCCCGGTCATGATTGATTTCTACTCGTATAGAAAAGAGCACTTTAGGCATCATCAAAACTTAGGAACCGCTAAAAACACAGAATTTTTCGGATTTAATGAAATTCGCGAGGGCATTTCTCTCTCGAAATTATCTTTGTATATCTTTGGGATAGCAAAATATTCTTCGTTAGTGATGGGCTGCCTTAGTAAAGACTCCGTAAAAAGGAACAGCTCTCTTCGCGTGTTTTTGTTCTGGGCCATGCTTGCGATCCTGTTGATAGTCACTGCACCATCAAACGTAATTTTCTATCTTTTGATTTCATTAGTGTGTGTAACCGAGCCATTGCATTTCTTTATCGAAATGCCTGAACATTATGGTTGCAAAAGTATTTCTCTGGAAAAATACGAGAATACACGCACTCTCAAAAATGCCTCTTTGCCTATGCGTTGGTACACAAATTGGAATAACTTCCATGTAGAACATCATCTTTATCAGTGGATTTTACCAGAAGAGCTGCACCTACATCACGACAGTGAAAAGTCGCAGAGATTTAATCCTGCTTTTAATTCGTACATTGAGTTCTACAGTTACTTCATAAAAGAAACTTTCAAGCAAGGCGTGAGCCAATGATGACTTTACTCGAAGGCCTTCTTTTAGGATTTGCTTATGTAATGCCTATTGGAGCGCAGAATTTATTTGTGATCCATTCTTCAATGACAAATGATACTGCTGAGTCTTTCAAAGTTTCTTCATTTGTAATTATTATGGATATTTCCCTGGCTCTGGCTTGCTACTTTGGCATTGGCTTCTTTGTTAACAAGTTTCCTATCTTCGCACTAATTCTCCAAGTTTTTGGAGGACTCTACTTATTGAAAATAGCCGTATCTCTTTTCAAGGCAAGTGCCACAATTGATACCAGCCTTTCAAAAAGGGATAACTTTGCCAGC
Organism: Bacteriovoracaceae bacterium; assembly: GCA_050247975.1. GTDB lineage: Bacteria > Bdellovibrionota > Bacteriovoracia > Bacteriovoracales > Bacteriovoracaceae > Peredibacter. Next base: position 7,385 of record JBFWTE010000024.1, read on the forward strand.
CTTAGATCAGCGTTTGTACTTACATGGATGAATCCGCAGGCCTTGGTCGATGGGTCAATACTGCTAGGAAGTTTCAATAGCAAAACTCAAACTTCTTCTCATCTTTTTATTCTTGGCGTCTGCCTTGCCTCAATGACATGGTTTTATTCTCTAACTGCAATGATGCGAATATTTCATACAAAGCTCAACTCAAAGAGACTTAAGACCATTAATATAATCTGCGGTATTGTGCTTTTCTACCTTGGCGGGACTCTGCTCTTCAATGCTCTGACAAAGGTTGGTGGCGTATGAAGCTTAATATTAAAAAAATAGGATCGACAGTGCTTGGCCAGAGTATAGACTGCTGGTTTAGCTCAAGTGAGCCTTCTAAGCTGAAGGTTTTAGTTGTGGGAGGCGTACACGGAGACGAGTCAGAAGGAATTGAGATCGCAAATGGACTTATAAAATTACTCTTAAGCGCTCACTCACTAAAGACAAGCATAGCAATTATTCCTTGCTTAAACGTGGATGGCAGAACTATCGGCCTTAGGTCAAATTATAATGATGTCGACTTAAACCGAAATATTCCTACCCATAATTGGGTTTCTACTTTTACGAATCCAAGATACAAGCCAGGTTCTTGTGCTGGCAGTGAGCCGGAGACAAAAGCGTTTATGAGCGTGCTCGAAGAATTCAAGCCAGGTTTAATTATTTCACTACATTCATTTTCTGATTCATTGATTTTGTATGGGAGTCCAAGCGATAAATTTACACCACGAGTGGAAGCATTAGCAGAAAGTCTAAGTCTCAAGGTCGTTGAGAAGATGTCTTATGAAATCACTGGTTCTTTGAACACACTCAGTAACGAAATGAAGATCCCTGCTATAACCATTGAGGCGCCCAGAGACGAATCCTGGAAAGATAAGCGGGACTTATTTATTCAAGCAACGGGACAATTCCTTATGGAGTTGGAATGAAGCGTTTAGTCTGTCTTGTAAGCTTATTCATATCTACTCCTTCACTATGCAAGACAGTGATCTTCATTGATAACAGTGTTTCAAACGACACATACATAGCATCAAACAAAGAAAGACAAATCAGCCAAGCCTATACACTGGGACTTGAGAGACTAAAAAAAGTCTGTAAGCTGGAAAGTAAGCAACTAATAGGCAAAGAGCCATTATCCATTTTTAAGCAGGCCGAAGAAGTCAATTCGATCAAGGGAGCGAAAGTCATTTTTGGCTTGATTCATTCTTCAGAGGCGCTGTTAGCGGCTGAAGCTTTCAAATCTGCGAGGATTATAGGGCTTTCCAGTGGGGCTGCCACGGATCACCTAAATGCTAAAAATCCGTTCTTCTTTTCTCTGGCGAATCCGATTAGTGATGTGTCTATTCATGTAAAAGAGTACATGCTCAAGAAAAAGCTCAAAAAGCCTATCGCAATAATACCTGGCAATTCGTCGTATTCAATTGAACTGGCCAACAGCTTAAAAGCAACGCTCTCGCTGATAGGGTTAAAGCTTGAGATTGAGCACATAGACACAACCAAGAATAACCAGGAATTTATTCAAGGGAAAATCAACCGTAAGAATTACGACTTTATTTATGTACCTGGGTTTCTTCAACAAACTCTTCCAATATTCGAATCTGTAACCCGCACAGACTTTAATGGTATTGTATATGGTTCCGCAAACCTTGCTAGGTCCAAAACCGATCTAAAGCTTTTCTCCGATTCTTTGAAATTGAAAAATTTAACTTTACGATTTCCTGCAACGTGGATGAACGGCGAGACAAGTAACTCTTCTGCATTAGAGAAAGAATTTTTGAAAAGGTTCGGTCAAGAAATTATGGGAACTGCGATTTACACCTATGATGCTGTTGTAATAGCGGGTTCATTTCTTTGTAAATCTACAAGTGATCTGACCCCAGAAAATTTTACTAAGTTTTTGAAGACTGAAGTGATGAGTGGAAAAATACCTTCTGCGAGGAAATATTACGGTCTTAAAAACGGGCATTTAATCTCAAATATAAGAACGGTTAAATACAATAGCGCCCTTCAAAGTCTGGAGGCCGAATGAAGCATGGTCTCAGACCACTTAAGTCTGTGCTTGAAAAGCAGTACCTTAAGTACATTGTCTATCTTGTACTGTCTGCGCTAATTGCCTCGGCGATTACGCTTGGTATTTCTTATCATTTCGAAAAGCTCCAAAAGTGTCATTCAATATCAAATCGAATTTCCTATCTTAATGACGTATTTGCGAGGGAGATCATTATTGGCTCTCCTGAGACATTGAAATTTGAATTGAATAAGCTAAAAACGGATTACGAACTGAAAAAAATTGAGTTCATTAGATCGCCGCTAAATTTCGAGGAGAGCTGTTCTCCTTACTCTATGAACAACTCATTTAAGCTTCCAATTCGATTCGCCAAGAACACATTAGGCTATATTGCAAGCACTCAAGGCCCCGCTTCTCTTATCAAGTATGACAACCTAGCTTTCTTTATTCCTCTTTTTGTAATCATTCTTTTCAGCTTTTCATTCATTATGTCTCTCAAGAGAATCTTGCGCTCGGTTTTCTTCGTTCCCATTACAAGAATGTTGGATCAAGCTGACACAGTAGACTTAGGAAAAACTAATTTTGCATACGATGGGGACATCAAAGAGTTTGAGTTTCTAAAAGAGAAGTTGAACTCGATGCTGGAAAGAATTAACCAAGTGAATGATAAGAACCTAGAGCTTGAAAAAGCTGCTGGCATAGGTGAGCTGGCCACTCAGGTTGCACATGATATTCGTTCTCCATTAGAGGCTTTGAAACTCCTAAAAGACGACCTTCGCTTCTTACCAGAAAACTCAAGACAAAGACTTCTCCTAAGTATAAACCGCATTGAAGAAGTTTCTTACAATCTTCTAAAGAACAATAAGCTCGCCAGTACTTCGTCGGAGAACTGTCATCGGTCAGAAGAACTTTTAAGCCTTGTAGAAAGCGTCGTTTTGGAAAAAATCATTGAGTGCAAGAGAAATCCCAATATCCTGATTGAGGTTTTTCATCCTAATGATGCTGGATTATTTTCAAAAATTCATCGAAGTAACCTTAAGAGTATCATTTCAAATTTGATTAATAATGCTTGCGAGTGTTTCCCGTTAAAGCAAGGAAAGATTGAGATTCACCTTTATGCGTCCAAGGATTCGAACTTTATTGAAGTAAAAGATAATGGGCCAGGTATCGCTTTTGAGCTTCAAGGCAGTTTGTTTGTGAAAGGTTTTACGACCAAGGATGATGGAAATGGACTAGGACTTTTCAATGCTCGCAAAGATATAGAATCTTTTGGTGGAACAATTAATTTTCAATCCGGAGAAAACCAAGGAAGCTGTTTTATCATTTGCCTTCCAAAATCGGCAGCGCCAGCATCATTTATTAGTTCAATTAATATCAGCAACTACTCTAAGGTAGTTATTGTCGACGATGATCCGTCTTTCCATGAAGTCTGGAAGGATCAATTCAAAAATGTAGCGATACCACTGGAGCATTTTTACTCAGCTGCTTCGTTGTTTTCAGAGTACTCAAAAATGCCCAAAGATGTTCTACTTTTGAGTGACTTTGAAACTATGGAAGATGGAGTTAATGGCATTAATACCATTCTGAAATTGGATCATACGGCGAGCAGTATATTAGTCACAGCTAGAAGTGAAGAAATCGCCATCCAAACGAAGTGCCTTAAGAATGGCATTAAACTTCTTCCTAAGCTAATGGTCCGTCATACACCCATTACTACAGAGAAGCCTCTAATTGTTCTCATTGACGACGACAGACTTGTTCATCTCTCATGGAAGAGTTATTTGAGCGATAAAGGTTCTGATTTTTTTAGCTATTACAGCGTTGAAGAATTTATCCTGAACCGACAACGCTTCGGAAAGGAAGCCAAGATCTTTATCGATTGTAATCTTGGTGATGACATCAGGGGCGAAGTCGAATCAGAAAAAATATCCAAATTAGGGTTTGAAAATTTATATCTTTCTACAGGATATTCTCAAGATATGATTGAGGTTCCACATTGGATCAAAAGTGTTTATTCAAAGAATCCAGAAGACATCGGGATGGTTTGAGCGTTTAGACTACATTTGATCTTTCTTCTGAAGTGCGAGCTGTATCAACTGGAGTGCGTTCAAAGCCTCCATTTTTGTCTTATAGATGTTTGTATCGATAGTTGTTAGATCGCTTGAGGCCATTTCGGCAGAGTCAACAAACAAAAAACCAAGACCTCCTAAAGCGACGTAAACCACTCCATCATCAGGTTTTTTTTCAACGTCGAGGAAGTTAATAAAGTAATACTCACTCACGGGGGCGTGCCTTGAAGAAGCTCCCGGATCGCATCTACAAGATTGGAGGTAGGTGCTGGCTTAGCAACAAATCGATTGTTTCCTATTTCAATAAGGTCATCTTTATAAAAGTTAGCACCGTCCATCTCGGCTGAAAAATAAACAATAGGAATGTTAATTCCTGATTTTCTTAAAACCTTTCCAAAGTCTATTCCGCTCATCCCTGGCATCCTTATATCTGAAACGATTCCATCGATCTGCTCCGACTTAAGCGTTTCCATTGCTGTCGATGGCATAGAGGTTAGAAAGACTTTATACCCTTCCATCCTCAGAATTAATTCGATCACTTCGCCAAGAGCTGGGTTGTCTTCTACGATAAGAAGATTCATGTTTACCCCTAAACCCCTTGCGTTCGGGATTTATATTTTTTTTATAATTTATAAGATTTCGATGAAGGTTTTCGTCATACCCATAAAGGGCATGGTCTGGACAAAGACAAAGGAGATCACAGAGGCTCATCCACGTTATTGCTGACATTTTCGCCATTTCATCAGCGAGGGGGACCTGAGTGCCGACACGCTGAAATGCCTCATCAACTGAGAACCCAACAGTTTTACAAGCCTTTTGAATTGTTAAATGAAGTTCATGCAAATTTGCCATAGTAAATCCTACTCTTCGTCCTCAAGCTTTTTTTCTCGCGCGATAAGTTTCTTTTTCGTGGCTTCGTCTGATCCATAATAGACTATTAGGCCGGCCCTGCTCTTTAAATCATCAACTCCCAATGTGTAATCCATTACCGTGGCATGACGTATAGATTCCCTTTCGTGCTCATTAGGAGGGTCAGGAAGCTTGATAATCACCTTTAGATTCTTGTGATCGATAAAAGTCTTTTCGTGCTCAACATCTTCTTTCAGCTCACTTGCAAACAAGACTTCAAACTCTTGAATGAAGAAGCCTCTCTTACCTTGATTCCTACTTAGAATTCTAACAACTGCTGGAAGTCCGTAAACCACATCATCAGTAGATTTAAGGACCCCCTTGCGTGATTCATAAAAATTAGGAGGCGTGAGTAAAGCATCACTGGGCGATTTTTTCTTGGCCATTCGTAGCTCCCTTCATACTTAAAGTATATTCATACACATAGTATGAAAAGTCAATGTGATTCCAAAGATTTCAAACCTTTAGACGTAGTGTAGCTTTTATGTTAAGTTACCCTACATAAGAGGTAGAAATTGAGTGGCGAAGATTATGAATCAGACTTACGGGACGGCCAGAGAGCACTTTTACGTGCTTTCTATCCCGAGGATTATACCAAGCTTAAAGAAGCTGCAAAAAGACTAGGCATCCCGTTTGAGAGAGCTAGACAGGCTTATCAATATGGTAAGGGTAGCACTATTACAATCAATGGACTTTTACTATTCGGCCTTGGCATCCATCCTAAAGACATGAAGAGATACGTTCCTCAGGTGAGAGACGCCATGAGGAAGCCTAATGAACAATCCACGCTAAACGGTCTTATAGAAGAAGCCAGAAGTCTCTACGGCGAGAATGACTTGATTGCATGGCTCCGTTTGTTGATTGCCAAGCACGATATTGAGGCAGAGTTGAAATTGAATAAAAAGCGTCCAGGTAAGCCAGCGAAAAAAAATAAGTCATAAAATCGGTCCTGATCTAATTGATACTTAATCCACAATTACATTGTGGATTTGCTTTAGAAGTAAATATTTACCCGTATTCTTCATCAGTCACTTTCCCAACCAATCTCCAGCTTTGCCGGGTTTTCATTTGATTGATCGCAGTATGAGTTATGGCAGAATTTGGATCGAATAATTTCTTGCGTTTTAAGTTACAATGCTCAGAAAGATATTTCTCTATTTTGTCCGGTAAGAAGTAGGCATTGAAACTTTATGAATAAAAGAAAAAATATTGCTATTAAGCGCTTCCTTAAAGGGTTTAAGAAACGTTTCAGATCAGACCTTTTTTCTGAAGATGCTGGCCATGAGCTATATCTCTCCATAAAAAACAACGAGCGCTTTAGAGACATTAAGCACTACTGCTATAGACTTCATCGTCAATTTATTGATTTTTGTCCTGACAAAGCTTTTCCAAAGAAGTTTGCCCAATCTCCGGTTTCTCACTGGTGGGAGATGCGTCTTTTTGATCTATTCAAAATAAACAATTTTGTCCTTCGCAAAACCAAAGCGACTGGGCCAGACATTTGTTTCAGCCATGGAAAGCAAATCGTTTGGTGTGAAGCAATCGCGCCCAATGTAACTGCATTAGCTAGTCCAGTCGTGATTGATTCGCCTAATGATGTGCCAGAGTTCTTTCACGATGTAACTTATGGGGAAGAAGAGAGCTTGATTATGAAGGTAACGTCTGCCTTCAAAGAAAAATCGGAAAAAATGAAGAAGTATATTGAGCAAACTATAATTCCTGATAACGAGCCAACCATCATTGCTATCAACGTGAGCAATGTGAGGGATGCTGACATAATGGAAGATTATAATGTGCCCATAGTCGCGCAATCACTTTTCGGGATTGATAAACAAACAATATCAATTCCGGTTTTTGATGGAGAAGGAAATCGAATAATAGATGGTGAAAGAAAAGTAACTTATCCAGAACGAAGAGCCGTTAAGAAGAAAGCAGACGTTCTAATTCCGACTACCGCTTTTTTGGGCCCAGAAAACGAACATATAAGTGCAGTAATCTATTCATCTAAAAGGCTTCTAGACACTCCACGCGATAGCAAGGGCTTGATTGTTTTAATTAATCCTTTTGCGAAGAATCGCCTGGACCCCGATATTTTTCGTTTTGCTTTAGTGTACTATGCACGCGGAAATATTTTGTCGTTGAACAAAAACGCAAAAAAACGAGCTAAAAAGTTTAACGGCTTTTAGCTTTGATCAGAGATAAAGGATTGGGTTTTTTATTTTTATAACAATAAACTATCTTCGTCCTTAATTCTGGCAAGAGGAATAATCCTGAATAAATATAAAATGAGGCATCATGAGTGATGGGTCTAGCTCACTTGCATACTGGAATAAAGCTGAGAGTCATTTGCAGAATGAGCATCGGAGAAGAGTTGACCCTCAATTCGATAATTATCTTTGCCAGGTTGCTGGCTTTTCAATTCAGCTTCTTGATGAACTCGATAGAAATGCCACTCAAAATCAAAAGGAGATAGAACTTATTAAAGGTCTGCTTCCTTTTTTCTTAGATAGCGCTAAAGTTCTTGCAGTAATCTCACGCGAAATGTCTCTCATTACAACTTCAAATCAGGCGAGGCATTTATTCGAAGTATTTCTTATTGTGAAATTTATCTTCAAGTCTGGAAATGTTCAGCAATATGCGGATTTATATAGGAAATTTGCAGTCGTGAATCAGTTGCGGGCCCACAATAAAGGTCTTGCACCAATGTTGTCACCAGAAGAGCTAGCAACATTTCGGGCATCATACCCATTCTGGTTCAATGGAGATGGTACTGTTAAAGGAAAAAGGAAGGCGCATTGGACAAATACTACAGGTATAACAAGCATCGAGACTCTTGCCACTCATGTGGGCGAAACAAATCTTTATACTGAATTTTACCATGTTGGGTCGGGAGTTGCTCATGGGTCTCCAGAGATCTGGAGGCTTTTCATTGACCCAATTAAAATGGGAATTGATCCCATCGCGGGCAAAGTTCCAGTTTATAAATTTGCTCTATGCTCTAGTTACTTCTTAATGATGATTTCCGAATTATTTGGAGATTACTTTGTGACAAATTATTCTAAAGAAGAACTCGCGTTCTTAAGAAGCGAGCATACAAGGCTTTCAAACCTACTTTAAGTCTTTTTCGTTACACCTATGATATACACCAAGATTCCTCTCGTTCCCTTGCGATTGGCAATCATTTGTCCATTAGGTTCTTACCCTTAGATGTGTCTCTCAAAGTAACTCCTTCTATTGAAGAGCATTTCTGACAGTAAGTTAAAACTTAGTCATCAACCTTTAAAAGGCGAAGGGCATTGAAGGTGACAAAAAGAGAAGCCCCCATATCGGCCGCGACAGCTAGCCATAAGTTGGCAGCTCCCATAAATGCGAGAACAAAAAATACCGCCTTAATGGCAATGGCAAAGCCAATATTGAAGCGGATCATGTTCAATACTCTTCTGCCATGAAGTATCGCTTTCGGGAGCATCGAAATATCATCCTTCATTAACGCCACATCAGCTGTCTCAATAGCCGTATCACTTCCTACGATTCCCATTGCTATTCCTAGGGTTGCGGTCGCTAATGCTGGCGCATCGTTAACCCCATCCCCAACCATACCGACAAACTGATACTTCGCAAGTAAGTCTTTGATGGCCAAAACCTTTCCATCGGGAAGTAAGCCACCTTTGGCCTCATCAATTCCTACAAGTTTAGCTACCGCAGAAACTGTTTTTTGATTGTCTCCACTAAGGATGGATACTGACTGGATACCTGCCTTATGAAAACTTTTAATAACTTCTTCAATGCCTGGTCGAATCTTATCTCCAAGAGCAAAGATCGCCAGGATTTCGCCTGCACAATCTATATGTGGCTTGTGACCAAGAACAATGACCGACATTGATTTGGTTTCCACAGAATCAAGGTATTGCTCAACCTCAGGGGTACAGACTCCAAGTTCATGGCCTAAGTTATGGTTTCCCACAAAGTAACTATGCCCGTTGAGATCACCTTCTGCGCCCTTTCCTACTATGACTCTGAAGTTTTCGGGATGAATGTATGAGATGTTTTTCTCTTTGGCGTATTTCAAAATTGCCAAAGCCAGCGGATGCGATGACATACTTTCAAGAGAGGCAGTTATCTTGATGCATTCTTCTTCATTGGTATTTGAGAAAAGCTTTACAGAATGGACTGTGGGAAGACCTTCTGTGATTGTTCCTGTCTTATCCAATGCAACGACCTTTATTTTTCCAAGTGACTCTAAGTGAATTCCTCCTTTGACGAGAATTCCACGCTTCGCAAGTGAGGTGAGTCCAGACACAACAGACACGGGCGTCGCAATCACTAAAGCACAAGGACATCCAATCACGAGGAGGACTAACGATTTATAAATCCAGAGATCCCATGAGGAACCCATAAAGACAGGGGGAATTAGAGCAACAAGAATGGCGAGCAAAAGAACAGCTGGCGTATAAATCGAAGCAAACTTATCAACAAATCTCTGTGATGGAGCCTTATCTTTTTGCGCATTTTCAATTAAGGATACGATTTGAGCTATCTTTGTATCTGCAAAAAGTTTTGTGACTCTTACTTTAAGGACTCCCGTATCATTGATGGTTCCAGCTAGAACTTCATCACCTTTAGTCTTGCTTACAGGTTTCGATTCACCTGTGAGAGAGGATTGGTTAACAGCAGAAGAGCCATCTTCAATGATTCCATCAATTGAAATGTTGTCCCCAGGACGGACAAGAACGAGATCATTGATTTGAATCTGGGCCACATCTTTTCTTTCTGTTTTGCCATCCGGCCCAAGTAGAGTTGCTTCTTTGGGAGTGATTTTTAAAACTTCTTTGATGGCCTTTCTTGCTTTCTCAACACTCATAGCTTCAAGAAGTTCAGCGAGAGCAAAGAGAAATACTACACTGGCGGCTTCGGAGTACTCTTTGATACAAATGGCGCCGATGACCGCAATAGTCATCAGGACGTTCATATCGAGGGAGAATTGTTTAAGTGCCCTGATGGTCTTAGGTATAACGAGTGAACCCGACAGCAGGATCGCTAGACCAAAAAGAACTTCTTGAAGGATTACACTAGAATCTAGCCAATCCAAAACTAGTCCGATGGATAGTAAAACTCCGGAAGCAATGACAATCAAAATTCTGTTTGAGTTATTACGATAAAAAGATTTCTCTTCGGATTTAACAACCTTTACCCCAGATTTATTAATAGCATCGACTATCATTGCAGTGGGCAGGCTTTTGTCATGAATAACGGTAACAGTTTCATTCATGAGGTTTGCATTGATTCCGGCAATTCCGGTTATCTTTAAAGAATTCTCGATCGCCTTTATTTCATCTGCGCAATCCATTCCACTTACTTTAAAAATCGACGTGATCTGTCCCTCGCTGGCATTTACTACCTTTTGAGGAGTTTCAGATTTTCCGCAACATGATTCGCTCATGATAACTCCTGTTTAGTTTGAGACGCCGACGAGGAAGAGTGCATCTGCTTTTGCAAACTGATAATTCTTCTTAACCTCAGCAAAGTTCATTTTAGACTGAATCCAACGCTGGCTTGCCTGAAGGACATCCGGTGAGTTCTTAATACCTCTCACGTATTCATTGAGAATTCCTGTTCGGTACTCATCCATGATTTCAGCATTTTCCTCTGCACCGTGAATGAGATCATGCGCGAGCTGTAATTTACTTTTAGCATTTAAGATATCTCTCTCTACTTCAAGCTTTCTCATTCTTGCTGCCGACTCTTGAGATTTAGCCAAAGCTGTTTGTGCCTGAGATTGTCTTATTCCTTCTCCGCCATCAAAGATTGGAAAGGTTAGCCGGAATCCAATTCCGGTGTCATTCCTTTGTCCAACAGTTGGATATTCACGTTCTTTCTGCGTAAATCTCAGCGCGTATCCGTAAATGTCTAAGCTAGGTGTCCACCATTTCTTTGCTTGAGAAGAATCGAGCTTCGCAATCTCAGTAAGAAGGTTTGCTCTTGTTAAAAGAAGTGAATTGTTTGAGAGAAGATCCATGCTTTTGTCTGCGATGTGCTCAGGATGAGAGTTCACAAACGAAACCTGAAGACTCGATTCAGGTTCTAATCCCAGCAGGGTGGCGACAATTCTCTTAACGATGTTCAACTCATAACTTAAAGCCGTGATCTGCTGTTCGAGCATTATGTTTTGTTGACGGAAATCCAGACTGTCTGTTTTTGTTCCGAGACCAGCATTAATTCGGTTTTGGGCAGATTTTAAATTCTTGTCATTGATGCCTTTGGCTTCTACGAGAACATTCTGAAGTTCTTCCAAGTAAGCATACTGGGCCATATTTTTTAAAATCTCGGCCTTGAGTTGAACTCTCGTTACGATTGAATCAATTTTTGCAATAGACGCCTGCTTTTCACGTTGTTCATTAACGATCTGGTCTCTTCCAGAGTTGAAGATATTGATCTTCGCTTCAACTCCACCATAAGGCTGGTTCACATTAAGATAGGGACCAGTCGTATATCTCTCGTGACCATAAGATAAGAGTACCTTGGGAAGGAATGATCTTCCCAGCGATCCCTTAAGTACTTCAGCAGCATTGACACGCTCGTTGATGCTTTCAACCGTCGGATTCTTCGGTAGCATGATCTCTAGGGATTGCTCATTGATCATAGTCTGAGAAAAACAATTTGCAGAAAATAGAATAAAAATTAAGTATTTCATAATTAGTCCATTGCTTTAAAGCTGATGTGAAGAGGTTCATTGGTTGATCTGAATTCTAAGGTCATGTCGTATGGTTTTTTCTTAATAGGGGGAAGCTTCCCAACATAATTTTTAGCTTGTTTGCTAAAAACGATTTCTTCTCCTCTACCAGTCTGTTGCTTCGATTTAATAGAGCCTTTGATTTCTTGAGGGAACTTGGCCAAATCTATAAGCTTCATTTCGAGATCATAAAAGTAAACTCTAACCACGTTAGCATCCGACACAATGATCTCTGCCATGTACTTCGCCTCATCATGATGTTTATCTTTATGGTCTTTAGCTTCGCCCTTCTCGTGATGATCTTTCCCGATTTGATTATGATCTTCTTCACCAACAACAGCGGACACTCTACCCCCAAATCGTGGAGCGAACTTAGCCGTAACTTCTTCTTCTCCCTCATGGGCGTGAACATTAAATGTGATAAGTAAAAGTATGAATAAAATTTTCATTTTGTTTCTCCTAAGTTTTGAGTTTCATCTTCTTTGAGATAATTCTCCGTAGATTTTTTTCCATAGCGGAAGAACACAATCGGAGTGATGAAGATATCCAGTAAAGTTGATGAGAAAAGTCCGCCGACGATCACAACAGCCACTGGGTATAGAATTTCTTTTCCCGGTTCTCCACGACTCATCAAAAGAGGTACGAGTGCCAATGCCGCTGAAAGAGCTGTCATAAGCACTGGTACAAGTCGTTCTAGCGTTCCGCGAACAATCATTTCTTCCGAGAATGTTTCGCCTTCTTCTTTCATAAGATGCAGATAGTGACTGATCATCATGATTCCATTACGACTTGCGATTCCGCAAAGAGTGATAAAAGCAACCATCGTAGCCAGAGAGAGAGTCTTTTCTGTGAGATAGATGGCGATCACACTTCCAATGAGAGCAAGTGGAATATTGAGCATGACCTGCAAGCTGAGGAATGCTGACTTAAAGTGTACGAAGAGGACAAAGAACACTCCTAAAAGCGAAAAGATTCCCAGAACAATGATGAGCTTAGAAGCCGCTTGCTGACTCTCAAACTGACCACCGATCTTAACGAAGTAACCATTGGGTAATTCGACTTTTGAAATCTTTGTTTTGATCTCGTTCACCAAGCTTTCAAGATCTCGTCCATCAGAGTTTCCAGAAATGATGATTCTTCGGATCATATCTTCACGGTTGATGAGGTTGGGTCCTTGGCCTTCATAAACTTGTGCGACATCAGATACTTTCACTTTTTCACCCGTAGGCAAGGTTTCTACAAGAGTGTTCTCAATGCCCGAGATTGTGTTTCGACTTTCGTCATCTAAACGCACAAAGATATCAAAACTTCTTTGTCCTTCAATGAACCGGCCGATAGCTGATCCGTTAAGCATGAGGGCCATGTTATTGGCGAGTTCTCCGGCACTCAGCCTTTTTTGAGAGGAGGCTTCTCTGTCGATAGCGACTTTTACCTGAGGTATGAGGACAAGTGGCTCAACTTGTAAATCTACCAGGCCTTTTACAGGTTCAAGTTCTTCTTTCATCTCGAAAGCAATTCTTCTTAGCTCAGTTAAGTCTGGACCAAAAATTTTCAAAGCAATTTGTGCTCTTACACCAGACAAAAGGTGGTCAAGTCTATGACTGATGGGCTGACCCACGTTTACGGCAACTTCGGGAGCGATTGATTTGATCGTCTTTCTTATATCGTTAAGAACTGCTTCTTTCTCTCTACCTTCCTTAAAGTCGATGTCGTATTCGTTCCAATCAGAACCTTCAACATATTCTGAAAGTTCCGCACGGCCAACTCGTCTTACTACTGATTTGACTTCAGGAATTTCCATCAACTTTCTTTCTATCTTTAAACCAAGTTCGTTGGATTCTTCGAGAGAAATTCCGGGCAAACTGGCCACACCCACAACAGCAGTCCCTTCATTAAACTCTGGGAGAAAGTTTCTCCCCATGAAAGGAATGGCCGATACTGAAGCAAGAAAAAGCAGCGTACAGATGATTATGATAGGAAAAGGCTTTTTGAGATTGTGGCGAACAGTCTTTTCTACAATCTTTTTAAGCCATTGAACCAATTTCCCATCGCTGTGTTCGACAGCTTTAGCATTCGGTAGCAAGTAACTACAAAGAGCGGGTGTCACTGTAAGAGAAACGATGAGAGATGCAATGAGTGAAATAATGTATGCCAGACCAAGGGGAGCAAATAATCTTCCTTCAATTCCGCTCATCGCAAATAGAGGGATGAAGACGAGAACCACAATAATGGTCGAGAAGACAATTGAGTTTCTGACTTCTGATGATGCCTTGTAGATAACAACAAATGGATTTTCGGGATTATTGGATTGTTTATTTTCTTTAAGCCTTCTAAATACGTTTTCGACGTCCACGATAGCGTCATCGACAAGCTCACCAATCGCGACCGCCAGACCTCCAAGAGTCATCGTATTTACAGAAAGTCCAAGCCATTTGAAAACGATGGCTGTAATCACAAATGACATCGGTATCGCAGTGAGAGTGATGACAGTTGTTCTCACGTTGAGAAGAAAAAGAATGAGAATGATAGCGACCATTATCGCGCCATCTCTTAAGGCTTCTTCTACGTTGCTTATAGAGTTTTCAATAAATTTGGACTGCTTAAAAAGATCAGATTTGATTTCAGCACCTTCAGGTAGCATCTTCTGAATACTTTTCAGTTCTTCTTCAATTAAGACAGTTAGCTTTGTTGTGTCTGTGCCAGGTTGTTTCTGGATGGTCAAAATGACAGCATCATTTCCGTTGATCGAACCTTGACCTCGAATAACCTGAGGTCCGATTTTAACAGTAGCAATATCCTTGACGAGTACAGGTAATCCCAAGTGAAGACCTACGAAAGAGTTTTCTATGTCTTCAAGTGATTGGACTCGACCCAGCGGACGAATGAGAAATTCCTTTCCTTCTTTATTAAGAAATCCTCCGGTCGTATTCTCACTAATTTCTTCCAGTGAATGCTTTAAATTTTCAAGTGTGATGTTCTTAGATTGTAGCTTTTTAGAGTCCACAAGAATCTGATACTGCTTGACCTCACCACCGATGGGGACGATTTGGCTGAGACCTGTAATTGTCATAAGCCTTGGTCTGACGACCCAATCCGCTATGGTCCTAAGTTCCATTGGAGATACTTTCTTTGTCGGACTGACCAATCCAACAAACATGATTTCACCCATAATAGAAGATGCAGGGGCCATGAGGGGGATGACTCCTTTTGGAAGACGATCAGTGGTTTGCTGAATTTTTTCAGCGATCAATTGGCGATTCTTATAAATATCTGTTCCCCATTCAAACTCGGCATAAATAAGAGAAACTCCGATCCAGCTTAAGCTACGCACGCGAGTGAGGCCTGGAGTCCCGTTGATATTTGTTTCAAGAGGAATCGTGATAAGGGTTTCAACTTCGTCCGGCGCCATTCCTGGCACGTTTGTGATGAGAGTCACCACTGGGCGATTCAAATCAGGAAAAACGTCTATGGGCAGACTTACAGTAACAAATGCACCATAAACTAAGAGTATGAGCGACAGTACAAGAACAGTAAGACGGTTCTTTAAACTGAACCTAATAATAAGATCCAACATGAGAAGACTCCCAAGTAACTAAATGGAAATTTGAAAAGGAATGCTACTTAAGAAAGTGCGGGGGGGCGGAGGAGATCAAATTCGAAGTGACTGGCCTGAAGAGTCGAAAAATAGAAGACGAGATTTGCTGTGAAGGAAACTTTTCTTATTTCAAATAAAGCCGAAAAGTGGAAGCCATGGTGGCAATGATGGCAGCTAAGATCACAATCGTGATGTTCGGCTGCGTCATCTGTTTTCTTAGAATCAGTATAATGACCATCGCAAGGACTTGATTGCGAAATAGATTCTTGGGTATCTCCATCCGGACAGCACTGAGCAGCTTCGGCTAAATGCGAAGCCAAGAACATGATGCAAATAAGGAGAACTCCAAAAGCTTTGGACATGCGAATATTATTGGTCTTTTTTAGTTTCTAGTCAATGAGCTGTTATTGAAAACCTGATTCCTGGGTGTTAGCCTCAGGAATACGGAGAACACTATGAAAACTTTTATTATTTGTCTCGTTTTGACCATTTCTTCTGCTTTTGCGAGCAGCAATGCCGTATTGGAAGAGACTCTCTATCAAAATTATAAATTGAAAATCGAGTCTGGTTTGGAGAACAAAACAATTTTGGGTTTTTCCTCTTATGACCAGTCTCTTTTGGTTGATGCGCTCTGGGATTCACTGGACGAGGGTACTAACAAGAACAATCTTTCAACACTCCACAACCTCCAAGACTTCCATTTTTCTTTAGTTGAAAAGCTTCGCCTTGGAATTTTGAAGGTTGCTTACGACGATGCAAAAACTCTTGATCCTGTATTAGTGGGAGAACTGTTGAACGAATTAAGAAGCCCTGAAGTTGAGGTCAAACTCATCTACATCTTGGCTGCCCATGAAAAAATTCTTTTGGCCGCAGGTCACAAAGATATTATTGATCTGGCTAAAACACATAATGAGTATGGCGATATTTCGCAAGATCGTCAGGAAAGCGATGATCAAGTATTGGCCGAAGTCATCACTGATTTATATTTCAATACGCCTGATGTTTCTTCCTACATGGATGGAGAGTACGTTAAGAGCGTGAAGATTTTCATGTTTTGTCACAACAATAGACTATATCCGTGCATGATGGTCATGAAAGATGTGAACGGTAAAGAAGTCCGCAACTCTGATGGCACGCTTTGGACTCATCAGGTGCTTGCTTCGGCTAAGACTGGTCTTCCAAGTTATCAGAGGAATGGAAATACCCCTGCAGGGATTCTGACGATTGATTCAGTTATGCCTGTTGCCGATCAGCAGATTTCGTATGGTAAATTCAGGAGGATGATGCTCAATTTTATTCCAAAGTCGAAAGAGGAAGTTCTCATGAAATCTCTTCTTCCGAAAAGTTCTTGGGGGCACGATTGGTGGAATGCTTCAACAGTAGCCAGAGACATTGGCCGCAATATGTTCCGTATTCATGGAACCGGAAAAATCAATACTGACTCAAATTCTCCTTACTATCCGTTTGTTAGAACAAGTGGTTGTATTGCAAATAAAGAAAACACTTATGATGGTGTGACTTACACCAATCAGAGACTTCTACTTGATACCATAATGACTAATATGGGACTGAAGCCTACGTTCGAAAATGAACCGAAAATTAAAGGAATTCTTTATCTCATTGAGCTTGATGATACGAATGGTGCAACGACGGTTGAAGAACTGAAGCAGTTTGGGATTGAATAAAGATGATTGCTACTTGCTAGGTAATGTCATTGCTCTAGGCCATTTCGATGCTTTTGAATCTTGAATGAGTTGCAACTGTGCTCTTCGGACTTGGAAAAGAATTTTAGGAAGGTTGCCACTAGCAACAGCGGCGAACGCCAAGATGACTGAGATTTTGATGAGATTGTTCATTTGATTTTCCGATTTGTTGAGTTTGAACTTAGCTTGTTTTGGTAATTGATAATTGAATTGATGACACCATGATGCCATTTCGTTCCCTTACGATTGGCGATCTTTTGTTCATTGAGTTCATTTGCAATAGCCCTCATTGAACGTCCTTTTTGGTGAAGTTTTATAATTTTTCTGACAATTAAATGCTCTTTGGGGTCAATGACAAGCTTGCCATCAAGGTAAGCGAAACCGTACGGAGGCAAACCGCTCTTCTTAAACGAATGGCGATCCTCAGGAAGATTCTTGCCATTAAATGTGTCTCTAAGTTTAGTTCCATTCTGCTGAAGAGCATTTCTGACGGTGTTTTTCGCTATCCCAGTGAGTTCTTCAATGTCTCGAAGAGAGAGCCCTTTCTCATATAAAGGGGAGCATTTTTCGAAAATTCGGTCTTTTGTTCTGATTGAAAGTTCAATAAAATCGTGAGGATAAACGAATTCGCCTGTCGTGGCTTCACCGCCACCAAATTTCTAAGGGACTGGTTTTATCCAGTCCCTTTTTTATTTTGAGAGCACTGAATTCAACTTCTGATTTAATTGCGGAGTTTATCCCACAATGGTCGAACTATTTTGATTCCCTTTTCCAACGTACTTCATAACGATTATTTCCTGGCCTGAATTCATAACTAAGATTTTTTTCAACACATCTTCCTCTTTTAATAGAATAGACTGTGTGTCCGACCGATTCCATTTTCTCACTTTCGCTCCATGAACATGGAACAACTTTCTTAAAATCCAGAAAAGCGGCTTCATCCAAAAAAATGAATTGCTCGACTAGTTTCTGTGCTTCACTAAAGAAGTGTCCACTTTCAACACTCTTAGAACTGGGAAGTTCATAAATAATCCCGTCATGTGCTTCTTTATATTCATTTCCTAGAGAATCTATTACTTCTCCTCTAGAGGAGTTCTTCGTCCATAAGGAGTCCATGGAGGCATACTTTTTCATTGGATGCTCGGTTTTGGAAGTACAGGCGATAAGTATTGATGACAAAAGAATTAAAGTTTTCATAGTGGGTATCTCTTTTGAAGAAATTCAAAAACCTTGGGGTGATTTTGTTTATATAATTTGGGATTTTCGTAGAAAATTTCTAGGTGATTAGTAAAATCTTCTTCTTTGTTCAAATATGAATCTGGTTTAATTAAATTTACAGGAGGTAGGATATAAACTTTCCGATCTTTTGCTACTTCTTCTCTCCAACCAGATAGGGAAGCAAATTCATCCTCTTCTACAAGGCTAAATTTTTTAAATAGATGATGACCTGACTCATGAACCAGATCAGAAGGCCTACTTCCATCTTTAAAAAATTGGTCATAGAGAATAATGGAACCATAGGTGACTTCACTTGTTGCTGAATTTCCTTCGTGAATTGATTTTATCGCACGGTAGAATTTATAGTTTTTAATTTCTGTCCAAACTGGAAGCGTGGGCAAAATTTCAAGCAAAGTTTGAATTTCTGCGCGATTCCATTTTTTAAAGACTTCTCCATTATGAGGCCATCCAACAATTGGTTTATCCTTAAATTGTTTCAAATAAAGACCAGCACTTTTCCATTTGTCTCTACAATATTCCTTGCGTGGATGTTCCTGAACACCTCTAGTACCTTGACGTGGATGCTTATCTACACTGGAAGCAGAATATTTAGTTTGCCACCACTCGCAATTTATTGCGTATGCCGGTGACAATATAAAAATGGAGAGTACCATAAGAAAGTATTCCATTATGAATACTTCCTTGAACGAGTAGAGCCGGTGGCCTTGATGGACTTTGATTTTACAAGTTCCGCCAAATCTCTCTCGACGGTTCTTTTGGGTACGTCCGCAAAGTGATTTGCAATTTCACCAGAACTTGAGCCTGGATGTGATTTAATAAATTTCTTAATTTTATCCTGTCTTGCTTTTGGCGTTTTTCCGGCCAGTCCTTTCAGAATCTGTCTTGCTTCTTTGACCACGTCCTTGGCAGCATCTGCGAAACATTCGGCCAAAAACTCTAGAAAAGGATCTAGGCGCTTGAGTTCTCTCGACTGACGGATCGTATGGTAATATCGTTCTCTATTTGCCATGATGCTCGTTTCACTTGGAATGAAGCTCGCAATCGCCTCTTCCCTCTTTAAGAGAAGTAAGTGCTGTAGAAGCCGGACTGTCCTTCCATTTCCATCAGCGAATGGATGAATAGCAACAGTAATGAAATGGGCCGCAAAGGCCATCGCAAAAGGGTTTCTTGTACTATTCTCGTCTATCCATTGAATAAGCTCATTCATTAAATGTGGAAGGTCGTAATGAGGTGGGCACTCTTCAAGCACTTCTTTTGTTACAGAATTGATAATACTTGCAGGACCTGATCTTAATGATCCGTTCAATTGAAAAGGCAATTGTCCCTTTGTGATCAGTTTCTGAATATCGCAAATGTCTCTAAAACTGATTTTTCTGCCATCTTCACTTAATGTTTCTACGTAATCTATCGCTTCATGATAGTTCTGAACTTCAGCGACGTCTTTTCCATTACCTTTGACTTTTTTTCCCGCAATCAAAGCTGTGACTTGCTCCTCTTGAAGGTCATTGCCCTCAATTTGATTCGAATATGTGATGGCACGAATCTTTGCTTTTCTGAGAAGCTGAACTTCTAGGGAAGAACCGACAGATTCCTCAAGAAAAGGTTTTTGTTCAGCGATTTCCATTAAAAACTCCACTAACTTATCAGTTAAATTGATTTCGTGTGGAATTCCATACTTCTCTAGATAGGGGTAAGATTTCATACTCCCTATTTTCCGCCAAATTCCCGCCAAAAGCAAGAGGCGGAAATTATTTTCCGCCAAATTCCCGCCAAAAAAAAGGTGGCGGAAAAGAACTTGATCAACCATTTGGTTTTGCTAGGTTACAGAGGGTGGAGATTTTTTCAGTCCTCAATCCCTTTTTACAGAATCCCTGTAGCATCAAGGCAAACGAAAACGACCCATTTTATGGGTTAAAATCATTAGCTTTCGACATCTTCACTTTTTGAAACTAAAATTGGATTATAAAAAAAATAGTTTAATCCTAATGTGCCTAGCAATCCTAGGATGTGCGTCTAAGCCAAAATCATTTTTAGAACTTCGTGGCGGCTATGAGCAAAATAAAAAGACTCTCGAATTAAGAGACAGTTTCGCCTTCTACCATCAGGGACATGAATACTACTTTGCACAAAGAAAATTCACTGAAAGAAATAAAAAATGCTTCTACATCGTAGGCTTCAAAGATGGGAAAGCGGTCTACCAATTTCCGTCAAGCAGATTTGCGGAACTAGAAATGATCTACGATGAAAAAGCGACTCCTGAAGAAAGAATTAACATCGTAGTTTCAAAGCTAGATCAGTTTCAGAAAGAACAGGAAGAAAAATACTGTATTGCTAAATCATCCATTTCCGGTGATGACATAGGATATTTAGTAATTTTTTCACCAGTTCTGATTTTTATCGCTCCTATGTTATACGTCAAAGATTTGAGTAACCACGTTGATGATCTATTTACGAACTTCGATGACATGAAATTGGGGATGAGCTTTAAGGAAGTAAAAAAGATCGCCGGCAGTAGACCGCTTACTTCACAAGAAGATAACGGAAGAAAAGTTTACTTTCTGGACAAGGCAAATCAAAGGCTGGTCATGTACTTCAAAGAAAACAAACTTCATGCCTGGGTACGTGGTTACAAGCCCTCGGGAGACAACTTTCCTAATTATCAGAGATATCGATAAATAATCTAGTTTGACTCTAAACCACTAGTCACCAATCTGTTTTCTGAATTTTTGAATAAAGAATTTATAACAACAAGGCCATGGATCACAAAATCATGGCCTCTCTATTTCAAACTGATGTTTTCTTTAAAGCTGCTTTTCTTAGTGAACTTCGTTTAAGTTTCAATTGAATACTTGCTCTATCTCGTAACACCCATCTAGGTCAACCGGAACTCTTATTAATGTTGATTCAAGATATTCCTTCCCAGAGCTTAAGAAATAAAATCGGAATGTGAGGAGATCATCTGTGTTGGCACAAAAACAAGGATGAGCGCCATAGCGGGAGTCACAGCTTAAAACAAATCTCAGTGAAAGTTGTTCATTTTGATTGCTCCTTATCGAAGTAAAGGACGACACTATTGTGTCATTAATCAACAATTCAAAAGGATGAATGATAAACTTATACGGGTCAAACAAGTTATTGGCATCGACACTTAGATTCTCTGGATTGAAAACAATATTGATTGTTTCCCCCTCATGAAAAGCATTTATTTTTAAATCTAAGTCGACTTGCTGGTAAGGCCTAAACCATCCTGATTCCATTAATTTTATTTTTGCTTCAGGTGAAACAATTTTGTCCATAACGAGATCGATCCTATGAGAAAGAAATAACTCAGGCCTGCGAGCAAATTGAATTAGAAATTGTTCCAAGGCCTGATAAAAGTATGAAGGCCATGTCACTCTATATAGGGCATTCAAAAATACGGAGGAAACGAAATGAGGTTCATTCCATAAAAAAATTCTGTCAAAAGTGAAATCCTTTCTGAAATCTCGAAGATGCGTGATTGAACCCGAATCAATCGCATGCTTTAAACCCATCCAGTTAATAGTGCTAGACCCTGCTTGCTCAAACATCTCTAATATATCATACCAGGTTTCTTCCCAGATTTTTCCACTCAAGATATAAGGCGTTGGCCCTGATGACTTCGACCAAAGTGCAAAGACATCTGCGATAGTTTCCTCTAAAGGAATTGTCCCGGCCGCATGTTTGGGTATGAAAAAAGCGCTGATGAAATGACCTGATTCATGGGCCAAAACTTCTTCAATAGCATCCTTGTCAGAAAGGTCACTAGCAAGGCCAAGACTAACAAATCTATTACTCAAGGTTGGTTGATTAGGACCACTTTCTTCATTTTCTGATCCGTTTCCACTACAAGAGATATCTACTTGAAGTTCCAATCTAATCTTTAGTAAATCGATTTTGCTATCCCATACATCCGCGTAATGAGGATGAAGCCGGGTAAGTTGAATTAAAGAATTGTGTAGTCTTGGAAATGCAATCGCTCGTAAATATTTTAAAAAATCTAAATAGTGCTCTTTTGAGCGGAGTGGCTTCCTACATACTTCGGAAAATTTCGAAGAATCGTTTTCCATAAAAACTTGAAACTTTCCAGATTCAAACAAAAAAACTTCTTCTTTAGGCCATTCTTCGATCGGCATCCCCTCAAGTCTTTCAATTGTGATTGACTGACTATGGGTATGAAACGAAAAAAAGATGGTTAATAAAACAAATATTTTTTTTGAAAACATGGGTTATAATCTTTTAAATGTTTGGCCCCACCAAAATCAATCTGCGATCTCTGAATTATGAGCTTCTATGGATATGTTCCAGGAGCTTTGAAATAAGCACTTTTGATGTCTAGTTTCAAGACGCCCTTTCGGCCTTAAGGCCGCTAGACTTAGCGGCCTTTTAGCGTTTGTATCTCTGAGTATTATTGATTGATCATATTGATTAAAGTTATAGAATCTTCGAATGAAAGATCTTGGCCTTGTTCCGAGGCAATTAATTGCAATTTTTCAATAACTGCATTTAAAGGCAATGTTGATTCACCTGTGACTTCGTATGCAAGAGCGTCGGGTTTAACTTCTTCTATTTCTTTTAAGAGTAAGGCTGCTGTAGTTGTTGTAAGAGCAGTTGAAACCAGAAGCCCACAAGCATCAGCTCCGAAACGTCTCCCATTATCAGCAAGACAAAGTACGGCCCAGATTGGTGCAGTTGAGACTAAAATAGCGTCTCTTGTTGAGTAAGATAATGCCAATCGATCAATGGCACTTGATGGTCTCGAATGAAGGGCCATGACCGTTGTTAATAGGGCCATAAAAGTTATTGTGAATTTGCGCATAAAGTCTCCTCGGTTTATTTTTTATCAGGGTATTCTATTTGGCCCCGAACAAATAACACACCTAGTCACCTGCACCTATGAAATAATATTAATCATGTTATTTTTTCCTAGAAGACTAACATACTAAAATCACTTATTAGTTGCATAAGTATGCAAATAAAGCTGTTAAACACTTGCATACTTGTGCAATAATACAAGTATGACAAAAAGCAAGTGTGTTCTATCTCACAATTTCAAAAAACTCTCCTCCCTCTTTAAAGCACTTGGGGAACCTAATCGACTGACTATCTTCAATCAAATTTGCTTCTCGTCTGCTTCCGGAAATAGACAGACAAATGTGAATGAAATTAAGTCTTGTTGTGATGTTGATCTATCAGTGGTGAGCCGCCACCTGACCGTATTAAAAGATGCGGGAGTGCTCTCGGCCGAGAAAAAAGGAAAGGAAGTTTTGTATTCACTCAATGGGCAAGAGCTAGCAAACCTATTGAGAAAAGTGGCCGATGAAATTGAAAGAAGCAGTTCCGCTTGCTGTCCAAAACAAACAGGAGAAAAAAATGAGTGATGAGAATAAGAAAGAATGTTGTAAACCGAAGTGTTGTGAAGGATTTTTTGCGAAATTAAAAAGGCTATTTTGCTGTAAAAAGTAAGCAAAAGGGCCATGACTCAAATTGGGTCATGGCCCTTAATTTTTCTAACGTATCTCATCTTCGATCTTTCATCGAATAGCAGGCAGTATAAAATTTCATGCTCCCTTGAGATGGAACCCCGGCCCCCACACAAACCAAATCTTCACTTAGGGCCAGGGCCCCACTGGTGATATCTGCACCTTCAGGAAAGTCCCCTTTGGCCACAAGATTCAAGTCAGGGGAATAAACTTCGGGGTGACTCTCCCCCATAACAAAGATATTTCCCTGAGCATCCACTTCTATCTCATTCATGATTCCTCTCTTCGACTTCATCCTCTTTAAAACCTTTCCTTTCGCATTCAGTAGTGTGAGCTCACGGGTGGGTTGTTGAGAAAGACCGACTAAAAGATGACCCTTTGGTAGTGCTCTTAGCTTAGGGAACCCAGGAAGTTTGTAACCCGGGTCAGGATCATGAAAAGATTTTTTCCAGATGAGTTTTCCTTGAGGATTTAGATTAAAAAGAGTGCTACTTTCCTGAGGAGTACTATTTAAACTTAAGGCGTAGATCTCACCCTGCTTACCCAGTACCAGTTCTAAAGGAGGATTTTGCTCCGCTAAAAGCTTAAATTTCCAGGCCAGAGTTAAATCCAAATTCAGTTTATATATTTGTCCCCATCCTCCAACAATAATCGCCTTCGATGTCACAGCAATATCCCAAAGAGATTGATCTAAAGAAACCTTGGTCAAATAATGACCAGAGAGATCCACCTGATAAAGAGATCGACCAGCGACTAAAATTGTTTCCTTAAATATTTCTACATCTCTTATCAAAGGATCTTGTTCAATTTGACTTAGATCAAGCTTCCACAAAAAATCCCCTTGATGTGAGAATTTCACGAGATGAGTTTCTGTTACAACGAATATACCTTCTGCACTAACAAGACTCTTCCATGGTCTATCACTTGAATTTAAATCAATGGAATTTTTCCACTCAAGTTCACCATTTTGATTTTGAGCAAAAACAACTAACTCATCTTGGTGATCTTGAAGATGAGTGACAACACCAATACTGATAATCTTTTTTGAAAAAGCATGCATAAAATGCAAAGTTTCATAAGAATCACCAAGAGCACTTATCTGAGGATAACCATCCCATACAGGAGGGACCGACACAGGAGAGCAAGATAACAAAAGTGAAAGCAGAATAAAGAGATATTTTTTCATGGGGTATTTATCTACAAAAAAACAACTTTCGCCAATAAAAATTCGTCTTTTCACTAGATGGGAGAAAAATTTAGTTATAGATTGATGTTGATCAATAACAAAAGTAGTTTTCGTGAACAGCTTATTTTCCAAAAAAGCAAAAAAACTTGTCGCACAAGGCGATAGTTACATTAAAAGAAATGGAGTTAAAAACTTTCATCTCCAGGCAAAAGAGTTATTAACAAATTCTCAAATGCATGATGACTTTGATATTAAACAACTTGCTGCGGCTTCCTTCGATAAATCTTTTAAACTTAAGCAAAATTTTGAACATCTAGAATTTAGTGATCTTCCCATCACTATTGCTCGGGGAGAGCAATGTTTCATTGATATTTATTTTTGGCGAAGAAGGCCAACAGTGATCCATGACCATCATTTCTACGGAGCCTTTCAATGTCTCGTTGGCCAGAATGTAGATTCTGAATTTAAATTCAGGCCAATAAATAAGCTCACCAAATTTCACACCCAAGGTGAGTTAGAATTAATTAAAACCAAAACGCTTAAGAAAGGTGATATCGAATCTATCAATTTTTTAAATAAATTTATTCATCAGAATCATCATCAGGCAGACTTAACTGTCAATTTGTGTTTTCGAACTAATGATCAGGGTAAAAAGAATCTTAGTAACTATTTTTATAGTGGACTAAAATTTGAGAAAGACCCTGCCTCTCTCTCAAGAATTTATAGATTATTGGCCTTCGCTCAAATAGAAAAAATTGATCCAAGAAAGCTTAATTTAAATCTGATTGATGCCTTTAATTTTTTGATTATGACCTATTATTCAAACTCAACACATCCAAATTTTATTAAATTAAAAAAGTATTTTAATGCCAAAGTAACAAAAGAAACTGGCCTCAAAATCGACTTCCTGTTAAATGCTCACGAGAAAATCTTAAATAAAATAGAAGAAGAATATGAATAATAAGTCGAAAGATCCCCTTCATGGTAAAACACTTGAAATGATTCTAAATGAGCTAGTCGAATTTTATGGTTGGGAGCAACTTGGGGTCATGATTGAAATACGATGTTTTATGTACGATCCGAGTATAAAATCAAGCCTCGCCTTTTTAAGGAAAACTCCCTGGGCACGTAAAAAAGTAGAAGATCTCTATCTCTATATGAAAGATCAGACCTAAAATTATAGACTAAGCGCCACACCCCTTCTTACAAATTCAATACTTTAAAGGCAACGTTAACAAATTTGTAAACATAGAAGCTCTGTTTTTATAACTAAACGACTAATAAAAATTTAGAAACAAGCTAAAAGATAGTCATCGTTTTCAAGATTACTTGAAAGAAACAAAGGATGATTATATGAAAAAAATCGCACTCACTATGTTACTGACACTCTCGATTGCTTCTTCCACTTCTCAGGCAGCTATCGTCGCGACAGGCACAGTAACTGGTTTTTGGGCCCTTTGGCTTGGATGGGGTGGGGTTGTTTATACAGCTATGGGCATTACCCAATTTCAAGACCCCGGTGAAGGATTAGGGATGAGCCTTTTTGGAATTATCCTCTTAGATGGTGAAAAATCAGAGAGAATTATTTCCTTTAAAGAAATTGGCCAAGAATTAGCTTTGAAGGCAAATATTTCAAATGAAGAAACAGAGGCCTTTAATGAGGAAATCGAAGAGATCAATTTAATTACTCAAAGTGTACAAAATAAGTTTTTATCAAGTGAATTAACTCCACAAAACGTTGAATCATTTCAAAGAGAACTTGATCAAGCTTATGAACAAACTCTATCACCAGAGTCGATCCAGGCCATTGTCAAAATTAAATCTTATTATCAGTCTGTATTAAAGGCCCAGAAGTAGTGAAAACGTTTTTCTTCCTACTTTTTGTTATACTCATCAATTCTGTCTTCGCGAACGAGGGCAGAATTGTTGTACTTAACTCTCTTAAGAATGAAAAAAAATTCTTCTATGGCCTGACTGATGTTTTTGTAGAAAAAAAATTTAAAAAAGCTTTCTCTGGGCAGGACATACTCTTCAGACACCAAGCAACTCAAGATGATATTTATGAAGCTTTAACCAATCCAAAAAATGATTATATTTTTTGGATTGGCCATGGAGCTAAAGAAATTAAAATCAATCAGAACATCAGTATTTCTCCATCCTTTAAAGACATTGATGGCCGAGAAATTAAGGATCTCTTCAGCGTATACTCTAAAAACCTTAGAGGACTATTCATTATTTCTTGTGAATCAACTTTTCTCGAAAAAATGATCAAGGACAGAAATCTCCATATTAAAACCTTTGACCATAAAATATTCCTTGGTAGCGGTATTAGGCTAGCGATAAAAGATGCAAAAGCACAAATGCAAACAAATACGTCAAATCGAGAAGAAAAAAATGAAGAATCAATCGCTATTAACATCAGCATTAATCCCAGTAGAGGCAAGAATCATTCATTACAAGTCTTTATTAATAGTCACTTTTTAGCTCTACTACCGGCCGTAGATGAAACGACGAAGTTTACTATTAAAATTAATAAAAAGCTATTTAAGGAAAAGAAAAATACTCTCTTTTTGAAAAGCGGTCTTAATGGTGTCATGGCCGAAAAAATAGAGATGGGCGATATTATGATAGATTCTGATTCTTATGACGCCGAGAAAACTGAGCTGAAAGGACAAGATAATATCAATGGATCTATTATTTTTAAACTCAGACCGAAGCAGACAATACTAATTCACTGACCAATAGCATGTTCCAGATTTAGGATCTAATCTCTTTAAAGGCCGAATTCTTTGATAGGCCTCAATCTCTGCAAGATAGCTTCGCAGTGAAACTGGCCCATCTTGAAATTGGAGATCGAGAATTTTTAAAGTTGTTCCACTATTTGTTTTAACAGCAACCACATTCGTTTCATGAAAATTTGAATAGGTATAATAATGGCCTGATACCTGGTCTTGAAGTCGTAAATTACCATTATTGCCAGGACAACTAATACGTAGTTTTCCACTTATAATATTTAATTTTTTCAAATAGTTTTGAATATAGAGCCTTCTCTGAGCACATCTTCCACCGGGATACTTCATTCGAGCACCTGACCTCATAGTTAGTTCAGAAAAAAGAGACCTCGCCTTGGTTTGAGAAATAAGTGTAAGGCCCAAAGAACTAGACCTTGTTAATAGCTGGAGATATTCATCTTGTGTTAGAGCTTCTTCAGAAATTTCTATTGAGTATCGAGGAAAATCAAAATCATCTATGTTTTTTACAATGGCAAGTTGCTGAGATTCATTAACAGCAAAAGTAGATTCTACAAACAATAAAATAAAAACAAACACTAATCTCTTCATGTGTCCTCCTCATCACTTTGATCATAATGAGAAGGTCTCAATGTCTTGTCTAGAGTTCGTGCGCGGGCCTAGTCGGCCTTTTTAAGTATGCATTAAACTGAATCGTCTTTTTTAAGAATTATCTATTATTTTCTTTATCAGGACGACAATCTGTTTGATTGCCAGGCAATTGAAGTTTTTTTATTGGTGCTTGTGGAGCAATGGGAGAAATCGGAGATATTGAAAGCGTGGCGCTATTTCCACCTAATTTCACTTTCACTGCAACAATCTTTTCGCCTTTATCATTTATAGACCCCAGTGATGTATTGGCCATTTGAGTACATTCAATAAACCTCTCAAACGACTCATCAGCATACTTGGTTAAAAAGAGCTCATTATCCCATGAAATTGATTTCGATTTTCTAACCATAAACTGCAATGAACAATCCGCTGCAATTGCTGAAAAGGTGAATAAAAATAAACTAAATAAAGTGAGAGCTTTAAGTTTCATAATGACCTCTTAATGAAGGTATTATGCCCTTTTATCAGAATCTCTTAACAAAAATGGTAAAATCTATATTTAGTGTCAAAAGTTTTGACGACTTCTTATCAAGTCTGGACTTTATACATTATCTACCAATATACCAACTTTGGAATGTTAAACTCCCAATATTGGAGATCACATGTTAAAGCAGGCCAAAATTTCGAAAATAGTTAAAGGAATATATTGTTTTATCTTACTAACAGAATTCGTATTGGCCAATGATCTCGTCTTATCAGAATATAATAAATCAACCCCACTTCTAGAACTTGATCAAAATTTAATCGAAACATCAATTGGTGGAAGGATTGTAAATAAAAGCGAAGAGGCCTGGAGACAATCAGTCTTTTTATTCACAATATCTAAAAATGACTATATTAATAAGTGTAGCGGTACGATCATTGCAAAAGATACCATCCTAACCTCTGCTCATTGTATAAAAAGTAACGTCGATCATATTGATATTTTTTTTGGCATGAATGGAAAAACAGAAGAGAGTGTGAAGAAAAGATCAAGCAAATTTACTCTCTACAAAACAAATCATTATCAAAACTGGTTACAAATTCCTCAAAAAAGTGAATCGAATCAAAGGCCTTATTTGGATTTTAATCATGACTATCAAAAGAAGTTTCAGACTTATTTTGATTCTCTTACAAGACTGCAAATTCTAAAAAATTACGATCTTAATTTTAGTTCTGAAGACAATACGGATCTGGCCCTCGTCTTTTTTGAAGGTGGATTACCTCGAGGTTTTAAAGTAGCAAATATTCATCAAGGGCCAATGCCGAAGTTTAAAGAGTATTTATGGAGTTACGGTTACGGCATCGATACTCGAGAGCTTAATGAGCGACAATACATGCTGAGAGAGGCCCGAGAAATGGTCTTCACATATTACGTTGATAAATATCTTTATGGGATTTTCATTCTTGCCTACTCGGGTGGACACTCTCTTTCCAATACTTGTATTGGAGACTCGGGTGGTGGAAGTTTTGTAAAAAATCGAGAAACAAAGAATTTAGAGCTTGTGGCAATCAATACCAATACAACCAATAGTTGCGCGGGCCACAGTGGCCATCTGATCATTCATCCATTCTTAAATTGGATAGAAGAAAAAATTAAAGAATATAGATCTAGCAAATCAATTTGAGGCCATGTAAAATCATAGCAATCACCTCATAGTTTAACTGGATAAAACGAGGCCTTCCTAAGGCCTTGATCCTGGTTCGAGTCCGGGTGGGGTGGCCAATTTCACTTAAAAAAATCAACTCGCCGCAAAACCGATTTTAAAAAGCGCATACATTACCAGTCGTAATTCTATGAGAACATGAATTTTATCAGCTTCTAATTTTTGTCTAACACTTTTACCTTATTAAGACGCAACGTGTTGTCAATTATTTTAAGCGTATATACTGACAAGCTTTTCATTACAAATTTTTTAACCTATAACACGCCTGCTAACTTTCAAAACAACTAAAAAGGAGTTTGTTAATGAAAAGCATTATCGTTTCATTAATGGCATTAGTTCTTGCTTCTGCTGCTCATGCCGTTAGTATCGAATTTAGTTTCGATATCAACAGTTCTGGTCCTTCTATTTATCCATGTAACGCTGGTATTAGGCATGATGCTTACTCTAGCCGCGTTTGCTATGATCGCGTAACTCAACAGTCATGTAGCCCAAATGATTGTACAAGCCAGCAAGATTGTAATTGCGTTTGTACAGGCTCTACAACTGGTGCAGGTGAAACACGTCTAGACTACCTACGTGCTTCTTATGCTACTTGGACAGACAATGGTGAGTATGCTGGTACTTCAACTTCAAAAAGTCTTTACGCTAAAGAAGGTTCATTCAATGAACTTTTCAACGTAAATGCAAAAGAAGAATGGACAAGCCAACTTACTAAACTTGAATTCGATCTTGGTTCTGAGCGCTACGGTGCTGAGTTCTACCTAGATGTTTGTTACCGTGGCCCACAAATTGAGTACTACTATGCTCAACAAAATGGTGGATTCTCTGGAACACCATCTGGTTACGAATATCCAAATTTCGCAGCTAAAGCTCAAGCAACTGTAACTGATATCGTTGCTGCAAACGGTCTTCGTTATTCTCAACTAGCTGACCTTAAAGTTAAAGCTGATATGGTTTGTGACCAACAAGGTAAAGGTACATATATCTATGCTGGTTCTGGTAACCCTGCAACTGGAACAACTTACGATCAAATCTTAAATGACATCGTAGGTATCACTGTAACTGGTGGCCAATATACTAAGAGTGTTCCTTACCGCGCATTCAACAATGCTAGCTCTCTTTACTTAATTGACGAGTTCATCAATGCTAACAATGCATTCGTTCCTCGTTTCTGTAAGGTGAGATACACATTCATTGAAAACCGTCGTAATGACTCAAATCTTCTAGCTCAACTAAGAAAGTGGAAGATTCAGAAAGCACAAGTTTGTACTTTCACTGAAGTAAATGAAGACTCTGCTCAATAAGCAAATATAACTGGGGGCCTCAGGGCCCCCTTTTTTTAGAATATGTTTATTTTTATTCTTATCTTCAATTTTATAGTAAACACCCTCTTGGCCTGCGAAGTCGTCAAGCTGGATGAAGTTAACTTGGCGATAAGTCCAAAAGAGAATGCCCATTTCTTCTATCAAGCAGATCAGATATTAAATAAACCTCCTTACCTTAGAGCTTTCAATTGTATTGATGCTTCGACCTCAGGAAAATATCTCATGGTATCCTTCGGTCCAGAAGTGATGGAGCTTGAAGACACCCATCGTGGGATTAATTTTAACCAGGAGTACACTGATTCACAGTGCAAAATAAAAAATACTCCATTTAAAAATGAATCCAATTTTGAAGACCGTCTGAACGACTTTAAAGCAAAATGGAACTTTATCAAATCATGTGTTGAAGTTTGGGTTGAAGACGAAGGAATTCAGCCCCTTCAAATGCCTCCTAAACAAGTGGGATGTGAACTCACTAAACTCAGCACTCACAAAGTCATCTTTAATGGTGGTTTTTGTTATTTTAAACCAAATTTTGGCAGCAGTTTCCTTGTTCAACTTAGAATAAAAAAAGAATGTCAGAACTTATCAGGTCTAGAGACCTTCAATATTAAAAAATTTGATTTTAACAGTGCCATCAATTTTTACTTGGCCGGAGATGCCTCTGGTAATAGTACAAATTTAAAAGCACTTTCAAATACAAAAGTGAGAATGACTGTGAATCCAGAAGAAAAGATTTTAAATTCTTCTGATGATTTTGGCATACTCTACCCAACCTTTCCTACTGAAT
Source organism: Bacteriovoracaceae bacterium (assembly GCA_050247975.1). Classification (GTDB taxonomy): domain Bacteria; phylum Bdellovibrionota; class Bacteriovoracia; order Bacteriovoracales; family Bacteriovoracaceae; genus Peredibacter. Next base: position 39,511 of record JBFWTE010000024.1, read on the forward strand.
GGAAAATTCCGGACATAAATCCAGGCAAAATTGATATCACTCAAGTCTATCAAGATAGAATTAAAATCGATCACTCTTTTCTTGTGCAAAATGTTTGTCAAAGAAAATGCATCGGTCAATTTTGTCAAGGCCCATGTGACTACGCTCAACCTGTGATCGCAGAAATTTCCCTAACCGAGAAAGGGGAAAATGGAAAGAAAGATCAATTCCTTACTTCCTGGTTTGAGGGAGGTATCGCCAATTCCGGGTTTGAAGGTTTCATTCAAGGTATTGGTTTTGATTTTTCTTCAGAACTTTTAAAAGAAGGCAAGACCTACGAAATTACTGCCAGCTTCTCGGATCCAAAATTTGATTTTGAATATTTTAAAAAGAGAGTACTTAATAAACTTAATACCATCGATCAGCACTTAGGGAGAATCACCAGATCTAATATTCCTAATGTACAGGAAATCCCTTCAATTCAGATATCGAGAGAACTACCTACTTTTAACACCATTCCAAATATTACCTTTGATCGAAAGTTGGACACCGTAGACCAGGCCATTGGTATTTTAAGAAACTATATGAACTTCAGAATATGGCCTCCCTATTACTCTGGGGCCTGTGGTACTGAAAATTGCTCACCTATAGTAAGTAGTGTGATGTCTATCACAACAACAATAAAACTTGGCCCTCTTGATGAAGAATCTAAAAGATACAATTTTCAAATTCTAGATCAAAGAAGGACCTCTAAAATTCTTCCAAATGTTATTTACGATGTGAATCAACAACCCTATATAGAATGCAATCAAATGGACCTGAGGTGATAAAATGAAAATTCTAGTGTTAGTTACCCTACTTTTTACTTCACTCGCTTATGGATCTTTTGAGCAAAGTGGACCGAATGAATCCAATCAAGATGAAGATGTTGGAGATGTTTTTGGCCGAGGAACTGATGAATTTGCCTTTGAAAAATTCGATGATAAATCTATTTTAGTTGCCATCAATAGAGACGCCCAAATGGCCTGTGATCGCTCTGGACTTTGTCGACTTTCTTCAGTGACCTCCAACGATAGACGCTTTACGGCCACTTTCTCAATTGGGGAAGGAAACTCAATGGGTGCCGGTGTATCGGGTGGATCTGGAACCAACATTATTATCCCTTCTAACGGCAACTTAGGTGAAGTTCAACCCTACTACGGTCTAACTCTTCGATATACTATTGGAAAATGTACTCAGACGGTCAATGTACCTAGGTCTGTATATTATGCCATTAATCGGTATATGTATGGACTACTGACTGAAGAGGGTGGTACTCGACGAGGGTTTACTCCCGCTGACGAAGCGATGATCATGTTTTATACCACTATCATGAAACAAGCTTCTGGATGTGTGGCGGGCCAATAAGTGAGAATTCGTGTACGCCAAAATTTTCATTGTTTTACTATTTTCTTGGGCCTCACTCAGTGTGAAGGCCCAATGGGAAAATCAAACACCCACTAATAATTGGCTTGGCCTTAATCCAATTCGTTTTACCAATCGGGCCTCTTGTGCACTTGATTCAAATCTTCCCACTCAATCAACATTTCTCATTTTAGATAACCTCGACTTAGGTAAGGCCCTCTATCGTCTTTCAAAGAATGTCGGTAAAAATAATACCTATGTGGTCACAGGGATTGAGAGATTTCGATATACGGTGTTCTCACTCTCCAAGCTGATTGCGAACGAACTACTTAAAGGAAAACTGCCCTTAATCACTTACAGGCCGACAGAAAAATTTCAATCCCTCCAAAAAGAATGCTTCAGTGTAGGTGGCCACTGCAAAAACTTAGATGACTATATTAGTGATATCTGGGAAAATAGAAATGACCTTAATGAACTAATAAAGATTGATGATTTCACAAACGAGCATTTTACTAATCAAAAAAATGCACAACTCAGCTGTTTATATTTAAAGAAATTCTCTCCTCTTGAAGCACATCTGTATGGCCGTAAACCAGATCAAACTGTGCTCAAAGATATGGCCCAGGCCGTTCATGAAAGTGATAAACTTGTTTCCTCTTGTGATGATTTAAAGTCTCAAACTGATCTTAAGTCTGCTGTCTATCAATTAGAAATCATGCGCAGTAATAAAGAGGGATGGAATCAAATTGGATTTAATTTTTGGTCAAGCTTTAAGATCTATTTATCATGGGCCTATCGATTCTCAAAAGAAATGCAAAGTATGGCCTATCCCTACGGAAATTTTCTTAAAAACTTAGATCTAGAAGAAAATATCATATTATTTTCAAATGGGTGTAAATCTCTTGAAAAACCAGAGTGCTCTCGGGACAAGCTTTCACTTAACCATATGAGATTTCTTGCCCAATCAAGTAACCTTCAAGAATTATCAAATCTCAATCTCTTTAACTATGTTCCATCGGACATTATTGATGGGGTAAAAGAAGAAGATACTCCGGTAAACAAAGATATTCTGGAGTTTGCTAATAGTAATTCTTCAGAAGAATGGGCAAATAAATTAAGGGAGAATCTTATTAAGGCCCGTGGCTTTATTAAATTAAAAATCTCTAAGGCCCTCACTCAAGTTAATATTATTCACAATTTCGTCGAAGTTCAGTCATTGATGGATGATATGATAAAATTAAGCAGTAAAGTAAAATCGAATCAAGGGAGTTCGGAAGAAATTAATTTAATTAAACAAGAACTTTATGCTGTTTGTGCTGAATATTTAACGGCCCAAGATGAAAAATTCAGTTTTTTAAAGAAAGACTTAGAATTAGTCAAATCAGATAAATCAGTAAATAAGTTAACAACTGATCTCACTAACAAAAATATTGATGTCTTTTTTTCTTACTTAGAAAAGATAAATGTATTACTTTTGCCATTCTGTAAGGAGCTTGAATCTCAAAAAATATGGGCCGAACCATTTATTGTAAATCAAGAATTGCTCGCTCCATGGTACTTGGAATACGTAAAAGACAAAAAAAATGTAAAACCAAGTAATCTCATGGTGGGACTTGAAACGAAAAGAGCACCTCTACTCGCTTTAAAATCATTTTCTAGCACCAATTCAGCAAATGATATTATTTGTGTAGATGGAGCTCATTGCGCTAGAAAATACCTCTCATCAATCATAGATCTCTATGCAGGCCTTCAATATATAACTGGCCTTATTAATCTTAATAATCAGATTCAGTCTCCAGACATGTTAAATCCTTATTCGGAAAAAAATAGCTGTGGAGTCTATGATCCATGGTTTAAAACAAAAAAAACGACAACTGAACTACTTGCAGACATTGCCGGCGTTTTTACTTGGGGTATGATCCCCACTCCTATTTATATAGACCTCTCAAAAGAAAAACGAAAAGTGGTCTCTTTCAACCAATTAATTAAAGACGGAAAAGTTTACTACGATCCAAAGTTCGATCAAAAGAAAATACAGGCGACTCTTATCGCTGATTTTGGACCGTTGATGGGCGCACCTTGCATGATCTCAGTTGCTAAGGCCCCTCAAACTAAGCATCCGAGCTATTACTATCTTAATGGAATTACTTTCCAAGGCTGTAAGGAGAAGGAACAAAATAATCTAACAGTCTATGGCCCATCAGAATTAAATCAGGCCACCAAAAATGCTAGTGGATGTCTGTCTTGTACTATCAGTTTAACAGAGGCAATAGATGTTGCCAGTTTTAATATCCTATGGTTAAGACCGGTTTTCTTTTTAACTCGTGGGATTGTCCGCTTAGTGAATAATCTAAAAGACCCCAACGATATCCCAAAATCGTGGGAAGTAGATCTTAATAAAGTATATCGCTCTTACAGAAAATACGGATTTATCAGAAAAGACTGCGTAAATAACTTCTTAGATGGAGAAGATTGTCTAAGTAACAGCTGTGAAGACAATATCGCTGACTCTTTTGAAAACCTTTATCAAAGATATGTTTCCCGAGTAGATATTTTTGGAAATTATGCTCACGTCTATGTGAATGGTTGCAATGAACCTATTCTCTTACAAAAAAATCGTTTCTCTTGTGCTCAACAAATAATAAAAAAAGAAAGTTTCAGCATTCCACCTAGTTGTGATTTTATATATGGAGAAAACAAATGAGATTTTTTTTCTTCTTTATTTTTATTATAAATCAGGTTCAAGCTTTTGAATTTTTAACTAAATGGAATGATGAACTCAATCAAGAACTCATCATCAACTGTAATGAAGGTGAATACCTTTGTTACCAAGTATGCAGACAAGATTCTCAATGCCGAATACCTCAGCCATACTGCCAGAACTGCATAGGGACTTCTCCCATCCTAGGAATACTATTTCAATCCTTAAACATGAATTATAGTCGGGCCTTTGCCAAAGTTGATGTTAAGAAGTTTATTGCTCTTTTGAATTCAGGACATTTTGTAAGTTTTGATGGGAATACCCCTTATAATATCTTCGATCCCATAAACTCGTTAAAGTTTTCAAATGAGCTCGATAAACTATGTGGGCAGAGCTTATCTCAGGCAATTATTCTGGGCCAATTAAGAGAAGATTATAAGATAAAGTCCTTTGAGTATCTTATATGTCATGCTGAAGATGGGCATGCCATGGTTTACCAACTAAAGCAGCTCCCTGAAATCAATCAAATGCTATCCCAAATTCAATAATTAAAATGTTGGATAATAAGCTAAACAGGCATCAATGATGTCTTTAGATTTTAAATTTGCTCTTGTCTTTCCTTTCATCATTAATTTTATCGCCTCTCTCATTCCATTCAAAAGGGCCTCTCTTCGCTCGGGATACATCCCATGATCACCTAGTCCATGATGATCCCCAATCATTTGCATCAACTTGTCTGCCTCTACAATAACTTTATAATTGGCAATATGATAATTAAGCAGAACTCCTGCAATACAGTCTGCCTGTAATTCCTTTCTTTTTGTCGCATACAATTGAAGCGGAAAATTGAAATTGAGATGATGCCGATTTTGCAGAATATGCCCATATTCATGAGAAAGAATGGCCTTAATACCCAGAATGCCATCGATCTTCCATTCGGCCTGAAGATCATGAATGAGGTTCAACCCAAAAAGGACATGGTCTTCCCCAATAGCAAGAGCATTCGCCCCTTTATTATCATTATACAAGGCCACACAAAGTGGATCTAAGCGTGAAAGAAGAGTAATATCACCGGCCCGATTAAAATCTGATTCAATCTCTGTTAAATACTCTTGAACAAATTTAATCCCTTCATCGACATCAAAAGTCACAACACTATAACCATCACTCATCTGAAGCTTACCAGTTGTGAAAACCTGGTACACCTGTGCAACTTGTGGGTTACACTGATTTTGGTTATAGGGAATAACCTGTGACCAGGAAGTTAAAGGTAGTAGAATGAGAAAAATAATTTTTTGGATTTTCATATTTTGGCCTTTATATCTTATTTCAAAACCTTTCTCAGAAGCTCTCTAAATTCTGGAGCATATATAGGACTCTCGAGTCTCCAAACAAGACCCCCAACATATTTTTTCCTATAGGAGATTAAAAGTTCATCCGAGTGCCTAGAATAGGAAACTGGAACATCCTGATTTTTTTCACATTCAACACTTACTTGATCTGAAACTAATTTTCTTAAAATAACCTCATCTGCTCTAAGATCAAGAGATATATCATTTTTAAAAATACTGACTGAAAAATTAGATTTGTTAATATCTCTGCGCCAATAATCATCTTCACTACCAATTCCATTCACGTCCTGGCACGAGTAGGAAAGATTTAAATATTTTGCAATCGGCATAATATCATCGCCCGGCCTTAAATTTTCTCTAACTAACTCTTCAAGAGTTTTATTTAAAGATTTAAAGACCCATTCATATGTAAGAAGGTCAGTATTTTTTTTGATAAGGCGGGCGTACTCTTCCATTGTAAGATAAGGAATTTTCTTTTTTAGGCCTTTAAGGAATTGATGATAAGGAGAACCAAGGTCAAGAATGGATTTAAAGTCAGCGACTCTTAATCCTTTGCGAGTATAATCCTTACCAATGGCTTTATCTAACTTATCACCAAGATATTCAAAATATTCGGCATACAAGTAAAGCAACTTATTTTTATAAGCTTTGTCTCCATAGGTCTTAATTAAGTCCATAGATTTTCCAGCAACTTCATAATCAATCTTATTAAATTCTTTGTTAAAATCTTCCCAATCTTTTAAACGCTTAGTGACTCCCTGTTCATAGGCCTTTAGAACATGATCAGTTTCTTCAACAGTTGGAATGTTACAATCAGTAACGTTATTATCTACCCAAACACAGCTAAACTTAGCTGGATAGTCTCCAAACAAGTGAGAAGGCAAAGTATTAATGAGATCAAGATCCCATTTCAGCACAGGTATTTCAAGAAAGCGTGCTGTATTTTTTAAATAGCCCGATATCTCATAGGCCTCTTGTTCATTCGCAACCATCTCTTTTTTATTTTTTTGGAAATGATGAATATGCTCATGAAGGGCCAGGGCCGAAAGCTCAATCATTCTCTGCTCATCAGAAAGGCCCTTAATTTTTTCGCTAATTTTTTGAGCATTAAAACAAATTTTACCCCCAACATCTCCAATATAGGCCGCTGCGGGAACTAAGGTGTTATTAGAGTCTGAGCAATTCTCCGAAACAATATAATTGTCCTTTACCTCTATATCTTTTAACAGCTCTTTACTTGAGACAAGTGGGACCAGGACTTTTTCAACCACAGGATTATCAATTTTGGATAAATCCACTGTTTCCAGATAATGGATAAGGGCCCGCTTCACACCACCTTCGGTAATAAGCTGGGAGATCGCGGCCACATCATTTTTATCAAAATCTCCACCGCCACCACCTATGACTCCGCCTCCTTCAAAAGCGAGTGCATTTAAATAAGTAGTAGACATTAATGTAGTGATAATAAATAAATTTTTCATGCCCACATTATGGTGCAAGTTAGTACCCACGAGTGGAGAATTGAAAAGATTACTTAAAAACTGTCAAAAGCTTAGACAATAAAGAGTTGCGTAGAATGGCATTGATTTTTTTTATCGGGAAGAGGATACCCCTACTCATTTCCATGACATATTTAAGGATATTAACAATTTTATAAGGCCAAGGGATTTCTTTTTACAAAATAGTTTTTGAGTAAAATCAGAATCCCATGTTAGAAGATTGTCCCGCCAAATTTTAGAGCCTAAAAAAATCGATATTGAGACAATACATTTCCTCAGGATTAGTCTCTTTAACGGTCTTATAAACACTTTGAATCATCTTTAATATCTCTTCTCTGAGTTTTTCAAAATCCTTCTTTGAGAGAGTTAATGGCGCAGTAAAGTTTATATCCTCTAATTCAGATTCATCAATTTTCTGAATAGACTTAATTCTCCAATTATTATGATGCTGTTTAAAGTAACTAGAATTCTTTTCAATATGAGTACGATTCAAATGGTGCTTATACTTTCCATTCTCAATCTTACATAGCTGAGTTTTTACTAAAAAATCTAAAGCTTCCCTCACTGTTTTGATGGGTAAATCAAATCTCGTAGAAATTTCATCCAAACTCTTCCCACCTTCAAGCGAGGTGTAGGCCCAAATGGCAATGTAGTACCATGAAGAATAAAGATTCGCCTTTTCACTTTCACTTAACTCTTTATCTACAATCACTCTTTTAGAAATATTCAACGAATTCTTTTTAATCTGATCCATTTTTTCTTTAAGATTCATCTTTAATTTCTTATTGCTGGCCATGGAATACCTAAACAGAAGAGAAACATACTCTCTTTCAAGTTCAGAATGACCCAGGAACTCACTAATCAGAAAAACCTGATCTTCTGAGAGCACTCGGCTTCCTGAGAGGTACTGGCTTAAAAGTGAGGGCATCACATTGAGATATTCGGCCAGCCTACTTTTCTCTCCACGCTTATTTCTTGCAATTTTTTCAATCTCATTAGGCAGAAACTGATAAAAATCCTGGTAGTCAAAAACGGTATTTCCCATAATTATTCCGTGTATTTACATCTCGTTATTTACGCTTCTGTTAATCATAGTACACCAATTTTATAAATTTAGCGTAGTGCAAAATTCAAATCGGTAATAATTTCTCCCCATCGAAATCAACAAAAGGACAAAAACATGAAAGCACTTATTCTCCCAATGATTTTATTTGCTGGCCTTATGGCACAAGAATCTCAGGCGTCAATTCGACGAGAAATGGAAAGAGAAATTGAAGAATTTAAAAAATTAGCAAGCATCTCACAAATTCCAGAAATATTTTCGAACACATGTATGAAACAAAAAGATTGTATCACAGCGCTGGGAGGAATTTCTGGTTGGTTGACTATTACCACTGCACTCGCAAAAGAAATTCAGGCCGTCATTCCAGATGCCATTCAATACTCAATCGATGGTTCGACAACTCCGGCACTTGAATCTGTTGTTGTAAAAATACAAGAAGAAGCTTTAAAGCAAAATATTGAAATCTCTTTCGAAGAAATCATCAACGATCTTAGTATGAGCATTTAATAAATAGTGCATGACAAAGGAAATGATATGAAAACATTTTTAGCTGCGATAATCACGATGCTCTCACTTTCAACTTTTGCCCAAGAAGTTAGAGTTGGAGACACAGTACTACTGAGAAGATCCTATGTACCAGATATAAACGAGACGGCCAAGGTTCTTGCCGTTGATGAGAACGAAACCATCACCATTAAAGTTGAGCTCTCATCGCTAGATCTTTTTGGGTACACACCAAAGACTACACTTAAGGCCCCACGACAAGATTATCTTGTTCAAGTTTCTGAATATCGACTTCCTAGTGGAAAAATAGTGGCCCCAGGTGATGATGTTCAGTTCTATACAGGTTGGGGAGATAGAGATTGGCCTAAGTATCATTCAAAAATTGCTGTCATCTTTGAAACAGGAATTGCTTTAGTTGAATATAAAATGCGTGGAAATGGATTATTTGGCACTAATCTTGGCGCTCCGACTTCAGAGGATTTATTAAAGCTAACTGATTCAGAGGAAGTTCGAGAAATTTTTAAAACACATAGTGTGATTGAAGAGAGTCAGCAAAATTTAGTTTATAAATTAGAAAGCTGGGACTCAACAAGACTACCTTTTGGACTGGTAGATTAATAAAAAAAAGGAGATTCTATGAAATCTTTAATTCTAACGATTTTGACTTTAAATTTATGCTTACTCAATTTTTCTTTTGCAGATGTAATGGATGAAGCGATGTCACAAGGAACGACATTAGCGGCTGCCTATCTTGGAACAACTCTAGCTCTTTCCAAAGAAAGCCTGGAAGTTCAACCAGATGCGCTTATCTATTTATCTGAAGGCACAAGCACTCCTGCACTGGACTCATTAGTTGAATCGATTCAAGAGAAGGCCAAAATGAATGGCGAGGAATTAACTTATGCTGAAGCGATTGAGTATATTTTAAATATTCACTAACATTCCTGGGCGCAAAAAAATCATTGCGCCCATTGTCTAACACCAATAATTTGGCCTAAAAGTCACTTTGACACCGCCAATCTGCACCTTGCAAAGCGTCTTGTCCTTATAATCACAAATTCGCAATATGGCATAAATCTTGATCATAAAGTTTTAATCAAGATATTTTCCAGGATGGAAAGTTAACCTGTAAAAAAACTGAGGAGAAAATCAGATGAAATGGCTTTCAGTACTAACTCTTTCTTTCCTTGCTTCTAGTGTTTATGCCCAAGTTTGCGAAATCGCACTCGTTGATCGCTACCAAAGAACTATTGAAGTTTTTAGAGATTACGGTAACGGTGGAGATTCATGTTATGAACCGATGAAAGAATGTCGTAAGACAATTCGCATGAGACCAGATCTTGGTGGTGTTGACTGTATCCAAATCTCTAGACAGGAACCAAGACCAGCTCCAATTCCTGTACCTCCTCCAATGCCATATCCAGCTCCAAGACCAGAGCCGCGTCCAATTCCTCCAATGCCAACTCCGGTGCCGCCTCCAGCTCCGATACCTCAACCGGCCCCGAGACCAATGCCTCCATCATATGGAATGGTAACAATTAATTCTTTTGTTCTTGAAATGGTGAGAAACGTTTCAGATTCTGAATCTGCGACAAAGATTATGAATCAGGCAATCCAATTATTTAATTCACCAAATCTTCTTCAGCTTGTGAGTCTTTGCTCACCAACTAGAACTTGGGCTGAAAACCGTGACTGTTTGGTCAATGGAATTTCTCGTAACTACCAAGAGTACTCTTATGAGGACATAGCTATTCAGGCAGCTGGTGAATCTTGCAAATTAACAAAAACATGGTCAGATGAGCAGTCCTGCTTTGCCAATGCAACTGAGCAATTACCTTCAATGAGAAACTTAGGCTATACTTGCCAAGGTATGGGCTCTTATGAAAGTTCATCTCGTTGTTACCGTCAACTCTACGGCGTTCAATAAATCCTTCTAGGGGCCCAAGCGGGCCCCTTTTTGTTTAAAACGACATACCCTATAGAAAATTCAATATCCCTTACTAAAATTTTAAAAAAACATAAGATTACTCAAAAGGAATCTTATGAAAAAAACATCTATATCATTTACGCTACTTTTGTTTTCAAACCTCTCTTTTGCAGAAATTACTGCCCCCTTCTTTTGCACGCAATCGATTCATTTGAACAAAATTGAAAATTTCAAAATCATCACAAAAAAAATGTATACGGTTATTGGCGAAGGGTATTCTAAGCAACTTGCTCTAGAGGAACTAAAAGCAAAATTCCCCTCTAGTCTCGTAAGCTGCAAAGTTCAAAGTAAAAAATTAAATTTTTCTTGGTGCTACCAAACCAATATTGGCTGCCACAGTACTTATGAAGATTTTGATTGGAATGATTTAACAAAATAATCACCCTCTAACACTCTCTTCATTTGACTGAAGGTCATTCTCAAGAGACACTTTTAATATATTATAAAAGGGTCTCAACCATGGGCATATACGTCAATAGAACTCTCAACATGAAGCAAATCACGGCCATCGGCTTTGATATGGATTATACTCTCGTCCGATACAACTCTGAAGCATTTGAAGAAATGACTTATAAAGAGATCAAGAAAAAGCTAATCGAATTAAAAAATTATCCTAAAATTATTAACGATTTAAAATTTGAATTTAACCGTGCGATACGAGGTCTTGTCATCGATAAGGCCTTAGGGAATATTTTAAAACTCAGCACTTACTCAAAGGTCAAGCAGGCCTACCACGGCCTGACTGAAATGGACTTTAAAGGGCAACAAAAAATTTATCAAGGGCTAACCATTGATTTAAACGATTCTGAAAGATTTGGAATTGTAGATACCACCTTCTCTATCTCATACTGTGTTTTATATATGCAGATTGTGGATTTGAAAGATAAACATCCAGAATTAAATTTCCCTGATTACAAAACAATTGAAAATCATGTTCTCGAAGCTCTTGATGTTTCTCATCGAGATGGTTCTTTAAAAAACCAAGTCAAAAAAAATGTAAAAAAATTTATTGTACCTGATCAGGGTTGTGTCTCAAGCTTAGAGCGCTTTAAAAAACATGGTAAAAAACTTTGGGTCATCACTAATTCAGACTATGAATACTCAAAGCTACTTTTAGATTACGCTATTACTCCGTATCTGAAAGAACACAAAAGCTGGACAGAATTATTTAATCTTGTCGTAACTGCGGCCAGTAAGCCGAAATTTTTTACGGACAAGATGCCTTTACTTCAGATTGACCCTGCAACGGGATTAATGAGAAATCATCATGGGATGATTCAAGATGGAATTTATCAAGGTGGTTGTGCGGATACTATTCAAAAGCATGCAGGCCTTTCAGGTGAACAGATACTATATTTAGGGGACCATATCTACGGCGATGTTCTTCAAATTAAAAAAACATGTAACTGGAGAACGGCCCTTGTCATTGATGAGTTAATTCATGAGAGAGAGGCCATTCTTCGTACCTCAAAGATTTCTGATGAAATCAATACACTCATGACCGAAAAGATTTCTTTAGAGCAAAAGCTAGATGAGTTATTTGATAAAGATATAGAAAAAGGTAAGCGTCCTGATAAAGAAAAAATCCAGGATCATTTCCAGAAGATTGAAAAGGTTGATAAGAAAATTGGGAAACTAATCCGTGCCCATTCACAAGAGTTCAATCCTTACTGGGGTGAAACCATGAGGGCCGGTGTAGAGCCAAGTCGCTTAGCAGGACAAATTGAAAAATACGCTTGTATTTATATGGCAAAAATCTCTGACTTTACAGATTTTTCGCCTAGAACCTATTTCAGGCCACCTAAAAAAATGCTTCCTCATGAGCTTGAAGATTAAGCAGCAATATCAAAACGGGCCTCTAGATAATTTAGAGGCCCTTCATAAAGTTTAACTTGAACTTTAAAATTTAAAACCCGCGCCAGAAGATTCTCCAAAGAATACCTTCTATAGATATTTATATAATCGATCACTGAATCGGGAACCAAGACTTGTCTTAAATGGTATTCAGGAGAATATTCTAAGGCGAGATAACCATCTTTTTTTATTTTTAAAATAAAATCATTTTGGAAAAAGGACTGCTCATTAACATATTCTTGTAATACATCTGCCGGCGTTTTAAACTTTTTCCAATTGAGCGTATCATTTTTCCAATAGACATCATTCTGTCCCTGAACAACAATCTGCTCAATGATCTCATTGCTGTATAATTTATTTTCTATAAAAAACTGGATGGTATCAATGATCAGCTGAAAATTTATTAAATTATCAAAATCTAAAAAAAATTCCGCATCAATATTCGTGTTAAGTAAAAAATTTTTGTAAAGCTCTGGATGATTGCGTTCTAAATATAGCAAGAAAGGAAAAAGCTCTCTCACTTTTTCAGACCTCTGGGACTTATACTTTTTTGGCAATTTAAATCCCATTGAGACTTGATCATTATTAAATTTAATTTTTGAATGACGATCTATCACTCCAGTTTCTATAGACTCAGGTGGTATGGAAGTAAATCGAGCGAATAAAAACCATTGAGGGGCAGAAGGTACTAATAAGTTATGCTCCATTTTCGACAGTGCACTTTGAGAGCACCCTATGGCATCGGCCACATCCGCTTGATTTAGTTTTTTAAATTTCCTCGCGGCCTTCATGATAGGGCCTATGGAATGAGAATAATCCATTATTTATTCCATTGTTCTAACACCTCTTCAATTCTCGCTCGAATATTATTTTTTTGTAAATTAGACGTTAATTCAACAAGATCATCTTTGCTTTTAAAACCGATGAGACAAGCATCAATACCAAAATATGTCAGATTAAAATGCAGTGCAAATTCTGTCAGGGATAGTTGATGAGCAGCAAGAATGGGTTTTAGTTTCTCTACTCGAGTTATTTTTTCGTCCACTTCTTTTTTATTCCACCATGGCGCCCATGATCGACAGTCTTCTTTACTAAATTTTCTCTCTTTGGTTACTCTCCCAGTTAATATCCCTTTATCCAAAGTTCCCCAACTCATAGAAAAACGATTTTTCCATTCTCGTCCTAAACAGGAAAACCCCTCTTGCTTAAAAGCATTAAGTTCACTCTGCAAAAAATCAATATTGGCAATCTCTGAGGCCAGCTTTAAATCCTCAAGATTGGTATTGCAAAGGCCAATCTTTTTTATTTTTCCATCATCATGAGCTTTTTTAAGAATCTCCAAAGGCCTTCTTATATCCACATTCTTATCGGGCCAGTGGATCATATAAATGTCGATTGAATCTCTTTTTAGACGATGCAAACTTTGATTTAACATCTTTTCAATGACAACTGGTTCATTAGTCATATTGACACGCATATTATCATGCCAATCCACACCGCCTTTAGTAATAACCAGGGCCTCTTCCGGAAGAAATTTTCCTAGTCTTTCTTCTGATAAACCAAAACCATAAATAGGAGCAGTGTCATAGATATTAATTCCACTTTCCCAACTTGATTTTATGATTGCTTCGGCCTCTTTTTCACTCATGGCCCCAAAGCCATAGCCTCCACCTTCCCCACTTATGGCCGCTCCACCAAATATGATTCGAGACAAAGGTTGATTTAAGTAATTTTTTTCGCTGTAAAGCATGTTCTTAACCTTAGTTGATTGACAAAAAAGACATCAAATTGCAAAGTTCGAGCATGCAACTTATCACAATGGCCCATTTTGGTGAAGCCCAAGGCGTCATCGAAGAATTTTCACTTAAAAGAATGGCCCCTTTTTTTTATGAAGGAGAGGACATTTGTCTGGCCTTAACTGGGGAAGGGCCTTTTGAGGCATCCACTTTAACTGGCCTTAGTCTTGGAAAAAAAACTTTTACTAAAATCATAAATTTAGGAATTGCTGGTACTTTAGATGACAAATTGAATATTGGTGAAATCTATCCCGTAAGAAGCCACTTCCTGTTTCTAGAAAACAAAATGGCCTTTAAAAGCTTTAAAGGAAATGAAACAGGCGTAGACTGCTTAACCACATTTGATCGCATTTTAAACCCAGAGAAGGTCGCACCACTTAAAGGGATGGCCAAATTAGTTGATCGTGAATCTTGGGGAGTGGCCTTCACCGCCAAAAGTGCCTCTATTCCATTTCAATCACATAAGTTGATCTCAGATATTGCTGGCACCATTGGGGCCTGTGAGTTGGTAAAAGGCCAATCTCAAATGTGGTCTGAGAAGCTTGCTAACTACTTAGAAGACATACTTAGACTTAAGCAGGAAAAAAAAGATCAAATAAGCTTGCCCGGATTTTATTTCACCTTTACGATGGAGCACCAATTTAATGATCTGATAGGAAAACTGGCCATTAAAGAAAATAAATCCATTCAGGACATTATCCAAATACTCCCCCTTCAGGATTTACTCGAAGAAAAGATTTTACCTAAAGATCGCGCCACAAAATTACTAGTTCGCCTCTCCCATCGCCTGGATCCCATTAAGGCCAAAGTTGATGAGCAAATAAATAAGTGGAAAAAGCAATATGAAGTTAATGGAATTCAAATCATTCATGATCCATCACTTGAAGATGATAAAGTTAAAATCCAATTCCAAGTTGAAAGCGATCAAGCATTAGATAGAAAAATAAATTCGTTAAAAAATTTATCTTTAAGTCCTTATCAAAATATTCTTAAAGGTCAAATTGATGTGGAATGAAGTTTATGTGGAAGAGAGTATATTAGGTAATACTCAAGTAACTTCTATTCTAAAAAAGATTAACAAAGATCCTATCATCATTGATAAATATGATGATATTTGGGGAAGAAGTAAAAAACCCTATCTTCATAAAAGAGATAGTTTGAATTTATTTCTCGCGACTAAAAAAGGTCAACTTCTAAAACAGGCCCCTGAGGCCTATGGCCAGTTAGGAGAACCTCATTATTACTTTATTCATGCCTATAATTGCATCTATGAATGTCAGTATTGCTATTTACAGGGCTATTTCAATACTCCTGATATCGTGATTTTTGTCAACCATGACGAAATCATCCAAGAGATGCAAAAATGTCTGGATAATCATCCAGAGGGTAAGGTGTGGTTTCATGCAGGTGAATTTTCTGATTCACTCGCTCTGACCCATTTAACGGGAGAGCTCAAACTTTATCATGAATTTTGCAAAAAAAATCCTCGGGCCTATATTGAACTTCGAACCAAATCAGTTAATACAAAAGAACTAGATTTACTAGAACCACTCGATAATCTGATTGTGAGTTTTTCACTATCACCCAAAGAAATCGCAAAAAGAGTCGATTTAAAAACTCCATCGGTTGAGGCCAGAATCAGAGTCATGAAAAGTTTGATCGACAAAGGTTTTTCTATTGCTGCCCACTTTGATCCTATTATTTACGAAGATCACTTTAAACAAACTTATTCTGACTTACTTAAAGAACTCGAAAACTTACACATCACTCATCAATTACTCTATCTCTCACTAGGAGTTGTTCGTTTTACTAAAGATGTTTACCGCGAAGTTGAGCGAAATTATCCTGAATCTATTCTTCATACCGCCAATTTTGTTAAAAGTTTTGATAACAAAGTTCGTTATTCTCGGCCAATGAGAATGTGGATGATGAATGTTATTAAAGACCTCGCCATTAATTGTGGAATTAAAGAAGAGCGAATCTATCTTTGCATGGAAGAGTATGATTAAAAGGCCCGACTTATTTAATTCTGGTTACCACCTTTCTTCTTTTCCATTAGGTCATGAAATAAAGGAAATGGTTCTTAATGAAAACTGGCCGGCGATTGATCACTCCTTTCGAATTCTCACTTCCCCTCAGGGTGAACTTTTTCAATTTCTGGCCCAATATCATGAATTCAGTTCAATTGAATTTATCATCAGCATTCGAGATGCCCAAAATGAATGGGAAGAAGATGGTATTTGGCATGATGATGGCTCAAGAGTTTTTGCATTTTCATTATCTTTAACCCTTAATCCTAACGAAATTGAAGAGGGAGTTCTTGGTGTGCGAAAAAAGGGAGAGGAATTATTTCACTCAATCCCCACTCCTGGTTTTGGAGAAATCATTCTATTTTTAACTGGACAGTATGGTTTTGAGCATAAGATTCATCAAGTTATCCAAGGTAAGCGTGTAATTATTGCTGGTTGGTGCAGCTAGGTCATTTCATTTTTACAATTGAGCAACAAACCCCATTTTTTTAGCTATAAGGGCCAATCACTTTTTAAAGAGAGAAAAAGATGAACGGCCCTTTTAAATTTCTATTTTTATTCGGAACTCTATTTTTTGGACTCAATACATTCTTGCTTGCCCAAACTCAACCTTCACCTCCTCCAGAAGACCCAGCGTGGAGAGATATAACTCAATCTGATCTCGATTTTTTAAATAAAAATGGGTATCGCATGGATAGTGGACTAGTCGATAAGATGGTTCATAAGAATTGGCGCAAATATTATGACCTCACTAGATTCATCCCAATCTATGAAAACACTGTGAATGAAATTGAAAGAGTGATGTGTGACACCACCAAGCAAAACCGATCTATCTTAGTTGTAGGGACCCCTGGTGAAGCATATAAGTATATCTTCTCCCGCTTTGTTGCTCGAGCTGAAGAAAAAGGAAGAAAAGATCCTTCCTATAAATGTGGGATGAGGTTCGACTATGAATTGAATCTAGGAAAAATGGAATATCCTAAGGTTGGAGAGACGGACGAGCACTACCAACAAATTATCGATGCAGCTTCATATAAATCAGTATTTATTTATATTTCAGATCTAAGAACACTCATTGGTAAGGGAACTCATTCAAACAGCTCTATTGGTATTGAATCGGCCTATGCTCGATCAATTAGCACAGGTGAATTATATTCTGTGGCCTTCATTGATAAATATCGTTACCAAGAAGTCTTAAACTCGCCAAACGCCTATGTAATCGATGCCTTTGCGAAAGTGATTCAAGTGAATGAACCTCAAAAGGAAGAATTGATTCCTTTTTTAAATAACTATATAGCAAAGTCCCCTCTTAAGATTCCAGACAATCAATATAAGTACATCATGAATTTAGGTAAAAAATATCAGCCAAGTTATTTTGAGCCTGATAGAACATTAAAGGTGCTGGATTCAATTCTTCGAGGAGACAAAATTCCTTCTAGTATTTCTCAAGAAGATTTAAGAAAAATCACCTTAACTGCCTTTGGTTTGCCTTTATGGCTCATAAATAAAGACTACTCTCGACTAAACACTCTTAAACAAACTCTTGATAAAAAAGTTGTTGGGGCAGAAGATGTGTCAGCTCCACTAGTAGAGGCGATTCAGTCTGGATACATTGTAGGTAAAGCAGATGGAAGACCTATTGCCACCTCGCTTTTTGTGGGGCCAACAGGACTTGGGAAGTCATATCTGCCAAAAAAATTAGCAGAGGCCCTGAGTGTTGATCTCTATGTTTATGATATGACTCAATATCAAAATAGCTATACCGCTGATAGTTTTGTAGATGCAATCTCAAGTAAATTATTATCAAATCCTTATTCTGTTTTTCTTTTAGAAGAAATTGATAAGTCATCGACTGAAGTTTTAGACAAACTTTATTTTCTTTTGGATGAAGGTGTTTTCTATGGAAGAGGTCAAAGACCAATCTCAGCTTCAGGAGCAATCTTTCTTTTAACAACTAATGCTGGTGAATTCACTGTTATTGATAATGCAAAAAATCCAAATCTTCCTAGTATTGTGATGGATGATCTTCAAAGAAAATTTAGGCCAAGCTTTCTTAACAGATTTGATACAATTGGAATTTTCAAACCATTTAGTAGTGATAACTTCATGAAACTTGCGAGAGTGATGGTTGATGAACAAATCGCGTACATCAAAGACATGCTTGGGTACAATTTAGAGTTAACAGACAAGGTCTATACGTATCTTGGAGTTAATGGGCAAAGTAAAACTTTTGGTGCTCGTCCAATGAAAAGACTAATTGAAAAAGTTATTCTAAGCGGCTTAAGTAAGTATCAACTCCTTAATGGAAATATTGCTGATGGCGCACAAATCTTAATCGACTTCGATGGAAAAACTTTCATTTTAAAAGTTTCTGGGCAGAAACCATTCACTTATGAAGTTAACCCAGAGAATAATAACGGCGACTAGTCAAAGGGCCTTCGGGCCCTTTTTTGTTTCACCCTTGCCTTCTTAATTTCCATGCCCATCTTCGGATCATGAAAATAAAAGCAATACTGTCTCAAACTTTTTTATCCAAAAAACCATTAAACGATGGTGCGCTCACGACTCTTATTTTTACCTTTTTATTAATTCTCTCTACAGTCATCTTTAACACCAATCAGATAAATGCTTACCATTGGATGCCAGCAAGTTTTGAAAGCGTTTACCATCAAAAAGAATATTGGAGACTATGGACGGCCTTATTTGCCCACGAAGGTGTTGAACATCTTGGATGGAATCTTTTATTCTTTGTCCCCTTCTCTTTTTACCTCATCAGTTACTTTGGATATTTCTTCTTTCCAATCTTCGGTTTTCTGATGGGTGGAATAATAAATGCTTTAGTAGTATTAACCCTTCCTCCAGATACTACCCTGATTGGAATATCAGGATTAGTTTATTGGATGTGGTCAAGCTGGGTCATCCTTTTTGTTTTTATCGAGAGACGACAGACGTTAAAGAAAAGAATCTTTATAGCTCTTGGCGTATCACTGATTCTCTTTTTTCCTGAAACTTATAAACCTTCTACAAGTTATTTATCTCATTTTTTAGGTTACCTCTTTGGAATGCTTAGCGGTGCTTTGTTTTATTTTTTTAAGCGTCAAAAATTTCTTGCTTCAGAATCCTGGGATTTAAAACTTGAGGAGAACTTTGATTCTTTTATGGAAGGAGAAGAAGTAACTCCACCCTAATCAGTAATTTCTTTTATGATCCAATCAAAATCTGGTGACGTGACATTTTTACCCCGGATAAAGGAAAGAATTTGATTTTTAGGAGCAAATTTAACTTCGATCCCTTGAGCTGATAGCTCCTTTAGTTCTGGATAAAATGCTGCGACTTTTTCTGGTAAGCATGAAACAATACTTAATTTCTTTAAATGATGACTCGATTTTAAGACTTGCTTAAAAATATTGTTTTCAAGAATTTTAGGTTGATCATAGATAGGAAAGTCCTCTGGAAGCTGATCGATTCTCTGGACTTGATCACGAACATCGAAATAAAAAAGTTCATCATGAATGCTCAGATCATCCCATTTGTACCGAGCTTCTAAATGCTTTTCAAGCTCATTTAATTGCATCTGCAATCGATTGATGTATTCTTTACGTTTCTCACCCTTTAGCTCTTTAAAATACAATAGCGGTGATGAGGTTTGCTTATTACTCCCTAAGTCTCCTGCATGGCCTATAATTAATATTTTAGAGACGCCAGCATCAAGACATTTTAAAATATCTGTTGGTAGCGCCCCATGAACAAGATGAACAATTTCAATATGAGCAATATATCCATTTAACTTTGATGAGAAGGGATGATTTTTTTTCTCAAAATTAAGGACACAACTTCCTGGGGCAAAATCACTTTTGGCAAACCCATAAAAAGAAATTAAAGCACCTAATATAAGAGTTATTACTTTTCCCTTCTTCATCTGTTCACTTCCATTAGTTTATGGTTTGTGCCATAAGGGTAAGTCGTTCTGAATAAACATCTAAAAATTCTTCTGAAAGATTTGGAGCAATCTTTTCTAACTCCTCACGAATTGAAGCTGAATTATCTTGATGAGAAAGTTGAAGAATCTTATTTTCTTTTTTAAGAATCTCATTGAAAGCTTGTGCATCTTGCATAATTTGTTTCGCTATAGTTTCTGAATGGCCATTATCAATTAGATCCTCTTCAGAAATCGGAGCTATCGCATTTAATTTTTCATCAAGAACAAAAACAAGCCCTAATACATTGCTTCCGGTGGCGGCCCCTACAATAAATGTTGCTAAGGCCAGTTTGTACATTTTTTTACCAAGTGGTGAGCGCCCGTAAACCCCATCATCCCAAGTGACTGGAGCATTTCTGTTTTCAGCGACGAGCTCAGCGCCAATGCCAACAAATGCGGCCGCATTGGCCTTAGGCATAACTGTGCATGCTAAAACAAGTGAAGTGAGAGCTAGTGTTTGGATCGATTTAAAACTAATTACATTCTTCATTTTCTTTTCCTTTGTGAAAGTCCTGTTAGGTCCTTGAAGAATGTAAATGAAGGCCAGATTTTGTTCAAACCATGATTTATAAAAATAGAGATATATTATCTACAGAATTGTAAATAAATAGACTTAAGTATCTAAATATATTAATTGTTCGCACCGAACTGAGGATGTTTTGCTTTAAATTTTTACAAATAGATGTGAACTTTATTTTACGCGCAGTAGTTAAACTTCTTTAATTACTTAAAGTTACCTAAAACAAACTTGGCAAGATTTTTTCATAGCAAATTCCCATGCAAGTTTCAGATGATCAATTAGAATTGATCCCCACTTTTTGTCCTAATTTTCAATGTCAGTTTCATTTTGGAACTGAATCCAAGTTTTATGTAAAAAATGGTTGC
>JBFWTE010000025.1:0-56242 GCA_050247975.1 Bacteriovoracaceae bacterium
GACAAATTAAGGTCAAATTTAGAAGGAGAAGAATAAATTTGTGAAATGATAAAGCACACTTCATTGATATAATTATGACTCGAATTTATATGGATCAAATGAAGAAATATTAAAGGAAGAATTTTCCATAGGAAGTAGTAGGACGGGTTAACCGACTGAATTTATATATCTTATACAGTCGTCATTTTTACCGTGAAATTGACGAAATGAACGTTAAATATCCCGTAAATCAAGTGCGAGATGACTTTTTCGCATATCACTCCGAACAAGTCTTGACTTTTTCGGACTTGGAGCCAAAATAGTCACATGATAAGATCCTACTTAAACCCTCTAAAGAAATATTTAAATACAAAGATGCTCTTAGTTTCAGGGCCACGGCAATGTGGAAAAACAACTTTAACTAAAATGCTTTCTCAAAACTTCGATTATATCAATTTTGATAACGATGAAGATCGAAGAATTCTTAAATCAAAAACTTGGGATAGAAATAAAGAGATAATCATATTTGATGAAATTCATAAGATGCCGCGATGGAAGCAATGGCTTAAAGGTATTTACGATATTGAGGGTAATCGCCCATCAATCGTTGTCACTGGGAGTGCAAGAATTGATTCTTATAAAAAAGTAGGGGATTCATTGGCCGGGCGGTATTTCCATTATCGGATGCACCCCCTAGATGTTAGGGAAGTTTTGCAGCTCGAACCAAAGGCTTCTGTAGAGAAAGTGGTAAGTAGAATTTTGGAAGTTGGTGGATTTCCAGAACCATATCTTCAAGGAACGAAAGAATTTTATAATCTTTGGAAAAAAACACATTTAGATATAATTCTTAGACAAGATCTTATTGATTTCGAGTCAATCAAAAATATAAAACAAATTGAACTCTTAGTGGATCTCCTAAGAGAAAGAGTTGGTTCTCCAATTTCTTGTAATTCTCTGGCCGAAGATCTTCAGGTTTCTGATAAAACGGTAAAGCGCTGGCTAGAAATTCTTGAAGATATGTATGTCATTTTTAAATTAACTCCTTATTCAAAAAATGTCGCAAGATCAGTTCTTAAAATGCCTAAATATTATTTTTATGATGTTGCTAGAGTTACTGACGATAGTGCACGAATAGAAAATTTAGTTGCAGCATCGCTCCTAAAAGAGGTTCAGTTTAGGCAAGACTGCAAGGGAGAAGAGTGGGGATTAAATTTCCTAAGTAAAAAAGGTTCAGCAGAAATTGATTTTTTGATTACTCATGAAAAAAAACCTTGGCTAATGGTTGAAGTTAAAATGAGTGATGATAATCCGACAAAGAACTTTAAATTATTTAGAAAAGATTTTCCGGACTTAAAAGCGGTTCAATTGGTTCAAAATCTCGCACGTGAAAAAACATTTGCAGACAACACCGAGATACGAAAAGTTGGAAGCTGGCTTGCCACCTGGTAAGAGGCTTTATTTTTTTAATAGAATCTTTTTTTCAATGAGTTCTAATCGTTTTTCAAGATCTTTGATTTTTTGGTCTTTTGCTAAATCACTTGCTTTAAGGCGTGTATTCTCTTCTTTGATTGATGCAATTTCTCTAGAGACTTTTTGATCATTACCTTTTACGAGCGTAAAGAGTTCCTTGATCGCATTGATAACCGGAGCAATGAGGTGATCATAAGAAACAGATTTGTATCCATCTTTTCCTTGTGAAACAATTTCAGGAAAAACTTTTTCAACTTCTTGAGCTTTGAGACCAAGCTTTCTTTTTTGATCTGGCCCTTTATTCCATTGATAGAAGTAACCATTTAAGGAAAGAATTTTATCTAATGCATTTGGAATGGCCTGAAAGTTTTTCTTTAAGCGCTCATCAGAGAGGATGTTCCACGCATTGGCGCGGGCCTCTGATCCATCGGCGGCAGCACCGACTTGGAGTTTGTAGCCTGGAGTGGTTGTTCCAATTCCGACATTACCAGCAGTATCGATTCTGATGTAGTCAGGCGTTCCGTTAGATCCTAGTCTTAATGGTTGACCAGTTGAACCGAAAATTCCTTGAGAAGAGATGTTCGTTGATTGGATAAGGACCGAGGGATTCAATTTAACAGCTCCCCAGCTTGCATCTACCACAGTGTAACTACCATTGTGATAGATTTCAGCGTACTTAGTTGAATCGGCTGCTGAGGTCATGCGGGCCCGACCTCCGGCCCCTATATCAAGCGCTGCCGCAGGGGAGGTAGTCCCGATACCCACTTTCCCAGTGTCAAGAATCGTTAACACATCTCGAGCAACTCCACCATTTCCATAGGTACTAAATTTATATCCAACCTGAGTGGCCGTACCCGTAAAAAATGGCCTCATATCCAAATAGTAATTTGTTGAATCTGCTGAGTAGCCTAAGCGAATATTTCCATCCACTTGTAGTTTTTGTGCAGGGGAAACCGTACCAATCCCCACGTTTCCACTAGAATCCAGGATCGTCATGCCTGTCATTGCACTACCGCCGTTATTCGTGCCTAAGTAGAGATTGTTGCTTGCACTTGCGATCCAAGCAGATTTACTGGTGTTCTCAGATAGTAATGAAATTTTACTGACGTTTCCAACAGTTGTGTCTGTATTAATGAGACTTAACCCATAAGCAGCAGCTGATGGGGTGGTTGAAGCGGTTGAAGTAATTGCTTCGGTTATTTGGGTGTTACCTCGACCCATTTGTAAAAATCGGACCGAAGATCCATTAATTGGGCCATAGAATTCTGTTCTTGCTGAGCGAGAAGCATCAGTCGCATTTGACCAGTATGAATTTATTAAAAACATTTGTCGATCTGCTACGGTGGCATCATTTCCGCGTAAATCAATTGAGGTTCCGTAATTGGCAGCTGGCGTGCCACTGGTTGCGTGGGAGAATGAGGCCACATTAACTACAGTATTTGTAGCTGCATCTGTGGTTTTTGCATGGAGAGCAGATGAAGGAGAAGTGACTCCAATGCCAAGATTTCCTGCAAAATAACCATTGCCGGAATTGTCCACGTTGAATTTGGTTGTTCCTCCAACTTGAGTATCTAATAATATTTGTGTTCCACTTCCAACTGAAGTTTCTGTGCGGTTAATTAATAAGTCAGTATTGGACGCAGTACTTGCGGCTTGGTTGTAGGTTGAAGTAACCATAATGCCATAATTGGTTCCAGAAGTTGTTGTGTCTGTTTTACTGACCTGAAGTCGAGCTCCTGGGGTTGCAGTCCCAACACCAACGTTACCCCCATTCGCAGCAAAGAATGTGGTACCAGATGTTCCTGCTTCAATTTGGGCGTCTACTGTTGTGGAGTTATCCCCACGATATATTTGCAGTCGTCTACTACCAGTTGTGTTGGTTCCTCTAAATATTCTAATAGTCCCTGAAGAAGTCCCATCTTGAGGTGACGGGTTGAGATCCAATAAAATTGCACCTGTTGTCGCTTTGGATTCAAATTGAAAAACACCTCCGCCTTGGGTGAAATTAGTCCAAGCTCCGCTGGTTGAATCAGACATCTTTAAGACGGGAGTAGCACTAGTGATTTGCAATGCAACTGTTGGTGCAGTTGTCCCAATCCCTACGTAGCCTGAAGAAGTAACTCTAACTCTTTCTGATCCCGCAGTAGATACTGCCCATGTATCAGAAGCTGGTGAGAATACGCCGGTGTTGGTATCACCAGTGAATGAATATGAAGGAGTGGCAGCAGCTCCAAGTGGAGATAAAAACACTCCACCTGATGATACGTTGCCTGCAGTAAATATATCTCCACCAACACCAACTCCGCCAGAGACCACGAGTGCTCCTGTTGAAGAAGAAGTTGAGGCAGTTGCATTGGTGATTGTGGTTGGACTAGAGGTTGTAACTACTCCGGTTCCTGAAGGTGAGAGTGTGACGTTTTGATTTGTTCCACCAGCAGATAAAGTGATCGCACCACTTGAGTTGGTGACAGAAGTAAAGTCACCTGTACCGCTGATCAAAGCAATTTTATATCTTGTACCTGCAGATGTGGCATAAAAATCTGGAGATAAAAATTCTATTGCGCCGTCTTCTGGAGTGGAGAGAAGTGTTCCTGAAGTAAATTTAAGTGGAGCAGTCGAAGCAGTCGCAGTTCCGGCTTTAAGATGTAAAACAGCTGTCGCATTAGTTACACCAACACCAAGGTTCCCACTACTCATGAGTCGCATATGCTCAGTTGAAGAAGACATATTGTCAGTGAACTTACCCCACGCCATGTCACCAGAAGTGGTGGTGGTGGAGTATCGAATCTTTTGATCAGCACCTGCAGCGGTGTTCTCTTGCAGAATGGTTGGAGCAGATGCAGAGGTCACGTGAAGTGGTCTGTCTGGAGAAGAGGTTCCAATACCAACATCCCCGCCAAGAAGAGCAATCAGTGGTGATGAACCGGCAGCAGTAAATGATGAGACTCCAGCACTGCTTACATTCAGAGTCATCTTATTTGTGGTATCGTATTTAACCGTGAGTTGATTGCCTGCAGTTGAAGTGATTGTAGAAGCCGCGGAGCTTATTGCTCCAGCACTCGAGACACTCATTAAGGCAGTGCCAGAGTTATCTTGAACTTGAAAGAGATCAGCAGATTGAGTGACTGCATTCGCTCTTACGGCAAGTCCGACTTTGTTATCAGCGGTTGTTTTAACTGAGAGAATAGTGTTTGTGAAGTTCGTTGCTGAACCTACACTACTTGCCCCGGTGGTGTTGTACCCACCAGTACCAAAGTCTTGGGCAGAAGTACTTGAGAGTTGCACATAGCGATCATCGTGAGTGTGAAGATCAGAAGCATCGACGACTCCATCAACTAAGCTTCCAAAAAGTTTGTTAACATTAGCATCTGTGACATAGACAGCATCTTTTTGAATAAATGCCGAAGGTAAAAGTCCTTGCAGAGTTTCGGCAACGATTGCATGTGGAACGGAATTAATAGTTTGATCAGGCGAAAGAGTCTCAGGAGTTCCGGTCGAAGACGGAGTAATAGTTACTCTTAGTAAGCGGACATCTCCAGCAGTAGGAGTGTATCCAGCAGCACAGTTTGCACCGGCGGCCCGTGTTGCTGTGGCCGTGTCGTTTTTAAAAATTGCGGCCATCGTTAGCCCTGGATCAGTGCCAGCGGTTCTTTTAGCAGATCCTGTGGCAGATCCAACACTGATTGAGAAAACTCCATTAGTCGAAGTCGTGTTTACAGTTTGAGCTTCTTGATAGAGAAGACAATTAGCGGATGGGTTATAGATCTGAAGTTTTATGCTGATAAGTTCCGTTAAGGGAGTTGTTCCAGAAGAATCAAATAGGCGTCCTTGAAAAGTGAAGGCTTGAGGAGATTCGGACGCAGCTATAGTGTGACCAATTAAGGTCAAATTTAGAAGGAGAAGAATAAATTTGTGAAATGACAAAGCACACTTCATTGATATAATTATGGCGTAGATTTTTATGGATCAAATGAAGAAATATTAAAGGAAGAATTTTCCTGACTTATAAATGAGACTATAATGATGAAGCAAAAGTGGATGGTTTTAATAGAGTAAGAAAGCTAGAACTTTTTGCCTATTCTCTCTGCTTCTAAAAAAATCATTTATTATATATAGATATGAAGATAAGAAAACTCATATTATCCTGTTTGTTATTATCCACAAATTACCTTAACGCTCAAGCTGAACGTTATCTTAGTTATCGAGTCAGACCAGGTGATACTATAAGTGAAGTCCTACATAATCTTGGGATTTGTCCACTTTGGGGAAAAAATAAATCTATTCATCAAACTGTTTTATTAAACCCTGAACTTATTAAATCTAATGGTGACTTTACTAGAGAATATCAAAAGATTCTTTTACCTGTATCTTCATTAGAAGAAAGTTCAGATTATTTAATTAGGCATGGCGAAGTTGTCTTTACCAACATCAAGCCTGAAGGGAAGTGTGGTGGCAATTATATTAAAAGAAGAGAAGTTGCCCAAACAAATGTTAAAAATCCAGAACCACCAGTTGTTGTCCCACTTGCTAATACCGTACCAGTTAATCAAGATCCGGCCTATGGTATGCTGAGATTAATGACGGATTTATTCTATAGTGGACTTGATGTGACCCAAAAAGATAATGGATCAACCGCTCAGTTTATATCAGGCCTAAATCAGGCCTATCAATTGTTTTGGGAGCAAGTGTGGGATAGTGAAAATAGATCCTATCTTTACTATAGAAGAGAAACACAATCCTATGAATCCATTTCAGGAAAGTATAGCGGACAATCATACAATCTTTCAGGTTTTGGTATCGGTTATGAGAGAAAAGTTGGCCAAAATACAAGTGTTGTCTTTTCAACAAGCACTCAACAAAGACTTTTTGTCAAAGCGGATACGTTAACAGATTTAAAACTACAAACTGTCCCTGTTCAAGATTTTTCGGTTTCCCCGAAATTTAAAATTGTTGAAAAGGGTCCTTTTAAAATTCATGGGGATCTCGGTTACGCTTACCTTCGGGCCACAAAGACATCGGACTATACTATCAAATCAGGTAATAGATATTTTGGTGGAATCTCACTTCAGCAAGATATTGGAAATTTTGCTCTGGTTGGTCGTTGGTATTACGCTCAAGAAGAACAAGATTCATCTATTGTTAAAAGAACTGTCAGTAATACTGGACTAAGTTTTGGTCTTAGTTGGAAATTTGGTCAGTAAGATTTAGGAGTCAATATGAAATACTTAATGTTGTCTTCTCTCGTTTTACTCTCATCATGTATGGAAAATCCATTTGGACAGAAGTCAAAAGCAGGAGGAAGTTTTGCTCCTGGACTTGGTGCTCCTCCAAGAATTTCATCTATATCACCGACTCAGGGACCTTATAATGGTGGAACAAACATAACGATAGAAGGTTCAGGATTTACATCATCAACTATTGTTAAAGTTGGTGGAGTGGCCTGTAGCTCTGTTACTTTCACTAGTTCAACTCAACTTATTTGTTTAACACCAGAGCATGCAATGGGACTTGCCGATGTTTATGTTCAAAACTCAGACTTACAAAGCTCTACACTGACTAATGCTTTTGATTTTATCACCAGCGCCGCTGGAACTCCAGGTTATGCGATCTTATCGGCTGGACAAGCTCGAGGAGCTGGAACAACCATATCTTCAGATAGCTCAATCGGTGAGCCTTTTTCAGGTAATGTAATGACTTCAACCACTATGCAACTCAGAGTTGGTGTCCAAGGCATTATGTTTGATCCTAATCTTTAAAAAAATTGTTATCTTTGGCAGACTAAATCTTTTGGATCTTTCTTGCATAGATATGAGATGAGCATTTGATTCGTTTCTTTTAGCTTAACAATCTTCTTCTGCTTTATTGCTTCTTGTGCTTTGAGAGAGGCAAGTTCTCTTTGTTGTGTCGATTTATTAGTTAAAAACAAGTCTTTTAAATCTTTTATTCCATTAATAATTGGAGCAACTAAGTTTTCATAAGAGAGAGATTTAAATCCATCACTATCATTAGAAACAACTTCAGGCATAGTCTTTTCGACTTCTTGGGCCTTTAAACCAATTTTAAATTTCTGATCGATCCCTTTTTTAAATTGATAGTAATATCCTGTAACTGGTTGAAACTTTTTTAAACTCTCTGGAATAACTTTAATGTTCTTCTTTAAGCGCTCATCTGAAAAAGTTGTCCAAGAATTTGCTAAAGCTGTTGTTCCATCACCAGAACTTCCAACCTGTACACGTGTTGCTGGATTGGTCGTACCGAAACCTACGTTGGCATTGAAGTAAGCAGGGTAATTGGTTCCAGCACCCGTAGAGGTGTTAACATAAATTCCGTAGCCATTTGTTGTATTGGATATTGCTTTTGCTGGAACAGTTAAGGCAGCAACATTAGTTGCTGTAGTATTGGTAGAAGCCTTGGGTTGATTTATTAAAAGGCTAGAGGCATTCGTGTAAGTCGTGACACTACTTGCGGCCAAGGTTGAGCTCTCAATGGTATTAATATAATTGTCAGATACGACTCCAGAAGATGTGGTATCTGTGTAGGTCCCAGAATCGACCCGAATATTTAGTCCATTATCGGTCCAGGCTGGAGTTGAAATCCCTCCAGAAAAATGAAGGATAGCACTAGGGCCTGTGATCATAAATCCAAGAGGTCCCATAAAAACGTTTTTGGCCGTAGTTGATTCCTGATAAATCCCCCATTCATTTGTATTTGTCCCACCAGTTGTTGGGCCACTTATGTATAGGGGATAACTGGTGGTAATGGTACCGGCCTGATGGAGAGGCTTAATATAGATTCCATAAGCATTAGTAATTGAGCCGCCGCCTGCTGTAGCCTTGATACCGTAATCAATTTTTATTCCACTTGAGCTTGAGGCCGTTCCTAAGGCTGAGGCAGTATTAAAATTATTCACGACATAATTGCCATAGAAATTTCCAGTACTAAGTGCAACTCCGGTAGGAGGGTCAGGAGTAAAAGAAACTCTCACAGCATAATGATCCTGACTATTGTTTGTGGTAAAAGTTGGTTGTAATTCAAAATAACTTCCTGCCACATCCGCGGTTGTATCAGTTGTTGAATCATTAATTTGAGTTCGATATACAGGATTTCCACTTATTCCCCAGTACCCATTGTTAAAACGGTAAGATGCTTGGCCAGAAGAGCCGGAATGATCAAATAGCAGAGTTGAAGTAGGGTTACTTCCAGTTCCAAGGCTATTTGTTATCGTGAACTGATCTTGAGCTGAAGCAGCTCCCGTCCAGTAATTCCCTTTAATACTTAAGCTCGGTGAATTTTGATTGGCAACATTGGTTGCGGCATTGGCTGCAACCAATTGCAAAGTAGTTCCGTTCGTACTTACAGTTCCTGTAGAAGTTAAATTACCAGCATTGGTAACACTACCTGCTGCAGACACTTTAAATTCTGAAGATCCATTCACATGGAAATCTGCTAGGGAGCCAGCAAAGGAAGAGGATTCATTAATCGCCAATGCTGTACCACTTGAGTTACCAATGTAGTACTCAGAGGTTGATCCATTAAATGGAGCTGACCCTAAAGAAACTAACCCATAATTTGCACTCGCTGTTGGTGCAAGCTGTGCACTTAATTGAGAAACAGGAGAGCCTGAGCCAATTCCGACATTTCCTGAGCTATCAATTTTTATCCGCTGAGAACCAGTCGTTGTTGTGTTATTGGCATAGGTGAGAAAGTTCACATTGGCAGCAGAATTCATCAATGCACTTCCTCCTCCGATGGAAATTTGGTTTGAACTTAGCGAGCTTGAAGCAGAAATGAGCGCAGTTGGCTCTTCAGCTAAAAGATGGTGTGGGAAGGCCAGGTTTGCTAGCTTAGTCGTAGCGTCTGTTCTGGTTGATGCACCAGCATCGGCGCCAAAAAGTGCAGTAATGCCAGAGCCATCCCCGCCAACATCTAAGCGATAATTTGGATTAGTTAGTCCAATTCCCAAGTTTCCACTAGCATCAATCCGAACTTTTTCTGAATAACTGGTTGCGGTATTACCAGTATAAAAAGACAGACCAACACTATTGGCCCAGGAACTCTCACTGGTTGTGTAGATCCCTGCTGCTTTAGTACTATTTGCAAAATCAGTTAGCTTTATCCCAAGACGCCCACCAGTAGATGCGGAAACAGAACCGACATAAGTTCTTATCCGTAATAAATCTAAAGCGAGGGAGCTATCGAATGTACTACTCGTCTCAAGAATACTAACTGGAGATGAATTTCCTACGACTTCAATTTTTCCCGTAGGATTTGATGTCCCAATTCCAATGTTGCCATTTGAATAAAATCCTAATTGAGTAGTCCCATTACTAGTGATATCTAAATAATTTGCAGATGATGAAAAAATCCCTGTGTTAGTGTCACCTGTAAATGCATACGAGGGAGCTGTTTGAGAAGCGAGAGGAGCAATAAATGTTCCAGAGCTTGAAATATTATCTGCTGCAAATATATTCTCTCCAACTCCCATTCCTCCAGTTATAATCATTGATCCAGTTGAAGAAGAAGTGGAGGCCGTAGCATCAGAGACTTGAGTCGCACTTGTTGAAATCACCTTTCCAGTTCCAGTAGCAGCGAGTGAGAGGTTTTGATTTGTTCCACCTGCAGAAATACTAAGTGCTCCAGAGGCTGAAATTGAATTAACCGTATTCATATCCCCTGCAGTGGTCATAAGGCCAAGTTTGGTTCGCGTACCTGAAGCCGTTGCGTAGTAATCAGTACCATCAAATTCAATGGCCCCATTTTCAGGGGTTGTTAAAAGAGTTCCACTTGTTAATTTTAAAGGTGCCGTACTTGCTGTTGACGTTCCCGCTTTCAAATGAACCATGGCCGAGGGAGAAGTTACTCCTATTCCGAGAGCTCCATTAGAAAGTAAGCGCATATGCTCAGTGGTTGTTGCCATATCATCAGAGTATTTACCCCAGTTCATATCCCCGGTTGCATTTGTTGAAACATAACGACGTTTTAAATCCGAACCTGCGCTTGTGTTTTCTTGAATGTAAGTAGGCGCACTAGAAGATGTTATATGAAGTGGTTTTACTGGAGAAGTCGTTGCAATACCGACGTATCCAGCTGAATCAATTCTTATTTTTTCTGAACCAGCTGTGGTTAAGGCCAAAATATCAGCAAGAGGAGAAAATAAACCGGTGTTTGTATCTCCAGTAAACGTATAACTAGGAAGAGTTTCTGACCCAAGTGGAGCAAGAAAACTTGTTGCAGAGGAAATACTCGCTCCACCAAATAGATCATCAGTAATTCCCATCCCTCCAGCGACAATTAAAGCACCTGTACTGGATGAAGTTGAAGCTGTTGAGTTTGTAATTGAAGTTGCACTGGTTGTTGTGACTGAGCCAGTTCCAGATGGGGCAAGCACGATATTTTGATTTGATCCACCAGCTGAAACAGTTAAAGCTCCTGAGGAGTTAGTTATAACACCATAATCTGTATCTGTGGCAGCAAAAACAAATGTGTTTCTTGAACCAGAAGCTGTGGCATAGTAGTTTGATCCATCATACTCAACGGCTCCATCTTCAGGAGTCGTCAGGAGAACGCCTGAGTTAAATTTCAGTGGAGTGGTTGAAGCGGTCGCTGTCCCTGCCTTTAGATGCAATTTCGCAGTAGGAGCAGTTACTCCGACACCTAAATTACCATTAGAGAGTAGGCGCATATGCTCAGTGGTTGTTGCCATATTATCTGAGAATTTACCCCAGGCCAAATCACCACTGGTGGTTGTGGTACTATATCTTCTTTTTTGATCACCGGCTCCAAGAGTATTTTCTTGAAGAATAGTGGGGGCAGATGATGAAGTGATGTGCATGGCCTTGCTTGGACTAGAATTTCCAATTCCAAAAAAAGCGTTTAAAAAAGAAAAAAATGGACTCGCTCCAGCAGCACTAAAAGATGATCCACCTGTACTAGCGACACTAAGCGTGAGGGTATTACTTGAGTCATATTTAACGGCCAGTTGATTTCCTGAAGTTGAAGCAATGACAAAACTAGGTGAGGAAACTTCTCCTGCAGAAGAGATTGTTAAAAGATCACTTCCTGCGCTATTTTGAATTTCGACTAAATTAGCAGTCTGGCCAGCGCCCCCTGCTTTTACAATCAGAGCACTATTGTTGTTGGCAGTTGTTTTTAAAGAGAGAGTCGTATTAGTGAAGTTTGAGCTTGAACCAATAGAGCTATTTCCTGTGGTATTAAAGCCACCACTACCAAAGTCTTGGGCAGAACTGCTTGAGAGTTGAACATAACGATCATCATGGGTATGAAGGGAAGTTGCGTCTACTACACCACCAGTTAGACTACTGAAAAGAATTTTAATGTTATCATTTGTTACATAAACAGGATCTTTTTGTACAAAATCAGTTGGAGTTAATCCCATTAAAGTTTCAGCAACAGTAGCCTGCGAAGCACTTTTTATGTATTGATTGGGAGAAAGAGTTTCAGGTGTTCCAGTCGATGACGGAGTAATCGTAACTTTTAGTAAGCGGGAGTCTCCAGCGACAGGAGTATAACCAGCAGCACAGTTAGCACCAGCGGCCCTCGTTTGGTTAGTGGTATCATTATTAAAAACTGCGCTCATTGAAAGACCGGGGTCAACCCCCGCAGTTCTTTTGGCGTCACCGGTAAAGGATCCTATTTTTAAAGAATAGGCCCCGGAAGTGTTTGTGAGATCAGTTGATTGAGTTTCCTCGTAGAGCAGACATGTTCCGGCCGGATTATAAATTTGAAATTTAAAAGTGACGGGTTCAGTGATTGCTGCTGTTCTTGCAGCATTTAAAAGTCTTCCTTGATAAGTAACCGTTTGTGCATGTTCATTACTTGCAAAAGTAATATTGATAAAGCTAAGAATGAATAAAAATATAAATCGTAAATTCATATCTACTTCTTACAAAAAGATGCTTTGGCATCTTTTTTACAAAGGGATTGAATAATAGAGTTTTGTTGTTTTTCAAGAGAGTCAATTTCTTTATCGTGAATGATATTTTGCTTTTTAATTGAAGCAATTTCTCTTTTGATTTCTGTATCATTGCCAAGAATGAGTTGATGTAATTCTTTGATAGCATTAATAATAGGAGCAACTAATTGAGCGTAGGCAACGGATTTGATACCATCTTTGGAAATGTTAATAACTTCAGGAAATACTTTTTCAACTTCCTGGGCCTTTACACCAATTTTCCTTGAAGTATCTTTGCCTTGTTTCCAGTTGTAATAATAGCCATTGATTTTTGAAATTTTATCTAGCGCTTGTGGAATTTCTTTAAAATTCTTTTTAAGTCTTTCATCAGAAAAGGTGTTCCACGCATTGGCCTTGGCCACGCTACCATCGCCGCTTGCTCCGACTTGAAGAGCAACAGTTGGAGCATTAGTTCCGATACCAACATTACCACCCATAAAAGCTGCAGCATAGTTATTGGTTGCACCAGATGGTGCGTTGACGTAGAGACCATAGCCATTGGTTGTATTTGTCAAAGCCGCAGTCGCAATTAAGATTGCAGATGAACTGGTGAGAGTGACATTGCTTCCAGCGGTTGGTGGACTTATTGCGAGATTAGCGGCATTGGTATAAGTGGTCGCATTACTA
The DNA here is from genome assembly GCA_050247975.1 of Bacteriovoracaceae bacterium. GTDB lineage: Bacteria > Bdellovibrionota > Bacteriovoracia > Bacteriovoracales > Bacteriovoracaceae > Peredibacter. Next base: position 13,049 of record JBFWTE010000025.1, read on the forward strand.
GCTGCCAAAGTAGGGGATGCAAGCGCGTTTAAATAGTTTGAAGCAACAGTACCAGAAGATGTTGTATCGGTAAAAGTATTGGACCCAATCCGAATAGCAATACCTGCATTGGTCCAAGCAGCGGCAGATGTATTACCGCCAAGATGGAGTTTCGCTGAAGGTGATGCCGTTCCTACACCGACAAAGCCTCCGAAATAATTTTTCCCCGTTCCTGATGATTGATAAATTCCATATTCACTGGTGTTGGTCCCGCCAGTGGATGGGCTGGCAATATAAAGACCATAGCTGTTAGTGATTGTACCTGCTGCATGAATGGGTCTAATATTTATACCATAGGCACTTGTAATAGTACCACCGCCTGCACTTGAAGAAATCCCGTAATCGACTCTCATCCCTGCAAGCATTGAAGAGCTACCAGCAGTTGCTCCATTGAAGTTGGCACTAATATATTGGCCAATCATATCTCCACTTAAGGTTACTCCAGCAGGAGGATCTGGATAGATAGTTGTATATGTCCCATAATGACTATAGGTATTGTTGGTGGTGTAACTTGGAGTCAGGGAAAATCTACCTGCGATGGGTACAGTTGTTGGATCAGTAGGATTTTCTAAAACATGAAATCGATATGATGGAGTTGTATTGATCCCAATATATCCATTGTTAAAAACATATCTGGAGCTTCCTGTAGATCCTGTATGAGAAAACGTAAGAGTTGAAGTTGGATTTGATCCCGTACCAAGAGTGTTTATTATACTCCACTGATCTGTTGCCGAGGCTGAACCTGTCCAATAATAGCCTTTCATATACAGGTAGGGAGAACTTTGATTGGCCCCTGAGGTTGCAGCTGTGGAAGCACTTACATTGGCCCCACCATAAGTTATGATTGATCCATCAGATGTGACAGATCCTGCGTTGGTGATGTTTCCTGAGCTATCAACTTTAAATTTCGAGGAGCCCGCAATTTGAAAGTTGGCCAAGTCTCCAGCAAATCCAGATGCTGCATTAATGGCCAAAACAGTTCCGTTTGAGTTTCCTGTAAAATAACCACTTGTACTTCCATCAAAAGCACCTGGGCCAAGAGAAACAAGTCCATAGTTGGCTGTTGCCGTTGGAGCTTGCTGAACACTTAATTTAGAAACAGGACTATTAGGTCCAACACCAACGTTACCTGAGCTATCAATTCTTAAACGTGCTGTCCCCGTTGTGGTTGTTGTATTTGCGGCAGTATAGAAGTCGATAGCTGTCGCGGCATTCATGGTGGAAGTTCCACCGCCGATGTTGAGGTTACTAAAACCTGAACCAACAGTACCAAAAAGTAATGCCATAGGCTCTTCTGCATTGGTGTAGTGGGGCATTGCAATCCGGGCCACTTTTTGAGTCGAATTAGTTCGAGTGGTTGCTGAAGAATCAGCACCAAAAAGAGCGACGATATTTCCACCTGCTACATCTAGCGGATAACTTGGGGTCGTTGTGGCAATCCCTAGATATCCATTGGCAGAAATGCGAACTTTTTCAGTATAAGCAGCACTTGTTCCGGTATAGAGGGCCATACCCATCTGGTCAGCATCAGTGGCTTCACTGACGGCGTAGATACCTGCAGATTTAAGAGTATTGGTGGGGTCACCCATTCTAATTCCAAAGCGCCCACCGATTGAAGCATTGTCCGCTGCGGCTGCTGGTCTTAATACGAGAATATCTGCGGCCATTGAGCTATCAAAAGTTGTATTAACTGAAAGTGTTTGTGCAATTCCAGATGAGCTTGAGCCACCCAGAACATGTAGGGGAACTGTTGGAGCATTTATATTGACCCCAACATATCCAGAACTATTAATTCTGAATCTTTCCGATCCACCAGTCGCAATGGCGAAAGTATTGGCCGCAGGAGAGAAAAGCCCAGTATCAGTATCTCCTGAGAAAGTGTATGAAGGAGAAGCAGCTGATCCTAAAGGTGCAAGAAAAACTCCTGAGGTAGAAATATTTCCAGCAGCGTTGATGGCGCCACCTACACCCACGCCACCTGTAACCACTAAGGCCCCAGTACTAGATGATGTCGACGAAGTTGCATTGGTTATATTGAGAGGACTTGAGACAGCAACATTTCCTGTTCCTGATCCAGCAAGAGTCAAATTTTGATTTGTTCCACCGGCCGCAACACTCAGTGCACTTGAGCCGGTGATGGTGCTTAAATTAAGATCATTAGTAGTGGAGAGTTGCACTAATTTCTTTCTGGCACTACTTGCAGAAGCATAAAAATCAGTACCGTCAAATTCGATGGCCCCATCTTCAGGGGTGGTTAATAAAGTTCCTGAAGTAAATTTTAGTGGAGCAGTGTTGGCCGTGGCCGTTCCCGCTTTTAAATGAAGAACACCCGTTGGTGAAGAAACGCCAACACCTAATCGGCCACCATTAGTTAAGCGCATATGTTCTGTATTGGAAGACATATCGTCGGTAAACTTACCCCAGGTCATATCGCCAGAGTTTGCTACTGAAGTGTAGCGAATTTTTTGATTTGTTCCCGCAGAAGTATTTTCTTGAATTATAGTGGGCGCTGAAGAAGAAGCGATATGAAGTGGTCTCGAAGGAGAAGTGGTACCTATTCCAAAATAGCCTGATGAATTTATTCTTGCTCTTTCAGACCCTCCAGTAGCTATAGCAATAGTATCGCCCGTAGGAGAAAAGATACCCGTATTAGTATCACCAGTAAATGCAAAAGAAGGAGCAGAAGCACTTCCAAGAGGTCCCAAAAATTTTGATGATGCAGAAATACTTCCACCAGTAAAAATATCTCCAGTCACTCCAACTCCACCAGCGACTGTCAGTGCCCCAGTGGATGAAGAGGTAGATGCTGTAGAATTATTTATATAAGTTGTACTGGTTGTAGTCACTCTTCCTGTTCCTGATGCGGCCAATACAAGGTTTTGATTTGTTCCGCCGGAAGAGAGAGTCAGAGCACCACTTGAGTTGGTAACGCTAGTGAAGTCTCCTGTTCCGTAAAGGAAAGCAAATTTTCTTCTACTTCCACCTGAAGTGGCATAGTAGTCAGTTCCATCATATTCAACTGCTCCGTTCTCTGGAGTAGTTAAAAGAGTTCCCGAAGTAAATTTGAGTGGGGCCGTGCTGGCCGTGGCGGTCCCTGCTTTTAAATGCACTACTGCTGTTGGTGCAGTTACTCCAATACCTAAATTTCCACTGCTCATTAAGCGCATATGTTCAGTATTAGATGACATATCGTCAGTAAATTTACCCCAGGCCATGTCACCTGATGAGGTCGCTGTGGTGTAACGAATTTTCTGGTCGGCCCCCCCAGCAGTGTTTTCTTGAAGTATAGTAGGAGCTGAAGCGGAGGTTACATGAAGAGGCTTACTTGGAGAAGATGTGCCTATGCCAAGAAAACCATTTAAAAAACTAAAATATGGAGATGTACCTGCAGCAGTGAAAGATGTTCCCCCAGTAGAGTTAACATCAACAGTGACTTTGTTGGTGGCATCATATTTTACGACAAGTTGATTTCCCGAAGTCGAAGTAATGGTCGATGTTGTTGAGCTCAGAGCTCCCGAACTTGAAACACTCACTAGTGTCGAACCAGCACTATTTTGAACTTGAAATAAATCTGCTGTTTGTCCAGCAGCGCCAGCTCTCAATATGACACCAACATCAGTATTCGCTGTGGTTTTAATAGAGAGAGTTGTATTCGAGAAATTGCTGGATGATCCAACTGAGCTTGCTCCAGTAGTATTAAATCCTCCTGTCCCAAAATTTTGAGCAGAAGTGCTTGATAATTGTACGTAGCGATCGTCGTGAGTGTGAAGGTCGGTAGCATCAACTACGCCATCAACTAAGCTACCAAAAAGCTTATTAACGTTTGCAGTGGTTACGTAAGTGGCATCTGTTTGAACGAAATCACTTGGACTAAGTCCTTGAAGAGTTTCGGCAACAATAGCTTGTGGTACTGAGTTAATTGTTTGATCTGGTGAAAAAGTTTCAGGAGTTCCAGTTGAAGAAGGAGTCACTGTGACTCTGAGTAAGCGAACATCACCGGCTGTAGGAGTGTAGCCTGCGGCACAGTTTGCTCCCGCGGCCCTCGTTGCGGTTGAAGTATTGTTCTTGAAAATATTGGCCATTGAAAGACCAGGATCAACCCCGGCAGTTCTTTTGGCCGCACCTGTAGCTGATCCAACACTAACAGCAAAAACCCCAGAGGTTGATGTCACATCAACATTCTGAGTTTCTTGATAAAGAAGACAGTTACCACTCGGATTTAGAATTTGAAATTTTAATTCAACGACTTCTGCAAGTGGAGTTGTTCCAGCAGAATCAAATAAGCGTCCTTGGAAAGTAAATGACTGCGGAGATTCAGACGCACCTATAGCCAGCTCAAATGAAGTGAGAGATAAAATGAGTACGACTAATTTTTGAAATGAGTTCACACATTTCATACCTATTAATTATCAAGCAAACTTTGAAATTTAAGAAAAATTCAGAAGGGAGGCAAATTCTTCCAAAGGCTTACGCCTCTCTTTTAAAGAGGCCAAAACTTAAAGGATATAAATATTGTCAAGATTTGTACTCACTATTTAGGTCTCTCGAACTTTAGAAGGCAATTAATTCCATGAGTTGAGTGAATTAGTTTTGTGCTATAATTAAGTAAGGGGGATATTCATGAATCCAGATAAAAATGGAAAAAAGATTATCTTAACGGCCAATCTCCAAGGCTTCTTTTTTGAAGGTCTCTACGAGCTTAACAAAAAATCTCTTTGCCCTGTTCCAGAATCCACTCTTTTTTATTCAAGTGAAGTCCTAGATAAGTTTGCACTGTCTGATCATTTTTTTGAAATTAATGATGGCAAGGTCCGTGAAAAAGTCCTGGGAGTAAAACTTCTTGAAGCGACTCAATTAACGAGAGAAGAGCAAAAAAGAGTTTATAAAGAAGTGGGAGATATGTCTTTGCTTGTTTGTGGTTACTTCTCAGAGTCTGTTAATAAGAAAATTGTTGATCTTAACTATTATGCTCAACTTGGTAAGATGGCCTATTCCAATCTCAATCATGTCATGCCAAATTTTATGGATATTCCTAGCTTCTATAATGTGCTGGCGACTTCCTTTGAGTCGATAACGACTTTGATGACCATCCTCGCGAATAAAAGCCGAAGAGGAGAAGATTACAATTTAGTATTTAAAAAGATACTAAATGATGAAAATGTGACTGAAAAAGAGCTCATGGTGAGCGGAGTTCATCTCCCACTCACCAAACTAAACTCTTAAAAAGAGTATTTACTTTCTTCCGGCCTTAATCACGTTCCATTTACTTCCAAAAAACTTTTTTAAAAATTTCTGGAAATCTTCATAATTGGCACTGCGGATGAGATCGTTATTTTTGTGAGGAAAATCAAGTCCTAGTCCATGAAGAATCGGGATTGAATAAAGTTGGGCATAATCTTCATTCGTTTGAATGCCTAATAAGTTTTGACCATCAATCATCATTTTGACTCGTTCAAATGATTCTTTTGGAATCCCATGATCACGAATATCATCTAAGATATCTTTGATCGCCTTAATCGCAGCTTCAGTTTTATCATGGCCTGATCCAATATAGATTCCCCAGCAGCCGGCCTCTAGAGCAGAGACATGAACAGGGGAAACTGAATAGCATAGTCCTTGTCTGTCTCTCACTTCCACAAATAAATCAGAGCTTTGGCCAGAAAGATGAGCAGTGATCATTTTTAAATAAAGGTCTTCTTTATTGCCAAGTGAATAGGCCGGAGCTCCAATCACAATTTGGGTCTGTTCACGATTAAATTCAAGATGTTCAGATTTTCCAGAAAGACCCTTCGCTTTTGTTTTAGCTTTTTTAATCGCTTTACGAGGTTTTAAGTTTTTAATCGCATCCATTAACAGACCATGAACAATCGAGAAGTCCTGGTCTCCACAGTAAGTCAAAACGAGCTCAGAATTTTTTAAGTTTGCCTGATGAAGCTTCTGTAAGGATTGAGTCGTGAAAGTCTTTAGAGTCTCTGGACTACCGGCCAAATCAAGAGAGTAAGGATGTTGATTGAAAACCATTTTATAAAATGCTTTGAAAGCTTGTTTCATTGCATCTTCTTTTTGGTTATCGAGTGCTCTTAAAATAACTTTCTTTTCATGATCAAAAAACTTTTTTGGAATTTCTGGAGAGAGGAGTGTTCCAAAGAAATGATTTGATAATTTCTCCAAATCTTTTGTCTGCCCATGCATGGTGAGCCCGTATGCATTCTTACCAGAAAATCCATTTAGTGAAGACGAAAGAGATTCTAGTTCATTTTTTAATTTTTCATACTTCATTCCCTGATATCCGTAAGTGAACAATCGGCTTAAAAGATGGTGAATACCTGCATTCTTTACTGTTTCTGCTGATTGGCCACCTTTCATGTAAGCATGCATAACAAAAGTAGGAGTGAGTTTATTTTGGCGATAGATAAATTTAATACCAGGTTTTAATTCCATGACTTTGACTGCAGGATCAAAACTGGAAACTAGGTATTTATGTTTTTCAATTCTCTTAGTAAGAGATGCGCTTGATTTTTTAAGAGCATCTTGCCACTTCTTTAGCGTTTTTTCTAAAGGAGCAACTTTAGTGCCTTTAGGAACTTGGAGAGTGAAGTGAGAAGATTGATTGAAAATTTCTAAGAGTCCTGTGGATACTTCTTCTAAGGTGGTTCCTCTTATTTTTTCAATAAATTCATCTTCACAGTAAATATCACCCGATTGTGCAAAACCATGTCCTAGACTAAAAGCATAGGATTCCAATGACTCTCTTTCATAAACTTTTGAAGCAATATACTGGTTTTTAATTTTAGTAAGTTCTTCTGCTTTAAAGCCTGATTTAAGAACTTCGTTGAGTGTCTTCATAAAAAGATCAGAAATTTTAGCAAGGTTTTCCACTGGAAAGTTCATTTTGAGCATATGAACTCCACCCTTGGCAAAATACATGGATGATCCAGCAACGCCGTTACAAAGAGAAGTTTTCGCAACTAGTGCTTGATAAAATCGAGAGGTTTCTCCATGGGCGAGACAATTAAGAGCAAGATCTTGAGCAGCAGCATCTTCATTTAAATATTCTGGGGCCTGAAAGCAAAGGGTAAGTGTTGCTTGGCGAATATCTTTATCGTGAATATTGATAGTTGCTTTTTTCTGGATTTCAAAAGTACCAAAGTTTGATTTATTCCCATGAGGTAACTTGAAGGAGCGGATTTGAGCTTCAAGCGCAGCACGATCTTTTAAATCACCTGCAACCACCAGCAGAGCATTTTCTAAGTTATAATTATTTTCACGAAATTCTTTAATCTGCTCTTGCGAAAAGTTTTTAATGGTTTCTTCTCTCCCTAAAATAGGATGAGCATAGCCACCATCAAAGCAGGCCTTTTGTAATTGGATAAAGTTGTATTGAGATGGATTGTCCATCGCCCGACGATATTCTTCAAATACCACATTTCTCTCTGCCGGGATTTCCTCCGAGCTAAAAAGTGGATTGGCCACCATGTCAAGTAAGATATCAACAGATTTAGAAATGAATAAACTTGGAGTGTTGATATAGTAGCAAGTGTAATCAAATGATGTGAAAGCATTCACTTCTCCACCATAAGATTCAATATCGTGAGTAAGATTTTTCCCCGGACGAGTGGGTGTCCCTTTAAAAAACATGTGTTCAAGAAAATGTGCAATCCCTTCATTGTCTAATTTTTCTAAAGCACTTCCTGCGCGAAACCACATCTGAACTGTTCCGGCGGTGGCCCCTGGTGAATGGATGAATAGGGTATTAAGTTCGTTATCGAGTTCTACTTGTTCAATTTTCATTTCTTTCCTTATATATTACACATGAGATTCATTCTATTATCCTCACAGTGACGATATTTTTGAAGGACTTTCTGACAATGACTCAGCTTTTCAGTCTTTATTTGCATGTTCCTTTTTGTAAGCATCTCTGCAATTACTGCGATTTTTATAAAAGGAAGCTAGATAATGCTCCTCAGCAGTTTGAGGAATTTCATCAGTTTTTGGAAAATTCACTTATTCGCCATCAAAAACTTTTGAATGATCACGGTTTGACTTGGGGCCCACTTGAAACAGTTTATCTTGGTGGAGGAACTCCCTCTTTATGGGGAAAGGAAGGAGCGAATTTTTTTAAGAAACATCTTCTTTCTCAGGGCCTAGATAACAATGCTGAATTTACCATGGAAGTTGACCCTGGAACTTGGACCGAAGAAATGATTCAGTCCTGGAAAGAAATTGGGCTTAACCGCATTTCAGTGGGGACACAAAGTTTAGATCCCAATTTTTTAAAAATAATGGACCGAGTTCATTCACTTGAAGAAACTGTCGATTTTTTAAAATATTTGCAAAAAGAAGATTGGAATTTTTCTCTCGATTTTTTATTGGGAATCCCGTTTTCGAAAGAAAAAAAACGAGACATTAAGGCCGAATTAGACTTGCTACTTCAGCATGGGCCTAAGCATATTAGCCTTTATATTCTCAATGCCAGATCTAAATATCCTCATATCCAAAACCTGCCCGATGATGAATACATTCGTGAAGAATACCTTTTTGTGAGTGAATATTTAAAGAGTAAAGGGTTTCATCACTATGAAGTTTCTAATTTTGCCCTTCCAGGTTTTGAATCCCGCCATAATTTAAAATACTGGCGAGGGCAATCGGTCATGGCCTTGGGCCCAACTGGAACAGGTTATCTTGCTTTAGAAAAAGATCGCGCCATTCGCTATAAATGGAAGGTGACTTCACCAGAGATTGAGATTGAAAATCTCACAAAAAAAGAGCTCGATCTAGAGTTCACTTATCTCACTTTAAGAACTTCTGATGGTTGGCAGGCCCCTAAAGAATATTCTTGTCTAATGAAAAGTTGGATTCAGCAAGGCTATGCTCTTGAAGAGCTAGGGAAGATAAAGCTCTCTTCCCTAGGATATTTGATGCTTGATTCGTTAATGGATGATCTATTTCGATTAGATTAATCCCAAGTGCCTGGACACTCTGGTGTCTTTTGACCTTCACATAATTTGGGATCCACTAACTCATAAACAGTTGATCTTGAGAGGTACCCTTGAATTGAATTATTTTGGTTGGTTCCATTGGCCAATTGAATAATAAATTTAGATTGAAGAGAAAAATTCCATTCACGCAGGCATTTACCATCACAGCTTAACTGACTATCTTTAATGAGCTCTCTTTTTAAGGTATGTTCGACAAAAAATTGGGCATCTTTGTAAGAGTCTTCAAACTCTTTAAAAACTTTTTTAAAGTCATATTCTTCTCTCTTGAAATACTTGCAATGGGATTGAAAGGGGGGGCGAATATTCAAATAGTCTGAATCTCCATTACCAAAAAGAGTTTCAAAGCTGGTCTCCACTTTAAACATCGATTTAAATTTACGATACAGTTTTCTGTAATCATTCCAGTAAAACTCAACAAGTTCGTTCTTTCGTAAGAAGTTGACCTTGACTTGTCCGCAGTAGAAAACCTTTTCATTACTTCCTTGATCAGTGCTGTCGAAATCAATGGTTTGTGGATCGATTGGAGATTTAATTGTTACAGAATCGGTTGCAAAAGAAGAGATAGAAATAGTGAGAAATAAGAATGAAAAAAGATAGATCATCTGGCCTCCAATTGAAGTTTAAAACTTTGATTGTTACTGAGGCAGCGCTGCTTGGTAAACTTCTAGACGCTATACAATTGAGTAAGCATTCGTCAATAAAAAAGTCCAAAGGAAGAAAGATTCCTCCTTTGGACTTTTAGATTTTACTTGATAATAATTTGTATGTTACCGCCAGGTAACTTCGCATTAATTTCTGGAATGCTATAAAATGCATTGAAAATTTGGCTTAAATCAATCACCATATTTGGTCGATTGGCACCACCGTTACGGTACTTTTCTCCAAAGGCCTGTAGATCAGAAAGAAATTGATTCATGATGGCCTGGCGGGCCTCTTGTAACTTTTGATCTCTGGCGGCTCTTTCATTGGCTGCAATTAATTTTTCAATCTGATAATCGATGACTCTTTGAGGAGCACCCATTCGTTCTAATAATTGAAGATAGTCAAAGAATGCATTATTAACTGATTGATCAGTTGGATGGCCTGTGAGTGCAGCGGTTACAATCTCGTTCATGCTTCTGACAATTTCTGCTGATTTTAAATGGCCGCTTTTAATGGCCGCAATGAGTTCTCTCTCTTCATCTTCTGTAAAAGAGCCTGGAGCAATCATGCTTATGTTGGTTTCAGCGAGAGTCGTATCTGAAATAGCATTTAAGTTTTGAGCATCTCTTTGCTGATTTATCATTTCTGCTCTGGCCGCACTTCCATCTTGTTTGGCAAGCTCAAGTGCCTCTTCAACCGACTGAGCAAATGCTGTCGAAAGCGAAAGAGTGAGAGTCGTTAGTAAGAAAAGCATTTTAATATTCATATATTTTCTCCTTTTATTTTTTTGAATCTTAGAATTAAAGGTCATAAGGTAGGCCTAAGTTGCAAAACTTATAGAGGTGTAAAATGCAATGACAAAAACAATAAATTCAGTCTATAGCTAGCTTAAAGCTTGAGGTTCTAAGCTCTTCATTTGGTCTTGAATGTTAAGAATTGATTGAGAATTGTTAAGCATTGGTGATGATTGGTTCCCTGTATTTACATCTTAATAGCGGCCAGGTTAATTCTCTCGGCATCAACAAACCAAGGAGTTATTATGAAATTCGCTATGACAAGTCTGATGGTTCTTCTTTTTTCTCAAACAAGTTTCGCTTATGAAATCTACACTGCTGGCGCCACTATCCCGGCCGATGTGCAAACGACTGTGCGAGCCGCCATTAAGCGTGAGTGTCCAATCATGGAAAATTCAATTCGTTCTCTTGATCTTGAAAGTTATCAAGTTGTAAGAACTCGTATTGATCAAGGCTATGTTGAGGATAATTATAAGTTAGATTTTGTGGTTTATTTTAACAATGACAATAGAGCTGCAGAGAGCTTAGAGATCAATGTCGTGAAAGAAATCGAGGATCGCTCTGGAAATTTGAAAGTGTATGTAAATAATTTGACTTCGAAGGCTTGTCGTTAATTTTAATTTCAGCTTGGGCCCAGATTCATTTGGGCCCATTATTATGTTATAATTCTCAACCCAATCTGCTATTTATATTCACAAATTAAAGGAGGTGAGATGAGAACAACTCTAGGTTTATTGCTTTGGGGACTTTTAACTTCCTCTGTATGGGCGTATGAGATTTACATTCCAGAAAACAAGATCTCTGAAGATGTACTTGATACAGTTCGTGCAGCGGTACAGCGAGAGTGCCCTAAGGTTCTAAATACGCTTAAATCTCTTGATTTGGAAAAATATTCCTTTTTTAGAAATAGAATTGATCAGGGATTTCTGGAGGAGCATTTTTATCTCGTATTCAGCATGGCCTTCAACAATGACAATCGTGACTCTCAAACTTTAAGTTTAAAAGTCGTGAAAGAAGTTGAAAACCGATCCGGATATTTAATGATTTATGTACAAGATTTTAAATCTACGGCATGTAACTAATTATCTTTCAATTAAACTGGTTGCAAAAGATAAGTCGGCAGAAAGGGCCAAGGCCTCTTTATAAGTCTTATCTTTTGCTTCTTTGTCTATTTGATATGTTCTTTCTTTGTCCTGTTCATGCTGAATAATTTTTTGATTGAGACCTTTATTGTGATTCATACATTGAGATTTTTTAAAACGCTCGAGAACCACTCTGGCCTCAAGGTTGGCCTTTTGAATAGCATCTGTTTTGGGATTAATTTCACCTGAAATGATGGCAAATTTATAATCCTTCATCGCTTGATCAAGTACCACACTGGCAATAATGAGCTTTAATTGAACTTTCTCACAGCGGTAGTTCTTGGCCATTGATTGAAATGAAATAAATAATGCGATGAAGAGAATGAAAAAGCCTTTCATAGATACCTTATAACTCTAGTTTTCTTAAGATTATCACTCTATTTCACAATAAATAGAGTTTTGAAAAAATTATTCGGTCTGTCATCTTTGCCTAAGAATAGATATGATTCCAGGTACTTAGGGTAAATAAAAAATCCACATTTTTCTTAATTGGCGACATTGACAACGATGAGTTCAGTCCCATCTTGAAAGTAAGAAAAAATGAAACTGAAGAGAGAGAGAAAGATGGAACAAAACGAGAAAGATGAAAAAGAGGGTGCAGAAGAAGTAAAGGCCGAGGCGGCACCTTCAACTGAAGAGCCTAAAAAAGAAGAAGTTGATTATAAAGCGAAGTATTTTTACATCGCTGCGGAAATGGATAATTACCGTAAGCGTATGGAGCGCGAAAAAGAAAATTTGCTTAAATATGGAAATGAGCGAGTTCTCTCTGATCTTCTTCAAGTCGTGGACAACTTCGAGCGCACAATTGAAATGTTGAAGTTTGATGAAGACCCTAAAATGAAAAATGTTGTTGTTGGCCTTGATATGGTGACAAAGCAGTTTCTAGATACCTTAGCAAAGCATGGTTTGACTGTGGTGGCATCAGTTGGAAAAGAATTTGATCCAAACTTTCATGAGGCCATGGCGCAGGAATATAAAGAAGGTGCTAGGCCACACGAGATTATTAAAGAATTTCAAAAAGGTTACATCCTCAATGGTCGCCTGATTAGACCGGCCAAAGTGGTAGTAGCAAGCGATAAACAGTAATTAAAAAACGAAGGAGAAATATATGGGTAAGATTATTGGGATTGACTTAGGAACAACGAACTCTTGTGTGGCCGTTATGGAAAACGGAACATACAAAATTATTCCAAATGCTGAAGGACATAATACAACTCCATCAATTGTTGGTTTTGCTAACAATGGTGAAACTCTTGTTGGTCAAGTGGCAAAACGCCAAGCGGTGACTAACCCAAATAAAACACTTTTTGGTATTAAGCGCCTTATCGGTCGTAAGCATACTGATAAAGAAGTTTCTCACTTCCATCAAGTCGCGCCTTTTGAAATTTTCGCTAACAAAAATGGTGATGCTTGGGTAAAAGTTGATGGCAAAGAATATTCTCCACAAGAAATTTCTGCCAAGATTCTTGAGAAGATGAAAAAAGCCGCTGAAGACTATCTTGGTCAGCCAGTAACTGAAGCTGTTATTACTGTTCCTGCATACTTCAACGATGCTCAAAGACAAGCTACAAAAGATGCCGGCCGTATCGCTGGTCTCGATGTAAAACGTATCATTAACGAGCCAACAGCTGCTGCCCTTGCTTATGGACTTGATTCTAAAAAAGATAAAAACATTGCTGTATTCGACCTTGGTGGTGGTACATTCGACGTTTCAGTTCTTGAGATCACATCTGATGGTGTATTCGAAGTTAAATCAACTAACGGTGACACATTCCTTGGTGGTGAAGACTTTGATTACCGAATCATTAATTGGATGGCCGATGAATTTAAAAAAGAAAATGGCATCGATCTAAAAAATGATAAGATGGCTCTTCAGCGTTTAAAAGAAGCAGCAGAAAAAGCTAAGCACGAGCTTTCTTCAGTAACTCAGACTGATATTAACCTTCCGTTCATTACAATGGATGCGACAGGACCTAAGCACTTGAACCTTAATCTTTCAAGAGCGAAATATGAGTCTTTGATTGCAGATCTTATCGAGAAACTAGTTGGACCATGTAAAACAGCGATTAAAGATTCAGGATTATCTTTAAATGAAATCCATGATGTCATTCTAGTTGGTGGTGCTACTCGTACTCCAATCGTACAACAAAAAGTTAAAGAGATTTTCGGAAAAGAGCCACACAAAGGTGTGAACCCTGATGAAGTGGTTGCTGCCGGTGCTGCAATTCAAGGTGGTGTTCTTGCTGGTGACGTTAAAGACGTTCTTCTTCTTGACGTAACTCCACTTTCTCTTGGTATTGAAACTCTTGGTGGTGTGTTCACTAAAATCATTGAGAAGAACACAACAATTCCTACTAAGAAGTCTCAGGTTTTCTCAACTGCAGTTGATAACCAACCAGCAGTGTCGATTCACGTCCTTCAAGGTGAGCGTGAGTTCGCTAACGATAACAAAACTCTTGGCCGATTTGATCTGACTGGAATTACTCCAGCTCCAAGAGGTGTTCCTCAAATTGAAGTAACATTTGATATCGATGCCAACGGAATTGTCCACGTAACTTCAACTGACAAAGCTACTGGGAAATCTCAGAACATCGTGATCACTTCTAACTCTGGTTTGACTGAAGAAGAAATCAAGCGCATGGTATCTGAAGCAGATAAGAACAGAGAAGCAGATAAAAAACGTCGTGAAGTTGTGGATGCACGAAATAACTTAGACAGCCTTGTCTTTGCTTCTGAAAAAGCAATGAAAGATGCAGGTGATAAAGTTCCAGCTGATAAAAAAGCTGAAATTGAAGGAGCAATTAGTGAAGCCAAAACAAAACTCACTTCAGAGTCTTTGGACGAAATTAAAGCAGCGACTGAAAGATTACAAAACGTCGCTCACAGCCTTGCCCAGTTCATGTATCAAGGACAACCGGGTGCTGATACCGGTGCGGGTACCCAGCAAGCACAGGGATCATCAGAATCATCAGAGAAAAAGAAAGATGACGGAGATGATATAGTTGATGCTGATTACAAGGAAGTTTAATTTAAAGTTGTGATGAAAAGGGGCCCCTTAGCAGAATGCTAAGGGGCTTTCGTATTATGAGTGATAAACGCGATTATTATGAAATTTTAGGTGTTGCAAAAACTGCTTCGAAAGATGAAATCAAAAAAGCTTATCGTAAATTAGCGATGCAATATCACCCTGATAAAAATCCAGGGAACAAAGAGGCCGAGGCCAAATTTAAAGAGTGCTCTCACGCAGCTGATATTCTCTTAGATGATCAAAAACGAGCTATGTATGATCGCATGGGCCATGCAGCTGAACAAGGTGGCATGGGCGGTGGTGCAGGAGGATTCCAAGGTGGATTCTCCGGAGACTTCGGTGATCTAGGGGATATTTTCGGTGATATCTTTGGAGATATTTTAGGTGGTGGTCGTCGCGGCGGTGGAGGCGGTGGGGGTCGAAGACGCTCACGTGCTATGGCCGGAGATGATCTTCAAACAGAATTAAATGTAACTTTTGAAGAAGCTGCCTTTGGATGCGAAAAAGAAATTCACATTAATCGTTCTGTTGAATGTCATGACTGCCACGGAACTGGAGCAAAGAAAGGATCTGGTCCTGTTACCTGTGATATGTGTCAAGGTCATGGAGAAATTCGTCGCCAACAAGGTTTTTTTACCATTGCTCAGCCATGTCCAAAATGTCATGGAACTGGCCAAGTAATTAAAGATGCCTGTGAGACTTGTCACGGCAGAGGACGCATTAAGAAAAAAGAAAAACTAAGTGTAAAAGTTCCTGCAGGTATTGATGAAGGCCAGCGCTTAAAGCTTTCAGGCCAAGGTGACTCTGGAGCAAATGGCGGACCGGCCGGAGATCTCTTTGTTCTGATTCATATTGAAGAGCATGAATTTTTTGAACGAGAAGATTTTGATGTTCTTTGTGAAGTCCCAATTACTTTTTCTCAAGCGGCCTTGGGTACAGAGATAGAAGTTCCAACTTTAGGTGGACGAGTTTCTATGAAAATTCCGGAAGGAACTCAGTCGGGGCAGAAAATGAAATTAAGAAATAAGGGTATTACTAAACTAGGAGGGTATGGTTTTGGAGATCAAATCATAACTATCCATGTTGAAACTCCAACTAAACTTTCTAAAGAGCAAAGAGAGCTGTTTTCCCGACTCTCTGGGCTAGAGCAAAGTTCAACTAACCCTATGACTAAGGGTTTCTTTGAACGAGTTCGTGAATTGTTCCAATAATCATTTCTCAACCAGAAGGCCAAAAAGCCTTCTGGTTATTCTTAAAGACCAGTTGTAAAATGTTGATTGTACTTTTTGAAAAAGGATACTCATGCGTTTTCAGCTATTGGTTGTGTTGTTATTTTTGGCCGCTTGTGCTCAAAAAAGCGGAGTTAAACCTATTGATGAATCACAAATTTCCGAGAATGCGCGAAATAAAATCAATGAGGCCAGAGAACTTGTTCGTTCAACAAAATATAAGCAGGCCATTTCAAAATTAGCAGAACTAGATGACAACCATCTTGAGCCGGTTGAAAAGGCCCTTAAGTATAATCTAAAAGGTGTGACTCTTTTTAATATGGGCGAAGCCGATAAAGCTTTACTTAATTTCGAGGTCGCAGAAAAGTACACTCCAAAGGATACCCAACTTTATTCTCAAGTAGAGCTCAATATGGCGAGCGGTTTTTATAAGCTTGGCCATTTTAATGAACTTAAGACTCATTTGATGAATGTAGATCGTAAGCAATTAACTGATATTGAAAACAAAAAATATGCTCAACTTGCTAATGCTTACGGGACAAAATTTAATAACTATCGGATGATTGCTAGTTCAAATCTCATCTTAATGAATGAACTTAAAAATACGGATGAAGTTCAAAAATCAACTTATTATGAACCACTGAAGAATTCTTTCGATCAACTAAATGAAAAAGATAAGATTGAAATTTTAGAAGAATTTAATGGTTCAAAGAATTTGGCCGTGGCCTATCTTGGTCAATTAGAAGCAGAAAAGCGTTATGTTGAAGGAGATAAGTCTGGGGCAAAAGATGTTGTTTCTTGGCTTAAATCCGAATATAGCGGAAATCAAGAAATTGAAAAATTTGTCGCCAACTTTGAAACACGTCTGGATAACTCAACAAGCATAAATGAGAATGAAATTGGTATTGTGCTACCTTTGTCGGGCGAGAAGGCAAGTTACGGACAAAAAGCTTTAAGTGGAATTGAAACTGGTTTAAAAGTTCTAGAACTTAAAGATGTTAAGATAAATACAGAAGATAATGCTGATAATCCAACCAAAGCTGCTGAAGCTGTAACTAAGTTAATTCAAGAGAAGAGAGTCACTTTTATTATTGGAGGGCTGTTCCCTGAAAGTGCTAAGGCAGAATATTTAGAGGCAAGAAAGTATGGAGTTCTCTATATTTCTCTTTCTCAAATTAACTTACCTGCAGAACAAAAGAATCATCATCTGATTGAGGTGCAAGGATCGATTGAATCTCAAGTTGAGGCCTTACTATCTGAGGAAATGATTAAAAAGTTTGGCAATCGATTAGGAGTAATCTTCCCTGAAAACGAAGGTGGCCAAGCATACATGGATGAGATCTGGAGAAAGGCTCTAGAGAAGAAAATTCAAATTACGAGCATGGCCACATTTCCGAAAAATACTCATGACTATAGAGATACGGCCCAATTATTTTTGGGTTTAAAATTTCCTCGAGAAAGATCTGAAGAGGTTAGGATTTTAGACGATGTTTACTCTCTGGAAAAATCATCTATCAGAAGAGTACAAACTCTTACGCCGGTGCTTGATTTCGATTGGGTCTTCCTTGCTACTTACCCTCATGAGGCCACTCAGTTAATCAATACTCTGGGGTATTATGATGCCAATAAAATAAAAGTTGTTGGTGGCCCTAGCTGGGTTTCAAAATCGATGGTTAAAGAACAAAAAAATCTTGGGACTCTGTACTTCGTAGGGGATGATCCTAAGGATATAAACCAGGGTCTTCTCAATAAGTTTCAGCAGGCCTATGGCAAACCAGCAAGTTTAATTGAAGTCATCGCCCTTGATGCAACCAAACTTGGTGCGGAGGCCCTTAAAGCTGCAGGAAGAATTTCTAGTCGTGACGAGTTTGATTCAGGACTTAAATCTGCAGGTAAACTGCATGGTCTGGCCACTGATTGGACTTTTAAAGATGGAATATGGCTAAAGCGCATGAATTCTATGGCCATTACGCGCGGTGAAATTGTGAAGTTATTTAGCGGAGATACCCAAATTTAATTTGGGTATCTTAAATAATAAAGTTGCTCGAAATTTCGGCCAAAATCTTCTAAGTCCAGTCCATAACCAACCACAAATTGGTCTTCAATTTTTTTACCAGTCATGTCAGGCTGAATATTCACGGCCCTTTTATAGGGCTTATCAAAAAGTGTAACGACTTCAAGAGATCGAGGAGAGCTGAGCTGAATTCTCTTTTTAAGAAAGTTTAGGGCCCGACCCGTATCCACAATTTCCTCTACAATCACTACATTTCTATCCATAAGATTTGTTGTAATGTCCTTACTGATGAGGATTGTTCCTTGGTTTTCTTTACTTCTTCCAACGGCTTGAAGTCTCACAAAGTCGACATAGATCTTAACCCCTTTGATTTCTCTGATGAGGTCGGCCATAAAGACAGTGCTTCCCTTGAGTACTCCAATTAAGACCAATTCTTGACCTTGATATCTTTGAGATAGAGTATTTCCCAGTGCTTCAACGATTCCTTTAATCTCCTTCTGATCAATGTATTTAACGAATTGGCTTGATACAAAGGTTGAGGGAAATTTATTCTTTTCATCGCTCACAGAAGTTCCTTTTCAAAATTTCGATTTTAGCTCTAGGGTTGAGCGATGGAAAGAGTTGAATAACTGATTTTTTTGATCGGGAAATAAGTTCTGCGCATATATATGTTGTCCTCAACTATGCTAAGTGGTAAATTTTTCAAATAAATTAATTTTTTTGGAATAATTTAAACAATAAAAATGGAAATGGATTTTAAAGGATAATTTCTATGTTTAAAAAAATGCTTGATTGGTTCTCGAATGATTTGGCCATTGACTTAGGAACGGCCAATACTTTGGTTTATGCGAAAGACCGAGGAATTATTGTTAATGAACCATCAGTTGTTGCTGTTCACCAAGGTTTTAGAGGTGAGCAAAAAGTTTTAGCTGTTGGTAAAGAAGCAAAAGAAATGCTTGGAAGAACACCTGGTTCTATCAAGGCCATTCGTCCTATGAAAGATGGTGTAATCGCTGACTTTGAAGTGACTCAAGCGATGTTAAAATATTTCATTCAAAAATCTTTGAATGGTTCTAAATTAATTAAGCCAAGAATTATTATTTGTATTCCATTTGGTATTACTCAAGTAGAAAAACGTGCCGTAAAAGAATCAGCTGAACAAGCTGGAGCACGTGAAGTTTATTTGATTGAAGAACCAATGGCCGCTGCTATTGGTGCTGGTCTTCCAATAACTGACCCATCTGGAAATATGATCGTAGATATTGGTGGTGGTACAACTGAAGTAGCAGTCATTTCACTCGGTGGTATCGTTTACTCAAAATCAGTACGTGTTGCTGGTGATAAATTTGATGAGGCGATTGTTTCTTATATTAAGAAAAAATACTCTCTCCTTATTGGTGAGAGAACTGCTGAAATGATTAAAATGTCGATTGGTAATGCTTATCCGTTTGATGATGAAATTAAAACATACGAAGTTAAAGGTCGTGACTTGATTGCAGGTGCGCCTAAGACTATTGAAGTAACATCTGATGAAATTCGTGAAGCTTTAGCAGATCCTATTTCAGAAGTTGTTGAAGCAATTAAAATTTCACTAGAAAAAACTCCTCCTGAATTAGCTGCTGATATCGTGGATAACGGTATCATTCTTGCTGGTGGTGGATCTCTTCTTGCTAACCTTGATATTCTTATTAAGGAAAAAACAGGTCTTCCTGTTTCACTTGCTGAAGATCCTCTGACTTGTGTGGTTCGTGGATGTGGTATGGCCCTAGAGTCACTTTCACTTCTTCGTCAGGTGACAACTCTAAGCTAAGGTATGTCACAAACCTTTTTCAGTAAGCTTGATCCTGAAGAGAAGCATAACCGGCTAGCACAGCTAGGGAAATCTAAAGGTAAAGTTATTATCTGGGTTAAGGGTGATAAAGCTAAGCACGAACTCTCTGTTCAACAATTCATAAAAGATCAAAATAGTATCGTCCTTGATAGCAAGGACGATATTTATTCATCTGGCACAAATGTACTTTGTACATTCGTTACGAGAGGAATGACTTTTTTTTGTAAGGCCATTTTCAAAAAAAGTATTTCGGAAAACGCAGTTTTGGAAATTAATGAAGAACTATTTAAGTCTGAACGCCGATCAAGTTATCGTCTTCTCACTTATCCCATCTATGAAGTATGGGCAAATTTCGATTTAGATCAGATGTCAGAAGGTGCAAAGGTCATTTCTTTTAAGAGCAAGCCTGGCCAAACTGAATTATTTAAAAATTTTATCCAGTTAGTTGAAAATGAAGATGATCCTTCTCAAGCAACGAAGATGAAAGTCCGAGTGCAAGATCTTTCTGCTACAGGGATGTCAATTCATGTAGGGGAAGTGGAGTCTAAGTTTTTTGTGAAGGATTCTGTCTTTCTCAATGTAAACATTAAGTTCACGGATGAAGTGATTGAGATTCCTGAAGTTAAAGTTGTTTATATTGTTAATTATTTATCAAATGAAAAATCTATTCGGCAGTATAAAGTCGGGCTGCAATTTTTAAATATGAATGTGGCGTTAGATCATTTGATTTCTGGAAAGATTAACAAGCTTCTAAGAGAAATTGATTCTAATAATGATTTCGAGAATTTTGTTAAGTGAAAGCATCATTAATTTTAATTTTTTTAGTTTGTGCCTGCAGTAGCGTTAAGAATGCTCCATTAGAGGGAGTAAAAAATTATAATTATGCTGATGTCTCAGGCAACTATACATTAAAGCGCGAGTTTAAATTAGAAAAGAATAAATTAGTCTCTCGAGTGCAACTCAGTGCTGGTGCTAAAATTTTAGAAAAGAGCGTGGTTGTTTCGCAATTAGGCTCAATTAAAATTAAAAACAAAAAAAGAATAAGAACATTAAGACCTGAGGCTTCAGAATTTACTGTTTGGCTTGAAGGGAAAAGATATTTCTCTAGCATGAGAATTAATCCTAAAAACAAGTCGATGAGTGTAAGACTGGAGAGCCCTGAAGAAAGATGGAATGGGAAGAGTGAAGTGCCATTTCCAAAAGCAAAGTATTTCTGCTTTTATTCGCAATTACCAGAGTGCCTTTATCATAATAGTTTAGCTGTTCAGGCCTATGAACAGAAAAATGATCAGCGGTTTTATGTCATTTGGGATTCATTTCCATTCATTCAAGAGCAATTAACCAATGTAGGTCAAAATTTATTTGCACTTGGAATAGTAAAATTTGAAGGTGAAGATAAAAAATATTTAAAATTTGTTGTAGAATTAGATGAGCAAGAAATTCATTTTGATTTTTCAAAATCCTTTGATCTCATTAGAATGTCTTGGGTAACCCAAGGGATTACAATCGTTCCCGAGGGAGAAGAAATAGCAAACGATGTTGAGTGAGGGGAATGTGGATAATTACGGGCAATTAATCATATCAGGTATTAAAGGCACAAGTCTTCTTCCAGAGGAAGCTGAGTTTATCGAAAAGGAAAAGCTTGGTGGAATCATTTTATTTGCTCATAATTATGAAGACCCTGCTCAACTAGCTGAACTCGTAAATTCAATTCAAAAACTTCGCGATGAATATCCACTTTTTATTTCAGTCGATCAAGAAGGTGGAAGAGTTATTAGATTTAAAAATCATTTTACTCAATTTCCTTCAATGCTCGATCTGGCCCGAATGGATTCTCCAAAACTTATTTATGAAGTTCACGAAGTCCTCGCCAAAGAACTGGCCGCCTGCGGAATTAATCTAAACTATTCTCCGTGTTGTGACATTTTTACCAATCCTGAAAATAAGGTCATTGGCGATCGTGCTTTTGGAAGAGATGCAGAAACAGTAGAAAAGTATATTAGTGCGGCCATTAGAGGACTCCAAACAAATGGAATCATGGCCTGTGCAAAACATTTTCCTGGCCATGGCGATACAACTAAAGACTCTCATTATGATCTGCCTTATGTGAAAACAAGCTTAGAGGAATTAAGAAAGAGAGAAATGATTCCTTTTATTAAGGCATCTAAGTCACGGGTGGAGTTCATGATGATGGCCCACTTAATAGTTGATGCTATTGATCCAAACACGCCGACAAGTCTTAGTCCAAAGGCCTATGAGTTTTTAAGAAATGAAACAAAGTTTTCTAAAATAGTCATAACCGATGATCTTGAAATGAAGGCGATTGCTGATCGATTTACTATTGAAGAGTCGGCAGTTCTTGCTTTAAATGCTGGAACAGATATTCTGCTTTATCGATTTATGGATGATGCTAAAAAGTCATTAAGTGCTATTCGTGAAGCTGTAAAAGTGAAGGCCATTAAAAAAGAAAGTTTGACTGAAAAGCTTAGTCGAGTTGAGAGATGTAAAAAAGAGTACTTGAGTAATTACCAACCGATCTATATTCCTAAACTGGCAGAAGCTTTTAATACTCCAGAATCAAAAAAAATAATGGAGCAGTATCAGAGTTTTCAGAGTGGTTTAGTCTAATACCGGGACTTTTTTTCCTGTTTCCTGAAATTACCTTAGGTTAGCAAATTGTTGCTAAGCTTAAAGTAAGTCTCAAATTGAGATTTTGAGGAAACATGCGTTTTAAGAAAGTATATACTTACTTACTTTTTTCAATTTTATTTCTAAGTCAAATGACTTGGGGGCAGAGTAATTGCTTAAAAGATTTTTCTCAAATTACTCCAAGTTGTATTCAGTCGTCTCAAACTGCTTTTGTTGATACTCCAATAATTTTAAGTCCTGAACTGCAAGATCAAATTTATTTTTATAAAACTTCAAATGGGCAATTAGGAAAACTAAAGGTCATTGCAACTAATGTTTCCTCTACTGAATGTACTTTATTCTTTGATGCTGTTACCTATGGCGATACCCAAAACTTTATTCCTAACTCATCTATCTCCATTGGAGTAGAAAAAAATCATTGGTTAAAAGATAGAATTTTTTTGGATAAAGAAGGTTACTCTGCCTTAGAGTTGCATCGAATAAAAGATAAGAATGTTTGTGCCATTGTTTTATCTAAGGGTACTCAATATTCGTTTGTAAAAAAATCTATAAGCGGTATTATCCGAGAAGAGAATAATCTACTTTTCTATGCTCCTCTCGTTTTAATCTTTATTGCTATTTTTATAGTTGTTCGTGGCTTCATGGAGGAGCAGGACAAATTTAAAACTCAAGAGGCCCTTGAAGATGCTGAAAGCTCTCGAGCAAAGACACAGCTACTTTTTATCAAACTTACAAAACCATTTTATAAACGATACTTCCTTCCACTTGTTCAAGGATCAAAAAATAAGCAGGCCCTCAGGAATAAATATCGACAAAAGCTGGCGAACGCTGGTCTCGTTAAAGAGTTAACACCAGAAGAGTTTTTAGCACTTAAGTTTTTTATGATTATTGGAGGACCTTTTGTGTTTCTTACTATCCGCTGGATAATGGAAGAGAACTGGTCCCTTACATATACTCCAATGATGGCCATTGTAGGATATTTTTATCCAGATATATGGCTGAGTGGTTTGGCCAAAAAGCGTGGCGAAGAAATTCTTCGTGCAATGCCATTTATTGTTGATATGTTGGCACTTTCAGTTGGGGCCGGACTTGAATTCATGGCCGCTATTCAGAAGGTCATTGAAAAAGCCCCACCGAGTCCTTTGGTGGAAGAATTTCAAACTTTAATACGTGAGACTAAAATTGGATCGAGTCGGGCCGAAGGCCTAAGGCAATTAAGTTGGAGAGTGAATCTTATTGAGATCAACTCATTCTGTGCAACTTTAATTGCAGCAGATTCAGTCGGGGCTTCCATCGCACCGATTTTAAAACAGCTATCAAATGAAATGAGAGTGAAAAGATCAGCACTTGCTGAACAAAAAGGGGCAACGGCCGCAACTAAAATTCTTGTTCCAATGATTTTCTTTATTCTTCCAGCTGTTGTGATTGCTGTTCTAGTTCCGATGCTTTTAAAAATGATGACGGGGAATGCATGAAAATTTGTATCAAATATAATAACAAGATTTTATCAGAAAATATTGCGCTGGCAGATGATCTGCCCTCAAGACTATTAGGATTAATGTTCAAGAGATCACCTAATGGAGATGGATTATTACTTGATCCCTGCAATTCGATTCATACTTTCTTTATGAGGTATCCATTAGATGTTGCCTTTATCAGCAGTGATAACAAAGTGGTAAAAGTGATTAGGAATCTAATGCCTTGGAAAATGACCTGGATTTATTTTAAGGCCTCAAAAGTTCTTGAACTTCCGGCCGGAAAAATGCCACAAGATCTCAAAGAGGGTGATTTATTTGAGGTGATTCGTGTTTAAATTAGTTGCGGTTGGCGGAGTCTATCGAGGAAAAGAGTTTATCTTAAATGAAGGTGAAAATATTATTGGCCGTGCAGCAGAGTGTGATATTGAACTTTCTGTTGAGGGAGTCTCTAAAAAGCATCTTCGGGTGACAGTCAATGGAAACTCTGCATTTGCTGAAGACTTAGGCAGTTCTAATGGAACTTTAGTAAATGGAAAAGTTATAAAAAAGGTCACCATTAAAGATGGTGATAAAATTGCGCTTCCCAATTTGATTCTTCAAGTTGTGTATGTAACAGAGAAGAAGATTGTTGTAAAAAAGAAGGTTTTTAAATCTGGAGAATCAGATGAAGATAGTTACGATGATTTAGATAGTGTTGAGCCCGCCCCACAGAGCTTAATTGCGAAACCGATATGGTTTTTCAAAAATAAACTAATGCCAGTTGTTTATAGTTTCAATGAGCAGTATGAATGGGCAGCTTTAGTTGGAATTCTGCTATTCGTTTTTATTGCGATTAATATTACCTTAACTATTTTACCTGTTTTACGAGATAGTAAAATTCTCTTGGTTAAAGAAATTGCCCTTCGAGGTAAGCAATATGCAGCCGAGGTTGATCGACTGAATAATGTTTACCTTAGAGATAAGAATTTAGATCAGGTCTATACAGGATTTCTTGAAGGTGATGATGCCGAAGGTGTTCAGAGCTATAAATTATTTGATAGCGAAGGAAGAATCTATCGCCCAGTCTCAGAGTTAAATACTATCGTAAATGATTCATTTTCAGTTGAAGCTTTAAAGTTTTATAAAGTAGAAAAGAACCAAGATAGAGAGGTTATTCAAGACTTAGGTAACAATACAATTGGAATTGCTCGCGCCATTAAGGCCCATGATAAAAATCTCGGACGTGATGTCGTTGTGGCCATCATTACGCTATATTTTTCTCCAACTTCTTTAACTCGAGAGGCTTCTAATAATTCGAAGGCCTATCTTGAATCTCTGATAACTTCAGCGATGGTCGCTATTATTTTCTTTGGAATACTTTACTACCTTACGATCCGTCATTTGGAAGTGATGAGAATTCAAATTGAGCGAGTGCTTCGAGGTCGTCAAAAAGAACTAGATTCTAAAATGCTTTTTAAGGAAATAAATCCATTAAAAAACAGTATTAACAGCGTTCTTTCTCGAATTAAAGAGTTACAAAATGTTGATTCTGGTCAAATTCAAGAGTTAGAAGAAGACAGCTCATACATTAGGCATTTGAAAGAATTCATGCAAGGGGCCCAAGGACCAGTGCTTATTTTAAATTCAGAAAAGCTCATCCAACATCTTAATCCAGAGGCCGAAGATCTTATTGGTATTAGAGAAAATGCATCTGCTGGACAAAGTTTACTGGACACGGCGAGAGATCAAGGATTTGCCGCAACCTTGATTGATTTATGTGACAGATCTGCAAACAATGAAGGAAGTCATCAAAAAGAAAGTTATGAAATTGGTGGAAAAGAGACAGATATTAATGTTGTCGCCCTTATAGGAAAAGATAAATTTGCAAAAGCGTTTTATGTAACCTTTGTGAGAAATAGTTAATGGCAAAGAACGTATTAGTTCTCAAGCATTTTGAGTCACCAAAGGAGGCGGGAGTCTACTTCCGACTTGTTTGTTTGACAGGAGTAAGCAAAGGAGAATCATACTTTCTTATCGGCAATCGAATTGTTGTTGGCCGTTCAGACAAAGCAGATATTCGCCTAAATGATACTAAAACCAGTAGAGAACATGCTGAACTCTCTAAAGTTGGGCAGCACTGGGTGGTCACCGATTTAGGTTCTCAGAATGGAGTTATTTTAAATGATCAAAAGGTGACTCAAGAGCAGTTAAATGAAGGAGATAAGCTCATTATTGGGCAAACGGTTTTTAAGTTCGTTAAAGTGGAAGTTTCTGCAAAAAATAAAGTTATTAGAGAAAGTCAAAGTAATGAAAACCAGCAAAGTAAATCATTCTTGCCTTTCCTTATTTTGGTTTTAATTTTAGGCGGACTTTATTTGTTTGATGATGAAAAGCCTGCTCAAGCTCCAACTTCAACTGCTGGAACAACAAATGCAGTTGATCCAACTAATGAATATGTCACTGCCTTAAAAAAGAGGCAGGCGATTGAAGATAAGCAGTTGAAAGAGAAGCTAAATGTAATTTATCAAAGAGGTCTGAGAGAATACAGAGAAGGGAATTATTACAGGGCCATTCACGAATTTAATCTGGCCCTCATTATTGCTCCCGGTGATTCTCAAGCCGAATACTATCTTAGAAAGACGAAGGAAGATCTAGATACATCAATTGAAGGGTATACTGCCAAGGCCCAAAGGGATGAGGAAGCCTTAAAATATCAAAGCGCAATTGTTTCTTACTGTTCAATAATTAGATTATTATATAGCGTGCCTGAAGATCCTCGATATAAGAATGCTGTAAAGCAAATCAAGGATTTAGAAGGCAAATTAGGATTAGAGCAAGGTGAAACTAACTGTCTTAAAAAACAACGTACCGATCAATGAAGTTCAGGTGGAAACACCTGATCTGAATGAGCTGTATGAAATTTTTGTGGGAAGATCTGAAGATTGTCATGTCATCATGGATGATCCTCTTATTTCGCGTCATCATTTCGTTATAAGAAATGAAAATGGAAAATGGTATTGTGATAAATTGTCACAATTGGGCCTGGCGATGATTAATGGCTCGCCAGCTTTAAAAACTGTTATCCAAAATGGCACTGAGATTAAATGTGGAGTTTATACAGTCCTTGTCAGTAACTTACCTGTACCAGAAATCATTAGGCCCTCAGAAACAGTTAGGATACCTGTTGAGGAGATTACTCCCATTCAAGAACATAAAGAATTAGCTCCTACGGCAACTGTTCAACCCGAACCTGTGATTGAAGTAGAAGAGAATAACTTTGAAGAACCTGTTCAAGAAGATATTCAGAACTCTTTTGAATCTGAAGATAAGAATAATGAAAATTCCGAAATTGATTTCTCTGATTCAAATGGGAATGATCAAGGTTTTGACTCAACAGAGTCTAATGAAAGTCAATTTGTAGAAGAATCTCGTCCTGATGAAGATAGCACTCGCTTCTTTAAAACTTTTGTTAATTATCAATTAGTGATTTTTGGAGACTATGCTCCATATGATCGATATGAGATTGATGCTAATGAAATTTTTATTGGTCGCGATCCTAAAAAATGCCAAATTGTTCTAGACGATAAAGAAGTCTCATCAGTTCATGCTGTCGTGAGAAGAAATAATGCTGAGATTATAGTTGAGGATTTAAATTCATCTAATGGGACCATTATTAATGGCGAAAGAATTAATAAGGCAAGTTTAATTCCTGGTGATGAATTTTTAATTGGAAGTACCACTTTTACCCTGGAAGTAAAATCAGATTTACTTGAAGCTGAGTCTGATCGCTTGATGCCCGTTGAAGAAAATCAAGTGATAGAGACAGAAGAGATTCAAGAGGAAGAAGTTCCTTTAGAAGAAGGTGAAGAATTAAACTTTGCTTCTGAAGCTCCGGCCGAAAAAAGTATCATCAAGCGTATTTGGAAAGATCCAGCTCAAAGAAAAAAACTTATTTATGCGCTGGCCGTAGGTGCAGTGGTGATGCTGTTTTTACCTGAAGAACCTGAGACTCCACAGGTAGCACCTGCAAAAAAAGAAGAAGTGGTTAAAAAAGATGAAAGCAAAGAAAAGCCTAAGTTAACACTTACCAAAGAATTAGAAACACGACGTAATGTGGCCTATGAATTAGGGGTTGATTTCTTTGAACAAAATAAATATAGCGACGCCCTTCGTGAATTCCAAGTTGTGGCCTCGATTGATCCTGAATATAAAAAGAATCAAACCTATCTTGAGCAAACAAAAGCTGGCCTTAAACGTTTGGAAGAACTAGAGGCCCAGAGACGAGCGGAAGAAGAGCGAATTAAAAATAAGAAAGTTATTGAAGAACTTTTAGTTAAGGCAAGAGATGCTGTTAAAGATCACCATGTACAAGTAGCTGAAAGCTATTTCTCACAAATTGCTGAAAAAGATCCAGAAAATATTGAACTTCAACAGCTGAAAATGGAGCTTGAGGCCTGGCAAAAAGAAGAAGAAAAGAAGGCCCTTGAAAAAGCTTCAAGAGAAGCTGCTAGAAAAAATATGGTGGCAGCACTTGCTCCAGGCAAAACTTATTACCTAAAAAAAGAGTGGTATCTTGCGACTCTTAAATTGGAAGAGTTTTTACGTAAATCAGGTATGGATGAAGACCTTATAAAAGAAGCAAGTGATATGTTGAGTGATGCTAAAAATCAGTTGTCTTCTGAACTTGGCCCAGTCATTGGCAAGGCCCGGTCACTTAAAGAAGGGCAAGACTTAAAAGGTGCCTATGAATCATTTCTTGAGGTGTTGAAAATTGAACCAACTAATTCTGAGGCGCTAAATGAAGTTGATGATATTAAGAACCAATTAGAGTCAAAATCAAAAAAAATCTATAGAGAAGGTATCATTGCTGAGTCTTTGAGTCTTTTTACAGATGCTAAGGAAAAGTTTCAGGAAGTTCAGCAGATATCTCCAACAGATAGTGAGTATTATAAGAAAGCTACCGAAAAATTGAAAAATTATATGGAGTAAATATGAGGCTTAAAGCATATGCGGCCCAAACTCAGCAAGGTTCTTACTTACAAGTTAATGAAGACGGCTATGAATTTGATTTTGAGAATAATGTTTATTTAATTCTAGATGGATTTGGTGGTTCAGGAATTGGAGACCGAGCTGTTGAAAAAATTAAGCAAGAGGTTAAGTCTTACTTTTCTCAGTTGTCTCATGATCCAAACGCAACAATGCCTCTTTATTTTAATCCCCGTAATCTTTTAGAGGGTAATGCGATATTAAATGCTCTTATGAATTCACATCAAAATCTTCTTAAATTAAATCAAGAGAGAAATTTAAATCAAAAGGCAGGAGCAAGTTTAGTGGCAGCAGTGAAGGCCGATAGCATCCTTGTTCTTGTAGGAGTGGGGAATTGTTGTGCCTATCACTTTCGGCAAGGAAGACTGACTAAAATAATCGTTGAAGATAATTTAAAGTTTCTTTCAAAGGATCAGTTTAATAATAAATTTCATTCTGCTCCTGCAAATGCCTTAGGAATGTATCCGGAAATGGGTCACACTCTAAAAGAAGTGAGACTTAATGAAGGAGATAAGGTTCTGATGCTAACTGATGGTGTATTTTCAGACTTGAATGAGGATGAAATTCTGTATGCCATGAATCGATCGGCGATGGATGCTCAAGAAAGGATTAATGACCTACTAAAACTGTCCAGTTCACGAGGAAA
This sequence comes from Bacteriovoracaceae bacterium, assembly GCA_050247975.1. GTDB lineage: Bacteria > Bdellovibrionota > Bacteriovoracia > Bacteriovoracales > Bacteriovoracaceae > Peredibacter. The sequence goes on from JBFWTE010000025.1 coordinate 42,565, forward strand.
TACCGACAATCAGACGGCCATGCTTCTCGAATTTTAATTTTCAGTTCCCATAGTGTGCAGACGACCTCTATAATTTTCAATATATAGAGGAGACGTTCACGGATGAATCATAAAGTCTTGCTGGCAGATGATAGCCTTACCATTCAAAAAGTCATCAAAATTACTTTGGCCAATCAGCCTTATGAAATAACTGATTGCTCTAGTGACGAAGAATTGTTTCAGAAGCTGGCGGCGGTAAAGCCTAAACTCGTATTTTTGGATTTTAATTTATCTGAAAAATATACTGGCTATGAACTAAGTGCTAAAATTAAATCAATTCTTCCTTCTGCAAAAGTTCTTCTTCTCCTCGGAACCTTTGATACAGTCGACGATGCTGCAATGGAAAAGTGTGGGGCTTCGGATAAGATTGTTAAACCATTTGATTCAAATAAGTTCATAGCCATTTGTAAGCAGTTGATCGACACTTTTGATTCTGCCGAAGAAATAGAATATCCAAAGACAGACTCTCATCAGTCTTCAATTATTAAAGAAGACGAAGAGGACCAATGGACAGTTGCTCATTCAACTGAACATAAGACAATCACTCCCGTTGAGGTTGCAGCTCCAGTTCCTCAGATGAATGCTCTTTCAAAGGAAATTTCTGACTGGGGGATGAGTGTTCCAAACATCATTAATGATTCATCTATTCAAGATAAGTTGATTGATTTACCGCCTGTGATTGGTGATAAGCCCCTGGAAGCTGTTAAGTTTCCAGAAGAAAGTGATTTAGATTACCCATCTCAGTCTCAAGATGAGTCGATTAAACCTTCTCCAGCATCTTTGGCAAAGTTAATTTCAATTGAAAGTTTAAGTAATCCTATTGCACTTGAAATTGAAGGTAATTACGTAAAAGATGAAGCTGATATAAATAAGATTCAAGAGCAAATCAAAGATGAAGTGGAAAACGATCTTTGGAAGGCCGATGAGTTTGAAGATTTGCGCAAAGAAGTTTCAACTAAACTAGATGAAGTTAAGCATAGCTTTCATCCTTCTGCGAATACGTTTGATGACTCATTATTTAAACCTCTGGATGAGAATGAACATATTCCTATGGCCGAGCCAAGCTTAAGCTCCACAGGAATTTCTCGCACAGAAATTGAGCAAATGGTTAAGGCCTGTGTGAAAGAATATATGGATCAGATGTTCCAGAAAAACGTTGAGAAGATTTCATGGGAAGTGATTCCTGATCTTGCTGAAAATTTGATTCGCCAAGAGCTAACTAAGATTTCGACTAAAATTATCAACGAAGACCTAAAGTAATCTCAACGTTCCATTGTAAATATGTTGAATGCCTTCTTGAACATTGTTCAAGAGGGCCTCACCATGTTCACCAAGACCATAGAAAGCGCCTTCGTAGCGTTCGCTATTTTCAGTGATCACTACTTTCTTATGAAAATGAACACAGCGTTTCTCCCAATCATTTTTCAATTGTTGAGTGTCAGCGTAACGATTATTTAGAATAAACTCAGCAATATCTTGTGCCCAAGTTTTTTTATCAAATTCAAAAGATTCTTCAAAAATTCCACCGAATTCTTTTTGATCCGAATATAAGTTAAGGCCAATTCCCGCCAGCATTTTTGATCCAGAATTTTGCACTAAGATTCCGCCACATTTTAGACCTTCTTCATTCCATAAATCATTTGGCCATTTAAGTCCTAAGTTTTTTCCTTTTTGAGAAAAGAAATTGGCAATTAAAAGTGACATTTCAATGGCCGTAAAACTTGGAATGCGATGTCCATGAACACTTAGGGAAAAGCATAAGGATCCAGGCATTTCAATCCAAGAATTTGCTCCTCTACCTCTTCCGTGGAGCTGATGCTCACAACTAACAACTAAATATTCATCACCGGATCGGCTTAATTGTTCTTTGAGAATATCTTGTGTAGAATCACATTGATTTAAATGTATTTGCTTTATCATCGAGGGCCCCATGTCGTTAATTAAAAGAGATACTCCACGTCCAATTAAATTTACTCCAAATATAAACCCTTATGCTCATGGTTCTGTCTTAGCAGAGTTTGGGAATACAAAAGTTCACATCACTGCCACTGTTCAAGAATCAGTTCCACCGTTTCTTAAAGGCAAAGGTCAAGGTTGGTTAACGGCCGAATATGCCATGTTACCTAGTTCTACTCATACCCGTTCAGATCGTGAAAGAAAAGGCGCATCCGGAAGAACGCAAGAAATCCAACGTCTGATTGGCCGGGCACTGCGCTCAATAGTTGATCTTCAAAAATTGGGAGAGCGCACGATCATGCTAGATTGCGATGTGATTGTTGCCGACGGTGGCACACGTACCACTTCAATTTCTGGGGCCTATGTTGCCTTAGAGATGGCCGTGAGAAAATTAATGAAAGATGGGCTTCTTACTCAGAGTCCAATCAAAGAAGGACTTGCCGCTATTTCCATCGGAATCAACAAAAATAATGAAGTGATTGCCGATCTTAACTATGAAGAAGATTCTAATTGCAGCACAGATATGAATATTGTGATGACTACATCTGGCAAGTTCGTTGAGGTGCAGGGGACGGCCGAGCATGAGCCATTCTCAATGGAGCATTTACAATCTCTTCTTGCGTGCGCTCAAACAGCATTGAAAGTGGTGATGCAAGAGCAAAATAAAATTTTGGAAAACCTGTGATAAATTTTATTCTGGCGAGCGGCAATGCTCACAAGGCCCAAGAGTTTAAAGAATTGTTTGGGAATACGATTTCAGTTTCAGCTGCTCCTAAAACATTAGAGGTAGATGAATCAGGTAAGACCTATACTGAGAATGCATATTTAAAAGCAAAGGCCTATTTTGATACTTATAAAACGCCAACTCTGGCCGATGATTCAGGATTAAATCTTGAAGGGTTGCCAGACCTATTAGGCGTACAAAGTGCCCGCTTTGCCCCGGAGCTCAAAGACTATAAGGATAAGTGCCTTCATCTTTTAGATCTCTACAAAGCTAAGCAAATAGAAAACCGCGCAGCTTATTTTTCCTGTGTGTTGTGTTTCTATATTTCTCCAGAAGAAGTTTATTTTTTTGAGGGGAGAGTTCATGGGCAAATTGGACATGAACTAAAAGGGGATAAGGGATTTGGTTATGACCCCATTTTTATTCCTGAAAGAAAGGAAAATGATGGGTTAAGCTTGGCCGAATTACCTGAATGGAAAAACGAGTTTTCGCACAGAGCCAAGGCTGCTCAATCAGCTTTACAGTTCTTTAAAGAAAACGTGGACAAATCATTTCAGAAGTCTTAAAAATAGTGCTCTCATCAATGATCGGGGTGTAGCGCAGTCTGGTAGCGTATCTGCTTTGGGAGCAGGTGGTCGTTGGTTCGAATCCAATCACCCCGACCACTTTTTACTTTCTCCGGCGAAAGTCGCAATCATCAAAAGATTCCATGTCTATTTACTAGAGAGATCCATTAATTCAGAGAGATATGAAGTTTGATAGGCATTAAATCTCTTCATGTATTTGGATTCATTCCTCTGGGTCTTATAGGTTTCCATTTGATTTAAAAACTTCTGCTTTTCATCATCACTTTGGAATGGAATTTTTTTGAAATTATCTTCACTAAATGTTTGATTGGCCTTAGCTATAAATTTAGCTTCAACCACCGCTTGAAGAATGATGTCAACTGTTCCAACAACGGAAGCTTCAACTAGCGCTGCAGGAGTTAAAATCATTAGAGGATTTAGGGTTAAAAGATAAGGTCTTCTATTATGAAGATTTAAAGTTTTATCGAAAATATCATGAAGTTTATATATGGATTTAGTCTCATATTCGGATTCACTTATTTTTGACTTCTCGATTTTCATTTGGCTTGAAAGTTCTGATAGTAATACCCCATTAACTAAAACAAACTCTGTCGTGCTCAATGAATCAAATTGATTTATATCAGGCCTGTGTTCTTTTTTAACTTGGTAAATGGCCTCTCCCTCTTGATAGTTTTTACCAATATAGCTAGCACTTATTGTTGATAAAATCTGAGTATGTTTGTTTAAAAAAGGGGCCACAAAAGCAATCAGAAATAGAAGAATAATGCTTGTCTTAATATTTTTTAAAATGAATGGAACTTTATGAGAAGAGTTCTTATTAAGTATAAGTTGTGTGATAGCTAGTCCTGCGCCTATTGGAGAGAGGAATAATAATCCTGCAAGCTTTGCATTCTTGTGATTAATATTGGGATATTGCTTAATGAGATGATTTTTTAAATTTTCTTTCAGTTTGGTGTAATAGACGATACTTCCATATAAACCACAAACAAAAAGTAACAATAGGCCAATCAAAACAAGGTTGTAATTGATAGTTCTTAAACCATAAATGTAGATGGGAAGAATGATTGCTACACAGGCAAAATTGAACTTATAAAATGTAATTAATGATTTAGTAACTTGATTTAAAGTTGTGTTTTCTTTTGTTTTCATACGGATAAGTATGACACAAAAAATAAAAAGGCATAGTAGCTTTTAAAACCGATTGAAAGTCTCGGGTAAGTTAAGAAGCCCTTATTATCTTTTACTAAATACCGATACTGTAGCTAGCTTTGATTTCTCACCTAGGGTTTAAAGTGAAGCTTTTTATCATCTCTTTTTTTTGTCTTCTTTTTGCTAATCATGATGTTTTGGCAACGAATAATTGTGATCTGGTTGGTGCCCCGAGAGTGGAAATGATATCAGAGCTTTCTACCCAAATGTGCTTACAGAAACTTCGATCAAAGTCTTGCTTAGATGTTTATAAGAAAATAAAGAGTGAAGGACATAGTGTTGCAGAAAGGGGTTTGCGTTGTGCGGATGATAAGTCACTTGCTGTTACGGGTGTGGAATTTTTAAAAGGTTGCGCCCAAGGTGGTTGGGGATTTGTAAAAAGCCTCTTTGTTCCAATTGGAACCTCAATTGGAGAAGGTGTGGCCTCCGTTGTTGTAGGAAGGGAAGAATTTGAGGCATGGAATAGTAATTGTAGCAAAAGTAATACATCCAAGATGGCCATCTATGAAGATTATAATAAGTCAGTCCCATCTTTAATGAGGGTTTCGCCAATAAGTGGGAAAATAGATTTATTAAGCTGTGCTCTAATCAAAGACGATTTAGATCAAAAAAGAATGAAGTTACAACCTCGTCTTGATTCATTAAGACTGGCCTCATTAAATAAAAACTACAAGTTCACTGATGAAGAAAAAGAGTATGTCGATTTTGTTAATCGGGGAAAAGTGACCTTTGATCAAAAAGCGAAAACCTCTTTAGTCGAGGATGCTAAAGCATTATTGGAGAAGAAAGGAATTGAGCTTAGTTGTTATAATAGAGAATATCAGACGGCCCTACTTTGTGAAGCCGTCGCAAATGTGGTGTCTTTGGCCGTGACAGGAATCGCAGTCGCTCGTGCCTCTAAGCTAACAGAAATTGCAGGCATTGAAGTTCAAGCAGAAAAGCTTGCAAGTGAAGCAACTTCATCTACTAGAAGAATTGCTAGTCTTGATGAGCTGAAGTTAATGAGTCCTTTGAATCAAGAACAGAGGGTCGCTGCAGCGGAAAAACTCTTAGGGAGAAAGCTTTCATCAGATGGGCGAGAAGCTGATGCTATTCAGGCCGCACATGAAATTGGTAAGGCCGAAGGGAGAGGGTTTGGTAGCTATACCCAAAGAGATAAAGTGAGAAAAGCTTTGATTCTACGAAGAGCAGGATTTTCAAGACCAGAAGCAGAGTTGCTATTAGATCGAGGTGTCGCAGGGTCGATGCCGAAGGTAAGTTTGGTCACCTTGGAGAAAGAGGCCAGCAAAATACCTCCTGCCAGTCCAGTAGGATATTCTTCAAGAGAAGTTGGAGGAGCCGCCGAGTACGCTTATGCAAATGGACAAAATCTAGAAAAAGCAAAAGTTTTAATTAGAGACGTCTTAAAAAAGCGTAATGGAGCTGCTTCGTTGGAAGAAGCAAAAGTTTATATTTTAAAAAATCATCCAAGAGCAATTGAAGTGATTGATGATCTTGTAAAAAATTTGGCACTAGAAAAGAAATTGAACTACTGGGGTCTTACTCCCGCTGAAAAAAGTAAACTATTTGAAGAAGTAAAAAAGACTGCAGAATACAGAAATTATATGAAGAGCGAAGAATTGGAAGCCTTAGCAAAAAGTCATATCAACTCGATGGAGAAAATCAATCAAAGACAAGTCGTTAGCGCTGAAATAGATTTAGCAAGAGCGGATGGAGACTACTCTATATTGGCAAATAGGCTTCAAGCAAGGATTCAAATTGTAGAAGGCGATTATATTAAAGGCGGTAGTAACGTCGAGGCATTAGCAATAATGTCTGCAAGAGACGCTGCTGAAAGAGCTGCTTCATTAAGTAGATTGCCTGGAGGCCAGGATGAAGCTTCGCAATTATTATTTAGAATTCATCGCTTAAATGAAGAGCAGATAACTACTCAAAGTTTTGCCCAAGCTGCTGAGCAATCAGATAAGCTTGCAACGACTGTTGCTAGAGGAGTAATTGAGCGCTCCAGGGGAAGGACGCAACTTCCAAACTTAGATCAAATGATTAGAATGCCGGCCTCCCAAGCGGAGATAGGTTCTGCTGCTTATCAGACAGATCTAGCAGCAGCACTAAGAGCTAAGAAACAAGTTTTGCTCCAAATTCTTGATGATCTAGAGCGACCGGCCGCAACTGGCCTAAATTCAGAGCAAATAAGAATCATGAGAGAGCAAGCGGAAAGCATGTTAGATCGTCTTCCTTAGAAAGGAAGATTTGAATATTAAGACCAAAGCAAGAGAACATATCTTGTAAGGATCGTTACTTTTTACATAGATTACTCTGTAAAAACCATAAGCGCCGTGAGTTAAACCCCATTTTCTAGATGTAAAATTAAGCTATTTAACATATCGACCACTCATAATTCATTTTAACTAAAGGTCAATGAATATGAGATTCCTTCTTTTACTTCTCTTAACTTTTCCATTCTTAACTCAGGCCCAAAGTGTTTCAGAAGAAAGTTTTTATAACGATACAAAAATAAAAACGTGTTACCGCTGGATGGGAAGATGGGAGGCAAAAAAATGGATGAGAGGCAAAATTGATTTTGGTTATATTCCATTTAACGACATGCTTGGTAGAGCAGGCAGAAGAGGTAGGGGTGTTTTTTGTTGGATAAACCCTGTTTCGGCAGTAGCTGGAGGAGATATATTAAGCACACTTCCTGAAGTTTATGGAAGCTATCTCGTAAAAATTGAGCTTGATACCAGTAAGATTTTTTTTAATAGAAATGATGATGCTTATTATAGAGACGGAATTCAAATAATGTCTCCAACTCGATTTGAAGCTCTAGGAGTTGACTCGCCTATCATGTATGCCAATTACGATATGAATGGGTATTTATGGTTTCAAGAAATTCTTATCAAAGATGCTTCTGCTATCAAAAGCTGGACCTTAAATTCTCCTGAATTAAAGGAAGAACTAAACCGCGCGTATGATCAATTTGTAAAAAAAGAAACTCCCTTTTACGAGTTACACTTTTTTTATACTATATGTGCTTCAAACGAAATATCAGTAGAAAGAAAGCTAAGCTGTGAAAAATATCTTTCTGTTTTGAATTCTAGTAAAGATTTCATGACAAAAGCCTGGGAGAATAATTTTATCCCAGAAAAAACTTTTTATAACATCTATAGATAAGGTCTAGATGAAATTATTTATCTTATTTATTCTTGCGGTCTGGTCACAACCAGGATTTGTTTGTGATCAATACATGCAAAGGTTTGCAAGGGATTGCATTATTCAAGATAAGTACCGAGAGCTTAGGGCTGAATTTAATAGGCTAGATGTCAATATTGAGGATATTGTAGAATACAAGGCGATGCGCTTTATTGATAGAGACTCCTGGGATGATGCTAAAGATAAAGGAAATTTTGCTCCGTCTCAAGTTTACTATCCCGCACCCCATGTATGGAATATGTGGATTGAAGGGGTAAAATTAATAGATAAATTATCATTTTTTGATTTTGATCTTAAGAATATTCATAAAATTGTAATGGATCAAAGTTTAATTTCAAGACTTGCGGCCTCTAAAGGAACAAGGCCTGGTTTACTTAGGTCTCATCAGTGGCCACCTGGATTTACCATTACCTGTGAAGATCAAAAGCTAACACCTTATCTTTTTAATTTAATTTTTAAAAAGCAGTATGATTTAAAAAGCGCTTTGAATACTCCGTATGTTCAAATTTTTTCATTCAGACAATGTAATCAAAATTATTATGAAGCCACTCTTAGGTATTTAAGAAGTTCGGAAGTTCCTTATGAGTTTGCAAGATGGAAGTCTGAATTAAAGCAAGCCGTGCTTAATTATAGTTTTCCACCAATTAAGATAATAGCATCCTACCAGAGAAGGTTGGTCGCGATTCATCCCTTTGGTGATGGGAATGGAAGAGTCTCTCGTTTCTTTCAAGATATTATGTCTAAATTTTATGACCTTCCATTTGTTCCGGCCGGAGATCTAACTGATGATGTTTTAACTTTTGAAGATCAATACATCAATAATACCTATGAAGCGATGGAATCGATGCTGGAATTCTTAAGTGACTGTCTTAATGAATATAAGGCTGATCCCAATCAAGTTTCTAGAGAATGTCGCGTAATTTCTAAATTACCTTCAAGCAATTATTTCCCAGCACGTGTATGGAATTTTAAAGGATATGATTGAGAAAAGGAGTTCTCATGAAATATTTTCTTTCTTTACTAATCTTCTCAGGGTTTGCTCAGGCCCATAGTATTCTTCACGATCAGTTTGGTCTTACTATTTATGGTGATGAGAGGGTTTTAGTTGATACTCATCGCTGGAATATGACTTCCAAAAAAGATCTCACCACCTATGAAACAACGGAGAGAATTCAGGCCTTTGAAAAGGGATTAAAGAGAAGGGTTGATGTCTTGAAATCAAAAGATCAGCATGTGATTGTTAACTTAACAATCGCAAAAGAAAATGGTCAGAAGGTGCAGGTGCTCAATATCAAAGATGTTAATCAAGGGGTGTTTTCTACTTGTGATCTTATTGAGCAATCTAACACTGATGGAACAACTGGACTTTATCCAAAATGCCAAAGTGTGTCCCCGGCCCTGTGTGAAAAAGCATCTGAAGTTTTGTCCCGAACAAATTTGGCCAAGTTAGAAGAATGCTCAAAGATCTCAAACGATATATCGCTACTTTCTAATTCAGCTGAAGCAAGAGAAGTAAAAGATTCAGTCAATAAAAGTCTTGAGCTTATTCAGAACATGAAGCTTGGGCCATACACAGCTAAAGGAAAACAGCAAAATTTGTTACTAGAAGCGAAGTATAAGAATAGAGCAGATATTTCAGAGTTAGTGGAACTTATTTCGCTTTGTAGAAACTCAGAATTTAAGAATCTTTCGGCCCTTTATAAATCAAAGCAAACCGTAAGCTCAAAAAGATCTGAAGCCAGCACCACTAAACAATAAAGTAACGAGAATAGCTTGCGCTATTCTCGTGTGTACTTTGCTATAAGCTCATCAATATTATCTTGATTATAATTGATATAGACCGGACCATTATAAAACCAGGACATCACTTCCTGTTGGTTGATATTCTCCCATGTAAGATAATTTTTGTAGTAATCTAATTCGGCGATGGGTTTTACTTGTTCAATTCCTGTTACAAAATTATTTTCGATTTTTACTTTGAATAAATAAACCTTTCCTAAAAACAGGGCCTCATAACCCACTTCTCCAAGAAGTGTAGGAGCATTTGGTTCTGATCCACATAATTCTTTAGAATTAACTCTTAAAAAATAATTTTTCATTGTCATATTGAGAAGTGAGCGCACTTCTAATTGTATATGACCTAGGCCACTTGGCCTATTACATTCTATTTGTCTGATAATACCATTCATGAATTTTGTTTCAGCAAAACCATTTAGAGAAAAAAATAAAAAAACTAAAATATAAATCTGTTTCATAAACGTCTCCCTTATTGTTTACCAAGTCTGTGTTGTTTGATCTGTGCCCAAACTGAATCTGTTGGAGTGAGCATGGTGTTTTTGCAGTCCACTTGAACCTGGTAGTCATTAATCATTTGAGTTTTCATTTCTGTTCCTTTTAAAACGATAGGTGAACGTTGGTTCAAATAGTCTATTCTAAAAAGATTTTTTTCAGTTCCCTGGAGGGCAAGATAAATTTCAGCATAACCATCTTTGTTTTCTTGAACACCATTACTTAATCGATAACAGACATCTAGGTATTGTTTTGTCTTTTTAATATAATAGAGATTATTTTTATTAAATCGATCATCTAGTGGTTCGGAAAAGCAATGTGAAACAGCAACCTGTGGGTAATGGTAAGTCGTGTCGCCAAACTGACGAATCATAGGTGATGGTCTGAAAGTAGTGAGAAGATTTTTAGAAAGCTCTTCTCCATCTTTTAAAATAGTCACTTCGCAAAATTCATAATTAAACAGTTCATTTTGATGAGGTAGTTCAACCCCCCAAGAGAGCACTGGGACAAGGGAAAGTGTGGCGAGAATTAAGTTCTTCATGTTAAAACTCCTTTGTTGTGTTTTGGTAAGTTGATATTGACACAATGTTTCCTTTGGAGTTTTTATTTGTTTTAAATAAGTTAACCTAATGTTTTGATTTTACTAAATAAATCAATGAAAACAGGTAATTATATGGTTGTTGTGATTGTAGGTAGTACAGGATTGGTCGGGCGGGAACTGATTAAAAAGTTATTGATCGATCAAAGTTTTAATAAGGTCATTTCAATTTCAAGAAGTCCCTTGGGCATTCAAAATTCAAAGTTGCAGGAAATTCATCTTCAAGATTTAGGGCAGCTCTCAAAGTTGTCCGAAAACTTAAAGGGAGATGTTTATTTTTGTGCTCTAGGAACAACGATTAAAGAAGCTAAGTCACAAGAGCAATTTATAAAGATTGATAAAATTGCAGTTTTGGATTTTGCAAGCATAGCTAAAAGGCACGAGGGAAAATTCGTGGTTATTTCTGCAATGGGCGCGAGTACAAAATCGAAATTTTTTTATAACCGAGTGAAGGGTGAGATGGAGCAGGCCCTTATAGATTTAAAATTGAAAAGTCTTACAGTTTTTCGTCCAGGATTATTAATTGGAGATAGAAAAAAAGTGAGGCCAGCAGAAAAATTCGCGATAGAAGTATTTAAGGTCACAGATTATTTTTTACCTTCAACTCTAAACAAGCGTTGGGCCACCAAAGTCGATCAATTGGCAAAGCGTATGCTTGAAGAATCAAAAAAGGATGATTTGGGAATAAGATTCATTTCAGCAGACGAAATTTAATTTTTAAAATTTCTTCTCTTCACAAACCATGCCCTCTTTCTCATAGTCTGTGAAAACAGCTTTCCCATCTTCTCCTCGACAAATATAGAGCTTTCTTTGTCTTGGCGCACTCGGGGTTTCTTGCTCATCATGCTGGACGACTTCAGGTACTGAAGGTGCAGCGGGAATGGGAGCAGGTTTATTACTTGGTTTTTTACCAGGATTTGTTCTATTTGGTTTTACCTGAGGCGAAGGTTTTAAAGGAGCAGGCTCTTCAACTGCTGTTGGGGGCGGAGTAGGTTCCGTCTTCGGTATTTCATAATCGCTAGAGCTTACATAACATTTTTCTTCACTACCTAGACTATCAAAGCGACTAGCAAGTGCTACTTTGGAGGAGTTTTCCACAGGAAATCGCTCTTTCACTGGATAAGTAAGAAGCTTATCAATTTTATATCCTTTAGGCATGATGGTGTTCATGGTGCCTTTAAGCATCATCATATTAGAGATGAGATTATCAGCATTCACCCACCCGTTATCATGGGTGTCTTGCCAGGTTTGCCCATAACTATTTTGAATTCTAAATTGAAGATCACATCCATTATTGTCACACACATATCGTTGACCAACGAGCATGACGGAGTGTCCACCGCACTTGCCATCATTATAAACTTCGGCACAAAAGTTGGCCTCAACTGGAAATCCAGCTTTTAGTGATTGATAAACAAAATTTTTGGCACCATTGACCGTTTTTGGGGTTCTAAAGTCTTGAGGGTAATTTTCAATGGTATAATCCGGATATTGAATGAAATTATTAAAACATTCTTTCGGGAGTAATAATTTAAATCTTAGGGCATTCCAATCACTATCACTTGTCCGAAGTATTTTCATCACTTCCTGAAGGTTTTTTTGCATTCCAGAGTCGACAATTTTTTGAGCATAACAAGATAGAGTGGCCTCATCTTTTTTATAAATTTCTTTTGTGAGAAAGAAGAAGAAATCTTTATCCTCATCATAACTATCAGATCCCTGGGCTTCTTTAATCTTGTCCTCAAATTCTTTATTGAGTTTTTCCCAACTTCCATAGTTCATACAAGATTCTGGGACCAATGTTCTTACATTCTGAAAAACTGCCATAATCTGTTTGGCGCTTCCCCCAATGGCAATCGTATCGTTATAGGTGTTATTGTAACGGGCGAGATGCGTGGGTGCCGGTTTGTTTTGATAACAGTTATTTGGATTAATCGATTTAGAACATCGAAGATATTCAAGAATACTGGTCGTTGAAAACGCATAACAAAGACCATGAAGACCTTGATCAAGAACGGGAGGACGATTTCTTAGTTCTATATAAGAAGCATCACAAATAGGATCCTTTCCAGATCTTAATTCATAATCAGTAAAAGCAAAGCTGATGTTTGAAATTAGGACTAAGAGGAAAATAAGTTTTTTCATTTCTTATTCCTCATATAGTAATTCCAGGCCAGGATCGTAGAGCCATCTTTAAATTGGCAAAGACCATCCTCATTACCGTTAGACCGGGTCACTTTAAGATATTCTCCGTTATTAGCGGTACAGAATTCCGCTGCAGGATTTTTGATTATAGCGCCAGAGCCTTGCGCTGGAGATCGTTTCGCTTTTTGAAGTGCAAGACACTTCTTTTTTGCACAACTTTTTGAAACCCAGTTTTTCTTAATTTGAACAAGTTCTATGGTCTTGCTTTCGCTTTTAAGCTGAAGCATTTCAGAGGAATAAGAATCAAATGTAAGTAGTAGTAGAAAAAACGCTGCATGGATTTTCATAAACCCTCATATCGGAAAATCCCAGGAAAACTTGAGGATTGTCATAGATTACAATGAGTTAGAGAGAATTTCCATTTCTCAAGTTTCATTTAATTTGTCAGGCTTAGAAAGAAGCTGTTAGCCTTTTTTAAAACAAAAACAGTGAGGTTTTATGAAGTTTTTAATTTTGGGTCTTTTAGTTTCAACTGCGGCCATGGCCTGCCCAGATATTAATGGAGAGTTTGAGTGCCGCTCTGGTAGTCAGGTTTCACACAAATTAATTACTACGACAGATAGAGGTTATCTCATTAATACTGATGGTTCTGAGACTGAGTTTTATGTTGATGGAACGGTTCAGAGTTTCCCTAACACTGATAGTGTTAAAGATGTTCAAATTAAAGGTTCATGTGAAGGTGAGAAATTCATCATTGATATGACAGCAACAATTATGGATGGAACAACGGTAGTTTGGAGTTCCCCAAAAAAACTGGACACTTTTTTTAAGCGGCGGGTTTGATTTGTAATTCATACTCCACTGGACTCAAATAACCAAGTGAAGAATGCAGTCTTTTCCTGTTATACCAAGTCTCAATAT
>JBFWTE010000026.1:0-53056 GCA_050247975.1 Bacteriovoracaceae bacterium
GAGTACCAAGTTTGTGAAGAAGATTAAATTTGATCCCCATGCTCACGAGTGGTCACCGGCGATGTACATTGGAGTTGCCGAAAAAGTTTTAAGTTTTAGAGAAGTTTTTGGAAAAAGAAAGTTCAAAACACAAGTGAGACTGGATAAGAAGGAAGAAGACTTTATGAATAGGAATTATCCATTTTCGAGGCAAAAGATTGTCGCTTAAAAGAAAAAGTCCTGTCAAAAACAGGACTTTTTTTCAATTATGAATCCTCAGTTCGGTGCGAACAATTTTATTTTTTCAAACGATCTTTCACATGCCCAAGGATAGTATTTGCAGTCCCAATCACTATCCCCGCTGTTTTTTCAACTCTAGCTTTCACCTCATCACTTGCGTATTTTGAGAGTAATTCATTTACTTTCTTAGTGGCCTCTTCTGTTGAGATACCAAGTTTTTCTTCTACTAGAGCAATCATTGCACTGGCATTGCCTTTAACTTTTTCCAAATCATGCTCTGATATTTCTTCCCATTTTTTTGAAGCGAGATGAGAGATTTCTTTCCACTTTTCCTTAAGCATTTCCGCATCAAAGTTCATTTGACCTCTCTCCATAAGTGATTCTGCTGCCTTAATGATAGCAGCTGCATCTAATTCATGTTTTGAATATAATTTATCAGCTGAGTAAGCGCTTTGACCAAACACCCCTTTAACAGCAAGAGATACAACATCAAAACCAACTCCTAAAAGCTTTAATTGATGAACAACTTGAGCCCCCATTCCACCAATTAACTGATGATCTTCTAAAGTAATCACTCTCTGTCCACTCTCCTCAACCCATTCTGCAATTTGAGAAAAATTAGTGTGATTAACAAAGCTATGATTGATTACCGAGGCAGAAATACCTTGAGACTTTAGCTTAGAGGCCGCATCAAGGGCCTTAGAAACAAGTGATCCAGAAACGATAATCGCAAGATCACAACCTTTCTCTAAAAGTTGAGGCTGATGTAACTCGTAAGAGAGATTTTCTTTTATTTCTAAAGCAAAGTTTTCTCTACCAATAAAGAAAATATAAGATTCACCGTCATGGCCCACTTGTCTATCTTCAGCAATTTTTTTAGCAGCATGATAGATGTACTCCTCGGCCTCTTTGGCAGAAGCGACATTCACAACCTTTAAATGCGGAATACTTGAAAGCGCACTTAAGTAAGTTAAAGACTGATGACTTGCTCCATCAGCTGCGTCCTGAAAACCAGTATGAGAGAAAACTGCAATCACTGGGGCCTGAGATAATGAGGCCATAATAAGAGGAAGATTACCTTTCGTGACTCCAAAAGCAGCAAAGGTATCTACTACAGGTATAAATCCGGCCTTGCTCATTCCGATCGCCGTAGAAACCATATTCGATTCAGCAACACCAACATCCACATAACGGTCAGGAAACTCCGTATGAAAGGCCTTAAGTCCTGTAGAGCCTTGTAGATCAGATGAAATTGAAAATACTGGAAGTCCATCTTTAGCGGCCCGTGAGAGACCTTTGGCAATCCCAATTTGAATTTTATCTTTTACTGGGCCAGAAGAAGATTTCTTTTCTGGTTTTACGGTGAGCTCATTGGCCCAAGTTGTAAATTCAGCAGGAACACTTTCATCACCCCAAATCTCTTTTAAAAAAGAATGAATCGCTTCATCATGGGCCTTGAGTGGAAAACCATGTCCCCCACTAGCACTCTCTGCTGTAGACTTTACTCCATAACCTTTAATCGTTTTAAGCCAAACGCAAACTGGTTTATGAGGATTTTTTTCCGCAGTAGCAATTGCTGTCTCTAATGTCTGATAGACCTTTTCCAAGTCATGACCATTCTCCACCTTGATCACTTCCCAACCTTGAGAAGCAAGAGCTTCAAAAGTTGGTTGCATTGAAAAAGAATCTTTATCGATTCTTCCACCAAGCTTTGTATTGTTATCAGAAAGTAGCAGAACAAATGGATTAAGTTTTCCCTTGGCCGCAAGTCCTGGAACCGCTGAGAAGGCCTCTTTCGCTTCTCCTTCCATCGAAGCACCATCAGAAAGTGAAACGACCGTTACTCTTTTATTTCCGGCAAGCTTATCTGCCAGAGCAAGTCCCTGTGCTTGTGGAAAAGCTGAACCTAACGGGCCATTAGAAAGTAAAACGCCTTCTGGATATAAATGAGATTCTCCATGGCCTGTTAAATTTGAATGAATCGAGCGAAAACCTTTAAGTGATTCAAGAGTGAGATCGCCGTACCCAAGAATAGTTCTAAGTGCATAAATACCATTCTCGGCATGGCCAATATCATTTACAAAATTAAAATGCTTGTACCAATCCTTATGACTGAACATAATCCCATGCAAAGCTGTCCAAGCTTCAGTCATAGCAGAAGGCCCACCCCAGTGGCATGCGGCCCCTCCATTAACAGCAGCAAGATCCATTAAAGCAATCAACGAACGTGTGGCCTTAGGATTGGCCAGAGTCACACTTTCTGCGGCCTGATTTTTAATGGAGACTTTGTACTTTGGCGCAGACTTTGGCGCATGAAGTAATTTAGATTTAATATTCAAGGGTTTAAGTGACATGAGGAGACCACCTTTTGGGAATAAAAACGAGTTGATTTGAGTATGAAACCAATCACTTGAGTAAGTCCACAAGATTCTTAAGGAATTGGCTTGCCAAGGTGCTTAAAAAGTCATAGAGTTTTCAAACTTTTCAATTAGAACTAACAGACAAGGAATTTTTATGGCACGTCAATGCGATTTAACTGGAAAAAGCCGTCAGGCCAACCATAAAGTGTCTCACTCAAACATTAAGACACGTACTTTTAAACAACCAAACCTTAAAACTAAAAAGATTTATGACCCAGAATCAGGTCAAACAATCCGTTTAAAACTTGCGACTTCAACTATTAAAACTCTGGATAAAATGGGGCTTTCGAAATTTCTTCGTAAGTACTATAAATAATAATTTTTTTTCATTAAAAAGCTTGGGCCCTCGAATGAGGGCCTTTTTTTTGCCTAGTACTCAAGATATTCAATGGCCTTAATGTTAAATCCAAAGTGTTCATTCCCGGCCCGATAAGTTCGATCGAAATCAATGTAGACCTTATTTCCTTCTATGATGGTTGAAGTGTAATTTTCTTTTTTTCCACTTATACAGTCCACAGTGCCCTGAAGCCTTTGCTTAATGCAAATTTGATCATTAGGATCAGTATCAACACGCTCAAAAATAATTCTCATCTTCTTTGCTTGAGCTGGGGCATCGATGAAAAAAATTTGTGATCCAATTCCATAAGGGTGAGAGCTTTCAATTTTTTTCTCAACTCTTATCCAGCTCTCATCTGGAATTATGGGGAGTTCTGCTTTTGATCGCTTTAGAATATTAGAGAGCTTAATAAAGCCGCCAGCTTTAACTCTAGTTTGAAGCTTGTAATAAGGCTCAGCAAACTCCATCATCAATTTTTTTATTTCATATGAATCTAAGGAAGGATAAAGTGTTTTTACTAAGGCCATTGATCCCGTGGCCACCGCCGCGGCCATGGAGGTTCCATCCATCATCACTTCGCCACCGCCAAGTTTTGAGCTCATAATATAATCACCAGGGGCCGCAATATCCACAGAGAGCTTTCCATAATTACTATAACTATCAAGCCCTCCGCTTTGATCCATATTAGCAATCACAAACACATTCTCTAGCCCAAAATTTCCTGGATAGTTTGGAAGTAAATCATTATTGGTTCCGTTATTTCCGGCCGCAACGATAAACATGACACCTCTTTCTCCAGCTCGTTTCATCGCATTGTAAACATTCTGCTCAAAAAGTGCCCCATCCCAACTACAATTGATGATTTTTGCTCCCCTTAAAACTGCATAGTTTATCGCCTGAACCAGGTACCAGCCATTGCCAGAACCATCGGCCCCACTATAGCGAACTGGAAGTATCTCAGCTCGCCCCTGAGTAATTCTATGGATGATTCCGGCCACATGAGTGCCATGTCCGTTGAGATCATTAGGAGCAAAATTGTTATCAAAAAAATTCCAACCGTAAGTATCATCAACATAACCATTATCATCATCATCTACGCCGTTGTTGAAGATGTCTTTTTCATTTAGGGCAATAGACTTTTGAAAATCGGGATGATCAAAATCAAGACCAGAATCTAGTACTGCGACCAGAACTTTATTCTCACTGGTTGCCTTAAAAAGCTCTGATGAATAGACCTCTTCCACTCCAAGATCGATACCAATATTTGAATTTAAAAAAGGGGTAAGAGCTTCACCTGTATTTTTAAGATACCACCAAGAGTTAACATCTTGGGCGTGAGCATAGCTAAAAATTAAAAGAAGTAAGGGACCTAGATATTTCATAAGGAAATACTAGGTCATGGATGTTTGTAGATGTACTTTCTTGTAAATATTTCACGAAAAATATATCGCGCCCGAAGGCCCAATTCTAATAAATGACTTTAATCTGACGAATAAGAACTCCCCAACGCGTCTGAGACGTATCTGAATCAAATTCAAGAGTTAGCGTATCTGAGTCTGCATACTCCGTCTCATAGTTCACTCCATCCCCCGTGATTTTTTCAACCACTGACCCATTTCCATCCTTTATGGTTAAAAAATCATAACCTTTTTCAAGATCATACTTTTCAATCATGAGCCTAATATATTTTGCTCCAGGATAAGTAATCACCTTAGTGATTTTTTGATCATTCTTATAAGGATGCTGAGTCTCAAAAACTTCGCTTAAATCTTCCACTCTCCAAGCAGCTTCATCAGGAGTCGAACGAGGAATATGGGTATTTGTTAAAAGATTATAAGCACTCACTCGTCCACCACTGGCCACAGTTCTTCTATACACTGATGCCGGATGGGAGGTTGCCATTAATCTATTTCTCACATCAGTTGGCGAGAGATTTCCTTCTTTAGAGAGCAGGAGTCCAACAACACCTGAAACATGAGGAGTGGCCATCGATGTGCCCGAGAAAACTTTGTATTCACTGTTAGGTACCGTTGATAAAATATTTGATCCTGGGGCCGCCACATGAACAGTTTTTTTACCAAAACATGAGAAAGAAGAAATTGAATCATTCACGGTATGAGATGCAACACTAATCACATTATCTAATTGATAGCTGGCCGGATAGTGAGGAGTAGCATCATTATTGTCGCCATCATTTCCAGCGGCGGCCACAAAGATAATGCCTTTTTTTTGGGCCAACTTGATGGCATCTTCCAATGCTTGTGAGTATCCTCCGCCACCCCAAGAATTACTCATGATATCCACGTTCATCTTAGTCGCATAATTAATGGCCTCAATAGCATCAGCAAGATTTCCAGAGCCATCGTCTCCCAAAAACTTTACGGCCATTAGAGAAACTTCATCCATAACGCCGGCCACACCTTGACCATTATTATGTTCAGCACCTATCGTCCCGGAGCAATGGGTCCCGTGCCCATGGCCATCGATTGGATTTCCATTTTTCCCTTGAGCATTCCAGCCATGGATGTCATCAATATATCCATTCTGATCGTCATCAATACCATTGCCAGGAACTTCACGAGAATTTGACCAAATATTATTAACAAGATCAGGATGATGAAAATCAATTCCTGTATCAATAACTGCAATAACGACCTTTTTAGATCCTTTGGTGATTTCCCAAGCTCTTTGAGCATCAATATCTGCATGAGCGACACCGGTGTTTCCACTATAATCGCCAGTCTTACTAGGCTCATTTCTTCCAGTGTTATTCATTCCCCACAATTTTTCATAAAGAGGATCCTGAGGAGCAAGGGCAGAAGCATTTTCTTTAACAGTTCTTGATAGAATTGAGTGAATGGTAGGGAAACTTAGAGAAGTTTTATAAATGTAATTAAGTTCAGCATATTCAACCTCTGCCATTGAATTAACTTCTTTAAGGAGAATTGGAGCAGCTTTATCTTGAGACTTTAAAACTAAGTACTGGCCAGCAAGTGTTTTTAATTCTCGATTGACTTCAAGTCCTAATAAAGATTTTTTCGCCAAGAATTTTCCGATATAACCCTGTTTAATTTTAACTAATACTTCACCACTGACATGAGGAAACTCTCGAGAAGAAAAACTTTTGGCATGGCCCTGATTTGAGAAAATCATTATTCCCATAATGCCCATTTGATAAATAATCTTCATCAGCTCTCCTAGCTTTAAGCGCGAATCCTTCGCAAATTTAAGATCTTAATTCATAATAAATCTCTCCGACTTATTTAGATTCCCAGGTAATTATGGCCAACGCTAGACATCTATCCCGAC
Organism: Bacteriovoracaceae bacterium; assembly: GCA_050247975.1. GTDB lineage: Bacteria > Bdellovibrionota > Bacteriovoracia > Bacteriovoracales > Bacteriovoracaceae > Peredibacter. Next base: position 6,286 of record JBFWTE010000026.1, read on the forward strand.
AAATCCTCTACGATTATTTTTGCCTGCTTCCTTAAAATTTGCTTTTGAGTCAGAATATAGTGAAGAGGAATAATATGATTCACAATAAAAGCTCTCACCCAGTTGATATAAAAAAAATCTCTATTCGACTCTGGAGTCTAAGAGATGAAATTGAAGCTGCCGTTGAAAGAAGAATTAAAGAATGTGAAGCAGCGGGCATTCCTCTTTATATCGATGATATAAAAAAATATTATCATGAAATTATACCTGGGCCATTGCCTGATAACGTTATTGCTCTTGGGGCAAAAAAAGAAGACGGAATAACTGATCTCATGGAATCTTTAGGCCCAAAGGAAGAGAATCCCGAAGAAAAACCAAGTGAAGCGACAGAAGAAAATTCTCTCTCTCAAGCAGAGCAAATCATTTCAGAACAGGCCAAGCAAGGTCTTGAGACAAATAAACTTAATCCTATTTTGGAGCGACCATTCCAAAGACAAGCTCCTGACACAGATAAAATTATCTATGGCTTCACTATTCTGTCTGATATCAATATGGATTCTCTACTTAGCTTCACTAAAGAGCGCTTTATGCAGGGGCAACTTGTGATTGTGGAGTTTCTCATTCCCCAAAGTTTTAAAATGATGGCAAAAGTAAATTACTGCCATAACTATGGATTGAGATCAAAAATTATTAGTTCAACTAAGCCTGATTTTAGGCTGCAATGTAAATTCATTTTTGCTATTCCTGGTGAAAGAGATACATTAAGAAATTTCCTAAAATCAATTGAGCCAACAATAGAAAAGAAAAAGGTAAAGAAAGAAGCAGAAGATGATTCACTGGGAGTTTAATTAGTTTTATAATAATTTAATGAAATTAGCTATAAGACCAACTCTTTCAACTTTTTTAGTCCTCTTCTTTTTTGTTATTTTACTATTCTTAGGCCTTTTCGCGGAAGTATTTGAATCAGAAAATCAAGAAGTAGATCTTGCTCAAATTTATGCTAATCCCATTCCTGTAAATGATCTTCAGCATCTTAAAAGTTTAAGAATTACTAATAAGCAAGGTAGTTTTCTATTAGAGAATACTGGGGCCGATGGTAACTTGAAAGGCCCTTGGCAAATGATTGAGCCCCAATCTTTAAAAGTTAAAAATGATGTCATCTCAAAAATTATTGATGCCCTCAATGTAATAAGAGTTCGAAATTTTCATAAACTTGAGCCAATTAATATTTCTAGTTTCTCATTAGATAATCCCACTCTGACTCTGGTTTTTACGACTTCCGCTGATAAAATTTTTGAGATTAAAATGGGGCTTATTAATCCAATAGATAACTCCGCCTACCTTAGCCTTTCTTCACAAGATCAAATTTATCAAATTGATCCTATTGAAATGGCCCTTGAATCCTATGATCTCGCCCAATTAGTGGAATCTAAAATTCTTGCCCTTAATTCTTCTTCACTCGCTTCCATTGAAATATATGGCCAGAACGGATTAGATTTAAAAATTTTAAAAAAAGAACAAGAATGGGTTGATCAAAATGGAACAACCCTTGCTGGTGCAAAAGTAAATCGCTTCTTTGAAAATCTGGAAGATGTTAAATCAAGTTCAATCCTGGATAAGCTTACTCCAGAGCAGATTGAGTTAATGAAAAAATCAGTTGCGACACCAATCTATACGTTGAAATTAATTTCTAATCAGGGTGTAAGAAACTATTTAATTGGCCAAATCAACGGGCAAATACCTGGAATTAATATTCCTGAAGATTCATACGTTTTATCTTCTGATGAGAAGAACTCATTTATTATTATCGGCCGGGAACAATTAAGAATTTTTGGAACGAAAAGCAGCGACTTAAAATAATAGGCAAAAAAAAAGGCCCGGAAATTCCGGGCCTTTTTTGTATTAACTACTTAATTTCTTTGTGAACAGTATGACGACGAAGATTTGGGTTATACTTCTTCATTTCAAGACGTTCTGGAGTCGTCTTTTTATTTTTAGTAGTCGTATAACGTGAAGGAGATTTTCCTTCTTTCTTAGCTTCCGTACATTCTAGTGTCACAATAACTCGTGGTCCCTTCGCCATAATATCCTCGCAATGGTAATCATTTACTTAAAAGTCCACACACTATAGACTAAACGCACTGACAATACAAGTGCTTACTTGATGGAGAGAGTCGGATGCATAGCATAAATACTGAAAATTGGACCTATTGCCGTTTTAAAAGTGGAAATTTCATGGCCTTTATAAGCTTTGGGGCCAATCCAGAAAGTATTAAAGAGGATCAATTAGAGTATTTTGTCACTGTACTTGAAAACGAGGAGAAAGAAGTTTTCCAACAAGAATTTGATAACTTAAGCATGGCCTGCTTATTTCTTAATCAACGATATGGAGATTGGAGTTTTGAAGACCAAACGGCCCCAAAAAGTGGCTGCTCAACTTGCGCTGCTCACTAAAAAACTCGCTTGGCCTCTTGGTACTGATGACTAAAATTGGGAAAAAGCTTATTTAAATCTGAATCACTAAGAATACCTTTCATAGTTTCTCTATCAAATTTTTTTTCATCTATTCTACCTTTATAGATAGAAAGATTTTCCAATTCAAAGGCCGGGGTTTCACCCCATAACCAATCCCATGAAGTGAGTTGATCAAAACTTTCTTGCACCATAGGTAAAGATAAAATGGCCCCTTCTATCTCTTGAATTGGACTTCTGATTTCATGAGCTATTAATTCGATGACATCTTCAATTGTTATCCCAGGATAAACTTCAGAAAGTGTGATCACTTTGGATCTCACAGAGGCAATCGATTTTGAACTTTTTGGAACTATCGTATTCTTTAAGCTTTCTTCTAATTTATTAAGATCTGAATTCACCAGGAATGTTCCATGATGAAACGATCCATTCTTGGTTTGCTTGTAAGCAGAGCCAGAAATTTTTCTCTCATTCAACCAAAGATCATTTCTTGGAGAAATTGTTAACTCAATACCACTTCGCTTAAAGGCCCGCTGAATCAGCTCCCCATGCTTTCTTCTATCAACCATTGAATCAGGCGTAATAAATGAAAAATTGAGATTTCCCTCATCATGAAAAACGCATCCCCCACCACTTTGTCTTCTCACCATCCAGATATCGTTTTCAGCTAAGTATGGTAGGTGGCATTCAATCCATGGATTTTGAAAACGCCCCAAAACAACACAGGGTCGATTGATGTAAAAAAACGCCACAGGTAAGTATGAGCCTTCTCGAAGAAAATAATCTTCAATCGCAAGATTTAGAAATGGATTTCGAAATGGGGAAACAAAGACATTCATGGTTTCCCATGATATGCTCCAAAACATGAAAGAACAATTCGCAATTCTTCCAGAACTTCCTATAGTTGGGACACTCAGAGTGAAAAGCCTAGATGGCAAAACAATTGCCAGTATTGAAGTTGTAAAAAGACAGGCCCCAACCTTGCTTAATCCATTTTTTAAAAAATGCTTCACAGAATTTGAGTTATTCCTGAAAGGAAAAAAGAAAAACATCGACATTCAGTTAGATCATTCATCCCTCACCCCTTTTCAGGCACGAGTATTGAAGGAAATGAAAAAGATCCCTTACGGAGAAATTCAAACTTACAAAGATCTTGCGTTACGAATGAAAACCAAAGGCTATCAGGCCATTGGCTCGGCCTGTGGTAAAAACCCTTTCTTGTTAATTTACCCCTGTCATCGTGTAGTGGGATCAAAAGATTTGGGTGGTTTCGCTCATGGCCTTAAAATGAAAAAAGAACTCCTTCTTCTTGAAAAGTCGCTCTCTAGAATCTCAAACAAATAAGTTAGTTCAATTTATCCAGATCTCAGATAAAAGCTGATAAATCCCGAAGCTTCGAGAACGTTCTTTTGAATATACTGCATTAAGATTCTGTACTGCTTTCCCCAATCAGAAACTCTTGAGAAGGCGAGATATTCCCAGAGCTTTCCAGCTCCCATCAGACGAGCAATAAGTCCGGTAATTGATCTTAGAAAGTGCTGAAAGTGCATACGTCTTTTGACAACAATCAGAAGATGCAGATGATTTGAATTAACTGAGACCCGATAGATTTTGATATTAAATCTCTCAGCATATTTTTTAAGCAGGTTTTGAATTTTTCTCTCTTTGGTTTTAAGTGTGGATCTCTTCGCTCTCAGAACAATATGAAGTGGTTTATTCATCTTGAGAGGACGCTCGGACTTTCTTTTACCACGGGCAAGTTCTCCACCGTGAGTCAGACGAGTTGAGGATATAAATGAGAAGGTTTGCTGCTTAGACATGAGCTATCTTTAGCTATTTGTCTGTTGTTTTTAAATCAAAAGGGCATTGCCCCGAAAAGAAAGTTCAATAATGAAATCTTGGCATTTTAGGATTCATGGCGATTGGGGCAATGTCGAAACTTCAATAAGAATACTGATGTATACGCAATTTCAAGAGGTTCAACAAATGTGTTAGAGACCCCAGGGTCCGTCAATTCTACAATTTTTTTTCATCCATTTTCATTAAATGATATTCTTCGAATAATTAAAGGAGTTTGTATGAAATTACTTTTTAGCTTTTTAATTTCTTTAACAAGTTTTGGGGTCTCTGCTACGGCCATAGGTGTTGGCTCTTACGCCGTCTATGAAATTAAACAGGATGGGCAAGTCATCTCCACACTTCGCAAGGAAGTCACTAAAGTCGATTTAAAATCAAATCAAATGACTGTTACCTCTCTTATCAAGGCCAGTGGAGAAAAAGATCAGGTTGAAAAAGAAATTATTTTAATTAATGAAAATAGATCAAAAGAAGAACTTTTAAATGACCTAAACAAATGCAAAAGGCCAGATTCACTTGCGGTGATTAAAGTCAAAGCAGGATCGTTCGCGACGTGTAAGACAGTGGTTAAGGACAATCTGCTTGAGGTCTATAACGGAGTTGTCCCATTTGGAGTGGTTAAAAAAGTCGTCAGAGATGGAATCACTGCAGAATTAATTGAATATAAATTTAAATAATCACAAAAACCGCCAGCTAACCTGGCGGTATATTACTTTTTCTTTATAAAGCAGGGATGCCCAAATAAGCACTTTTCATTAATAGTTGCGGCCACTGAAGGTGGAACCATTTTTTCCCAGCCTGGCTCATTATTAACAATCATCTGAAGAACTTTTGAAGAGTAAATATGGAGAAGATCTCTATTTGGATTTTTAACATCTTCAATTTGATTCATACTCTTTAGATGAGCGTAAACATGCTCAAACTCTTTTGGCACTTTTAAGTGGGCCAGAGACTCAAGCTCTCCATCCTTCGATTTAAATGGATAAGTATAAACCTTAACCCCTTTTCTAAAAAGTTGCCCCAGAGCTTCTAAGATACCGCCCTCTACATTGGAGTATTCTTCGGTAAAAATTTGTTGAAAATTATAGATCCCTAAGACAAGTCCTAAGTTGGGCACATTCAAGCGAGCAAAGTAATTAGCAAGCTTGTAGTATTGTGGATAATTAGTAATAAGAACTTTTTGTCCTAGGGCCCCTAAGAGATCCACACGGGCAAGAAAATCTTCTTTGGTAATTTCACCGGCCTCGGCCTTTAATGTAGAGATTGTAATTTCAGAAATGGTTACAATTTCTGACTCGGATTTTCCAATGGCCTTAGAAAAATCTGCGAGACCAGTTTTTATCATATCAAAACTCACTAGCGTTGGTGGACGATAAGATCCTCTTACCACCAGAACATCTTTCTTATAGAGATGATCGGCCGGTAATACAACATCACCCCTTTCATCAAACATTATGGCCTGAGTAACACCAATTTTAAGTAGCTCTAGATTCATTAAACGATTATCTATCTGAGAAAAAACTGGGCCTGAGAATCTAATGTAATTAATTTCAATTCGAGTGTTATCTAAATGGTCTATGAGAGAATGAATAAAGGCCAGTGGATCACTCTGTAAAAATAAACAAGCATAAGCAAGATTAACACCGATAATTCCAAGCGCATCTTGTTGCAAAATATTTTGCGGATCAAGCATTCGAACATGAATAACCACTTCGTTTATTTCTGACCCTGGCGCATGTTGAAAACGCATTCCCATCCATCCATGGGCCTCATTAGTGCGCTTAAAATTCAGGGCCGCAACAGTGTTTGCAAAAACAAAAAACTGATGATCTTTTCCTCTTGTATCACCGAGTCTCTCTTGTAGCAGTTGAAATTCTTTTTCAAGCATCTTACCCAGACGTGATTCGCAAACATAACGGCCAGAAGTCTCTTTGCCATAGATGTGATCAGAAAAAGTCATATCGTAAGCTGAAATTGTTTTCGCTATTGACCCACTTGCCCCGCCGGCCTGAAAAAAATATCTCGCCACTTCCTGGCCAGCACCTATTTCCGCAAATGTGCCATAAAAGCGCTTCCCTAGATTAATTTTAAGAGCTTTTTGTCTAAGTGATAGAGAACTATCCATTGGTTGCCACCTAATCTTAAGAACTTGAATTTGTTAAATTCTATTTCATTTTAAAACATTTTATTTTTTTTGAGGAGAAAAAGTAACAGAGAACAATCTTTAAAAAGTAATAAAAGTTAAAAAAACGCCGATAGGATAAGTATCAACATGAGAGGGTTCATCATGGAATACATCATCCTTGCTTCAGCACTGTTTGCCTCTAGTTCTATTGTTTTCACTCTAAAGTCTAGATCTATGCAATTAAAAACAGTGAAAGTGAATCACAAGGTCACTGGGCAAGATACTTCGAAATAACTTCATAAGTATCTCTTGAAGGGCCGGCCTGCATAATATTTTGCAATGCAGACCTCATCTTAACCTGCCTTATTTGGTCAAGTTTGTTAATCAATGAAAATGAACTTGCCGCTCTAGAGGCCACTTGAGGATTAAACCTATCAATCATTTTTATCCTTTCGGCCATAAACAAATACCCACTTCCAGTTATATCGTGAAATGAATTGAGATTAGTTCTCGAAAATAAAAGATAGAGAGTTCTTAAATAATTTGGAACTTCCTTTTTGAAAAGAGGATCAGATTCTAATTGTTCTAGCCGAGAAATGATTCCTTCTTTTGGAGAATAAGAGGCCATCGCTCCAAACCATTTAAGCATAACTAATGAATCATGCTTCCACTTTTGATAGAACTTCTGAATGGCAGGATGATTAATTTCATAACCAAGTTGCACGTACTTGGTGAGTCCATGAATCTCTTCGGTCATATTCGTTGCATCCTGATAATGCCTCTCAAGAACAGATAAAGATTCTTGAGTATGAGTCGCCACAATGAAATTGAGACATTGATTTTTTAAAGCTCTTTGACCGAATGCCTTTGGTGTTAACTCAAACTTAGAATTTTTTGAAAGCTCTTGGTGCTGTCCATAAAACCATGATGAAAAAGTATGACCAATTTTTTTCTCAAGATTTTTATGAACAAGATGAATAATATCAAAATCTGGTGTTGGCATTTCCTGAGAAAGACCATTCTCAGATGGAAGATCCAGAAGATATGACTTAAAAGAAAGATCAATGCTGTGATCTTCAAGTAATTTCCCCAGGGCCTTTACAAAAGATGAATCGAGCTCGTCGCGAGGCACTCCATTTTGTTTGAAATAATTAAAATCATCATGAAAGATTTTATTATAAACTTTTTGAGCAGCTTCATATCGACAATAAGGATCTTGATCAAAACTCATCAAATGAAGAAGTTCTTCAAAATCGTAATTATAGTTTACATGCACAGGTGCACTAAAGCCTCGATTAAGAGAGAGCATGACTGGGCCATTAATAGGAAATTTAAAAGTCTCACTTATTTTTTTTATCTCTAATGTATGTTCTATCTGTTTGTTAGAATCTTTAGATAATAAGGCCATCTTAAAAGGCATATGAAGAATATTACCTTCAGGCACCCAATGAGTCGTTGGCGGATAAGTTTGTTGAATATCAAGGGTTAACTCATTATTTGTTTGATGAGATTTAATAGTTAAAGTTGGAGTTCCTGGACGAGAATACCAATTTTTAAACTGCGATAAATCTTTACCTGATGCTATCTCCATTGCCGCAACAAAATCCTCAGTGGTTACGGCCTCACCATCATGAAGCTCAAAGTATTTATCCATTCCCTTACGAAAATTCTCTTTACCAATGAGGGTTTCGATCATCCGAATAACTTCTGCACCCTTTTCATAAATAGTACGGGTGTAAAAATTATTTATTTCAATATAGCTAGATGGACGAATAGGATGAGCAAGAGGGCCAGCATCCTCAGAAAACTGCATTTCTTTAAGCATTCGCACATCTTCTAATCTTTTGACAGCTCGAGAAAGCATATCGCTGGAAAATTCCTGATCACGATAGACTGTAAGACCTTCTTTTAATGTTAACTGAAACCAATCACGACAAGTAACTCTGTTCCCAGTCCAATTATGGAAATATTCATGTCCAATTACGCCTTGGATATTTTGAAAATCAGCATCTGTTCCACTCTTCTCATCGGCCAGAGTATAACTGGAATTGAAAATATTAAGACCTTTATTTTCCATCGCCCCCATATTGAAAGAATCTACCGCCACAATCATATAAATATCTAGATCGTATTCAAGTCCGAAAGTTTCCTCATCCCATTTCATGGCCGTTTTAAGTGATTCCATAGCGTGGTAAGTTTTAGGAACATTTCCCTTATCAACATAAATTTCTAAATCAATTTTTCTTCCAGACTTCGTTATGAAAAAGTCACGAGCGACATCAAAATCACCGGCCACCATCGCAAATAAGTAGCTCGGTTTTTTAAATGGATCTTGCCACTCAACCCAGTGTCTTCCGCCTGCCAACTCACCTTGTCCAACTCGATTTCCATTAGATAAAAGAAAAGGATATTTCTTTTTATCCGCAATCATCTTAGTGCGATACTTCGCCATCATATCAGGACGATCAATAAAATAAGTGATTCTTCTAAACCCCTCTGGTTCACACTGAGTACAGAGTTGTTGGCCTGATTGGTAAAAACCTTCTAAGGCCTTATTTGTTTCTGGATGGATGCTGCATCTTGTTTCTAAAACAAAATCATTTTTTTCCATATTTAAGAGGACTAATTTATCTTCGGAAACTTGGTAGAATGAAGATGATAGAACTTCACCATCGAGCTTAATTTCCAGCAAAGTCATGTGCTCGCCATTAAGTTCTAAATTACACTTGCCTTCAATTTTTTTTTCAACTTTTAATTTTGAAGTAATGAGGGTTTCTTTATCGAAAATATCCACCAATAATTCAATTTCATTTATTTGAAAGGTCGAAGGTTTATAATCTTTTAAGTAAATTGTTTTAGGACTCATCTATTCTCCTACTATTTCCACTTCATAACCAGCGTGGGATCTAACATTGAGCACACCATTTTCAAAAATAAGGTACTGCCCTTTAATTCCAATTAACTTATCATCAATCTTTGGAACTTTATCTAAACTTATCGAATTAACTTTTAGAGGATATTTCTCAACGGGATACACAAAATTCCAAACCTGAGAATCAAGCTTTTCAACTTCAAATGCTGCTAAATCATCTGATAAATCCCGAAAAAGTTGATCTCTTAATTCCACAAGATCTACTTCTTCAGGTTTTCCTTTGAGCATTTTTCGCCAGTCTGTTTTATCAGCAATAAATTTCTTAAATAGAACCTCTATTTGCCCAGAGACGAATCGATTTTTGACTTCAAGGATAGGAAGGGCCTGATGGGCACCTTGATCAATCCATCGAGTAGGAATTTGAGTTTTTCTAGTAATACCAACTTTGATCCCTGAAGAATTTGCAAGATAAACAATATGGGATTTAAAACAATTCTCTTCACCCCATTTTGGTTCTCGACAAGTTCCTTTGTCATAATGGCAAGTTTCTGGACGCACGATACATAAATCACATTCAGCAAGTTTCATGGTGCAAGGGTAGCAATACCCTTGCGAATATGATTTTTTAGTTTTTGCTCCACAGTTGATGCAAAAAATCTTACCAGAGTGATTCAGCTTAATATTCTTTCCGACCATGGAAGTGAGGTCAAAATGCACCTCGGATAGCATCAACTTATAAATTACGGGAGCTTCGAAGCTCGTTTGCATTTTTGAGAGTGTTCCAGTCAATTTCATAAGAGTGAATTATCTAACAAAATGATGCATCTGTCTTAGAAAAAACTGCCCTTCATTGCAAAATTCTCTTGCTGCAAGATAAGCTGTTAATGATGAAGTCATTCATTCAACAACAAGGAAAGCATATGAAAAATTGGACTCTTTCTATTAAACTGATGCTTCTCTCTCTATTTTTGCTCATGAGCACAGCTTGTAAAAACTCTTCGCCCTCGGCCAGTTTACCAGAAATCAATGGCGTTAAAGGGCCATTTTTCAATTTAGTGGATGGAAAAGTATTAATCACCTGGAAGCTTTTAAACGTTAATTTAAGCTCAGGCGGTAAGGCGATGATCCCTGACACTCGAGAATCATCTCTTGAAATTTCACCAAATTTAGAAGATGGCGGGACAATGGTTGTTTTCCATTTGGATCTTGAGGATCTACGTACTATTGATATTCATCCAGGAGATCCAACGACTCTACCGGATGGAAGGCCAATTCCTGGAATCCCTGGTGGGGAGTTAAAGGATGGAATACGTCTAGATGGCACATACCACAGTATGCCAATTTCGTTCTACTATCATAAAAAACTTTTCGGAATCTATATGCCATTTGACTTCAATACAAGAGGTCTTGCAGGTTACTGGCCAATTTCAATCAATAGTAAAGATGCTGGACTTCTTGGTATTGTAGCTTCGGACAGTTCTCACAAGGCCGGAGGTATCCTATTTTTAAGACTTGATGCTTTAAAAGATCGCCAATTTAACCGTCTCATCAATCTAAGTAAGCGTTATCCAAATAGAGTTTTCTAATTTCAATTGGTTAGGGTCCGTCCAGGGCCCTAACACTCTATAAAGTTTTCTCAAAACAGCTTTTCCTGGCCTTTATTTAACCTTCACCACATACCATCAACCTTATGAGATCAAGGTTACTCGGGCCAATGCTCGCATTATTTTTAATCACAGTCTTAACCGGTTGTGGAAAAAAAATTAATAATAGTGAACAGCAAAGCTCTCAAAATTCAATCATGCCATCAGATGATGAGATTGCTCAAAAGGCATTTCGTTCAGCAGTCGATTCGAATAGGGCCAGTGATTTAATGAAGGCCTTTCTTGAATATCCAAATATTGATATCAATAAATTCTTTGATAATGGAGAAACGCCTTTAAGTTACTCAATAAAAGAAGACCTCACTCAATCCAGAAATTTTCTCATTGAACTGGGTGCTAACCTAGAAAAAACAAATATAAACAGAGAAACACCTTTAATCGCTGCAGTTCTTAAAAATAGATTAAATTCTTTGAAGGTTCTTTTAGATAAAAATGTCGAACTGGATAAAAGAGATTTTAATGGGAATACTGCCCTTCACTCTGCCCTTGCAAACAAACAAGAAGAAATCGCTTTGTTACTCATTAAACAGGGAGCAAGAATTGATCTGAATGATAGTAATGAAAAAAGCCCTTATCAACTGTCAATAGACAATCATCTCATTCAAGTTCAAGAGATGATCCAATCTCTTATGCAAGTTGAATTTGGAACACCAGATATATCGAGTTTTAGAAATGTGCTTTTAATGGCCGACATGCCCGGCCTAAACCGTATGCTCACTCGATACCCAAAAATAGTAAACGAGTACATTAGTATAAATCCACTAGTCCTTATTTTTGAGGTTAAGGATCTCAACTATAGACAACTGGCCATCCAACTATTGCTCTCTTACAATACCAACGTTAATGGGCCGGTGAATGCACCAACAACTCCGCTCATCAAAGCTGTTCAAAATCAAAGTCAGGCCTTGACTCAATTGTTTTTAAATGCCGGTGCCGATCCTGTATTAACAGATGATTTAGGAAAATCGCCTCTTATCTATGCAGTGGAATTAAACAATCCTAAACTAGTAAGCCTACTTCTTAATCATGCTGCTCTAGAAAAATATACTATTAGAAAAAATGGCCAAAAATATAGCTATAATGCCTGCACTATTGCTCGGGCCATTGAAAAAACACTTACGACCAAACTTGAAATCGAAAAGAATCAGCAAATCAAAGATAAACTAAACTGTTTCAACTGGTTTTTTTTCTAAACGAAAAACAGGAATAAGTAAAAGTAGTCCTGGAATTGCGACCAAAGTACAAGCAACAAAGAATTGCTCCCATCCCATATGCTTAGACATCCAACCAGTTGGACTGGCCAATATAACTCTAGGAATTCCCATAAGAGCAGTTAAAAGAGCATATTGAGTGGCCGTAAACTGCTTGTTAGTTAAAGAGGCCATATAGGCCGAATAGGCCGATGTACCCATACCAGATGCTAAATTCTCAAAAGCGATCACTATTGCCAAGGACATAAATCCCAGAGGCATGCTTGGAAGAATAGAAAAACCTAAAGTTGAGACGGCCTGAAGAATCCCAAAGACAGTTAAAGAATAGCGCATGTTGAATTTGAGCATCATCATGCCCCCAATCAATCCTCCGAGCATGGTCGCAATCATTCCAAAAGTTTTTGCCACTGTAGCAATATCAGTCTTTGAGTAACCGATATCGAGAATAAAAGGAGTTGTCATGTTAGAGGCCATGCTATCACCCACTTTATAAAGAAGGATAAATAGCAAAATGACCCATGCACCTTTTCGACTAAAAAAATCTTTTAATGGCCCAATCACAGCTGCTTTTAAATTTTTTGGGGCCTCAATATGCAATGTTTCTTTAGGAGCAATCAGAGTGAATAAAATGGAAGGGGCCATCAGGACGGCCATCCAGAAATAAACATTTTGCCAAGGAATATGATCAGCGAGGTATAAAGCGAAGGCTCCTGATACCAGCATGGCCAAACGATAACCATTCACATACAAAGAAGAGCCGAGTCCAAGCTCCTCGTCAGATAAAACCTCTCTTCTATAAGCATCAAGAACAACATCTTGAGAGGAAGAAAATAAAGCAATCATGAAGGCCCAAAAGCAAACCATTGTAATAGAGTCTTTTGGATGAGTGAACGACAGTCCAACAATAGAAGCGACAATCAAGATTTGGAAAAAAAACATCCATCCTCTTCTTCTGCCAAGAAGAGGAAATTGGTATCGATCTAGAAGAGGCGCCCACAAAAATTTAAAAACATAAGGAAGACCAAGTAAAGAAACTAAACCAATCGCAGTTAAGTCAACTCCTTCATTGGTCATCCACGCCTGAAGTGTTGAACCAATAAGTAATAGAGGAAGACCTGCTGAATAACCAGTAAGAAGAATAATTAACATTTTATAGCTAAAAATCTTCTTTAGTGATTCACTCATAGATAAGTTTGCTCATGATAATGAAAAGCGTTTTTACCAACAACATCTTCCACTATTTTCTTTTTTAAAACACCTTTTTTAAAGTCGATCTTTTTTACCGTTTCACCAAGAGCAAAAGCGAGTAATGGAGGAACAGCATTGCCTATTTGTCTAAAGACCGCCGTTTGTGAGCCATGAAATACAAAATCATTAGGAAAACTTTGACAAGCGGCCGCTTCTCTTGGCGTAAGGTAGCGCGGCTCAATTGGATGATAATAAGTTGTCCTAGCAGTGAGTATTGTTGGAGAAGGCTCTTTTAGAGGTAACCTTTGTAACTTTGTTTGACGAAAACGCTTTTCTCTTAATTTACTCCAATTAATTCCATACCAGAGCTTTTTAGGTAATAATTCTTTTTCGTCTTCTTGATAGCGAATCCCACGCCCAGCAGGAATAAACTTTAATCTTTCTCGATCTTCAACTTTCTTAACCTGCGCAAGGGCCAATTCGTGGTTATAAACTTTTCCATCAGAAGCTTTTAAATTTTTAAAGGCCTCGGCCACAGTTTTTAGTTTTTTCCCTGCACGCACTCCATGAGTGACTTCAGGGAATAAGCACTCCCCACCTTTCACACCCATGATGATAGTTCTTCTTCTTCTCTCAGGAACTCCGAATTCTTCCGCAGAAAGAATTCTCGCATCCATGTTATAACCAAGTCGCTCAAAGTAATGGAAAATCTTTTTTAAGATCGTTTGGTTTTTCTTGGCCACTAAACCTGTGACGTTTTCAAACAAAATAATTTTTGGATTAGTTATTTTAACAATTCTAACGAATTCTTTAAAAAGATGGTTTCGCTCATCATCAACCTCACCTCGGCCCACGGTAGAAAACCCCTGGCAAGGAGGACCACCAACCACCATATCAATTTTCTGTCCTTTCAAAAGCTCTTTAAGCTTTGCTTCTGATAGTTTTTTTATATCGCCTAAGTACACTTCTGCGTGTTTGTGATTTGCAGCAAAGGTGCTAATGGCATCTTTATTTGCATCCACGCCTAAGAGACATTGATGGCCCGCCATTTCAAGACCAACAGAGAGTCCACCACAACCACTAAAGAGATCAATAAAAGTAAAAGATTTTAAATTTGAATTTTTCATATTTAGAAAGTTTAGATTCTTGACTAAAGTGTGTCTATAAAAAACCCAACTTCTGCTCGAAATATCATTCAAATGTTTGATATGTAAAACACTGATTTCTCTCTGAATTTATCTATTTTTTTGTGGTAAAATGCCGTTATGAAATTGTAAAAAGAATGGGTCATTATTTTAACAAAAGGTTGTTTATGAAAAGACGCGAATTCTTAAAAAGTACAATGTTGTTTGCTGCTGTATCAACTGTAGTTGGTAAAGCTGCAGGGATCTTCTCTGAAGCAGCTGCTGCTACTTTCGTAGCTGTTGGAAAGCTTGGTTACAAAGAAGTTTCTCCTCAGGCCGGAAATGGTAAACAATGTAACACTTGCAAGCACTACAAAGCTAATGCTGCAGCAGGAGCTGGAGCTGGTGAATGTTCTCTTCCAGCAATGCAAACTGCTATGAAAACAAAACCAGTAATGGTTAAAGATGCTGCTTACTGTAACATGTGGGCGAAAAAAGCATAATATTTCTTACCAGCTCTTACAAGGCCTTCCTTCGGGAAGGCCTTTTTATTTTCAAGCATCTATCCCCTTCAATCTGTTAGTAAATGTTAGATTACATTTAATCTTACATCTGAAATAAACACCCCAGTAATTTCTTCAGGGGGGAACGGGAAATGAAATTATTGGCCACATCGCTGCTATTACTTGGGTCACAAATTGCTTTATCCGCTACGGATGTAGTCTACGGAGTGGACAATCGAAAAGATGTTTATGAAACATCAAACCCACTTCATCTTAAATTAGTAAAATCAACTGCAGGAAGAATCCCTGTAAGAAGTTTTGTCAAAAATCTGAATGGACTGTTAAAAATTGGCTCCTCTGCAACGCTTGAAAGCGATATGAATGTTTGCTCCACTGTTCAGTATGCAGACCAACCAGTAGTCGCTGATTATTCTGGATTTCTTGTTGGGCCAGACATCTTGGTGACGGCCGGCCACTGCTATATTGGTGAAAGCGGGTCTCCTGAAGATTCATGCAAAAAATACGCATGGGTATTTGACTACGCACTTAACTCTGCTGGACAAAACCCAATAGAGAATATTTCTCCAAGTAATGTTTATAATTGTAAGCAAGTTATCAAGGCCCAAAGAGATAAATTCTTAGACTACGCCGTGATTAAATTAGATAGAAAGGTTGAGGGGCGTGAGCCGTTGAAATTTAGAACAAGTGGAAAAATTAGTGTGACAACACCACTTGTGGTTATCGGTCACCCAACTGGACTTCCTTCAAAAATTTCTGATGGCGGTAAAGTGACTTATAATTCAGAATTAACACGTTTCTCTACGAACCTAGATACTTTTGCAGGAAACTCTGGTTCAGCTGTTTTTGATTCAAAGACAGGGCTCCTTGAAGGTATTTTGATCATGGGTAAAACAGATTATATTCCAAGTGACCTAAATGATCCTACAAGTTGCCAAATTATCAATACATGTGATGAAAACGGTAACAATTGTGTTGCAGGACAAGAAGAATTCCCAGTTGATCATGGAGAAGTTGTACTACGTATTTCAAATATTACTTCAGTTCTTCAAAATGCTTTGAAAGAAGAGATTTAACAGTCATAAGAGGAAGTTCCAGAACAAGATCTTTTTGTCTGGAACTTTCTCCTCTTAAAATAGACACTCTTGATTTTGATATCTTAAAAAAATTTCCTATAAATTCAATTAACTCTTCATTTGCCTCGCCATCTCTGGGAGGGGCCTTAATCTTAACTTTTAATCTTTCTCCATGCAGTCCACATATTTCTGAACGTGCAGCTCCTGGTTGAATATAAAGTTTTAATAAACTTCCATTCTGATAAATCTGCAACCATTCCATTTATTTAACTTTCTCTTTAGCAAGTACAGAATAGATCGCCGGAACAACAATCAAAGTTAATATAGTAGAAACTACTGATCCACCAATAATGGCAATGGCCATGGGTTTTAAACTCTCCGAACCTGGACCTAATGAAAAGGCCAAAGGAATAGCACCCGCGACAGTAGAAAAAGTCGTCATCAAAATGGGACGAAGTCTCTTAGGACAAGCATCCTTCAGTGCATCTTTTACTTTGAGTCCCTCTTGTCTTTTTTGATTAGTAAAATCCACTAACAAAATCGAATTCTTTTTCACAATACCCATTAGTAGGATTAACCCAATCATTGAATAAATATTTAAGGATTGGTTTGCCATGTAAAGCCCAATAAAGGCCCCGGAAAAACTAAATGGTAGCGCCATCAAAACAGTCACAGGATCTATAAAGCTATTAAATTGGGCCCCTAGAATCATGTAGGCAATCAGGACTCCTAGACCTAGAGCAAATACTAAACTTTGAAAAGTTTGTGAGAAGGTCTCCGATGCTCCTGACTCAACTAAACTATAACCTTGAGGCAAGTATTTTTTAACGATGGAACGAACTTGAGTCAAGGCCTCTCCCTGAGATTTTCCCTTGGCAACACCAGCAAAAATGGTGATCGCTCTACTTCTTTGCCTTCTATTAATTGTTTGAACACCTGGAAGCTCTTTAACCTTAACCACTTCTAACAATCGTACAAGCTCCCCTCTGGTATTACGAACATAGATCTTTTTTAGATCGTCTAATTTATTTTTACTTCCACCTGACATCTTTATACGGATATCATTACGATGCCCTTCTTTTGAGTATTTTCCAATCACAACTCCTCCAATCAGAGCGTTGATGGTGGTCCCAATTTCCTGAACACTGACTCCACGAAGCTTGGCCTGATCTCTATCTGGATAAACTTGAACTTCACTGACTGACTCTTTATAGTCAGTATCGATATCAGTGTAGATGCCACTGTTTTTCATCTCCAGCATGACATCCTTTGCGGCCTTCACTAAAAGCTGCCAATTTCCGCCAGTCAAAGTGAACTCCACTGGGAAGCCACGTCCTGATGCGGTAAAACCTCCTTGAGATGTATCTTGAACAAAAACCATCCCCGATTTAAACTTTTCTTTAAAATGCTTTCGATAAAGATCGAGAAGTTCAGATTGACGGGTCTTTCCTGGTCTATTCTCAGCTGGATGAAGAGTGATAAACATATTTGCAACATTGGATTCACTGGCCCCACCACCGAACCCACCAATACTGACGTAGTAGCGTTTCACTTCTTTTCGGTTAGAAAAATAGTTTTCAACTTCACGTGTTGCCTTATCCGTAAACTCCAAAGACGATCCCTCAGGAGTCTTGACCCTCACCATAAATGAAGATGTATCTTGAACTGGTACAAATTCTTTTGGAATAAATTTCACCAATAAAAATGAAGCAATAAAAAAGACCAGAGAAATCGAAATAATTAGAAAGCGATGATTTAAAGTATAAATGAGAGATTGATCATACCAATGGATTAATTTATCGAAAAAAGCATCCACAGCATGGCCAAGCTTACTTTGACGGCCAGATTCTTCCATGAATTGACTTGTACGCATAGGAGTAAGAGTTAATGCTTCAATATAAGATAAACCTACTGCTACAGAGATCGTTATTCCAAATTGAAAAAAATATTTTCCAATAATTCCATCCATCATCGCAACTGGAAGGAAAATTGCCATAATCGCAATAGTTGCGGCCAGAGCAGCAAAAGAAATTTCATTGGCCCCATCAAGAGAGGCCCTCACCTTATCTTTACCTTCCTCATGGTGACGATAAATATTTTCCAACACCATAATAGCATCATCCACCACAATCCCAATGGAAAGTGAAAGACCTAGCAGCGT
The DNA here is from genome assembly GCA_050247975.1 of Bacteriovoracaceae bacterium. Lineage (GTDB taxonomy): Bacteria > Bdellovibrionota > Bacteriovoracia > Bacteriovoracales > Bacteriovoracaceae > Peredibacter. The sequence goes on from JBFWTE010000026.1 coordinate 24,536, forward strand.
GAATGTATTAAGAGTGAAATTCATGTACTTTAAAATGATAAATGCACCAAGAATAGAGGTAGGAATAGCAAGAATCACGTTAATCGTCGCAGCAAAAGATCCTAGAAACAACCAACAAACAAAAGCAGTAAGAAGGGCCGAAAGAATCATCGTAAAAGAGAGTTCATGGATAGACTCTTCAATAAATTGAGTTGAATCATAATTCACCCCAATTTGCATCCCACTTGGAAGATCCTTTTGAATCTCTTCCATCTTTTTCTTTACCCCTTGGGCAACTTCAACAGCATTTGATCCTCGCTGTTTTCTTACAGCAAGACCTAAAGCGGTCTTTCCGAAGACTCGAGAAATTCGACGGATATCCGCAAGACCCTCTTCAATACTGACAACATCTCTTAAAAAAATAGGCACGTAGTTTGGAGTACCACCTCTACGGATAATAGGTAATCGCTCAAATTCCTCAACTGAAGAAGCTTCACCCAGTGTTCTTACATTCTTTTCTTTAAAAGGATCTTCAATAAATCCTGATGGAGATTCTTTATGTTCTGACTGAACCGCTGAAATAATATCTGTAACAGTAAGTTGATATTGATTGAGCTTATCATTATTCACCCAGACCCTTAAATTCGGCTCAACATATCCACCAAGAAAAACATCGGCCACTCCGGTAACAGTTTGGAATTTATCTTTAAGATTATCTCGCACATAGGCCATAAGATCTTTTGTGGCCATATTATCAGCAGTAACAGATAACCACATGATAGGGCGATCATCTGGATTAACTTTTGAAATGATGGGCGGATCAATGCTTTCTGGTAAAAATCTATTGGCCTGATTAATTTTTGCCTCAACTTCAGAAACAGCAACATCAATATTTTTATCAAGATTAAATTCTACAGAGATGTTGGCCGATCCAAGTTTCGCCGAGGAAGTAATGCTCTTAACTCCTTCAACAGAGAGAACAGCAGACTCAATGGGATCAATAACATCCAACTCCATCACTTCTGGAGCGGCTCCCTCATAAGTAACTTGAATATTAACCACCGGGAAATCAACATCTGGCAGCTGACTTACCCCCATTTTTCTCATGGCAAGAAATCCAAAAATAATCATGGCCGCCATTAGCATCCATGCAAAAACTGGTTTTCGAATTGATATGTCGGATAAACTCATGGAAGAACCCCAATTGAAGCTTCAAGATTTTTGTAGGTCATATGGGCCATAGCAAACAAATTATTGAAGGCCCTTTTTGTTTCAATATATAAATTTAAAGACTGAATAACGTCTAAATTTGTTACCTGCCCATAACGGTAGTCCTGAATATTTAATTTATAGCTCTGTTCAGCTTTTTCCAGGGCCTGCTTAAGAGTTTTTAATTCAGCATATATTTGTAAATAGTTTTGATACAGGATAGAAGTATCTCTTTGGGCCGTTCTTAAAGTTTCAGAAGAATTGAGTTCAGCAATTCTTTTGGCCTCCACAGATTGACGAACCTGAGATTCTACTGTTCCTCCTTGAAAAAAAGGAACTGTTACTTGAACACCAACATCCCATTTTGAAGAAGCGAGCACACCTGTACGGTCTAGATAATAATTCCCAATAAGATCTAAAGAAGGGTAATGCCCGCCTTTAGAAACTCCTATCTGTCGATCGGCCACATTAACTGCCTGTCTAGAGGCCAAAACATCTGGTCTTGATTTAATTTTTTCTTGAAATTCAGCAAGACTTGGTAGCTCACTTGGAAGATCTCCAAAGTCGGCCAAATCATCTGGTTTAATTTTTGTATAAAATTCAAAATTATTTTCGGCCTGCTCAAGATTAACTTTTCCTTGTTGTAATTGGGCCTCGGCCGTTAAAAGCTGTGCCTCAGCTTGTACTAATTCACCTTTACGGGATCTTCCCACACTGGCCCTCGATCTAAGTTCTTTAACTCTGTCTTGAGAGATCTTTATAAATTCTTCCAAACTTTTTAGATCAATTCTTGCATTGTAAAGATTGTAGTAGGCCGCAATGACCAGCTGATAAAGTGAAAGTTCAGTTGCATTTTTTTGAAACTCGGCCAAAAGAACATCCTCTTTCCTCATTTGTAGTGCTTCATAAACACCACCTCGTATTAAAGGCTGCTGCATTCGAATAGCATAGTTATATTGTCTAGTTAACGTAAAGGCCGAATTTACTCGAGCTCCACTTGGAGGGTCTATTCTTAAATAACTCCCAACTCCATTTACAGTTGGTAAGACAACTCCCTGGGCCTGATCTTTCACTGCTCGCCTTCTTTCAATCTCATGCTCAGCACGCTTTAAAGATTCCATGTTGAGTCTAGCGGACTGAAAAGCATCTTTTAAAGTTATTGCAGCATAAGAAGGTGTTAGTACCAGAGTGAGTAAAATGAATATCAAATGCATGAAGCCCTCGGTAAAAATCTAAATTATTGGGACAACTATAACTCAGAAGCAACCCAAAACAACAGTGTTAGATACTGTTGTTTAAGATTTTTACTCCATAACACAGCACGAGAAACGAAAGGGGCAACGAGATTAAAATCTGCTTAGCAATTATTGAGATTCTCGATTAATCAAAGAGAGTAAATGTAAGGTGCAATTTTATCGAATGGCCCTAAAGTTAAATAATAAACGTTCTCAAGGAGGAGACATGAAAACACTTGCAATGGTGGCAACCCTTTGCTTATCTTTCGAGGCCATCTCTGCGATTAGCACTTCCTACTTCGCACCTCTCGATGTGAATTCAATACATGATCAAGAGCTTATTAATGAGAGAAAAGGAATTGCTCCTCGATTTGCCATCCCCCACTCAGTCGCAATTAATCCTACTCAAGATCAAGCTTGGGAAAGAGCTGAAAATGGCCATGTTTGGATTCATCGAGTTCAAGCACCAAACGCAGTTTCATTAAATTTTGGTTTTACTCGCTTCCATTTACCAAAGTCAGCAGAACTTAATATTTATTCGGCCGATCGTTCACAATATATCCGCTCATTTACTTATCAAGATAACAACATTAATGGCCAATTATGGACTCCAGTTATCATGAGTGACGATGTATTTATTGAACTTAAAGTCGATGAGAGTGAAATCAATTTAGTTGATATTGAACTTGGCCATATCGGACAAGGATTTAGAACTTTTGCCGAAACAACTCTAAAGGCCGGATCTTGTAATATTGATGTTGCTTGCACTGATTCAAAAGGCTGGGAAAAAGAAATTAACTCTGTAGCAGTTATTTCAACAGGCGGATCAAATTTTTGTACCGGTTTTATGGTGAATAATACAAAAAATGATAAGACTCCTTTTTTTATGACCGCGGCCCACTGTCGAATCACACCTGAAGCAGCTCCTACATTAGTTACGTACTGGAATTATCAAACTTCGAAATGTGGCGGAACAAGAGATGGAAAGCTAACTCAATTTAATACCGGCTCAACCCATTTAGCGACAGGAAAGAAATCTGATTTTACTTTAGTAAAACTTCTTCAATCCCCAAAGCCTGAGTGGAAAGTTACTTATGCTGGTTGGGATGCACGTGGTGCTGAAGGTACTGCTGCGGTTGGTATTCATCACCCTAATACAGATGAAAAATCAATTTCTTTCGAAAATGATCCTACAAAAATTGCTTCTTATGGTGGTGAAGAATCTCCAGGAGATGGAACACACGTAAGAATTGTTGATTGGGACAAAGGAACAACTGAACCTGGATCTTCTGGCTCACCTCTTTTTGATAAGAATCATCGCGTGATTGGCCAGCTTCATGGTGGTGGCGCGGCCTGTGGAAATGATCTTTCAGATTACTACGGCCGATTCTATATTTCATGGAAAGGTGATGGCGGTAAAGGAAATGGTTTATCTGATCATTTAGATGCAGGAAAAACTGGAAAAATGTTTACGGATACTTTATAAGATCTTGTGTCACATGCCGAAAGGTATGAAAGGTATGTGACACCTTTACTTTACTGTTTTACTGACTCAAAGTTTCTTGAATCAAATTCATAATTTCATATTGCAATTCTTTATCATCATCAAGCTCTGTATGATCATCCGCTGAAAGAATGTTTTTTACGTTGGTTTTCTCATGTCTGCGGGCCACATGTGGTCCATCATTGAGAAAAGAATCATTTTCTCCAAAAATATTTAAATGCTTCTTCACATTTTGAGGAATAATATCGTTATTAAAACCAACTGAATCGATAGTAATTAATAAATCCACCGGCCTAAATTTTTCTGCAAGTGAGTCAAGTGTATTACTAATTTCAACCGCTGTATCTCCACCTAGGCTGTGTCCAACTAAAATAACTTTTTGATCGGCCCTAACTTTTTTAATTTCTTTTAGAATTTCATCTTTCTGATCCCAGCCATAAATTCTCGATCCCTCAACTGCTTCGGCCATTCTTCCTACACCAGCATAACCGCCCTCGGAATTCGATGGAGAACTGAAGACATCAAGGCCTTTAATAAAAATTATTGCCGGTTTTTTAAGGGATCCTTCTTTAACTTCAACTTTTTTTACATCTTCAACTTTTGGAGTTTCTTTTATTTCTACTTTAGGCAGATCTGGCACAGAAGGAATAGTGACGCGATTGACTGAAGAAAGCTCAACTTTGTAATCTGGACTTATGGGTTCACTTTTTGCTTCTAAACCTTTTTTAAGTCCATCTTTTTGAATGCCTTCCAAGGGAAGATTAGGAGTTTTATTAAGAGGTTTCTGATAAGGCCCTGGGGCCAATTCTGTTTTCACAATCTCATTGTAACATCCCTCAAAAGAGCATTCTATCCGGGAAAAAAAAGCAAAGACCGAGTATAAAGATCAATTTACTTCCCATTTAAGCTGTGAAAATCTTTTGTGAAGGAGAAATGATATGGAATTACCTTTTATTGCTGCCATTTTTTTGGCCTTCATCACTTTTGGCTATTTTAAATATGGCTCTTGGGTGGCGAAACAATTTAATTTAGATCCCAAACTCACAACTCCTGCTCATCTCTATAACGATAATCAAGATTATATTCCAACCAGTCCTTTCTATTTATTTGCCCAGCATTTTTCTGCCATTGCAGCAGCGGGGCCAATTGCAGGGCCTATTGTTGCTTGCCAGCAGTTTGGCTGGCTTCCTTCTCTCCTTTGGATTTCTCTTGGAGTTGTTTTCATTGGGGCAGTTCATGATTTTTCTTCACTCACTTGCTCTGTCAGACATCATGCCCACTCCATTGCCGACATCACTAAAGAGCAATTAGGAAGCAGGGCCGGAAAGGCCATGATGGTTTTTATTTGGATTGCCTTGATTTATATTATTGTGGCATTCGCAGATATTACGGCCTCAAGTTTTGTCTCCTCACCAGAAGAATTACAAAATTTGCAACTCAACTTTCATCCCGGAGGAGCAGTTGCTTGGGCGGCCATTGCCTATTTGTTACTTTCAATTGTATTAGGATTACTTGAAAAATTTCTTAAAACACCTTTATGGCTAAATACCATCATCTTTGTCCCGGCCACATTTACGGTTTGCTGGCTTGGAACTCATTATTCACATTGGTTTCAGATGTCTCAAGTGAGTTGGGCCATTGCGATTTGTCTCTATTGTGCCATAGCTTCATTACTTCCAGTATGGCTTCTTCTACAACCAAGAGGTTATTTAGGTGGATATGTTCTTTATTCAGTTCTTATTTTAGGAACAATTGGACTATTTTTTGGCGGCAAAACCATTCAACAACCAATGTTCACCGGATTTCATTTTGAAAAAATGACTGGTTCTCTTTTTCCTTTTCTCTTTGTCACCATCGCCTGTGGAGCTTGCTCTGGTTTCCATGGACTCGTTTGTTCTGGTACAACATCCAAACAAATTGATAAAGAGACTCACATGCACGCCATTGGTTATGGGGCCATGTTAGCAGAAGGTTTTGTTGCTTTAATTAGTTTAGGCATCATCATGGTTATGTCTCCTCTTGAAGTCGGGACACTCAAACCAGGAAGTATATACGGTAAGGGTATAGGAGAATTTCTCACCATGATTATTGGGAAAGAACATCTTCCATTTGCTGTTACTTTTGGTGCTATGGCCTTCTCAACTTTCGTTTTTGACACTCTGGATGTCTCTACCCGACTTGGACGATATCTCATTGAAGAACTAATAGGACTAACAGGAAAAACTGGCGCTATTTTTGGTACCCTATTAACAATCGTACCGGCGACACTTATTCTGATGAATACCCAAAGTGGGATGTGGTCACAATTTTGGACACTCTTCGGAGCGGCCAACCAACTTCTTGCTGCTTTAACTTTATTAGTGATATCTGCATGGTTGCATCAAAATGGTAAAAGACTCGCTTTTACATTTTTACCGATGCTTTTTGTCTTAAGCACAACTCTGGTGGCCTTAATCCAATTAACAAAGGCCAACTTAGAAAAAGTAGCTGGATTTGATATTTCATTAATTAACTCACTTATGTCTATTTCGTTAATTATTCTTTCACTCTACTTAGTATTTAGTGCAGGGATGAAAATGAGAAATAAAGTTATTCAAGTGGCAACTCCACAGTAAAGGTGGCCCCTTTATTGATTTCACTTTCAACAAAAATTCTACCATCATGGGCGTCCACGATTTGTTTTGCAATATAAAGACCGAGCCCAAGTCCACTGATTTCTTTTGCAGGGACGGCACGCTGAAATCTATTAAAAATCTTTTCATGATTTTCTTGTGAAATACCAATCCCTTGATCAATTACTTGAAGAGTCACTAAATCATGTTTTTGTTGCAGCCTAACCTTCACTGGCAGCCCATTACCATACCTAATAGCGTTTAAGACTAAATTATTCACCACCTGTTCAATTCTAAATTTGTCGCAAACTACGGGGCAACGATCTTCGATTTCAAGCACGGGAAAATGAGTACCATGTTGAATTTTTAATCTCTCAGAAATATCCTGAACAACTTCGGCCAAATCAATTTTCTCCTTAATAATATCTAATTTCCCTGTTCTAATTTTAGAAATATCAAGCATATCATCAACTAGTCTAACTAACCTTGTAACCTGATTATCAACTTGATCCATCAGACGATGCATTTTGTCTGCATCAAAAACTTCTTTCTTACCTTGAGATAATCCACGCTTAAATATCTGTGACTGTAACTTTAAAGATGTTAATGGTGTTTTCAATTCATGAGAAGCAATCGATAGAAATTCATCTCGATAAAACAAGGCCTCTTGAAGGGCCTCTTCAATTTGTTTTTTTGACGTAATATCAATAATAGAGCCAATGATATGATTAACCTTACCTTGAAGACTTATATTGGCCTTAGCAGATAAAGTTATCCATCTCAAAGTATTATCTGGATAAAATATTCGACAATCAGTTGAAAAACTTCCTTGATTTAAAACAATTTGATTAATTGAATAGAGAATTTTCTCTCTATCATCATGATGAATATGTTGAATAAATTTTTCAAAATCCCATTGAAAAAAAATGTAGCCTAATATTTTGTGAAAAAAAGAATTCGCCTCGATTTCTCTAGTTAATAGATTCAATTCCCAGACACCAACTTCTCCAGCATCGGCAGCTAACCTATACCTTATCTCCGCAGAGACTTTATCTGAAATATCTTTAAATACGATTACTTCCCCACTTGAATTTTCTCGTCCATCCAAAACAACGGGTGATCGACTTAATTCAATTGGCCTTTCAATTCCATTGGCAGAAATCAAAATGGTCTGTCCAAGAAAATTCTTTTTGGCATGGAATATTTCTACCAAAGGCATCCCTAGGACGTTTTCTCGCTTAATACCAATTAAATTTTCAGCGATTGAATTGATAAATATAATCTGGCCATTATTGTTTTGAACAATAAGAGCATCACCGATGGTTCTAAGTGCATTTTTGAACCATCCTCTACTCTCATGTAGTTTTCTTTCGCTTTTCTTAAACTTCCAATTGATAAAAATAATAAGTGAGCATACAAAATTAAAAGATACCAAATGGATTATTTGATGATCATTGATAAGTGCTAAACTTGGAACAAAGAAAATAACATGGGCAACGCAGGAAAATATTAAAGAAATCACCCCCGCAACCGGACCGAATTTTAGACTCATTAAAAAAACGACAGGATAAAAAAACATGAACTCAGATTCAGAAAGCAAAAGAAAAGGCGATTGAACTAATGTGGCAAGTCCAACAGCGAATAAAGAAATCATCATTTGATATCCAACTAATCTAAGAGACAATTTTCCTCCTTAAAAACCCAAGCATATTTAACAAACTCGGTCATCGCTGTACAGGATTGCTCGAATCAAAATTAAAATCTAAAGATTACCTTAAGGTCAAAAGTTTAAAGCTTCGAACATTTGGTGAAAGTTTTTCAGTTGTAAGTATTACTTTAAGCAAAAATTCCAGGCACCAAGCTTGCACAAATCAAAAAGAATTTTGGCCACAAACAGCGGAGAACTAACATGAGTATTAACTTAATGCGAGATCGGGGAATAACTTTAGATAAGCAGCGATTTACTTGGAAAGAACTTAATCAAATGCCCATTAGTAAATTAAATGATGATGCCTTCACTAGATTAAGAATTATATTAATGAATGCAATTGAGGCAGAGGCAAATCGATTTAGTCACGGTTTTGCCCGAGTAAATCAATCGATGCAAGCACATCTTGCTAAAGTTAGAAGAGTCGAGCAACATCAACAAACTATGGCCAATTGGTTATTAGGATCTGATCATTCAGCTCTTGAAACAACTATCGCTTATGAACAACTTGCTATTGAATTAACCGCGGCCGTTGCCATTAAAGAGCCAAACTCGTATCTTGCACAAGTTTATAGATTTGGCCTATTAGAAGACATTGATCATTTATATCGATTCTCTGCTCTTATGGATCGAATTGAAGGCAAAGATGCCAATACGATTGTTCAAAGTTATACTGATATTATTCCTGGCCGGCCAACCTACTTGGAACATCGACATCCTCAAGATGATATAAGAGATAGCTATAGATGTCGTGAAGCTGAGGCCATTAGTAAATTTCACGCATTAACTATCATGTCAGCAGAGAATCAAGTTCATGATTACTACATGACGATTGGCCCTCAATTTGCTGATCCGACTGCTCGTGAATTATATGCGGAAATTGCCTCAGTAGAAGAACAACATGTAACCCAATATGAGACATTAATCGATACTGAAGAAAGCATATTTGAAAAATGGCTTCTCCATGAGGCCAATGAAGTCTACACCTACTATAGCTGTGTCCAATCTGAAAAGAATTCAAGAGTCAAGGCCATTTGGGAGCGTTTTCTCGATTATGAGTTAGGTCAATTGCAATACGTGATGGAATTATTTAAACAAATTGAAAAAAGAGATCCAGCAGAAATTCTTCCTGACAAAATCCCAAGTCCACTTGAATTTAAATCACATCGTAAATTTATTCGTTCAGTTCTTGAGTCTGAAAGGGATTTTACCGCCATTAATTCAAGAATTGTTAATTCATATAAAGAGAATCATGCTTCAAAACAATATCGTGAATACATGAATTCTGAAGGATCTCCTTCTGAAATCGTTGCAGCAGGATACAGATGGATGGCAGGAACCGAATTGGCCATGCCTGAAGAAGTAATACAACATTAAGGGGGCCTATATGCCAATATCAAATAAAGAAACTAATTTAGGTTTAAATAGAACTGGAATTCTCATGTCTCCTATAAATTCGGCCGAATCAAAAAAAAGCGCTGATACATTAACAACTCCATCCAAAGGAGACAGTACCGCAATTGCGGACAATCGAATAAGTTCAATAACAGAAGCTGGTTTAATAGGAACTCTACCAATACCTGCAAATGTCAAAGGCATGATTACAAGCATCGAAGAAAAAGTTCATGTGGGAAATCACGCACTTTTAGATAAATTAGGTGAAAGACTCGCCTTTGAGAGAACTGGTACAAGACTTTATGAGGCCATTCTAAGCAAATATCAAGCAAGTAGAGATTTTGAATCTTTACCTCCTCTGAAATTGCTTGAACAGTTTTATCAGGAAGAACTTCTGCATTTTTATATGCTCGTCGATATTGTCACTGAAATCGGTGGCGATCCAACTGCAATAACTCCTGCGGCGGATTTATCAGGAGTTTCTTCTCAAGGTATTATTCAAATTATTACAGATCCAAGAACGACTTTCATTCAAAGCTTAGAGGCCCTACTCCATGCTGAGCTGATTGATAATGCCGGATGGGAATTATTAATTGGTCTGGCCACAGAAGCAGGACTCAATGAGTATGCTGAACAATTTCTCAAGGCAAAAGAAGAAGAGGATCTTCATTTAGAAATGATCACTGAATGGGTTTCAAATTTTAATATTAGTGGGGAAGCTGTTGTGGATGTAAAAAGTATTCAATAGAATGTATACTCAAAAATTAAAAAAACCAGATGGTAGGAATCTATATTTATTTTCAAGATCCCCTATTCCTGATGGTATAGTTGCCCCTGAGCCGTTGCATGCGTCCTTTAAAGCGGAGCCTCATATGCGATGGCATCCACTACGACACGAATGGGTGATCTATGCGGCCCATCGACAAAATAGAACATTTCTTCCTCCTAAAGATTATTCACCTTTAAATGTCACGACAAATCCCAAATTTCCAACCGAGATGCCTCAAGGGGAGTATGAAGTTGCAGTATTTGAAAATTTATTTCCATCAATGAATCTAATTACACATAATTCACCAGAAATGTTTGTTCCCACTATGCCGGCGAGTGGCGTTTGTGAAGTTGTTGTCTTTACTCAAAAACCAGAAGGCTCACTTGGAACACTTTCAACAGAGAGAATTCAATTAGTTTTGGAAGTATTTGCCAATAGAACAAAAGAGCTGGGAGAAAAAAAAGAAATTCATTATGTTCTCCCCTTTGAAAACAAGGGTGTCGAAATGGGCGTCACCCTTCATCACCCTCACGGTCAAATCTATGCCTATCCTTTTATTCCTCCGGTGCAAAAAACCATGCTCAAAGCAATGAAAGATTTTTATCAAGCAGAAGGAAAAAATTTATTATCAGAAATGATACGAGATGAATTAAAAGCAAAACAAAGAATCTTGTTTGAGAACAAAAATGTAGTGGTATTCATTCCTGTTTGCGCTCGTTATCCTTATGAAACTTGGATTATGCCCAAAAGATCTGTTAAATATTTATATGAGCTCACAAATGATGAATATCAAGACCTGGCCCAGGCCTTAAAAAATATCTTAAAGCGATTTGATCTTTTATGGCAGAGACCCTTTCCCTACTTAATGACTATTTTGCAGGCCCCTTTTGATCAATTAGAGTATCCAGAATTTCATATGCACATTCAAATTTTTCCGCCTTACCGAACAAGAGATAAATTAAAGTATTTGGCAGGCACTGAACTCGGGGCGGGAATATTTATTAATGATAGTTTACCTGAAGAAAAGGCCAAGGAATTAAATGAAGTGATCTATAGGGAGGACTGATGCAAGAATCTTTTGTGGCAAAGGCCCATGGAAGAGTCAACCTCATTGGTGAACATACTGACTACAATGGGGGCTGGGTTTTACCAACGCCAATCCATCAATTCACTGAAGTAAAAATAATTAAAAGATCAGGAATCGAAATTCAAGTTGAGAGTCAATCCACAAGTATCCATAAAAAAAGAAGCTACTCCTATCAACTTGGTGAAGAATTTCATCAAGGGAATTGGACAGATTATATTCAAGGGGCCACCAAAATTTTATCTAGATTTATTCAACCACTAAATCAAAGTATTAGTGGTTTTATAGCAACTATCAATTCAAATGTTCCAGAAGGAAGCGGTCTCTCCTCAAGTGCCGCCCTTGAAATGAGTTTTCTTAAGGCCATCAGAAAAGCGTATCAATTAAATATCTCTGATATCGATCTCGCTAAAATAGGTCAACGGATTGAAAATGAATTTGTAGGAGCAAGAGTAGGAATTATGGATCAAATGGCAACCGCCTTTGCTCATGATGGTGAAGCACTTTTTCTCGACACTCAAAATTTAACTTATGAAAGAATCAAACTCCCCCTCGATCAGATGGATCTGTTAGTTATTAATTCTGGAATTTCTCATAAACTATCATCCAAAGAGGGATATAACCAAAGAAGGCAAGAGTGTGAGCTGGCATGCAGTTTATTGAAAGTCGACTCATTAAGAAATCTTACATTAAGTGATTTAGATGATGATCTACCTTTAAAAATAAAAAAAAGAGTAAAGCATGTGATTACCGAAAATGAGAGAGTTTTTGAAGCAGTGGCCGCCCTCAAACGGGCCGATCTCGTTAAATTAGGACAACTCTTTATAGAGTCACACTATTCAATGAGAGATGACTATGAAGTGTCTTTAAAAGAAATTGATACTCTTGTTGAATTAAGCTTAGAACATAAAGATGTTTTTGGAGCAAGATTAACAGGGGGAGGTTTTGGTGGATCGATCGTTGCTATAACAAAAAAAGGTAAAGGCAAAGATATAGCACAGGATGTGATTGAACAATACTATCTAAAAACCAAACAGAGGGCCGAACTCATGTCAGCCTATGAATAATATCAAAAAAATAACTATAACTAATAAAAATGGGTTAAGTGCAGAGATACTCAATTTAGGGGGAATTATTTTTGCTCTTTATACACCTAATTCACAGGGTGTATTTAAAAATATCACTTTAGGCCTTGATACACCCTTAGATTATCTATCAAATCCCCCTTATTTTGGTGCCATCATTGGCCGATATGCCAACCGTATCTCTAATGGAGAATTTAAGCTCAATCATCATCTCTACAAACTACCAATCAACGAAGGGAAATCTTGTCTTCATGGGGGGCATATTGGATTTGATAAAGTTTTTTGGGACATCCTCAAACAATCAGATCATAGTGTTGAATTATTTTATCGCGCCAAAGATGGAGAAGAAGGATTTCCAGGAAATCTTAATGTTTTTGTTTACTATGAATTAACAGATCAAAATCAACTCATTATCACTTATAAAGCAAAAAGTGATCAAAATACAATTATTAATCTCACAAATCATAGCTATTTCAACTTGAATGATGACAATGAAAATATAAAAAATCATAGATTAAAAATTTATGCAGACTCAATACTTGAAGTGGATTCATACTTAAGACCTACTGGTAAAATATTAAATATTAAAAATACTCCTTTTGATTTTCATGAACCTCAATTCATTTCGACTGCTCTGGGCCAGCTACCTTTTGGAATTGATCATAATTACATTTTAAATAAGGAATCCCCAGGATTATCATTAGCAGCAGAACTGAGTGAAGAGAGATCAGGCCGAAGCATAAAAGTTTACACAACGGAGCCAGGTCTTCAAGTTTATACAGGAAATAATTTAGATGTAAGTATTTATGCTAAAAATATGGGGATATGCCTAGAGACTCAACATTTTCCGGACTCACCCAATCATCCAGATTTTCCTTCAACGACCTTAATGGCCAATCAGGAATTTATCTCCCAAACTATTTATCAATTCATGTTTTAACTAAAAATCCCCAATCTAAAACAACCCTTCCATTTGAGAGCAATCCCTTTGGAGGATTGGGAAACGGTCCTGCTTGATTAAATGATTCGATAGCTGCATCATCAAGCTCCTTGACTCCACTGGCATCTACAATTGTAATCTCGACAATATGTCCTCTTTCATTAAGTGTCACTCTTAGTGAAGTTAAAAGCTCACTCGTTAATGCTATTCTTCTACCACTTTTAGATAAAAACTCGGCCTTTTCCTTTAAACTTCTTATCCAAAATTGTTCCAGTTTTTGTCTGACTCTAAAATAAAAGCCATAGTATTTATATTCTGTGGTATTTAAATAAGTCATATCCCCTAAAGGGATCTTCTCAAGGTGATCTAGGGTTGAACTTCGGTTTGATTGACTTGAGGGTTGTTTTATCTCTTTAAGGGCCTCTTTTAAGGAATGATCTTTACTTTGAGCGATGGCAAGATCAGAAAGCTTCATCTTTTTAAAGTTTCTTTGAACAGATTTTTTTTGAGCGTCATTAAATGGAGCAACTATCCGCGCTTTCGTTTGTCTATCCACTCTCCTATTTTTATCACTTAGGTATTTTGCATCCTCCGGAGATTCATTAATTTCTTTTGGATCACTGGATTCAACAATTTGCTTTAAATTTTTTGGTGGTTTTTCTTTGAAATATTTTATGACAAGAGCTTCATTAAACAATTCTTTTTTCTTTTCTTGAAACACTCTCAGAAAGAAAAGCCCTATGTGAACAATAAGGATTAAGATATTGATAATTAAAAATACTTTTTTTTCTTTTAACCAAGAGCGCTTCATAGGCAGGCCTCCTGACTAAAAATAGTTTAGGAGGTCGTCTGCAATAGATAAAGATATTACTATCTAAAGAGTGTAAAGTTGCCTATTGAATTTCAAACTGTAATGATTCTGCTTCTCGCAAGATATCAAGACCATCATCATCAAGTGCGGCCTTAATTGTTAATAACTTTTTGTAGAGTAATGAAATATCATGCTTACCATATCGATAAATGAGGGATTTTTCATTGGTGGTAATATCTAGATTCAAATGAAACCATTTTTCCATCATGTCAGGTCTTGTGCTCATGAGAAAACTGAAACCTGTTGCCCTAAAGATAGTGTTCAATCTCAGTTTAGTAATGGCCTTAAGGCGATCAGATGGCCCGAGTGATCTATTTAAGGCCATTTCAATATATTTTGCTGAAAACTTTAACCCTCTTCTATACTGCTCTTCAACTGTTAGCCTTTGATCTCGAGCGCCATATTTAATTTCATAGAAAAAATCTTTTGGATAAAGGCCCTTACTTTTTAAGTGGTCATCATAAAAAGTATAAATCTCATCAGCAGATAATTGAGGCGCTTCTAGGATCACTTGAGGTGAAACAACTAATTCAAATCTCGAACCGAAGTTATTATAATTTTCCCAAGGTTTTTGATCCCAATCAGAAAATGGAATTTTGCTGTAAACTTCTTTAGGAAGGGCCTTCATTAGGTATCTTTTAAGCTTTTCAAAGTCTTTAATTGAAATGCGATTTTTCTTTTGCTTATCCGATAAAATCAAATTTACAGGATACATTGTCTTAAAATCTTTATCAGATTTAAAAACCGCAGATAAAGAGTTATCGTCTGCGACGCGCGACCATGAATATAAGACTCTCCTATCCCAATTTGTTCCCCAGGCACTTAATAAATAATAATCTAGAACGTCATTTGGTGCCTTAAGTGTCATATAACTGGTAGAATTTCCCATCTTCGCATTGAAACCAAAGATTCTATTTCCTAAATTTAATTCCAAACCTGAAGAGTCTTGCTCAGCAGTTGTGTGGATATTTCGATTAACTCTTGAAATGGTATTATTCTCAACATCTTCTCGATATATATCTTCAAGTGGCCCTAAATCTAAAATTAAATTTCCTTCTAATTCATCAATCCCTCTAAATGGATTCGCTAAGCTTATGCTTTTAAATTTCTTCACTTGCTTTAAAATTGATTCATAAACAGGTGCAATAGTTTGATCAGTAATATCCAAAAGATAGTCAACCATCACAACTTGGGCAGCGCCTTTATTGGCCGCAACCTTAATTGGAGATGTATTTACAAATCTCTCTAGACGTTTATTGAGTCGACTCACACTAAAGACTTCAAAATGCTCCCTCCAGCCAAGTTGAAAGCCTATGGATGCGCCTTTCTTTCTGTGGGCAACAATTTTTAATCTGATATGCTTTTCATCAACCCTCACCACATGAACCTTGTACTCCCCTTCCATAAGGTAGTTCGCAGATAAATCAATACCCCAAGTTGCACTACTAATAAGGCCAAGTAATTCGCCACTTAATACAATCCCAAATGCGGCCTTATAAACAAAGTAGTCTCCCACCTTGAACTTATTCTCAATTATCGTGCTTGCCTTTAATGGCATGGTTTTAAGAGTATAAGGTGTGGCAAGCTCAGCTTCACAGGGATCTTTAAAAAATCGATAAAAAGCAATGTCGGTTGAGTAGCGTGGGCCACCACTCCAAGAGGTAGAAAGATTTTCATTAAATAGAGCATCATCAGCGGGAATGACTTTTGTGTTTAATGTCCAATAATCCTTTCTTTGATAGAGACCATTAGTATAGGCCGGGCCAACATCGTACTCATAACCACTCACTAACGTGCCATCCGGAAACAACTCCAAATCAGCGATATTAAGCTCTCCATTAATTTCAAAATCGGCCAATGTTGTCGCAATCTTCTTACCAACTTTCGTCCGGCATTCTTTAGAATAGGCCGAGTGAAATGTTATAAATGAGACAAAAAATAAGGCAAAAATTTTCATAAACCTAACTTTGAAATAATGAGTTGCGGCAATATAGCTTTATCAAATGACACATTGCTACAACGATGAAAAATCTACATACAAAAACTAATGCCAGGACTACCCTTCACAAGGAGGTTGAAATGAGAAAAATACTTATCTTCACCCTGTACTTAGGCTGTTCATCCCAGAAAAAATTTGATCTCGACCCTCGCTGGAAGGGCCAAGACATTGAAATACTTAAAAATCATCCTGAATTTTCAAAGATGCCTATTGAATATAGAGGGCAGGATAGAATTTATAAAAAGTTTGGAAAATTCCAAACCAAAGGCAGGTGCGCTGCCCTTGGTGGATGTGATTGGATACCGGATATGCCAGATTGCTACTTCTACTTTTCCATTAAGAAAAACCAAATAACTCACTTCAAGGCAGACAAGGGTTGTTACTCTGAAATGTACTCACCTAAAGTCCCCTCACCTTAACACATCTTTGAAGTTCATCATTTGATTCTAGCCAATTTCTTCTGGCCAAATCTGTGAGGTGGAGAGAACTTTTCAAAGACTTTTTAGAGATTTCTAAAACCTCTCGAGAACACGATTTTAGCGGGAAAAGATAATCAAAATAAATACCAACCTCAGAGTCATCGGCCTTCTTCCAATTCATAGAAGAAACTTTCTTAAAAAACTTCCCAACAAATGGAGAAATTAATTCTGGATATTTTGCCCCATTAAAACGAGAGGAAGCTTCTCTTAAATCACTATAACTGAGTTGATGATGACCCGTTAATTTTTCCCAATATCTTTTTTTATTTTCTAACTCTGGAATTGAAACCCACGAGGCATAAGCATATCTCTTACCAATCGTTGATTGGTCTTTTTCCTCTTCTTTTTTAATTAAATTTTCTGCGCCTGCATAACCATTCATGGCCAAAGTTCCGATAATGGACCATCTTCGATCTTGATCTAGAGTCATCCCAAGCACTGAGTTAGCATTTAGTAATTCAGCTAATTTATTTAATCCATTATCAGTGAAGGCCATCGAAATAAAGAAATCAAAGAAGTTAATTCTTAAACTACTTCCTTCTGGCGAAGACTCAATTCTTTTCCAAAGAACCTTCTCCAACTCTGCCCCATACTGAACTTTCTGGGCCTTATCTAAATAGAGATCAAAATAGCTCTTAATTGGACTATGTCTTCCGATCAATTGGCCTAAGAGTAAATCTTCTGTCTCAAACTCAAGGCCCTTAATGGCCAATCTAAAGTATTCAGCAGGAGCTATTTTTGAATCCCTTAACATTTGACCCAAAGTAAACCAAACCATTAATCTTGAAAGAGGATCAGGAAGCTCTGTCAGTGCGATTTCCGCCATTTTTAATGAGGCCTTATCTAGAGCATAAAGAGCGTAATCATAATCTTGATAATTTGGTAAAACAAAATCAGGACACTCAAATCCAGAGACGGCAACAGGAGTACTTGCTGTTTCAAAAATAACATCTATGACTTGAGTTAATTCTAATTTTTCTTTTTTCTTAAAGAAGGCAAACTTCGTGGCATGAGGAGAAAATGACCCAGAGTTATTTTTTGTTTGTAAAACACTGGCCGATTTAATTTTACCGTTTTCACATTTATAAGAAAATTCTACTTTGTTCGGTCCGGCCGTTTGAAGCCATTTCTTCGTCCAGTTGGTAAGATCTTTTTTTGAAGAGGCCGCAATAGCATCAATAAAATCTTTTCTTGTCGTATTTTTAAAAGCAAATTTTTTAAAATAATTTCGAAGTCCTTCTCTAAAACCTTCCTCACCTACATAAAAATGCAATTGCTTAAGAGCAGATGCACCTTTGGCATAAGTGATTCCATCAAAATTTCCTTTAGCAGTACGAATGTCTGGAACCTTGGTCTCAATGGGATGAGTGGTTACAAGCTGATCTTGCCAATAACCCCAGGCCTTGGTGGTAAAAAAATCCAGCCAAGTAGCTGGAGATTTTATGGCCCTCTCCATAGCTATCCCAGAAAGATAACTGGCAAAACTCTCATTTAACCAAAGATCTTTCCACCAATCCATAGTTACTAAGTCACCAAACCACATATGGGCCATCTCATGCATGATTAAATCTTGTCTTCCTTCTTCGCGCGCCTTTGAAACAGGCCCTTTGAAAATAAAACGCTCATTTAAAGTGACGGCCCCAGGATTTTCCATCCCGCTCCAAGCAAATTCAGGTACAAAAATCTGGCCATAGATTGAAAAAGGGTACGGATAACCAAAATAATCATTAAAAAAGGCCAAGCCCTTTTTAGTGATTTCAAAAATATTTTCAGCATCTACATCTTTGGCAACACTCTTTCTTGCATACAGCACTAAAGGTAAATCCTGAAACTTATCATTCCACTCATGATAAGGCCCGGCCCCTAAAAAAAACAGATAAGGAGAAATAAGCGGAGTTGCTCTAAAGCTTGTTACACTTGAATTTTTCCCCTTAATTTCAGACTCTTTCATTTCATTGTGGATGACTTTCCATCCAGAGGGAGCAGTTACGGTTACATGAAAGATAGACTTAATATTCGGCTGATCAAAACAAGGAAATAGCCAATGGGCATAATAAGGCTCAAAATCAGTAAAAAGATACTCTTCCCCATCTAAAGGGTCTGTAATGTGTTTAAATCCAGAAGATGATTTACTAAATTCTCCGATATAAGATATTTCAATTTCCATTTTGGAAGATAGCATCCCTTTAGAAATATCGAGGCTATGTTTTCTTAGTTTATACTTAGCGATTGATTCACCATTAATTTTCACCTCTTCAATCTTTTTAACGAAGGCATCAATAGAGAGATCATGTTTTAAATGATTAAGTTCAACTTTTATTATCGCCTTACCTTGAAATTCATTGGATCCCTTGGCAAAAACAAAATTAAGAAAATACTCGGCATTTTTTATCTGTGCCTTTCTCATCGAAGAAAAAGTCTCAGTTAAATTGTCTTCATCCAATCTGGTAACAGCAGTTACATGGAAAGAGGTGATAATAAAAAGTAATAAGATTAATAATTTCATCGTAAGCTCCTAAACTCATCATAGTTAATTACATTTTGAAAGAGCTGTCACTAAATGCTAAACTTAACGCCACGCAATTATCAGATGATCATTGATAAAAAATAAGTCTGTGAGTATATAGAGGCCATGAAACAAATCTTATCTATCATCCACCTCAGTCTGCTTCTGCTCCTTCAATCTTGTTTACCTTCTAACTTACCACCGGCCTTTATCGTTGTTGGGGATAGCTGGGGACAATTAATGTGTGTCTTCAAGACCTATGACCAGATCCTTATTGAATATGGACATGGAAATAAAAGGGCCGAATGCCTTCACACCACTAAAAGTGGCTCCCGTGCCAGTGAGTGGGCCAATCCTGAAAAATTATCATCAGTCGCCAATGCTTTAAACCTGTACCCAGATGTGAAGGTGATTGTTTTAAGCGTAGGTGGCAATGATCTTCTTGGTAATTGGAATAAGAATATGTCGGCTGAAGAAGAAATAAAGCTATTAGATACAATTGCTCAAGACTTTGGAGAAATTATTCTTCAATTACAGCAGATGAGGCCAGAGCTTAAAATAGTTGTGAGTGGCTATGATTACCCTCATTTTGGTAAACTCCTGAGGAAGAATGTTCTCCATGCAGCCTATAGAAAACTCTATCAAAAAATGGGTCAACCAACATATGCTGAACTTAACGGCATTATCGTGAAGTTTACCATGCGAATGGCCCAGGCGAGTTCAGAATTTAAAAATGTTTTTTATGTATCAAATCTTGGCCTTCACCAACATCTTTATGGCCAAGAAGAATATGATATTAAAGCGGGAGAACTTCCCGCCCCAGATAAATACCGCTTAATTGGTGGAGATTCATCCTTACCGCAAAATCCGAGGGCCCTCTTCCATATAAATCATACTCGTCTTTACGATCCCTATCATCTTAATAGAACAGGTTATAAAAATTTAGCGCGAAATATTATGAATACATATTTAAATGAGTTAATTGAGAATTGAAACTAAGTAGCATTTTTCCATTTGGAATATCTTCATTTAATCTTAAATTTTAAGTTGTCGTTAATTAAAACTTTGTTCAACATCCCTCCTACGGCCTTTAGCTTATCTATAGGAAGGAAAACTAAAATAAGGATGTTGAAATGCGAAAAACAATATTATTTTTATTCACGCTTTTATTTTTTATTTCATGCGGTGGCCATGGAGGAGGTGGAGGAAAAGATTTAACACTTCCAAATTCAAGTGAAGCAACAGGAACTCCAGTAACAATGGAGGAAACAACTCCAGATTCACCACTATCAAGCTCTGCTCTCAATTTTAATGTTAATGTTACTTTTTTAAACTTTAATGCTTCCCAAGAAGATAAAGTATTACTTGCGGCCGAATTAATCAAAAAAGTCGTTTCATCTGAAGAATTTAAAAATGCCGTACTCAACCACACGTACAATGGTAAGAAAGCTTTTGCTAGTAATGGTGGACTCTCTAATGCCCAGATCTATAAAAAAATTTTAGAAGGATCAGAAACTTTGAATCCTGGAATTGATAATGAAATGGATATGCAATTAGAAATCTACCAAGAGGCCACAACTACGATAGGATATACTTTCCCAAACACTGAAAAAATTTGGATGAATAACAAGTATTTTAATCAATACTCTGCCAAGCAAGTCACTGTGAATATGATGCATGAATGGTTGCATAAATTAGGATTTGTCCATGATTATGCAGCAACAGCAGCAAGACCCTACTCGGTTCCTTATGCCATAGGTTATCTGGTGGGAGATCTAGCTCAGAAATATCAATAGAGGGTATGTCCCTCTATTGGCAATTTTCTTTTGCCCAAATTCGTAAAGTTTTTGAATTTGCTCTTCTTGGATTAAAACTTCTGGCCTCTTTAAATTCCCAAATAAATTTTTCTAGCACTGATGAATAGGTCTCAACATAGATTGTCCCGTCACAAACAATTTCATTGCCCTGCTCTTCACCATATATTCTTTTAACATGCTCTCCTATCACAAGCTCGTTTAAAGAATCTGCTTCACATTCATAAGCACATGTATAGCCAATCTTACTTCCATACCAAGTATCTTTAATTAAGAAATATTTTTTTGACTCATAATGCGGATAGCACGAACATGCCAGGGCATTGTTAAGGAGTGAAAACAGAATAACGAACATCAACTTTTTCATACAGGCCTTATAACTTAAGATTTAGCTTCCTTCCATAGGATTATTAACAAACTATGGAACAAAATTAGGGTTAGATTTGCCACGCTTTAAAAAAATTCTATTTTGCAGAATGATAAGTGAATGAAAATAACGACCTACTTATTCTTAATCCTCATTCTTGTTTCCTGTAATAAGGAAGCTCAAAATTCCTTAGAGAAGTTGCAAGGATCCCTCATCCCAACGAAGATTTCTGAATCTAATTTGATTGATCCTGCTCCAGCGCCGGATCCTTCAGTCGAAATTCATCAACAGTTTATGATCTTGATCAACAATCATCGAGAAAGTATTGGGCTTAAAGCTTTAATTGATGATGAAGGTCTAAATGCCATTGCAGAAATTCATAGTCAAAACATGGCCTCTGGATCGGTTGAATTTGGACATACTGGATTTTCTGATAGGTGCAGAGAAGCGAGAATTGTTTTAGGAGGAGGAAATTTGTGTGGGGAGAATGTGGCGATGGGACAAAGAAGTGCCAAGGCAGTATTTGACTCGTGGATGAACTCACCTGGACATCGAGCGAATATTGAAAATTCCCGATATACCCATTCAGGGTTTGGTTTTGAAAAAAATATGGATGGACGATATTATTGGACTCATCTCTTTTTAGAGCATTACTAAATTCTTTGAGACTTAACTTCTTGATGAAGTTTTTCCCTCAAAAATCGAAGGGCCTCATCCTTGGATTTTTTTATCACCTTAGAAATGTTTCTAAAAACAAGAGGTCTCTTATGTTGCCAATGCCCTATTGAGTGAAGACCGAAATGAATATAAGGCCTCTCCACACTCCAAAGGACGGCCTGTGAAACAAACTCACCTTCAACCTCTACTCCCTTGATAAAAAATGCTGGCAAAATAACTAAGTAAGTCAGGGCCTCATAATCCAATTTGCTTTTGACATCAGATTGCCCTTCTACAACCAGTAATGCATCCGCCCCTTGCTCAGCGGCCATCAACCTTAATGAACTGATGTCATGATTTCGTTCTGTATCCACTAATTCGAAAACTCGCTCAATTCTATTATCTAAAGAAAACTCTTTCGTGATGAGATTTTTATCTTCCTCGGACCAATTCCAGTCTTGCTTTGAAGGTAAATGAGCATTTGGCCTACGAAAAAAGATACCTAGATTTATTTTAGATCCAAGCTTAGGTCTTTCATGAATTGTGGTATAAATTTCACTTTCAGCAAGGGCCTTGCGATATTCATCTACTGCACTCATTGAATTGCGATAAGGTGGAGGACTAGAACAATTATACAAGAGTAGAAGCATCATCCAAAGTTTAAGCATTCAAAGCTCCAATGAAACTTCACTTCCCAAATTTAGGTGATAAATTTTAATTGAACGATTCACTGGGAATGCCCCTCTCAGAACGAGCTCACTTAAAATAAGACGATCTACTTTAAAAAGGCCAAAGTCAAAATTACGGTAAGGAGAAATCAAATCAGAGACATTTCGATGATTTCTAAATCTTAAAAAATTTATATGAGGGCGAAAATTTTCTACTATTGGTTTGGTTTCAGACAAAGTAAATTTATGCAATACTTCTTGCTGTAATTGAACCAGTCCACTTGTTTTCTGAACACCAATCGCTAGCACCCTCGCAGAATTTTTGTTTGGCAAGGCCGTTATACCCTGCAACTTAAGAATGATATTGGGGAAGGTCGTTAAATCTCGTAAATGATGATCTAGCAGATGAAGTTTTTCAGACTCTATTTCTGTGGAGATTAAATTTAAACATTGCTCTTCTATGGGGACCCATCTAAACAGATAATTTTTTTTATAGAGACCTATCTTTAATTTTTTTAAAGATTCATTTTTTTCATTAAGGAGCACATTTTTTACATCAATTCCTAGGCTAACCCTCATGATGAAATATTAGGCCTAAAAGAACTCATAATCAGAATAAATTAAAACTTGTTTTTAATTAGTAAAAGAGTAAAGAAAGGCCCTTTCGGGCCTAACCTTTTTCTTGGATCAACCTATAACCTTCACCAAGAACAAATTTAATTCGGAATTTATCCTGTGTATAATCTCTCAGAATACGCTTTAACTCGCCTACATGCTGAAAGAGAGAGGCCGTAAAAAAATGACCTTGCTTTTGCAAATCAACTGTCATTTTATCTTTGCAAACATAATCACCTTTTTTCTTCATTAAAGTATTCAAAATAGCAAATTCCATTTTCCCAAGAGAAATACTTTTATCTTTAAACATAAATTTAAATTTCATTGGATCTAATTTTAAATCTCCATAAATAACTTCCTGAAGTTGCTGAAGATTTCTTTCTTGAACCAAAAGATGATTCATCTTTTCTTTTAAAGCGATGAATAAGAAAGGTTGATAAATAAAATCACAATTCCTTCTTAACTGAAATTCTGGCCTCCCAAGAAATAAAATTGGAGTTTGAGCATTTTGTTGATAAAAATTCCAAAGGACACTTCCATTAAAATCAGCATCGAGCAGAATAATATCAAACTTAGTAGATAACTTACTTCTTCCCTCTTGAATTGTTGGAGCAGTTTTAACCGTCAGGCCATTAATTGTTAAAGTGACATAAAGCATTTTTTCTAGTGTGGCATCTTTAGTGATCACAAGTACTTTAATCATAATCCCTCCCTGGTAGAAGGATAAATTGACATAGTTATGAATTGAAATAAAGAGAGGTAAATCCTTCTAAATTTTATCTTCCATACTTTTTTAATCTTTGGATCTAATTCATTTTTATGAATGAAATTTCAAAAATAGAATGAGTTCATCAAGGAGTGCTTATGGTGAGCAATGTTAAAGCGATACAAAAAACAGTTCAAGAAGCTGCTGAGTGGGTCCATACTTTGATGGAGCAATGTCCTCTTAATGAGAATGAATCTTTTGTTCTTATACGGGCCACCCTAAAGGCCATTCGTGATCGAATTACCAAAGAAGAGGCGATACATTTCGGGGCCCAACTTCCGGCGATCTTTCGAGGTTTTTATTATGAAGGCTTTAGTCTCAATTCTCGGCAAACCAAAGATAGTGATGCTGGTGACTTTCTAACCTCAATTCGATTTCATTTGGGTGGACACTTTGAAATTCACCTTCAAAATGAAGTGCCAAAGGTATTAAAGCTTATTTCTCAAAGGATATCAGAGGGAGAAATCGAGGACGTTAAGAATAATCTTCCTCGAGAAATCCAAGAATTATTTCAATAGGGCCATTGCAGACTAAAACTTTTAAACGGCTCTTTGCATTATTTTAGATAAAATAATAGACAATCATATTGGAATTCCATTAATTTATTAACTCGCCTCACCCATTTTTCTGTGCCCAGGTGGTGGAATGGCAGACACACTACCTTGAGGTGGTAGCGCTGCGAGGCATGCTGGTTCAAGTCCAGTCCTGGGCACCATTTTCAAATCCCCTTTTAACATTCACAACTTACAAAGCACTTAATGCCCTTGGCGCCAAAACTCAGTGAAGAGATAGATATCTGGCCTTGGAGGTTCTTTTAAATCTTTGAGGATACCTATCATTAAATTGATTCCTCGGGCACAGTCCTTTTCAATTTCTTAAGATTGAAATTGAAAAAAGTTCAGGGCCTCAATGAAGCTATTCAGATCTATTAAATAATGTGCCATTGTGAGTAACCTTCTCGGCATACAGGGGCAGTAAGACGCACCACTTTCGGGACAATATCGATTTATCAGAAACTAAGGAGATTTTATGAAAAAAATTTTATTGCTCACAATTATTTTTGCTCTATCTTGTTCAGTTTACGCAAGTCCCAAAATTTTAACAGAATATAATATGGGAGCAAATTACCCTCAAGTGCTTTGTGCGGAAGACAATGGAGGGAATAGTTACCCTAGTGAAGCCGTGAATTTACTTAATGCAAGGATAGTAAAACTGATAACTCAAAAAAGAATTGAAATTTCTGCGCCTTCGGTTTCTATAGCAGTAGGTCCTAGAGGAACTATTTCTCTAGTTTGTGTAACAGTCTATAGTAGATAGAAATTTGTTTCACGAAATAGTATGTTCTTGAATTGAAAACCTAGAATAAATTCCTGCTACAGAACAGAATTATAAAAGAAAACAAAACGGATGCATCGGCATCCGTTTTTCATTAGTAGCGGATTAATTCAAATTCAATTTTCTGCTCATTAATCAATACTGACCCTGATTGCATTTCCATATTCTCGTCTGGAAAGACCGTCACTGAACGAGCCTAACAACTGAATGTATGCCTTTGGCCTAGGCAATAAGCGGAAGCCTAAAAAGAACTGTTTTTTTTTTACAAAGGCCATTTATAAACATTTTAATACTTGTTATGAGATTTTTAAATTCTACAAATCCTGGAGATTTACCGATGAAGCGAAATATTCTATTTGTCCTGTTTACTTTGTCTCTTACTCTGCAAGCTCAGGCCGAGGAATTAATGTGCTTTGCTGGCATCCAGCCGAACAAACAAAAAAATGAATATATTTCTGAGAAAAAAACTGAAGACTTCACAACCTCTGAAACTAGTATAATTCGATATGGTAAAACCTATTCCGTTAGAAAATACCAAGTTAAAATCGAAAACTTTATTGTTGAAGCAGTGGTATATCTAGATTCTGGTCTTGCCCCTGAACTTTCGATTACCGATCGGATTACAGGCACCATCGCCGAAGTTAGAGAGCATGGCCAAGTCCGTCTGTCCATGAGTGGCCCAAGAACAACTGGTCTAATTCATATCTCCGCAGCCTGTACGCAGCGTTAGTAGTTGTAGGTGTTCAAGTAACGTTGCTTCCCTATCAACCACGAAGACCCCTAAATAATAGAAAGGTTTGAAAACTTTAGGCCTTATTCTAAAATTGGACAACTATTTGGCCAAGGGCCCAGAAAAAATTTCAGCGCCATAGATATTATTTTTGTCTTAGTATTCGTGAAGTGAATTTCATCTCGTGATTTTAGATTTTAAGGAAGGGCATTTTCATCTATAAAATTTAAAGTCAGTTCCTTCGAATTGCCACTGACAGGGCCCTCACTCAACTTTATCGATTTTTCATCTTTTGCCCAGGACTTTAAAGTGACCCAGTTGGCAGAAAAACCATATCCTTTGCCGGGACTTGTGCTTTGGCCTTTCAGAAATCCTTTAAATTTTCCATTCTCGCAATTATAAATAACAAGACGAAATTCTCTGGCACCGCTATTTACTTTGAAAAAATCCATTTCTGAATTAGTGAATGCAATATATTTTCCACTTGGTGAAAATGTAGGTTGTATTCCGCAATCACAATCCGGCGAGTAGACAACTTTTTTTGATTTAATCACCTCTAACACTGGATTCTCCCCACCTTTTGTCCTGACCTCACATTGGGAGTTTTTATGGGTCCATTTTTTTGCGGGACTTGGATCTGCAAATGTACTAATGGAGAAGGAAAAAACGATGGAAGATATTATTAATTTTTTCATATTAAAAAAGCTATCAAGACAAGTTTTTGGTGTCTACCTTATAATTTTTTTCAACCTATATAATGGGTCTTTTTTAATTGCCTGATGTTGCTTGGATTTCTTATGGGGAAGATGAAGATATGAAAATGAAGAGGCCATGTTTTTGATCCATGGCCTTGTTGTTACAAATTATTTATTCAAATATTCAGAGCGCAGATTGGTGACAAGAGTTTAAGATCCACAACTATTTTTTGTACCTTTCAAGAAATATAGATGCCCCCCCAGCAAAACAATCTACCTTATGAACTGAGATATCGGAAAAAACAGCTACACGTCGTCCATTTAAATTTTCAATCGTTACAAATCTAATGACAAATTCTTTTCCGTTACCATGCTCGATTAACCATGAATAGCTTTCAACCTTATCTGCTCCAATCCACTTGGCGGCAGCTTTAAGAGCATCTTCACTCTTGTTGCAATCGGGAACAGCAAAAGTTGAAAAAGAAATAAATGTGATTAGTAAACCAATTAATAATTTCATTAAATGTTCTCCCTATTTTTTCTACAAACTTGTGAAGGAGGTACCTTAAATAAAAAATCAAGTATATGAATAATGTAAAAATGAAATGTACTTAACCTTGTCCGGTCTAAATCTATTGGCCAATAGTCCTAACCCTTGGATAATAGGTTTATGAGGCTACCCTCGGTAGCTGGTGGCCACTTTCACTGGTGAAATCACTTAACCTGCCCAGAAACAGAACCTGAGCCTTGGATATAATCTAGATCTCATATTTATAGTTTCTGTTACTCATTAGATAGTAATAAAGGATTTGATGATGTTGATCATTATCATAAAAGCTGAAATTGAATTGCCTCATTCTCTTCATCGTTACCGCAGTAATATGCTAAAAATTCCTCATTGGGACGGTCATTAAAAGTAACTTTATCACAACCATATCCTTCATGGCCTGAATAATTACGTCTAATGATGTGAACTCCCCCTGTCTTCATGAGTTGACTATATTCAGTAAACTCACACTTTGTTAAAGCGCGACTGAGTTCCTCCTCAAATGTACCAAAAGCAAAGGCAGTAGATGTTAAATAAATAAAAATAAAAAAAGAAAAAATTTGTTTCATGGGGACTCCTTTTGCAAGTTAATTAGCAAATGGGATGTATGTGTTCAGGTTAGTGTTTGATTATTACATTGTTAGGATCTTGTAAGAATTAAGGATGTTTTCAATTCTTGTTTCTTATCGAGGGAGAACATTTGCTACAAAAAACGAAATAAAAAAGGTTATTGTCAGTTTTGTTCGTTTATTCATTCAACCATCCTCCCCTTACGTTCTTAGATTTTTGAAATAAGATAAAATTTTCAAGGGTCTAAATTTAATATCTTACTATTAGTCACATCTTTTACAAGGTTCATTTGACAGCTTCCTGTAAGACTTTGTTGGGCCAAGTAAGGCCTTGTTAGTTGGCCAAGTTATTTTTTTCTGTTCTCATATTCTGGTGTCAGAAT
>JBFWTE010000027.1:0-52888 GCA_050247975.1 Bacteriovoracaceae bacterium
AAAGTATATGACATACTATAACTATGAACGTCCTCAATGGAGTTTAAAAAGAAAAACCCCCGCCGAAGCAGGGGTAGAATTTGGTCTTGTTTTTTAAACTGTCCTGAATTTAGGGCTCAGATCAAAGTTGGGCACAAGAAGCATATATTAAAGCGGCAAATAATGGGTCCAATGACTACTTGGGAATTTCTGTTTCT
Organism: Bacteriovoracaceae bacterium; assembly: GCA_050247975.1. Taxonomy (GTDB): domain Bacteria; phylum Bdellovibrionota; class Bacteriovoracia; order Bacteriovoracales; family Bacteriovoracaceae; genus Peredibacter. Next base: position 198 of record JBFWTE010000027.1, read on the forward strand.
TTAAGTGGCGACACTCTAGCTGTAGGTGCTTATAGCGAAGATAGCAACCAAACCACGATCACTAATGGTACCTCTGCCAGTAGCGACAATTCGAATAGCTCAAGCGGAGCAGTCTATATCTATAAACGCACCGGAGTAAACTGGGCACAAGAAGCTTATATTAAAGCGTCCAATAACGATGCTAGTGATCAATTTGGACAGTCAGTTTCCATTAGTGGGGACACCTTGGCAGTAGCTACGAAATGGGAAGACAGTAACCAGTCTACCATTACTAACGGAACAACTGCTAGTGCTGACAATACAAATTCCAATAGCGGAGCTGTCTATGTTTACAAGAGATCGGGATCAAGCTGGGCGCAAGAAGCTTATATTAAAGCGGCAAATAATGGGTCAAGTGACAATTTTGGATTTTCAGTTTCTGTTAGTGGAGACACTCTCGCTGTAGGTGCTCGTGAAGAAGACAGCAACCAAACCACTATCACTAATGGGACTACGGCTAGTGCTGACAATTCGAATTCAAATAGCGGGGCTGTCTATGTTTACAAGAGATCGGGATCAAGCTGGGCACAAGAGGCTTATATTAAAGCAGCAAATAACGAGATCAATGACTATTTTGGATCTTCAATTTCTATCAGTGGGGACACCCTGACAGTTAGTGCCAGTGGCGAAGACAGCAATCAAACCAGCATCACCAATGGAACGAGTGCCAGTGCGAATAATTCGAATGCGGATAGTGGAGCTGTCTATGTTTATAAAAGAACAGGAAGTAACTGGGCACAAGAAGCTTATATTAAAGCATCAAATAATGAGGCTTGGGATTCTTTGGGAACCTCAATATCCATCAGTGGAGATACTCTAGCTGTGGGAGCTTACGCTGAAGACAGCAACCAAACGACTATCACTAATGGAACAACTGCCAGTTCAAATAATTCTGCCGCTGATAGCGGTGCCGTCTATATCTACCGCAACGCCGCTCGCCTCTTTGATCCAGGTGATATCTACATCGTCTCAACGACATCAGATACCGTGAGCCTCTCTTGGGCATCAGCCGGCAGTCTCGTCACCGGTTATAAAATTGCTTATAGCTCAGGCTCAACTCCTCCCGCTGATTGCAGCTCTGGAACAATCATCGATGTGGGTAACGTCACCACTTATGATGTCACTGGCCTGAGTGGTGACACAACTTATAGTTTTAGAATCTGCTCGTATGATGCCTCATCTAGTTTGAGCGAAGGACAAACATTCTCAGCTGAGACTTATCCACAGAGTTGGGTGCAGGAAGCTTATATTAAAGCGGCGAATAACCGTACCAATTATGCTTTTGGAGGTTCCGTTTCCATTAGTGGGGACACTCTGGTCGTTGGCTCATTTGCCGAATCCAGCAACCAAACCACCATTACCAATGGAGCGACCGCCAGTAGCAACACATCGAATACGAGTAGCGGAGCTGTCTACGTCTACAAAAGATCCGGAGTCAACTGGGCGCAGGAAGCTTATATTAAAGCGGTCAATAACGATGCCAATGACTGGTTTGGCTATTCAGTTTCCATCAGTAGGGACACCTTGGCGGTGGGTGCCTATCAAGAAGACAGCAACCAAACTAGCATCACTAATGGAACCACTGCGAGTGCGGACAATTCGAATAACTCAAGCGGAGCTGTCTATATTTACAAACGCACAGGAGTGAACTGGGCGCAGGAAGCTTATATTAAAGCGGTAAATAACGATGCCAATGACTATTTCGGATACTCAGTTTCCATTAGTGGAGACACTCTAGTAGTAGGAGCCAATATGGAAGACAGTAGTCAAACTACTATCACTAATGGAACCACCGCAAGTGCTGATAATACAAATTCTGCGAGCGGAGCTGTCTATGTTTACAAAAGATCCGGAGTGAACTGGACACAACAAGCTTATATTAAAGCAGCAAATAACGATGCCAGTGACCAGTTCGGATACTCAGTTTCCATTAGTGGAGACACTCTAGCAGTAGGAGCCTTTGGAGAAGACAGCAACCAGACCAGCATTACCAATGGAACAACTGCCAGTTCTAATAACTCTAGCTCTCAAAGTGGAGCTGTCTATGTCTACAAAAGATCTGGGACTACCTGGGCCCAAGAAGCTTACATTAAAGCGGTCAACAATGATATTGTTGACAATCTTGGATATCAAGTAAGACTATTTACGGACACCCTGGCGGTGACAGCTTATTTCGAAGCCAGTAACCAAACCACCATCACCAATGGAACGACAGCGAGTGCGGACAATTCAAATAGTCAGAGTGGAGCTGTCTATGTGTATAAAAGATCTGGGACTACCTGGGCCCAAGAAGCTTATATTAAAGCCGCCAATAACGATGCCAATGATCTGTTTGGAACTTCCATTTCCATCAGTGGGGACACTATAGCTGTAGGTGCTTATCAAGAAGACAGCAACCAAATTACTATCACCAATGGAACGACTGCCAGTGCGAATAATTCGAATACAGAGAGCGGAGCCGTCTATGTCTATAAAAGATCCGGAGTCAACTGGACGCAAGAAGCTTATATTAAAGCGGCAAATAACAATGCCAATGATCGTTTTGGATACTCAGTTTCCATCAGTGGCGACACCATCGCGGTAGGAGCCGACTCCGAAGCCAGCAATCAAACCACCATCACCAATGGCACTACCGCGAGTAGCAACAATTCGAATGCTCAGAGCGGAGCCGTCTACATCTACCGCAACTCAACCCGCCTCTTCGACGTCGATGAAATTTGGTCTACCTCGGATAGCTCATCCGTCACTCTCACTTGGAATAAATCCGGTGGAACTGCCACCACATACTTGGTGGCCTATGATGTGGGAAGCACGCCTCCGGCCGATTGCGCCTCTGGAACTGTGATCGATGCAGGCGATGTCAGCACTGAGAATATTACGGGACTACTTTCTTCCACCACATACTCATTCAGAGTTTGCGCCGCTGAAGATGTTTCGACCTATTCAACTGGAACAACGGTGAGTGTAACGACGGCGCCGTAAACGCATTACTATTAAATATCTAACGTTTACTCTCCCTGAGGTTATCAATTCTTTTAAGATGCTCGAGAACTGTTGACCATGAATCTTTGAAGCTCACAGGTGATTTAAAATCCACAGCACTTCTCCAAACGCGTTCAAAAGTTTCTGGTGAGTAGGACATAAGTTCATAATAGAAAGAAGCAGGAACTTCAGTATCAAGCACTTTGAAAATATATTCAACGGCCCTCATAAGCTCGGCCACATCAGTAATTTGTGGCAGTAGAAGTGAAAGATCATAAATATCCTTGGCCCTTGTACTTTCACCTAAACGTGAAAACGTAGCATGGAGTTTATCTGCAATGATGTACTCTGGGGGATAAATACTCCATGAGAGAGGGCCATAAAGATCAAGGGCCGATTCAAATTCTGATTTCCTTGGGGAAATGACTCGGTCACTATCAATTACAATATCTAAATGAACTCTAGGATAAAAATTCGGTTTATCAAAATCATCTGGTAACTCCCCAGTCTTATAATGAAATGAAAAACGGACCCCTGTATATCCACTCTTCATATCAAGCTTTTCATCCTTTAACCCCCAAAACACAAATCCATCACCAATATCTGATCTAAGAGCAAATTCGATTTCAGTGCTAAGCTCTTTTGTTGATACTTTCGTAATAATTGCATCAAGATCAAGGGTGAAGCGATTCGATTCAAAAGTTTTGAACATTACGAATCCACCACTAAAAATCAAATTCTCTCGGAGGAAATTTCTAGTTAAGAGGCGGGCCACTACCCTTTCCAATGTAACGAGAATAGTAAGCTTATTCACATCCTTGATATTTAACTTTTTAGCAAGATTATTGATTTTGTCGTTAATAGATTTGTAACTTGGTTTTTTCATAATTGTGATAAAGCTATCTCTATAAATGGATAAATCTTCTCTTTCACTCCAAGTAGCTCTGCTGTGGCCAATATTTTTTTCATCGTTGTTTTTTTTTCTTTGAGGGCCTGTTTGAGAGAAGCAAAAGCTTCAGAGACAGCAACGTACCTAGGACTTAAAAAACACTCAATAAGGGTACGTTCAATACTTGTAATTGAAAACCCATCATGCTCTATGATTCCAATATCCCATTGTGGTTTTTTAAGCCGAATAGGGCGCACATATTTTGAGTCATAGGGATAAGGCACAATGGCCCATATCAAAGATGGGACTTGTTCAGTAATGTCATAGTAGGAAAGGGCCGACCATAAACAGATCGCTGATTTTTCTTTCAATTTAGCTGTAGCGACTTTAAAGGATGTTTCTTGAATATTCTCATTGTCACGATTGGTCTCGTTTCGCTGATAAACTCCTCTACGCAATTCACTTATACGTTCTGCTTCTATCATTTTTGAAAGATAGTATCGAGACACTCCTGCCATACTCGCCTCTTGGAGCGTGAAAACGTCTTTGGGTAATTTTTGAAGTAAACTTTCAATGTCCTTCATCGTTTAACTATAGCTCAAATCTTTAAATTTTGCGAAATTTGTTAAATTTCTCAATTTAGTAAATTTGAGAAAAATAGAAAACTAACTGGGATTATTGCGTAATTCCAGTAGGTTGACGTGAAAAATATCTCCTATCAACATGTTTTTACTATGTATTAGTAAGGCTTGGCCAACTCAAAAAGAAGTAGCAAGTGTGCTTGATTAAGGCCAAAACGAAATATCTCATTAGTGCAAATCATCTTTTATAAAGAGGACCCCTTCATCTTTGAATTTACAATAAGTCGGAGGACTTCTTCTTTCACAATGAAAGGCCAGGCTAAAATCTTTAATCGCTACTTCTTTAGATTTTTCAAAAATTGAATAGTGCTTTAAATCCTGCTTTAAGGATATTCCACTGACTTGAGACCAATTCAATTTGATTAATCTCTGAAAGAGAGCATGCAGCTTGGGATATAGATTTGACTCAGATGAAATTCTAAAATCATCAAGAATAAAAAATGGTTGATGAGTCACTTTTCCATTTAAAGCATTAAAACTTGAATTATTATCTCTTAAGATTCTATCTGCTTTAGTGGTGGCCTGATAAATACTGCTTAATTCAAAAAAAATCGATTTATCACTTGCAGCTGTGAACGTACCAAGGCGCAAGTCCTGAATATTATCAAAATAATTTGACTTCTTTATATAATGAAAACTTTGACTTTTGAGTTTGAAAATCTGTGAAGAGCTTAACTTGCCTGAACTTACTACCAGACCAAAATCAATTGCGTACGCAGAAAATGGTAGGAGGATTAAAAGAAGCAACTTCATTGTTTTACTCCCAAGTATGCCGAATCATCAGTGCATTCCTTAGGAATATCATCGCAGGCAGAAGGCCCATCTTGACTACCTTTATAAGCAAAACTAGCACATCTATCATAGATATTTTCACTAGACTCACACCCACCTGTTAAAATCTTTTTAAAATGGTTCGGGAACAACAGGCCACCCGGTTTAGTTGGAGTTGTTGTAAGAGTAAACTTATCTCCCTGAAAAACGACACCCTTATTACCAGATGTCGAAATCTCTCTTTTATTTTCCTTCTCTCCATCTGGGCACGATTCTCTTTGTCTAAAGTTTTTTGCAGCAGTAAGAATTTTTTCTTTTTCTTTCAAACACTCCAAATCATTTTCATCACATCTACAATGAATACCTTCAGGAACAACTCTAGGTTGAGATTGGTAAATATCAAATGATGGACCAGTGATTGTAAAACTTGTCCCCATCTGATTTATAATTAGTCCTTCACTTAAGACACTTTGTCGGTCAATCGTTTTAGGTTTATTTGCATCACAATGGTTTATACGAAAATCCAGAGGAACAATATCTAAGACCCCTCCATTCAAATAGGCCTTTCTGTACTTGCTCCCCTTGTCCGAGAGCATAAATTTGCAAAGATCAGATTCACAACTACAAGTAATATCCAGGGGAACACTCTCATTAAATGCCAAGAAATCGTCCTTCATAATTGAATTTTCTCGAGGAACAACCCTACAACGAGCCATCTCCCGAAGAGATGGATCTGTCTCACGGTACTCATCACAGAGGCCAAGCAAATGCAATATTTCATGAGTTATGGTCGGGCACTCAATTCCCGACCTATAGTTCTGCACATTAGACCGATATGCAGAATTTTGTAAATATATGGTTTGGGTGGCAGGGAGTTCAATAATTCCATCAGGAAACTGAATCTTATACATTTCATCAGTTGTAAGGGCCAAGATTTCAAGATTTTTTCCATCCGGTCCTTTTAGGTAAGGGGCCACCTGTTTTAAACATGATCTCACTCGGTTCATCACCTCTACTGAGCGAAATGATCCGTCTTGATAGACAAAATTTAAATCGAGGATCGCCTGATAATTTCCATCATTTTTTTTATGAAGTATGTATTGTCCTCCACCCAAATTCTTAGCTGTATTTAACTTAAATTCCCCTGGCCTTAACTCTGCACATCCATCAACGCTCTTCCTCAAATCCTTAAATTTATCTAAAAAGTCATAGATTGGAAGTAGTCCATTATTTTGTGTACAAGCAAGAGCCTCATCTCTTCTACCGGCCGCCAATAATGCAAAATCAAGAACCTTTAAGGCCAGTACTCTCCTACTCTCATTCTCTGTACAATTGGCATTGGCCTTACATAATTTATCAAAGGTTTCATAATCCCCTAATAAATCGGAATTAGTCACAACTAAATTTTGAATAAATTGATCAAGTTTACCAGATGCCTTCAATTCAAGAATTTTTACTCTGTTTATATTGCCATCAATGGACGTAATATCATCAAATCCATCGACTTTAAGAGATACTGGCCCAGCATGAACGAAATTAAGCGATAACCATAAACCTATAGCGACTGCTTTCATCACCCTAGTTTACCTAAATTATAGAAACCTTTAACGAGGGAAAAAAATTCACCTAAACTGCCCGACTTGATTGGTGTCGAGGGTACTTATTTTTTACAACTTGATTGATAAAAAATATTACCCTCTGCAACATCTGCCTTTCATTCTCATAACCTAGCTCTTTTATCTTTGTCACCAGTCCTTGCATATATAGGGATATGAATAAAATATGCCCCAACCCCAACTGCGCATGCCCTGACTTTATCATTCGTGACGGAACTTTTTTTCGTCGTGAAGACTCCAAAAAAATTCAGCGATTTCGATGCAAAAATTGTCACACTCGCTTTTCATCGGCGACTTTCACTGAGACCTATCGACAGAAAAAAAGGCGAGTCAATTCACCACTACTCAAGCTTCTTTCCTCGGGTGTCTCTTTAAGAAGGTCGGCAATTCTCTTAGGTGTGAATCGAAAAACGGTGGAGCGCAAACTGCCGATACTCGCTCAGCGCTGTCGGCGAATTCATCATCGAGAGTTGAATAAACTTAGAGGGCGAGTTTTTAATATGCAGATTGATGATTTGATCACCAAAGAAAACTCAAAACTAAAACCTCTTTCTGTTTCAATTGCCGTGGATGAAGATCGTCGACTCATTCTAGGTGCAGAGGTCTCAATTATTCCTGCTTTTGGGCATCTTTCAAAACTTGCCGTCAAAAAATACGGCAAACGAAACGATGAGCATTTTCAGGGGATGACGAGGTTGTTTCAAAAAATTTCTCCGATCGTTTCTTCAGAAGTCTTAGTAAAATCTGACGAGCACACTCGCTACCCGGGTTTTATTTCCGCGTACCTGCCGCGGGCAAAACATCTGACGTTTCCCAGCGAGCGCGGCTGTATTGTGGGGCAAGGAGAATTGAAGAAAGTTCACTTCGATCCACTCTTTATAATCAATCACACTTGCGCCCTTCTTCGCGCTAATGTGAACCGATTAATTCGTAAAACTTGGTGTACGACGAAAGATCCCATCCGTCTAAAAGATCATTTAGATATTTTTATTTATTTTTATAATCAGCAATTACTTAAGAAAGCGCTAACACCATTCTAAGGGGGCTGTTGCTAATAAAATCGATACCCCACCCCAAGCCCTAACTGTAAAAGTGTCAAATGACTTGGGCCAGAAAGTTCAACATACTTAAGATTGAAGCGCCAAGAATATTTTGAAAAAATATCCGGCTTATAGATAGACTGAAGCATATATCGAGATCCACTAAAGGTGTCTGCATGATCAGTAGAATCAGTTGTTGAATACATTGAATGCGAATAACTTAATCTGAAAGAAGCAATACTCGCCTTTAACTTCTGTGTTATCCCAGCGCCAATCGTTCCATAATAGATAGTATTCTGGTCGAGAAAACTGTTGCTATTCGCAAAAAATCTATCTTTATTGAAACTTGAGAAACTCTCCAGATCTAGACCGGCAAATACAAAATCCGAAAACTTCTTATCAAAATAATCATAATACAGGCCAAGTCCCAGCTCCGGGGGAATCGATAGATTTTTTTGAGAATCCTGGTTTCCATTTAACTTCGCTGCATTTATATAGGACCAATAGAACTGAGAGCGAATAAACTCCCTCGTTCCCCAAAATCGATACCTGGCCTCGAGCCCCAAAGTAAAAAAAGACGTTCGATCATTTTTCACATTCCCAGTGTTTTCTGAAAGCTTCTCGCTGTAGCGACTAACTTGAGAAAAATAAACTGCCGAAAGCTTAAGCCTTCTTCGAACTTTTAGTAATTTGAAATAAATTTTAGTGCCAGGAGGAAAATGTTCAACATCTTTGACCTGCGGATTCCATAGTTCTAGCAGTTCTTTAAAATCTTTTTCTGAAGGCAATCGCTCAATCCCATACCTTGCAACTAAGTATGCATAGATCTCATCAGATCCGCCCCAAAACTTCTTATGACTAATCGAGAATTTTTTTGATGTAAACGAGCTGGCCGAAACACCCATGGCCTGTGCTGTCATTAGAAGGAATAAAGCTGAGAAGAGAATAAAATATCTAATAAACTTTGGCCTTAAAGAGTTCTTATTTGAATTCTACTCTAAGGATACAACATTTATTAAAATTTTAAAAAATAAAGATCTTGGCCGGATCAATATGGGAATAATGAGTCGCCTTAGTTTTTAAGGCTTCAAGTTGTAACAAGAAATTTAACTCTTCTTCAAAGTTATTTAACTTTCTTATTTTCTTAGACTGGGCCTTAAGAATTGATTTTACCCCTTGAGGTAAAATGCATACACCTCTTAGTAAGTAGTACTCGTCTTTGTATTTAATCACTCTACCTGCAAAAATATCTCCTTCCATTAAACTAATGGTTGGGTGATTTTTTACAAGCTTGATTTTTTCATCATGAAGGATATCTTTTAGAACGATCTGTTTACCAAAGCTCACCTTAGAAAATTCAAAGAGAGAATGATTTACATTAAGTAGCGCCTGAGAGAGCTCTTCCTCTAGCTGATTATTACGAATATAGTCCTCAATGACTTTCGAGCCATCAGGCTGACGGTATTGGAAAATATACCAATCATTAAAGCTATTCATACGGGATTCGAATTCATCTTTATCTTCATCTAACTTACCAGTTAGAGAAAAATATTTCTCTTTCGCTTCTTTCAAACCTTGAAAGAAATCTCCCTGAGTGTAGTAACTTAAAACTTTATCTAAATGTTCATGGACAGTGTCGAGCATATAGTATTCTACTCCTCGACTTTTAAAACTGCCAAGAAGGCTTCTTGAGGAATTTCAACATTCCCGACCATTTTCATCCGCTTCTTACCCTCTTTCTGCTTCTCTAAAAGCTTTCTTTTTCTTGAAACGTCACCACCATAACATTTGGCGAGTACGTTCTTTCTAAGTGCTTTTACTGTTTCTCGAGCAATAACCTTTGCCCCGATGGCCGCTTGAATCGCAATATCAAATTGCTGACGATCAATCACCTTCATTAATCGGTGGGTAAGCTCCTTTCCTTTATTATGAGAAGTACTTCTATGGGTAATTACTGATAGAGCATCTACTTTATCTCCATTAAGAAGAACATCAAGTTTCACCATATCTGACTCTTGATACTCATGAAGCTCATAATCCATTGAGGCATATCCCTTAGAAAGAGATTTTAATTGATCATAGAAATCAAACATCATTTCCGACAAAGGAAGGATATAAACTAACTGAACACGATCCTCAGTAATATAGTTAATCGCCTGCTGATTCCCTCGGCGATCCTCACACAATTTAATAATTTTCCCCACGTACTCATTAGGCAAGTGAATCGAAAGTTTCACTGTTGGTTCTAAAATGGTATCAATCATACCTGGATCAGGAAGCTTAGATGGGTTATCAACTGTGATTTTCTCTCCTGCGTTTGTAATCACTTCGTAACTACAAGATGGTGCTGTTGAAATAAGAGCAAGATTGAATTCACGCTCGAGTCTTTCCTGAATAATATCCATATGCAGAAGACCTAAGAATCCACAACGAAAACCAAATCCAAGAGCTTGAGAAACTTCTGGCTCATAAGTAAATGAAGCATCATTTAAGGCAAGCTTTTCTAAAGCTTCTTTTAAAAGTTCATATTCTTCAGAAACAACAGGGAAGATCCCACAGAAAACCATCGGCTTAACATCTTTGTAGCCTTGAAGTCCTGGAGTTACATCTTTCTTATCAGTATGAACAATCGTATCTCCGATTTTTACATCTCGAACTGTTTTGATTCCACAGATAATCATTCCCACTTCACCAGCACCCAATTCATTCACTTCTTGGTAGAACGGTTGGTGAACTGCTAGTTTAATCACTTCGTAGTCTTGGCTTGAAAATTTAAAGTGAATTCTATCTTTCACTTTAAGATTTCCTTCCATGATACGGGCGAGAACCACCACTCCACGATAAGGATCAAACCATGAATCAAAAATCAGGGCCTGAAGGTTATTAGTGACTTTACCTGTTGGAGGTGGAATTTTTTTTACGATTTCTTCTAATAAAACATCTACGCCCAAACCTGATTTACCAGACACCAAAGGAGCTTCCGAAGCATCAAGTCCAATAACATCTTCGACTTCTTTTTTAACTTTTTCTGGATCGGCGTGCGGAAGATCAATTTTATTAATGACTGGAAGAATTTCTAAATTATTTTCCAGTGCCATATAAACGTTCGCAAGAGTTTGGGCCTCAATTCCTTGTGAAGCATCAACAATAAGTAAGGCCCCTTCACAAGAAGCTAGGGAGCGTGAAACTTCGTAAGTAAAATCCACATGTCCCGGAGTATCGATTAAATTGAAAAAATAAGTTTTACCATCTTGGGCCTTATATTGCAGACGCACAGTCTGGGCCTTAATGGTAATCCCGCGCTCTTTTTCTAAATCCATGTTATCGAGTAAACGATCGGTCTTCTCACGATCCGTGATGGCCTTACACATTTCAATCAAACGATCTGCCAGGGTCGATTTCCCATGATCAATGTGGGCAATAATAGAAAAATTTCGAATGAGACTTGTGTCCATAGTGCTACTTGGCCTTTAATGTTTAGGGCCAAGCATACACTATTTTTAGCTATTTAGACAAAAACTTCCTTAGAAATGATCATCATGTAGTAATCAAGATTTGATTCCTTTGCTCGGATAGGAATCACATTGGCATATCCTTGAAATGCTTCTGAAGTTTCTTCAAAAATATACTCGCCAGTGGCCGGGTCAATGACTCGTTTTCGCTTAGGAATAGTAATTTCAGCATTTTCAATTTTAGATCGACGCTTGATGGCAATTTCAAACGTCTCAATAATTGAGTCCGGCATCATTGTATCAGTGATATTTTTATTCATAACATCATCAGACTGCATCTCAAGAAGGGCATACATCGGGTTGTTCATGTAAATTAACTCACCCTTAGCATTAGAAATCATGATGTTCTTTTTAATCATGTTCGCTAAAGTATCAAACTTTCTATGCTCAACCGAAATCCGATCAGTTCGAAGCTGCTCAAATTTTTTCATGTTGATGATCATTTTATTAAGCTCTCGAGCAAGCTCTCCGATTTCATCATCTTGATCATAATAAATGGAAACATCAAAGTTGCAATCCTGAAGTTCCCGAACTGCATCGTTGATTTTTTTAAATGGCATTGCAATTTTCCCAGGGACAACCAGAGAAAGTAAAATGGTCCCAAGAAAAGTAATAATTAAAGTTATCAACATATTCCGGCGAGTCTCACCAATAATGGCCTTAACCTGCTTATCTCTTTGCTCATTTTGAAAATACTGAATGTCTTGGAACTCGGAGAAGGCCTCAAGGATTTTATCTGTCAGCTCATTAATGGTTGAGATCCCTTCCCCATCACGATGAAAAAGAGAAGCTTTACTCACTATTGTTTTGAGTGAATCTACATAACCCTGCATTTTAGAAATAATTTTCTTTGCTTCCACTTCTGTATAGAAGCTATCTAATCGCCCAAGTTGGGATTGAAAACCTTCACACAAGTTTTCTAGATGTTTAAGATCATCTGCAGTTGGTTTAGTGGTAAGAATTTTCTTCTGCATTTTTAGAATAGAAACTGCAGAAATACGCACTTCATCTGTTAACAGAGAAATTTTATTTGAATTCACTGTTATATTAGAAATTTGATTGTTTAATGAATCTAGAAAGAAAAAAACGGTAAAACCCATCACAAGCACCACAATATTGGCGACTATGAAACTGGTTGCCACTCGACGTTTTAACGATAACTTCATACTTACTCCGTTTACACTTCTTCTAGATCGGTGAAAAGACGATCAAAATTTTTCTCACTACCAACTAAAACCACCACATCATCGGCCTCAATAACATCCATAGGTAGAGGTGAATCATTAATAACAACTCGATAAGCGGCCTTACCTTCTTCAGTGATATAAGGAACACGCTTCTGGAGAGCAACAATATTGAGAGAATAATTTTGTCGAATTTGCGATTCAACCAGGGTTTTGCCTTCAAAGGTTTTACCCAATTTCAATTCAACAATCGAATAGCCTGCAGCAAAGTTATATCGCTGAAGCACGTGAGGGGCCGCAATTTTTGATGCCACGATCTCCCCCATTTCTTCTTCTACTTTGATGATTTCTGAAGCGCCAATCTCTCGTAAAACATGCTCATGGAGTTGGTTGGTAGCACGGGCAATAACCCGGCCAACTCCTAATTTTCTTAGCATCGCTACGGCCATAATACTCATTTCAATATTATCCCCGATGGCAACAATCGCTGTATCCACATCAGAAATATTAATGGCACGAAGTGATTTTTCCTGAGTTACATCAATACAAACGGCATGAGAAACTCGATCTTTAATTCGATCAACAAGTTCAGGGTTTGAATCAATCGCAAGAACCTCTGCACTTTTCTCGAAAAGTCGCATAGCAGTTTTTGCGCCAAATGTTCCTAATCCAATAACAGCAACAATCATACTTTTATCCTATTAAAACTTTCCCTTCAGGGTATTCAACTTTATTTGGTAAAACCACTCGACTTCCAACAGCGAGTACTAATGTCAAAGGGCCAACTCGTCCAACAAACATCAAAATAATGATACAAACTTTTCCTAAAATGCTTAAAAATGGAGTGATTCCTAAACTGAGCCCAACAGTACCAAAAGCACTGACCACTTCGAAGAAAAGGGCCATAAAACTCTTATCTGGCTCAAGCCTTAGCATAACCAATATGGCAAAACTCACCAAGATAAGAGAGATAATGAAAATAGCGATCGATTTAACAACAGTTGCAGCAGGAATTTTTCTTTCAAAAAATTCCACATCAAATTTCCCTCTTAAAGTTGCTGTTATTGATTGTAAAAGAACAGCAAAAGTCGTTGTTTTCACACCACCCCCGGTAGATCCAGGAGAAGCACCAATAAACATCAAAAGTATCATCATATAAATACAATGTGGGTGAAGAGCATTTAAATTAAGAGTATTAAAACCAGCGGTTCTGGTGGTAACCGATTGAAAGAAAGAGACCTGGAGCTTTTCCCAAATGGCGTATTCTTGAAATGCATGCAGAAACTCTCCAAAGAAAAGATAAATTGTTCCAAATAAGAGTAACCCCGTATTCGTCGTCAGCACAATTTTTGAATGAACAGATAAATCTCGAAACGGCTTTTTCAACTTGAATGATCGGGCCACATCCTTCATCACGGCAAAACCTATTCCTCCGAAAATAATAAGAAAAGCTATCGTTAAATGAATAAGAGGGACAAATTTAAAATCTTCTAAATTGTTATTAAAAAGAGCCAAACCAGCATTACAAAAAGCTGAGATAGAATGGTAAAAACCAAAATACATGGATTGGCCAATTTCAAACCCTTCTTGATAAAAACCAATCGTAAGCAGAATCGCCCCAACAAATTCAATGACAAATGTGTAACGAATAATATCAATAATCAGACCAAATAATTCTTCTGATCCTGAAGCATCCAAAACATCTTGCATGATGACTTGTTCTCGCATCTGCAAATTCTTTCCCATAATAATGGCCATCGAACTAGAAAGTGTCATGATTCCCAGACCACCCACTTGCAAAAGAACGAGTAATACCATTTGACCAAAGACACTAAAGTCGTCAGGAAGTGAGTTAGTCGCAAGACCTGTCACACAGGTGGCCGAAGTTGACATAAATAAAGCATCTATAAAGGAAATAGTTTTTCCAGGATTGGCCGAGACGGGTAGAACCAATAAAAGCGCCCCCAATAAAATCCATCCACCAAACGAAATCAATACCACTTGGGCAGGTTGAAGCTTTAAACGGAACAGAAAACTACTTGTACCTGAATAATTACTAGGTAACTCTTCTTTTTTCTCATAAATCGCAATCACTGTAGAAAATAGATGAACTGCTGATAACCAGTAGATAAATTCAATATCTCCCCTCGTAATCATCATAGGAACGAAGATAATCAGTGAGAAAATATATCTTCGAATAAAATCTTCTATGCTTTCACTTTTTAAATAATTTGATAAAAGAGAAATAAATAAAACAAGTGGAACGACCCAAACTGCCGTCGAGAGAATAAGCGGCATAGGAAGCTTGGCCAAAAGCTGAGGGAGCTTATTGGACTTTAAAAGAGTATAAACAAAAATAAAAAAACCATTGATGATAATTTCAAGAAACAATGGCATTCTTCCTAATAAATATGACATACTAGAATTTTACGCTCTTTTTAAAAATAGACTAGGATTTGTTAATGAGCTCAAAGCGTACAATACCTTTTAAAATTTCTCACCTAGATAGCTTGGGTCAAGGAGTTAGTAAAGAAACTGATAAAATAACTTTTATTCCTAAAACCATGACAGGTGATGCCGGAGAGGCCCAGATCATCAGTGAGAAAAAGGGAGTGGCCTTTGCCCAGGTCGTAACATTTTCAAAACAATCGGAGCTCAGAATTGAGCCTATTTGCCCGCATTTTAATCATTGCCCATCTTGTCATTTCTTACATATTCCCTACACAGAAGAAGTTAAGATCAAGAAAAATTCCCTTGAAAGACTGTTTCATAAACTTCCGCATCCTGAAATTCAAATAATAGAATCCCCAAAAAGGGCCAGTTATCGCAATCGTATCCAGCTTCACTATGATTTAAAGTCTAAAAAGTTAGGAATGCTGGACATTAATCAAAATCAAATCACCCCTATACCTGATTGCATTATTGGAATTCCTGAAATTTCTCAAGAATTAAAAAGACTTTATCAAACCTGGACCTCAGTAGCTCCTCAGGATGTAAGCAAAGGGCACGTCGAAATTTATTGGCATGAAAATACATTAAAAACATCTTGGAATCGTCCCTACGCAGAGGGAGGTTTCACTCAAGTTTTTGAAGAAATGAACCTGAAGATGAAAACAAGAATCGAGAGTTGGTTCAACAACAAATCTCGGAGTAAAGTACTCGACCTTTTTGCAGGTAATGGAAATTTAACGGAAAAATTGAATTATTCTGACAGACTTTGCGTAGATATCTACTCAAGTCCAAAGTCAGAGGAATTCAGCTCAATCAATCTTTACGATAAAAATGCACTATTTAGAGTTAAATCTGAGCTAAAAAAGAGAAAATTAGAGCCTGATTTCTTAATCATTGATCCACCACGATCCGGCCTTAAGGACTTTCATCTTTGGCTCAAGGAATTTAGGCCTCAATTCGTGGCCTATGTAAGCTGTGATCCACATACTTTGGTCAGAGATTTGGCCTTAGTGACAGATTATCATTTCCAAGAACTGATGCTTTTTGATTTTTTCCCATCAACCTTCCATTTTGAGACCTTAATCTTTCTAGAGAGGAAAAGTTGATTTTCTTTTTACAAAAAACTGCCCCTTACTTAAAATAATAGTATTGAACTTTATAAAAACTGGAGGAGGGTCAATGTCTCAGGTAACAACATTACTGAAACAATATCTATTTGTTTTGGCCTCTCTTGTTTTACTTTCTGCATGCTCAAGCAAATCAAATCAAAATGCAAAACAAGCCGCTTTATATTTTGGAGCAGGAACTCAAAGTTTAATGGATCAGCAATACACTGATGCACTGAACTCTTTACTCAAAGCGAACGAGCTTGATCCAAAAAATTCAGAGATCCTCAACAACCTTGGGATGGCCTACTATTTTAAAGGTGAAAAAGAACTCGCTATTAAGCATTTAAATTTATCATTGGAATATAATGAAAATAATTCCGATGCGAAACAAAACCTCGCCTCTATCTATTTCAAAGATGGAAATCTTAAAAATGCAGAAAAACTTTACAAAGAAGTTTTAAGAGACCTTACTTACGATAAGCAAGCAAGAACTCTTTACAATCTTGGTATGATTGAAATTCAAAATAAAAACAATCTTGCTGCCGAAGATTATTTTCAAAAATCCATCAAAGAAGATGAGAACTACTGTCCTTCATACTTTCAAATTGGACTTTTAAAATATAATCAAAGACAGTTCAATAAAGCATTGAGAAATTTTAAAGAGGCCACTCAAGGTCTTTGTACGAACTCTCCCATTGCTCACTATTATCAAGGACTTTCTTTAACAGAACTTAGAAGATTTGATGATGCGAGAATAAAATTCGATGAAATTGAAAGTCGCTTCAAAAAATCTATTTACGCAATTAAATCCAGAAACAAAATTGTAGAGCTTAATGATCTTGAAGCTCGCCATAAAACTGAAGAATCTCATGCCACCAGGAAGGTGCTTGAATCTCCAGAATTTTAATTACCAAGGACGGAAAATGGCCGATCAAGAATTGAACCAAGCAGATGACAACAACTCGACTAACAGCTTGTTAGGTGATTTTCTCAAGCAAAAGCGCTTGGATAAAAATTACTCGTTAGAGAAATTGTCCCAAAAAACTAAAATCAGTGTGAACATACTTAAAAGTATTGAAGCAAATGACTACGAACATTTGCCTAGTGCTGCTTATATAAAAGGTTTTGTTAGCAGCTATGCGCGAGTCGTTGGAGCTACCATTCCCGAAGTCATTGAAAAAATGGAATACACCTACTTAACTGTATTAGGTAAACCTTTTCCGGCCCTTAATCATACTAAAAACATGGCGCCGCAATCACCTGCAAATCCTCAAAGCGAAGAAGTGAGCTCTCCTCATGAAGTTATTGAAAGTGGTGACTCTATTATCGAGAGCACTAAATCACTATTACCACTGATCATTTTCAGTGTTGTGATTCTCACTATAGTAGGTGGATATAAAATTATCTCCTCTGTCGTAGAAAGCGAAGTCAATGAACAAAAGACAAAAGATTTAGGACCTAAAATTGAATCTAGCTCTGCTCTAGTAAAGCCTGTAGTTAAGCCAGAAGCTCCAAGTGAAAAAACAGATTCAACAGGAGACGCCACTAAGGCCACAGTTGAGGAAAAGAAAGAAGAAAAATTAACTGATTTTCAAAGAAATTTTCCTCATATCGATTTTAGACCAGCAAAATCCAATCTATTTACTATCAAAACAGATGCTCCTGAAAACACTGATTCGAATATTCTCCCTGATAAAATTAAAAGTTCAGTAAACTCAGACCTTCAGAATATTTACATCACTGCTATCGATGGAAATACGTGGGTGAGTTACAAGATTGATAATAATCCAATCACAAGTGTCATCATCAATAAAGGCAGCGATCTATTGTTACAGGGTGGAGAAATCCGACTCTTTCTTGGAAATGTTGCCGTGACAAGAATCTTTTACAACAATTATTTAATTGAAACTCCTACGAAGAATGGTGTGAAAAGTCTTATTTTCCCTGAAGAAAGTAGCAGCAAATACTTAATGCCTCTTTTCCCTAAGGCGAAGGACGATATCCTCTATACTGCCGAAGACTACATTAAAAGAATGAAGCTAGAAGAAGAGGAAATTAAAAAGCGCGAACAACAACCTCAATAATTGCTAGAATGCGAGAAAGGTGTCAGGTACCTTTTGGAACCAAAAGGTACCTGACACCTTTCAGATTTCTCTTACGACTGCCAATCTAATTTCTTATAAAAATATAAACTTATTACTGTAATAACTAAAACTGGTGTAAAGACCGCCAAGGGTATTGGTATCGTTTCTTTTTTCGCCAGACTTACGAGGGAAAAGTAGAGCCCATAGTAAAGAATAAGACAAACTAACCCCATCACCCCTGAATTGCGTCCTTTGCCTCTTGTACCTGTAATTCCCAAACCAAAACCTAAAAAACAAAAAATAAAACAAATAATGGCCCCATTTTTTCGATTCCAAAATTCGTACTTGGCATTAAAAAATTCTCGTTCGTTAAAATTGTACTTAGCTTTGGCCTGTTCAAAGGTCATTTTCAATACTTCTTCTAACTCTTTCGAAGAAAGCATTGTTTCTTTTATGCTGAATCGATCGTTCAATTGACTCTGGGATACCGGAAAAACATACTTATTAAAAATAATTTTTTCTACGTCTCGACCTTTAGTTCTTCCTACGATATTTCCCTCAAAAAGCGTCAAAGTTAATTTCTCTGTCAAATTTTCTGGGTTCCTCTCAAAGTGAAGCTCCCCTCTTTTAGCAAAAATAACTTTTTGCTTATCTTGGTTTTCTTTAACTTGAAGGAAAACTTCCTCTAAATTGCGTCCATAAGTCGTCGACTTCGTGGCAAAAAGAGTCACATTGGGGATTAAAGTAAAAAACTGAGACTCCTTGATTCCCGCCAAAACACCACTAGAAGTTAAATAGTTCACTTTCTTTTTAAAATGCAGATTGGATTTTGGAATAATGTTTTGATTGAGCTGATAAACACTTATGGCCAAAACTGCGGCCACAAATAAAAAGGGCAACAAGATACGGGGCTTAGTTAAGCCACCTGCGCGCATTGCAATATATTCAGAGTCACCAGAGAGTCGATTAAGGCAATAAATAGTTGAAAATAAAACTGCTATGGGAAGAGATAGGGGCAAAAAAGATAGCGCCAAGTTTCCCACTAAACCAGCAATAAACAGAATAGAAATGTCCCGACTAACTAAAAGATCGGTCAAACGGAAGAGATCCAGAGTGAGAAGAAAGCTCACAAAAAAGAATGAACTCACTACCAAAGGAAGTATAAATTGTGCGGCAAGATATCTTTGCAATAAAAGTTTCATAAAAACAGGCTACCCGAAGTTCACCTTTCCTTCAAGAAATGGCAGAATAACAGAACTTAATAAAGGAGTTCCCGATGCAAGTTAAAATCGACACCACTGGCGAGCAGTTCCTAGGTGCTGAACTTAAAATTTTATCAGCTTTTCAAAAAACCTCTACTTCGAATAAAGCGAAAGGATCAAAAACAGAAACGAGCATTTCTATTGATCATTGGTCAGACAAAGGGCTGAAGGAAGAATTTTTTAACACAAAATCTTCTAAGGCCTTCAAAGCTGTAAAAGATGAAATGCTTACCTTCACTGGTGCAACAGGTGAAACGGTTCTTGTTGTTGGATTAGGTGACAAAAATAATTATGGTGCTGAAGATTTAAGAAAATCTACCGCTAAATTTTTCAAAGCGGCCAAATCAACTAAGGCCACAACTCTTGCCATTGATGTTCCAGGATTTAATGCTGTTAAGGATGAAGCAGAAGCTTGCAGACTTATTGCAGAATCTCTCTATATGACTGACTACACTTTCGATAAATATAAATCTAAAAAGAGCGAAGCTCCTGAAGTGACCATTATTCTTGGACATGTTGAAAAGAAAAACTCGGCCAAAATCGAAAAGGCCCTGGTAACTGCTAAGAATATTTGCGATTCAATCAATGTTGCTAAGGATTTTATTAATGAAGTACCAAATGTCCTTCATTCAGAGGAGTATGCTAAACGTATTGAAGCTGATGTTAAGAAAAATCTTAAAGGTGTAAAAGTTAAAATTCTTAATAAGGCCCAAATTGAAAAAGAAAAAATGGGACTTTTCCTTTCTGTAAATGCTGGTTCAGCTTATGAGCCTCGCCTAGTCCATTTAACTTACGAACCACCAAAAGCAACTTCAAAAACGAAGCACGTTGCTCTCGTTGGTAAAGGAATCACTTTCGATACTGGAGGTTACTGCATTAAGCCTGGTGCTAACATGAGCGGAATGAAAAACGACATGGGTGGATCGGCCACTGTTTATGGTGCTTTCAGAGCTGCAGTTCTTGAAAAAGCTCCAGTGAAAATTACTTGTATCCTTGCTATTACTGATAACGCCATTAACTCAATGGCCACTTTCCCAGACGCTGTGGTTGCTGGAAGAAATGGAAAGACTGTTGAAATTCTTAATACCGATGCAGAGGGAAGACTCATTCTTGCAGATGCTATCGACTATGCTTGTGACCAAAATCCTCACTACATTATCGATGCAGCGACTCTTACAGGTGCTTGTTTAGTTGCTCTTGGAAATCAAGTTGCTGCGATTTTAGGAAACGATCAGAAATGGATCAATGAAATTCTAGCTGCTGCTAAATCACAAGATGAGTATATGTGGCAACTTCCTATCATTGATGAATGGAGACAAGATATTAAATCTAAAGTAGCAGATCTAAAAAATATTGGTACACCAATGAGAGCTGGAACTGCTATCGGTGCTGCTTTTATTGAAGAGTTCGTTAAGAATGATATCAAGTGGGCCCATCTTGATGTTGCCGGTGTTGTGGATGGACAATCACATCTTCCATACTGCTCAGCTCATGGTGCTTCAGGATTAATTATTCGCTCCCTGACTCACTTACTTGTTCATGGAAAATAATTCCAAATTTAAAATTGTGCTTTTTGCGCCCGAAATCCCAGGTAACACTGGGAGCATCGGGCGCACTTGTGTTGCTCTTGATTTAGAACTCATTCTCATTAAACCCTACGGTTTTGAAATTGATGAAAAGGCAGTCCGAAGGGCCGGTTTGGATTATTGGAAGTATGTTAAATTGCGTGAGTTTGAATCCTGGGAAGATTTTCTAATCAGAGAGAAGCCTGCAAAAGATAAATTACTTTTTTTTGAAAACACTGGTAAGAAGCTTCACTACCAAGCTCCCTACGTAAAAGATTGCTACCTGATTTTTGGTGGCGAAACTCGTGGTTTTCCCTATGAAGTCGAAGAAGAATACCACTCTCAATTCTTTCAACTCCCCATGTACTCAGAACACATACGCTCGCTTAATCTTTCTAATGTTGCCACCACCGTGGCCTATGAATGTTTAAGACATTTAATTTGAGTATTGATCAATTTTTAAGTCCTATCTTTTTTCTATTCCCTGGCAGTTTAGGTGTAACTTGATCTTCTAGAGTATCTAGTCTTTCAAAAACAATTTTAAAAAGGTGATTCGTTCCTTTTTCCAATTTGTTCATACGATTTTCTAGAGTCGATTCCATTGCAAGAAAACTTCTAAGCTTCGTAAATGTACGCATGATCGAGATATTTACTTGAATAGCTTCTTTACTCTTTAGAACTCCTGACAACATAGCAACCCCATTTTCGGTAAATACTAAAGGCAGTTTTTGTTTACCTCCACTTCCAGGTTTTGAAGTCGCAAATTGCGACTTCAAAACCTCAAATTCTTCCGCAGTTAACCTAAACATAAAATCTAACGGGAAACGATCAATATTTCTCTTCACTTGCTCGTTTAACCTTTTTGTCTCTACTCTATATAAAGCCGCCAAATCCCTATCCAGCATCACCTTTTGTCCTCGTATGGTATAAATCATTGCCTCGATTTTTTGAATTTGAAATTCCATTGCCCACTCCTTACTAAAAAGAAACAGTTATCTTTTAAAAAATCGCTGAGCAATTCTTATCAAGCAAAATGAAGATTTATTTTATTTTTGAAACTTATTTTTCCCAAAAGAGTTCAGATTCAATTTCCTGCTGACATTGCTCTGGAGTTAAGACTTTCCCCATGCGCATCTTAATCAAAATTTCTTTAATTCGTTTTTGAGCAAAGATAGTAAGTTTTTTTCTTTTAAAAGAGATGTAGTATCGCTTAGGACTCGGCAGTAGCATTGCAAGAAAGGCCGACTCTCGAGGATTCAGGGCCGAGGGATGTTTTCCAAAATAGTGATAAGAGGCCAACTTAATTCCATAGATTCTTGGGCCGAATTCAATGGTGTTTAAATAAACTTCTAAGATCTTTGATTTAGATAAATATTTTTCAGCTTTATAGGCCAAGATAATGTCGTTTAATTTTCTCCAAAGTGTTCTATCTTGGTAAAGAAAGACTGTTTTAACCATCTGCTGAGTAATCGTGCTCGCCCCACGGAAACGACTTTCTTCAACCATCTCATTCACAGCAACCTTAATCTGCTCAAGATCAACACCTTCATGCTGATAAAAACTCCAGTCTTCAGAAAAAATAATTGCCCACTTCCCATAGCTAGAAATCTCTTTAAGGCCAACCCAAGACTTCGGTCTTGCCTTTTTTAATTCATACTCTGCTTCCAGAGATTTAGGGTCTTTCAAGTGAGGGTAAAGGCGATTAAGTTGTTCAACATCATGGCCAAAATACATGTAAAAAGGAATAATCGCGACTAAAAGAAGGCTTAATATTAAAACAATGAATTTGATTTTTTGCTTAAATATCTTCATCTCGTTATCATTATAAAACATGAAAACTTTTTGTGCTTACTTTAATGAAAAAAAATGTCACTCCTGTAAACTGATTGAATTAGATTATTCAACTCAGTTAAAAATGAAGGAAGCTAAACTTAACCTCTCTCCCCTCGCTCCCACATTTTCCTCTCCGAAATTACATTTTAGAAATAAAGCAAAGTTTACAGTTACCGGAACTGTTCAAGCGCCTGTCATTGGACTTTTGGGTGAATCCAATTTAGATGAAGGAAGAGAAATTTTGGAATGCCCTCTTCATCACCCCAAAATAAATCAAATCCTTCCAGGAATTAAAAAATTTATTACTCTTGCTAATCTGACTCCGTATCAAATCTCAAATAAAACGGGCGAACTTAAAGGTCTCATTTTATTTTATTCTGTTCACTCTGATGAGATGTATTTACGATTTGTTTTACGCTCTAAAGAGGCCATTACCAGAATAAAAAAGTACCTTCCAGAATTACAGATTCCTTACCTTAAATGTATCTCCGCCAACATTCAGCCAATTGCTCATGCCATTCTTGAAGGAAAAGAAGAAATCATTTTAAGTGAGAAGCACTTTATTCGACATCAATTAAAAGATATTTCATTAACATTGACCCCACAGGCCTTTGTACAAACGAATCAAATCGTAGCGGAATCTCTTTATCAAACTGCGGCCAATTGGATAGAAGATTTAAAAATAAATAAATTTTTGGAGCTCTATTGTGGCCAAGGTGCTTTTAGTTTTTTTGTCTCAAATTTCATTAAACAAGGTCTTGGAATTGAAATAAATGCCGAGGCAATAAAACAGGCGACTCAAACAGCAAGATCACTTAATTTAAATCATTTGGAATTTAAATGCTCAGATTCTGCTCACACTAAAAATGATATCGAATCATTTTCCCCTGATCTCATCTTAGTTAATCCACCAAGACGTGGGTTGTCCGAGACAGCTCTACTTTTAAAAGAGACTCAATCACCTTACATTATTTATTCGAGCTGTTCCTATGAAAGCTTACAAGAGGATTTAACAATTCTCACAAATTATAAAGTAATGAAGGCCCAGATTTTTGATATGTTTCCACACACTGAGCACTTCGAAACTTTAGTTTTACTTCAACGTTTATAAAACTTCTTTGATATTTTTAAAGCATCAAGAACAATATCTTTTCTAACATTATCTACGGAAATTTTTTGTCCTTCAAAATTTGAAGTTTCATAATCCCGATCTTTAATGAGAATAATATTTTTCTTACCCCAATCAAAAACTGCTAAATCTTCCTTACTTCCGCCAATTAACCAATCTTTCGCTGGAACATCTGAAAGAAGCTTACCATAACTATAATTCTCCGGTGGATTCTTGCAGGCCCACACTTTTTTCATAATTGTAGGCATAACATCATAGTGAGTAGTCAGGTGTGAAATAGAAATCGATTTTCTCTCACTCCAAGTGATAAATAGTGGAACCTGAAATTTTGCTAAACTCAGAGAGGTTGAGTTTCCTGTCAATGAAGTTACTACGATAACCGTATCATTTAGTAGCTTTTTATTTTGTAAATCAGAAACAAAAAGTTCAATAGACTTATCAATTTCTGCCAATGGGAAACGTGACTTCTCAAAAAATACATAATTAAAAAATGGTTGAAGAGATTGAGACTCTTTATACTGAGTCGACCATTCTTTAAAACGATCTAATACCTGTCCATCCAATGCCGCCGATTCTTTTTTATAAAATGGCAATTGGTGAAAAATATTCAATTGATAATTTCTCTTTAAAAGCTCATTAAAAAAAACTGGCAACTTACTTGTAGGACTATATTTAGGGGCCAATCCATAAAAAAAGCTAAAAAGTGAATCTTCTGTAGATAACCCTAGTGCCACATGGTTAGTAAAATTTGAAGCATGGTACTGTTTCAAATGATTAAGCATTGGAAATTCAGGTGAAATTTCCGATGGGGACAATGAATCAACAACCAAAAAAAGAAAATTAGAACTATTTTTTCCAGGACAGATAATCTCTTGCGCTGGATAATTGAAGTTTTTTTCTTCATCAAAATTAGTCTGTTTCTGAGAAGAAACAAAGGGATCTTTTAATGGGAAGAGATCAGACAATTTTTGGTTAAAAGTAAAATGACTTAAAACTACGCACAAACCAATGATGACCAGGTACCAATTTTTAACAGGGTTAGAGAAGTGAGTTTGCATACTTCGCCAAAGTCGATCACCCCGAAACCAAAAAAATAGGCCAAGACCTAGTGACCCGGCCAAAATAAAAAATATAAACGATGCTAGGTTAATATTTTGAAATACTAGTTCACCAATAAAACTATTTAAATGATGTCCATACTGAGCAAAGGTAGTGGCATCCAAAAAGATCAAAATATTGGCCGCCAAAATAAGAAATAGTCCCCAAAACCTACATGCATAATAATAAGGGAGAAGGTATATGACAGGGCAAAAAAGTAAGAAATAAAGAACACAAGTGATTAATCCTGACTGAGCAAAGTGTGAGGTTAAATAAAAGAACCATTCTAAGCTCGTTCGAGGGAAAATATAACTTTGAAAATAAATGATGAATAAAAGTGAGGTGAGAGGCCATGAAAAGCCAAAAAACATCTTTCGTCCCCATGAAAAGACGAAGTCTCTACGGTTCATTTTCCATCCTTGGTTGAGCATCTTTATCTAATCTAGTCCATTATCTATTTGAAGGCAATCATTGCAGCGCATATCAGTCAATTTTATTAATAAAAAAACTACTTTTTTAGCTCTAGGAAATATAGAATTCTAGCTATGAATTTACAAAAAATCATTAGAGACCGGTTAGCTCAACCGACATTTAATATTTATGCTAAAAATGGAGAGCATTTAAATCCTTTGCTCGTCCAAAAAGAATACAATTCTATAAAATATTATTTGTTAAACCAGTTAGATCCCCAAGTGGACATCGTTGCCATCAAAGCGACTAAGGACTATCGCTATCTTCTAACCATGCTTGCTTGCTTAGAAATAGGAATGACTTATATTCCTATGATGGTTGATTATCCCGAGCATCGAGTTGCTCAAATTCAAGAAGACTCTCACTTTAAACTACTCATCACTGATGATCTTCTTGAGAGGATTATTTTAGATAACCACCCCATTAAACCAGTTCCAACTCCTGACTTGAATCGAATTTCCTACGTGCTCTTTACTTCTGGAAGCACAGGAAAACCTAAAGGGGTCATGATCCCGCGTAAAGCACTATCAAATTTCATTGATTGGGTGGGTGAAGAATTCAAGCATCTTAATCAAGATGATCATATGCTCCAGGTCACCGAGTTTACTTTTGATATTTCTCTGACAGATGTAGGATTATTTTTACACCAAAATGTCCATACACATTTCTCAAACTTCAATAGCGATTTATTTAAACTCGCTTTTGAAATTGAAAATTATAAAATTAGTGCTCTCTCAACAGTTCCCAATAATCTCTCAATGCTTCTAAGTGATATGATGGCCGAAAGAGTGAATCTTTCAGCACTTAAAACGCTAATGATTGCTGGTGCTAGATTTTCCTATGGTCTTTACCAAAAGTGCATCAATCGTTTAGGGACTCAGATCCATCTCTATAATCTCTATGGTCCAACTGAATGCACTGTTTACTCTCACCAAAAGAAGATGTCCTTTGATGAAGCGTCGGACTGCTCGGGACTCAACATCGCTATTGGCAAGCCCCTTCCCAATGTAAGTGCCATTGTGGTTAAAGATGGTAAGCGTTTAAGCACAAGAGAAGAGGGCGAAGTTTTACTCGGAGGAATTCAATTACTTACTGAGTATATGAACGAGCCTGAAAAAACTAAAACGGCCCTTATTCAATTTGAAGGGCAAACATATTACCGCACAGGTGATATTGGTTTTTACGACGAGAAAGGTGATTTTTATATTATTGGAAGATTGGATGATACTATCAAAGTGAGAGGCTTTAGAATTAATCTCCTCGATGTAGACTCCTATATTCACAAACTTTCTTATATTGAAGATTGTGCCACCATAGCCATTCCTCATGAAATTGCTGAAAATCAAACCATTGCATTTATCCGTTTAAAAGAATCTAAAACTGTGAAAGAGATTAAAAAGGATTTACTTCAATATTTGCTAGACTATCAAATACCGGAAAAAATTATTTTTGTTGATCATTACCCAACCAATTCAAGTGGAAAAATCGATAAAAAAGTTTTAAAAGAGAACTATCTCAGCTCAAAAAACACACAGGCTTAAAATATGACAAAATCAGAAATTATGGCCCTTCTGGCCCAAACAATTAAAGATGTTTTCGAGAATCATTCACTCAATATAACAGAATCAACAACAGCTGAAGATGTCGATGAATGGGATTCTCTCACTCATATTTCTCTTATTGAAGTCATAGAAAAAAAATTCAAAGTGAAGTTTGCCCTAGGGGAATTATTAAAACTACAAAACGTAGGACAGATGGCCGACTTGATATTAAAGAAATTGGCCAAATAAAATCATGGTCTTTAATTCCTATCTCTTTATTTTTCTCTTTTTACCTAGTACCTGGATAATCTACTTTGGCCTTAATCGCTATCGCCTAACTGAACTTTCCAAGGCCTGGCTCTTAATCGCTTCCCTTTTTTACTACTCCTACTGGAATATAAAGTACCTCCCTCTCATTCTTGTTTCAATCTCCGTAAACTTTTTTTTAACAGAAAAGCTGACTCAAATTGAAAACGAAAATAAAAGAAAGCTTCTATTTTATATTGGCCTTCTGTTTAATATTGGTCTGCTTGGATACTATAAATACACCGGCTTTTTTTTGGAAAATCTCTCCCTCCTCACTGGAAGTCATATTGAATTCATTAAAGTCGCTCTTCCGGTTGGTATTAGTTTCTACACTCTTCAACAAATTGCTTATCTTATCGATGTCTATCAAGGTGCCATTACTCAAGGGAAAAGAATTTTAGAATATGCTCTTTTTGTAGTCTTCTTCCCCCATTTACTCGCTGGACCAATTGTTCATTTTGAAGAGATGCTTCCTCAGTACCAATCTTTAAAAAACAAAGTTATCAATAAAAAAAATATTTCTCTTGGTATTTTCATTTTTACTTTAGGTTTATTTAAAAAAGTCATGATTGCCGATAGTCTCTCGGTTTGGGTCAATGATGCCTATTCTGATACATCCAAGCTTCATCTTTTTTATGCTTGGGGAACAAGTCTGGCCTATACTCTTCAACTTTATTTTGATTTCAGTGGTTATTCAGATATGGCCATTGGAATAGGAAGACTTTTTAATTTTGAGCTTCCTCAAAATTTTAACTCTCCATTAAAAGCGGCCAACATTAATGATTTTTGGTCTCGCTGGCATATGACTTTAACTTCATTTATTAGAACATACATTTTTACACCAATGGTAAAAATCCTTCCCAAGGGATTTCATTTTAATATGCTGGCCATGGTTCTAGCGATGACAATTGCCGGAATATGGCACGGTCCTAGTTGGACCTATATTGTCTATGGAATTCTTCATGGTCTGGCCATTGTTGTCCATTACTACTGGAAAAAGACCAAGCGTAAATTGCCTTATTTTTTGGGCTGGCTCATCACTTTTAACTTCGTAAACCTTTCATTCATTATCTTTAGGTCAAATACACTTAATGATGCCTTTAATGTTATGAAAGGAATGCTTGGGCTCCAAAATATTCGTATTCCTAAAACGGGAATAAATGCAATTAAAAATCTCCATGAGCATTTAGGAATTCAGAGAGGTCCTTACATGACTAATGATGAGAACTTACAACTCTCTCTCATTATCATTGGTTTTTTTATTTTATTGAAGCTTAAGAATACACGCTATTGGCAAGAAAATTTTAAACCGAGTATCTCTTTAGCAATATTAACTGGGGTGATGTTTGTTCTCTGTTTATTCGGATTAAACAGAGTCTCCGACTTCATATATTTTAATTTTTGATATGAATTTTATTAGAGTTTTCTTTTTAACTATTTTTATTCTCATCACCCTACTTTTAGGACTAGTTTATTCCATAGATCCCTATGACAAGTATGGGATTAACTTATTCGGCTTCAATACTAAAGCTGTGGCCATGGCCAGAGAGAATAAGTTCAATATGGTTGAACACTCTAAAAAAGAATACCAGGCCTTTGTCATTGGATCTTCTGCTGCTCATAGACTACACACAACCGATGTAGAGCAATTCATTCATCTTAAAACTTTCAACTACTCACTTCAGCACACAATGCCCGAAGACTATCTCGCCATTGTGAGACACATTTTAGAACGTTACCATCCGAAAATGATTCTGCTTCAAATGGATTTTTACACTTTAAATAAAAACTTCCTAGCTGATACTAGGTTTTTTACCTCTCCTCTTTACCCGTATTTCAATAACAAGAACTCTCCAAGGCCTGAAAGATCTTTTATCGACTTCGATTATTTTACTCTCAAGGCCATCAGTGATTCATTTAAAGTTATTTGGGTAAACAATTTTGGTAAGGCCCGCCATCTCTATTTAGAAGATGGGAATTACCAAGCCGAAAAGGCGTATCATGGGCCAATCAAAATTAATCAATTTCAATATACCAATTATGAATTTGATCAAAATAGAATCAATTATTTAAAAGAGATCAAAAGACTTTGTGATGAGCGAAATATCAAGCTCGTCGTGTGGACAACTCCCTATTCTTTTAATCACCTCGAAAAAATTGAACAGGAATCGGGACTTGGTAAAAAGCATTTAGAATTTAAACAAGTACTAGCTCAGATCTTCGGCACTATTTATGATTTTAGTACGCCCGAAATTCGAGAGTTTAGTAATGATAAGTATTTTCGGGACTCAACCCATCCAACAAGAGAGTTGTTTAAACTCATGCTTTCAAAAATATTTCATCCAGAAGAAAGTACCTTCCCTCCCCTGTTGGGCGCCAAGTTAAACCACTAAAATCACTGACAAATCTCATTTTGTTTCATATATCAAACTCTTGTATTATAATACATACAAGGAGTTTAATATGGTCATTCAACACTCTAAAAAATTACTGGAACAATTAGGACAAATTGAAAATCAAATCCAGAAGTGGGAAACACTTCTGGATTTGTTAAATACTGAGACAGATCGTGAAGAAATTTTGAAATTCATTCTAAAAAAGGAATTTTTAGAAAAGGAAATCAAGTCCAATACCCATTTGTGAGTATCTTTGACGATAAACTTTACCAACGTTTGAGCTCGTATTGGCCTTGTAGTCAGGCATATAAGACTGGCCATAGCTCGCACTCAAGATAAAGTTGTCAGTTATAAGATATTTCGCAGAACCTAGAAAATCATAATTGGTTCTAGTCTCTGAAGAAGATTTATAACCAGTTGATTTATTTTTTGAATCAAAACCAGAGATTTGAGTGGCCTTGGCCGAAATATTGAACATAATTTCATGAACTGGGCGATACTGGTAGGCCAACTTTAAGTAGCTATCAGTAGAAGCATCCATGTCTACTTTTTCAGTAGTGGTTCCGAGTTGCTTATACTCTCCTGACTTATTATAAACAAATCCTCCGGTTAATTGCCATTCATTAGCAACATTCCACTTTTTCCCAATTCGATAATTTAACTCTAATGAGCTTCTTCCATTGGCAGCATTTCCATCCTTATTAACAGATCCTAACTCCTGATCTTGAAAATTAAGGCCAGCAACTAAACCAAAATCAAGATTCACTAATGATGAATTCTGATTGAGTAATCGATAATTTCCGCCAATAACGGGATTTTGCATACCATTTTGATAATAGCTTCCAGATGATGTTGTTACTTTCATTCTGTAATTATCTTGGGCCGTAAAAAATAAGTTAAACTGATCAGTGAAAGCGTAAGCAGCAGAAGCTTGAAAAGTGTAGCCTTCTTTTTCATTGTCACTACCAGACTTACCATATCTATAACGATAACTAGACATGTCCATACCGGCCGTAACATTAACTTGTTTTGCTTTAAGGAAATAGTTTACATCACCAAAAAATAATTCTTCCGCGTGTACCGGTGAGAAAGCGACAAGGGAAATAAGTGCTAAAATTTTTTTCATCGAGAATCTCCTGTAAAGAGATTGTACTCGAATTCATTTGAAAACAAAATAAAAAGGCCCGGCATAGCCGGGCCTCGTAGCTTATGTTAACTAATCTAGAGATTAGAAACGGTAAGTCATAGATACGCGAGACATAAGCATGTCTGTACGTAATGTACCTTTACCATTAGCAGTGTCAGCTCCTGTACCAGCAGCTGGAGAAGCACCACCATCAGATGTAGAAATTACACCATCAATTGAAAGCTCGCCGAACTTAAGTGAAGCACCAGCGCGAACAACTGTTGAAGCAATTTGTCTGTTAGTTTTAGTACCAGAAGTTGGCTTTTGCTCTTGTTGAGACCATACAGTCTGAGAAACAGATGTACGAAGATCTAACCAAGAAGTTGCAGCATATTCAACACCAGCAGTTAATGGAAGGCTGTACTGAGTGATTTTTCCATCAATTGTCGAGAAAGAAGAAGAAAGAGCTGTAGCAGAATCATCTTCATAAATACCACGAGTAAGTTGAGCTTTAGTGATTAAGCTAGCTTTGTCAGAAATTTTATCATTTCTAGCAGCACCAAGACGGATTTCATCCATTTTGAAGTTAGAATCAGTTGTTCCTTGAACACCGTAATCAGCTTTAATGCTCTTCCAGTCAGCAAATAGTTTTGTACCATTTAGGTTATAACCTACACCTGCGAAGTAAGAACCTTTACCATCAACTTCTTTAGCAGTTGTGCGGTTTTTAACATTGCCAGAAAGAGAAGCTTGAACGAAAGCTTCTAAGTCACCGTGAACAACACCAAGTCTTGTGCGAAGAGCATGAGAAGAGATAAGACTTCCGTTTACGTTACCGTTTGTGAAATCTTCATAAGTAACGTTAGCACCCCATTTAACACCAGCGTCACCACCAACGAATAAATCGATTGGCTTAACTTCTTGTGCATTTGTGATGCTACCAAGAGTTCTTGTGATAGCAGCAGTTGGAGTAGAGTTCCCCATGTGAACGCCATAAACAAGATTTCCGTAAGACTTAATCAATCCACCTTCAGCGCGTGGGCTAGCAACTGAATCAGTTTGAGTTCCTGTAACAGAACCGTTGTTAGCTGTAGAGTTAGCACCAAACTCGAATGTAGCTAGATCTTTGTTGTCATTGATCTTAGCTGGGTTAAGGAAAATGTTACGGTTGTCATTTAAAAAATAAGAACCGTAGTTGTCTTCGCCAAGAGCTTCTAAGCGAGCTTTTGTAGCGAAAGCTGGTGTTGCAAGAACAGCAAGTCCTAGAGCAACTGTAAGCTGTTTTCTCATTGAAAATCTCCTTTTTCATAAGTGACTTAAAGTCATCCTTACATGGTTTATGTAACTAAACTTACAAATATAGTTATTATCTTAAGTTTCACCGTACAATATTCCTTTGTAAATATTTTTTTTAATATGGATTTTAAAGAGTGGTCCTATCATTCGTAATATGTCAAAGTTATGACTGCCCCTATTGACCCTGAAAAATAAAAAGGCCACTCAAATGAGTGGCCTTAAATTAAAAAATTTAATTTTTTTTAGAAAAGAATGTCGAATTTTAGAAAATTGAAACGGATTTCACGACTGCTTTTAAAATAATGGTCACGAAGATCTCCACCATATCTTTTAACGTTCACAGCAATGGTTGGAGCATAAGAGATGTTGGCAACAGAATAAGTTCCAAGATCCCATCTTTTTCCGCCTTCAAGATCAAGAAATAAATTAAACCCAGACTTATCATCAATTGTACCTAGCTCGTAAGTGGCCCTTTCTAACCCCACCATAGCTCCAAACATGATTGAATTTTTAATATCATTAGGTTGAAGGTTGTAAAGAACACCACCGGCCGCTCCCCATGCTGATTCATTTACATCATTATTGCCGTAATCAACATTTTGTTTATTGATATAGGCCTTTGCTTTCCACATAAGTCCTACATACTGCTCTATGTTTTGAGCATAATTTAAATTGAAACGAAAGTTAGTTGTATCACGGTCAGGTCCCTTTCCTTTTTCATGTCTCACCAATAAACCACCCGTGTATGAAAGATCGAGGGCATCAATTGAAACAATCCTAGTTTGAGCAGATACAACGACAGATGATAAAATCATCATGATTACGATTAGCAATTTCATCTTATTCTCCTGATTAACTTAATAGAGTGCGAGCTAGAAATTTTTGATTGTGAAGATCTTCTCTGACTTGTGAAAATTGGCCAGTAAATTTTAATGAAGGATAATCAAAACTCATTTGATCAAAACCTTCATCTTTAATATTTGAAATAAACATTTCTTCGTCAAAACGAATATATTCTTTTGCGATTGAGTCTTCAAAATGTGGGAATACGCGGTCTAGTACACGCTTCATTAATTTAATTTTAGCAGCGAGCTCTTCAGATTGAGGCTCTTCTTCATGAATCAGAAAGAGCACATGACAAAGTTGTTCTTTCTTTTGGTAATTAAAGCTTTCAAACTCAACTATAAAATGACCCCATTCATGTGTCATACTTTGAGGTATAAAAAGAGTCCTTTCTTCTTGATAAATCTCTTTATTTAAAACCAGGGTAATTGATAAGGCAGCTTGAATCTTGCAAGAAGTACAAACATCAATTAATTCTGGAGTAAAATTTTCTTTATGAGTTAAGTAAGAAAGAAATTTCTTTGGAGAAAGACTTGAATACAGATGAGTACAAGTGAGTTTTGAGAAATCTTTAAAGTGTAAAACCCATTCGGCCTTATCAACTAGATCCTGTGGCGTCGTCTTCTCAATCGATTCAAAAATACGAATATCTAAAGCTTCACCAATAATCTGATCTAAGTTTTCCCAATCAGACTCACTAAAAAGTGACTGTAAGCTTAGTCTATAACCTTTGTGAGTAAAAAAATCTTCTCCAGAAAGAAGATCCATCGATTTTGCTCTTCCACCAAACTCATGAAACTTTCCATCTTTGTAAAAGAGTGCATCTTTATTCTGAGGAATAATCTTGGCATTAAAAAACTTTTTATAAATTCCTTCTACTGCTTCTGAAGATCTTAAAGTTGTGACACCAAATTCATAGGCCTCAATTAAACTTTGTTTATTTAAAAGTCGATTTGAAATCAGTTTTATTTTTTCATCAGGAAACTGCTTCTTAAGTTCAATAAGCTTAAGAACGGCACCTAGGTCGTGACCAAGTATTACATGTGGAACATGCAAAACGATTAAATTATTTGAGACCTCTTTTTTGAGATCTTTGAAATGCTTGAGTAATCCGAAACTCATAATGGAATGATCTTAAAATAAAAAACCCACTCTTGCGAGTGGGTTTTATAAGAAAAATTTGAATTTTATCGAATAGCGAGTTTATCACCCGGAAGAATTTTTCTTCGTTTGATAAGATGTTTATTGCTGCGAATGATACTGCTCATTGGCACTCCCATCCTTTGTGCAACTTTCCAAAGAGTGTCACCCTTTTTAACGGTGTAGTAAACTGAAGCATGTCGAACAATTTTACCACGACGAATATTTGAACTAATCATTCTGCGATAATGACGCTTCCGAGAGTTTTTCTTGCTATCTTTCTCATAAAGATCTGCATACATACTGGCCTGCAGAGAATGGTCTTCACGAAACGGAAGATTCACTACTGATTGAGGAGCAAGGTTATTCTCATCAAGTTCAGGATTTAATTCTGCGAGTACATCCACTGGCACTTTAAATTTCTTAGAAATGTATTGAAGCGATGACTTACCATTAGTTACATAAGTTTTAAAATTGTCTGCAACTACGGAATCTTTATTCTCAAATTCATCCCATGCTTCTTTCGCTCCAACGGGAACTCTTAATGGATAACTTTCCAAATAAGGAGGAGTTTGCCAGCGCGCAATTTCAGGATTGTAGCGTTTGAGTTCTTCAAAATCGATTTCTAGCACTTCAGCGACATCATAAAGGTCGGCATTTCCCTTAACTAAGATTTCTTCGTAATCAAGGGCCTTCTCAAATTCAATTTCATGAAAACCAAAGACATCTAAATTTTTACCAATAATAGCAAGGGCCATAATTTTTGGAACGTAATTTTTTGTCTCAGGACGAAGATAACGTCCACGAGTCAAACTCCAAAAATCTTTCGTGCGATACATCCTTACAGCTCGTGCAATTTTCCCCTCACCAGCATTGTATCCTGCTGCAGCTAATTCCCAAGAATTGAATAGACCATGAAGCATTTTTAAATAATTTGCAGCGGCCAGTGAAGCTTTAAGAGGATCCCTTCTTTCATCAATATAATAGTCAATATTTAGGCCAAACTTTCTTCCTGTGGCCGGCATAAATTGCCAAGGGCCAACAGCTTTTGCCCAAGAACGAGCGTGATTTTGAAATCCAGATTCGGCCATCGCAAGATAAATAAGATCACGAGGCAAGCCATTATCGGCCATAATTTTTGAAAGGACAGGTGCATATCTTCCAGCTCTTTGGGTATAGTTCACAAAGTGCCTTCTTCCTTTACCTGTGAAGAACTTTACCCAGCCGGCAACTTGTTTGTTCCACACGACAGGAATATCAAATTTGGTATTTCTTAAACCCAATTCCGAAACAACTTCACCCTCTAATTCATAAACATTTAAAGGAGGAGTAAAAGTTAGCTCATGGGCGCTTCCATGAATACATCCCTTACAATTAGGGAGGTCAGCTTCAATAAGTTGCTCCTGGACACGATAGTATTCGGCCTGTTCAGCAACAGTTGAGTCGTATGTTTTCTTTTTTCTGGCAGATTTCTTATGGTTTGCACATGCAGACAAAATCAAAGTCAATGATATCAACAGGGTAATATTTTTCATCATCATTTCATCCTTAACTTTGCTGAAGTAACAGGTACCCCATCACTAAAAAGCATAAACTAACTGGCATCAACATCAAGTAGGGGCAATTTATGTCCCTATGGTTGGCAAAAATAGTCAATAACTCAATTGAGGAAGAAATCTTCCTAATTGATGTTATTATAGACCAATGTTTAAGCTCTTATTCATCTTGCCATGCCTTTTACTCATGTTTCAACCTTTAAACGCAAAAGTTGAAGCACCAAATTATAATTTCAGCTTAGAAGCACTTGATATCTTTTATCCTGGTAAGAAAATAGCAGAAATCGAGGAGAAATACGGAAAGGGCGAAATCATAAATAACGCATCAGGTATAATAACGTATAAATTTTATGTTGCTCATATTCGTTATAAATTTCCGGTTATTGTTCAGGCCCGGGAAGGAATTGTTTTAGATTTTTTTGCTCGTCTCCCCTCTTATTTTTTGCATGATGTTTATTTCCAATCCATCATTAATCGCTTGGGCAAACAAACTTTGTATAAGAAGGTGCACGAAGAGGCCTACTATGTTTGGGATAAGGCCCCTTTAAAACACATCTACAGTGCCGCATGCACTATTACATGTTTCCCCATTTTCTACACGGTCCATCCTCTAGAGATAAATTTTCAACCACTCATAAAAAAAATGAAAAATGCCTACAAATAGACTAGGACTTAAGAAGAGGGTTTTTTAGATTCATCTTTTTTGCATACATTAAAATGTAAACTGACAATGGAATCATCAAAAGGCACAAGAGTTGTCCCATCGTGAAAAAACCAAAAAAGTAACCTAATTGTGTATCTGGTTCTCTAAAGAATTCGACAATAAACCTAAATGCTCCATAGCCTAAACAAAAAATGGCACTTACCACGCCATAAAAACGCTGACGACGAAGAATTAAAATAAGAACTATCCAAAGACAAATTCCTTCTAAAATTCCTTCATATAATTGAGATGGGTGTCTTGGAAAAGGGCCACCACCAGGAAAAACAATACCAACCCATGAATCAGTTACCCGTCCATAAAGTTCACCGTTAATGAAGTTCCCCATTCTTCCAAAAAAAAGACCTGGTGTACCTGCAATCGCCATACAATCCGTCAATTGAAGAAAGCGAACTCCGTTTTTCTTTGCAAAGAGGTAAGTACTCAAGCACATACCTGCAACAGCACCATGAAAACTTAGCCCACCTTTCCAAACAGAAAAAATCTCCAGGAAATTTACAGAATAATATTCCCAGTTATAAACAAAAACATAGGCCAAGCGTGCTCCAAAGAACATTCCGATAATCAGCCAAGTAATGTATTGATCAATATGTTCTTGAGAAAGAGGCCAAAACTTTCTGTCGGCCAATTTCTTTAAAATGAAGCCACCAAGTAAAAAACCAATGACGTACATTGCGCCATACCAGCGTACCTGCAAAGGACCTAAAGAAAATATGACGGGATCAATCCAATCTTGATTCATGCCCACTAGCTTATAAAACTAAATGGGCAGAGGCAACTAGAGATTCACGGCCGTTTCTGAAATGGCATAGCTGGCAGTCGCATAAGTGCTGAGTTCATAGATCGCTTTTTTCATGGCAGGACTTAATCCCGAAAAACTTAATAGACATGTATTAACACTTAAAAAACTTATCACTTCTTCGCGATTCATTGATGTATTCACTTTAGAGTCTTTATCTTTTCGAATTATTTTTAAAGAGGATTGAAACTTCATCTCTCCCCCATTTGAAAAAATAACTTTTTTATTTACATCAATCAAAACTGCTTCACCAAAGGACTGCAGCTGCTTCATGACAATGACAGTATCATCTTTAACCGTTCCCCAATAACAAAGAATACCTAGATCCGCCAAGGCCTGAGAAATGTATCGAACAAAGATAACCCTCAATCCCACCATTTGATCTGTATGAGAAATATTGTGCTGTAGGGCAAGATCCCAAAGAGTTCTATTAACTGGAAGACCCATCACGCCAACTTTTCGATAGGTATAGACTGGCATCCCAGATTGGAGCGACAGAGATTCTGGCCCATATTTATCTAATAGTTCTGATCCATTTATTTGCTGCTCCAGCCGAGCACTTGCGCCTTGGATCGTAAGAATTTTAGTATGAGTTCGGTGAAGCTGAATTTTTTTGACCTCTTTATCATTGAGTTCATTAAAGCCAATTTCACTTAGAAGATGTAAAAACTTACTGCTCAAATCATCTTGCTTAAACCGTACAAACACAGGGTAATCATACTGTTTACGGTATTGAAAATAATTCCATTTAACTTGTTCCATAAAAACCTCTCAATTTACGTATCGGTTTAACGAAGTAAAATTGAAGAAGTTTTAAACCTGTCAAAAAAAATCAAGTATAACTATCTTTTCACTCTTTAGGTCTCACGGTAAAACAATTGAAATGCTTAAAAACGAGAACAAGTACTTATTTAAATTTGCCTGGAAAAACATTCAACAAAATCCAGGCCGAAGTGTCTTTATTGGACTTTCCGTCTGCTTGGCAGTTGTATTGGCCGTTTGGGTGGTCTCTTTTTTTGATGGGCTAGATCATCAAATTGAACAAGCGGTAGTTAATACCAACACTGGTTATTTTCAAATTCAAGAGCCACTGTTTTCTAAAACAACAGACTCTTCCAAACCGCTGGCCTTGACAGATGCTCTTAAAGAAAAACTCTCTCAAAAGCCTTATAAAGGATACTCGCCTGAATTAGTGCTTGATGGAAATATCTCAACCCCTGAAGGGGCCACAGGTCTAGTTGTACTCGGCATTGATCCTGCCATTCAAAAGTCATTCTTACCTATTTCAAAATCAATCATTTCTGGAGAATTCATTCATTCGAAAGATGACTATAGTGTAGTCATTGGACAAGAGCTCGCTTCTTTTTTTAAATTTCATGTCGGTGATACCTTTGTTCTTAATTACCAAGATGTAAAAGGTGAACTTCGGTCTGAAATTCTCTCAATTAAGGGCATCTACCACTACAACAGTAAGAGTTTTGAAAAAAAATTTATCTATATCAATCAAAAAACATGGCAAACAATTTTTCTCAACCAGTATAATGGACAAATCCTATTTAACCGCATTCCGGTCATGACAGAAAATTTGTCCTCAGAATTTGAAGTTAAAAAACAATTTGAAAACCAAAACTTAGTTATAAAAAGTTGGAAACAGCTCAATCCAGAAATGGCCGTTGTTCTCGAATTTCATAATGGAATGATTAAATTCTTTCTTATTATTATTGGCATCACCATCACGATGACAATTATGACTCCTGTTCAAATGCTTTGGCAGGAAAGATTAAGAGAACTGAAAATGATGAATATATTAGGTATCTCATCACGAAAATTTTGGAAGATTGGTCTCTTTGAAGTGATCCAAATGATTTTACTCTCCTCCAGCTTTTCCATACTTTGTCTAACTATTATCATTGGTGTTCAATCCCAAACTGGAGTAGATTTTAGGTTTTTAAATGACGGCGTCTCAATTGAAAGGGCCGGAATTAAACTACCGGGAATCATTTATCCAAAACTTATGGGAGAACAAATATATTTTACTCTCCTGTTTGTCTGCATGGTTTTAATGATTAGCTATTGCTGGTCTATTCATAGAACATTAAAAAAACTAGGTGAGAATTAATGAAGTTTCTCCTAAAGTACAGCTATCGAAATCTATGGCGCTCACCTAAGCGAACTTTAATCATGGTTTTAAGTCTCGCTCTTGGATCGGCCTATATTATTTGGGTTTTAAATTTTGCTAATTCTGGCTCAAAAGAAATCATGAATGAATTTCTAACTCAGTATGCAGGAAACTACCAAATTGTTCATCCAGATTATTATGAGAATGATAAAAGAAAATTTAATAATTTTAAAACCATTAATGATGATCTCATTCCCGATAAAACATTATTTGAAAAATCTTGCCAACGAGTAACCGCTCCAGTTTTTATTTCAGGTGAAAAAAAGACTCTAGGAGTCCTTCTCACTGGTATTGAAGTTGAAAAAGAAAAATTACTCACAACTCTTCCTAAAGCTATTCAACAAGGAAACTTCTTATCCAGTTCCAATTCTAATCAAATTGTTTTAGGAAAAAGACTTGCAGAACGAATTGATATTAAGATCGGTGATGAAGTCGCCTTAATTGGACAGGCCCTGGATGGATCTATCGCCAATGAGATTATGCAAGTTGTAGGTCTACTTGATTTTGGTGGTGGAGATTTTGAAGAAACTCTCGCTTTTACCGACATTAATAGTCTAAGAATTTTTCTTGCTATGAACCCTAATTCTTACCATCAAAGAGTTAGCTTTGACATGAAACGAGAAATTCCAGAATCTTTTCCCCTGGCCAAAATCGTCAAATGGACTGAGATCTTGCCTGAAATTAGTGTCTCCATTCGCTTTATCGATAATTTCACTTGGCTAGTTTCTATCATTGTTGTCTTAGTTATAAGCCTTGGTCTGGCAAATACAATTCTGATTACATTTTTTGAGAGAGAAAAAGAATTTTATGCGCTCAATATTATCGGGGCCAGAAGTTCATGGATTGGAAAATCACTTTTCTTAGAAATTTTCATGATGGGCACTCTTTCACTCGGCCTAGGAATTATTCTTGGATTACTTGCCACCACATATTTTAGTTATCACCCCATCAATATCCAAATGTTCACTGGTGGAAAACCAATCATTATGGGTGGGATGCAAATTCA
Organism: Bacteriovoracaceae bacterium; assembly: GCA_050247975.1. Taxonomy (GTDB): domain Bacteria; phylum Bdellovibrionota; class Bacteriovoracia; order Bacteriovoracales; family Bacteriovoracaceae; genus Peredibacter. The sequence goes on from JBFWTE010000027.1 coordinate 40,783, forward strand.
ACCACTGGTAAAGTTCTATCCTGTCACAAAATATTTTTGGCAAGTGCCGCTACTTATTTATACCTTCTTAGCACTAACCATGATCTACCCACTTTTTAGAGTTATGAAACGGAGCAAGTATGCAATTTCAGCTCATTGATGTTGAGAAAATTTACCAATCATCTAATGAAGATAAAGTTTACGGTGCCAAAAATATCAATTTAAGTATTCATGAAGGTGATTTTCTTGCTTTAGTTGGTCCCTCTGGTTCTGGAAAGACCACTGTGCTTAATTTAATTGCAGGGCTGCTTTTACCTACCAAGGGCACTTTAAAACATGGAGAACGAGATATTACTTCTTTTTCTTTAGAAGAGAGAACTCAACATAGACTTGATTATATGGGGTTTATTTTTCAAGACTATCAACTTCTTCCCATCCTTACCGCTGCAGAAAACATAGAGCTTCCACTTCAACTAAAAGGTTTTTCTCAGCAAGAAATAAAAGAAAGAGTTGAATGGTCATTAAATCAAGTTGGCCTTTCTCAAATGAGTAATCGATACCCAAAACAATTGTCTGGAGGACAGCAACAAAGAGTCTCTATTGCTAGGGCCATTGCTGGCAAACCCCAGCTTATATTGGCGGATGAGCCAACTGCTAATTTGGACTCAAAGACGGCCGAAGAAATTATTCAATTATTTAAAAAACTAAATCAAGAGTATAAACTGACTTTTATTTTTTCAACCCATGACCAACACCTCATCAACCAAGTGAAAACTGTTCTCTATATCAAAGATGGTCAAATTTCAGAAAAAAGGACCAACAATGTTTAAAAAATTCCTTCGAAAAGACATCCTTTTTTGCCTTGCTCTTGGAGTGAATGCCAATAATCCTGATGAATGGCAAAAATATGTCGAACATCAAATGAGAGGAGATCGCTCTCAGTCCGAGATCATGATGACTATCGAGACCCCTAACTGGTCTCGAACGCTTGAAATCATTTCTGACATCGAAGGAAAGAAACAAGGATTATCCACCATAACCTCTCCTGCTAAAGAAAAAGGTATCCGCACCTTAAGAATAGAAAATAATATGTGGAATTACTTTCCAAAATTAAAAAGGAAAGTTGCAGTCTCTTCATCAATGTTACTAGCAAGCTGGATGGGCTCTGACTTTACGAATGATGATATTCTCAAAGCTTCTTCAATGAGTGAAGATTACTCTCACAAATTTAAAGATGATGAAAAGATTAACGGCACAGAATATCGAGTTATAGAAAATCTGGCCAAAACTAACTCAAAAGTGATGTGGCCCAAAATTGTAACCTACGCTTCAAAACAGGATTGCCTTCCCCGAATTTATAGATATTTTGATAAAGAGGGAACTTTAAAAAGGACTCTTACTTTTGATGAAATTAAAACCTTTGAGGGGCATAAAGTTCCTGTGAAGTGGGTAATGAAACCTGAAGATGATCCAAGTAAAAAAACGACACTTATTTACAAAGATATTAAGTTCAACGTTAAATTTAAAGAAGATCATTTTTCACAGAAAAATTTAATGGAGAGATAATGAAACTCATCGCTCTTGTCTTATTTCTTTTATCCTTTTCTGCCATGGCCAAGCTTGATGCTGATTTATCCGGCAATGTTGAGGCCCAAGGAAGACACGCTTGGAACAACCAAGATGCAAAGGATGATCTTTACCAAAAATGGGATCAAAAAGACTTCTACCTTATCTATGGTAATTTGAATGGTAAAGTTGAGCTAAATGGCTCAAGGGTGGAAGCGAATTGGTTTGTAAGACATAGCTACTCTGAACTCTATCGAGATAAATATCTTGCCCCACAAATTTATACTTACCCAAATAAGCTCGTGGCCCGAGATATTTTCCAATTTCAATACAAAAAACAGGAAAACAATTACCAAATAGAATCCATCTTAAACAAACTTTTTTATGAATGGGATTATGAAGAACACAAGTTTGCGATTGGTCGTATGTATATTAATTACGGGCAGGGAGAAATTTTTAATCCTATTAACCCATTTAACCAACCCACTGGTCTCACTTCAATTTCTCAAGTTGCTCAAGGTAATGATGGGATGGCCTTCACCTTTTTTGTTAACGAAAACTATTCAGTAGATTTCTATATTTTAGGAGATAAGCAACAGGATGGATATTCCGGGCAGATAGAAAAAACAGTTTGGATACACGGAGAATATCAAGCAAATGAAGACCTACAACTTGATTATGTTCTTGGACAAGATCAAAAAAGACTGAAGGCCGGTGGTCAAGTGAGCTATCAATTTCCAAGCATTATGGTTTTTGGTCAAACTCTCTATCAAAGTGATTACGTTGATGATACTGAATCTCATCCTATGTGGGATGTTATGCTAGGGGCCGACCAACAAGTCACCTCTAAATGGCATGTGCGTTTTGAGGGTGGATACCAAAAGAAAAATCGCTTCAATCAGACAATTGATTTTTCAAGTCGCTTCCTTCCTACAGAGTATTTTGCGGCCCTTGCTAACCAGTACGACATTCATCCTTTGGTAAAAGTCGGCCTGACAGTCATTAATGACTTCAAAACTGGATTTACCTATGGGCTGGCCAAGAGCACCTTCAATCTCAAAAAAGACCTTGAAGCAGACATCTTTGCTTACAGTCCAGTGACAAAAGGGAGCGAAAGTAGCAATGTCGCACAAAAGTTAGTAACAACTGACATTGGTCTTGCCTTGAGGGCCTTCTTTTAATCAAGAAGCCAAGCGTTAAACAGAGGGTGTAACTTACGGTTTTTGCGTCATAGTATAAACTGATCAAGCTTTGGCACCCTATTCATCCTCTAAGATTGACTTTTCTCGAGTTTACCCTTAAAAATGACCTCTCAATTAAACTCACCTAGGGCATAAAGCGGGACTAAAATCCTCCCCGACAGGTGGTATCTCGTAAGGAGTTTTCATGTATACGGTTGTGGAAATCAAAGGACACCAATACAAGCTATCTGCTGGTGATCTTATTGACGTTGAAAGAATTGAAGCTGAAGTAGGCTCTACTATTTCTTTCGACCAAGTTCTTCTTGTTGGTGGAACTAAGACTCTTGTTGGCGCTCCAACTGTTGGCGGTGCTAAAGTAACAGCAAAAGTTGTTAAGCAAGGTCGTACTCGTAAAATTTTAGTTCTTAAGCGTAAGCCAGGTGCTTACCGTAAGAAAAACGGTCACCGTCAGTGTTACACTGGTCTTTTAATCACAGAGATCAATGATGGCCAAGGCGGAGTTGCAAAAGCAGAAGCGAAAGCAAAAGCTAAGAAGTAATAATTAAATTTTAAATTTTAGGAGATATATTTTATGGCACATAAGAAATCCGGTGGTAGTACCGCAAACGGCCGTGACTCTAACCCGAAAATGCGTGGTGTGAAGAAGTTCGGTGGTGAAGTTGTTAATACTGGAATGATCATCGTTCGTCAGAAAGGAACAAAATTCCACCCAGGAAATAACGTAAAAATGGGTCGTGACTTCACGATCTACGCTATGGTTCCAGGAACTGTGAAATTTTCTTTCTACAATAGAGACACAAAAATCGTGTCAGTTATTCCAGCTTAATTGATCTTTAAAGCTAGTTAAGATACAGAGGGAGCTAGAAATAGCTCCCTTTTTTTATGGTTACTTTCGCCAGCGGTCCGTAGGCACGAAGTGAAAGTAAAGAGCTTCCTCAAAATGAGGTAAGTTCAAGGCGACAGAGTTCGAGAAGCGAGACGTACGAGTAAGTACGTCGCAAGCTTTGAGGACGAGGGCAACGCAGAAGTTGCCCATTTTCAGGAAGCGACGATGAAGTTTATTGATGAAGTTGATATTGAAGTGATCTCTGGCGAAGGCGGTAAAGGTTTCGTTGGTTACCGACGTGAAAAATATGTTCCTCTAGGTGGCCCAGATGGTGGTGATGGAGGTCATGGTGGAAACATTATTTTCCAAGGTGATGAAGGACTCAATACTCTTCTTCACTTTAGAGGTCTAAAAACTTTCCGTGCACAAGAAGGCGGAAATGGTGCCGGCTCTAATATGACAGGTGCTGATGGTGATGATCTTATCTTAAAAGTTCCGGTTGGAACTCTAATTACTAATCGTGAAACAGGAAATCTTCTTTGTGATATTACTGAACACGGACAACAATATATTGCGGCCGAGGGTGGGCGTGGCGGTAAAGGTAATGCTTACTTTAAAACCTCCGTTCATCAAACTCCGCACTTTGCCCAAAATGGTGAAGCTGGAACTAAAATTTCAATTCACCTTGAAATTAAACTACTCGCAGATATTGCTTTAATAGGCCTTCCGAACGCAGGAAAATCAACTTTAATTAGTGCTATTAGTGCGGCCAGACCGAAGATTGCAGACTATCCCTTCACTACTCTAGAGCCGAATTTGGGCGTAGTTCAACTTGGTGAGAAGACCATTGTGGTAACAGATATTCCAGGTCTCATCGAAGGTGCAGCCGAAGGTAAGGGTCTTGGGATTAAATTCTTAAAGCACATTGAAAGAACTTCAGCTCTTGTACACCTGATTGATTGCGCGATGTTTTTAGAGCCCTTTGAGGCCATTGAGGCATATGCGACAGTTCGAATTGAATTAGAAAAATATAACCCTGAATTACTTAATAAAAAAGAAATCGTCTGCTTAACTAAGATAGATGCCATGACAGAGGAAGAAATTGAAAAATTTCGCTCTCACATGGAGGAGCAACTTGACCGCAAGGTTCTCCCAATATCTGCAGTTTCTGGACGAAATATTGATCTCCTCAAGCAACTCATGTTAAAAACAAAAGAAGTTTTAGAAGAGGAAAGGAAAGCAAATGGCCGTAAATGAATACGTTCAAAATGAAGTTAATAAAATTATCACTAACAAGGCCTATGATTTTCCTTTAAATCATGCCATGGCCGCCACTTGGATTTTGGCCAATTTCAAAGGTGATAATTTAAAAATCTTTGATATGAAAAAATCCTCTTCACTTTGTGATTATTCCATCCTAGCTACTGCTCAAAACGCCACACAAGCGCGCGCAATGGTAGATGAGATTTCTGCTAACCTAAAACTTCAAGGTGCAAGTATTGTTTCTTATGAAGGTTATGAAGGAGCTGATTGGATTTTGTTAGATACCGGAGACATCATTGTTCACGTTTTTAACGGGCCAGCACGTGATGTTTATGATCTCGATATAGTTTATGGAAGAAATCCTCAAGTAAAAATTCCGGAAGAGTTTTATTTTGGAAAACCAACTACTGTAAGCACAGAGAAGCCAGATCTTAAAGGCTACTTTTAATTTATGGCCCGCCAAATTCACCTGATTGTGGTGGGCAAACTTAAAGACTCTCATCTCGAGGCGATTGAACTAGACTACCTCAAGCGCATTAATAATCCTGATCTTATTATTCATGAAGTTAAGGCCACAGCGGAAAATAAAGAAGCCGAAGGTGAGGCCATTCTAAAAAAAATTAAGGATCTCTCTCAAGGAAGTCCGGCCCACATTATTGCCATGACAGAATGGGGCAAAAAAAGCACTTCGGTAGCTTTTGCAGATTGGACACGCCAAGTCTTTGAGCGCTCTTCAAAAGTTTTTTTCCTTATCGCTGGCGCAGAAGGCTTCTCTGAAGAAGTTTTGAAGGCCTGCACTGAGCGAATATCCCTTTCCGAGCTGACTTTCCCTCATAAGTTGGCCAGAATATTACTAGTTGAACAGCTGTACCGAGCGCAAACAATTCGCACGGGACATCCTTACCACAACTAGGGAAATACATTATGCAAACAATTCAAGGTCTATCTCCAAGAGCCCTCTTGGTCATTATGGATGGCTATGGATGCCGTCAAAGTGAAAATAAAAATGCTATCAAGGCCGCAAAAAAGCCAAATTTAGATGAGATTTTTTCTCACTACCCCTTCACAACCATTCAACCTGGTGGAGAAGCAGTTGGCCTTCCAAAAGGTGTTGCCGGCAATTCTGAAGTAGGACATTTAAATCTGGGTGCAGGAAGACCAGTTCGACAAGATTTAGTTCGTATCAACGAAGCGATCGAAAAAAATACTCTTAAAGACATGCCTAAATTGAATGAGTTGATTGAAAAGGCAAAGTCTGGAACAAAGCGAATTCACCTCATGGGATTACTTTCCGATGGTGGAGTTCACTCCCACATCAATCATCTCAAAGAAATTCTTAAAATTTTAAATCAACACTCTGATCTGAGACTTTATCTGCATGCCTTTATGGATGGAAGAGATACTGCTAAAGATAAAGGTGTCCAATACGTTAAAGAGATACTCACTTGTCCAGGTTTTATTTTTGCCAGTATGCAAGGCCGCTCGATTGGAATGGATAGAGACCGTCGCTGGAACAAAATCGAGCATGCCTACAAGATGATGATTGGCGCCGGGGAAAAAACTAAACTAAAGCCACAAGATTATATTCTTGAAGAGTATAAGAAAAATATTTTTGATGAATTTATAACTCCAGCACTTTTTAATGAAGAAGGGGCCATTCAAAATGGCGATGCCGTTTTCTTTTTCAATTATCGTCCAGATCGTGCCCGTCAAATCACTCTGGCGATGAATGATCCAAGTTTTAAAGAATTTCCTATACCAACACATCCTGGTTATTTTTTGTGTATGACTCCTTATGTGCAAGATGAACTTCCAAATCTGCCAGTGCTTTTTGATAAAGAGAAGATCAAAGGTACTCTTGCTGAATACCTCTCTAAGATTGGTAAAAAGCAGTTTAAAATTGCAGAAACTGAGAAATACGCTCACGTGACTTATTTCTTTAATGGTGGCGAAGAAAAACCTTTTGAAGGAGAAGAGCGCTGTCTAGTACCTTCACCAAGGGAAGTAGCGACGTATGATCAAAAACCAGAAATGAGTGCTTATCAAGTTACTGATAAATTGCTTGAGGCCTTAGATAATAAAGATTTTACTTTTTACTTGGTGAATTTTGCCAATGCCGATATGGTTGGCCACACCGGAAATTTTGAAGCGGCCGTAAAGGCGATTGAGGCTGTTGATAGTTGCATTGGTAAACTTTATAAAAAATGTGCTGAACAAAATATCACCATGATTCTCACTGCAGATCATGGGAATGCTGATCAGATGGTTTATGAAGAAGGTGGTGTTCATACTTCACACTCTGATTCAGAAGTTCCATTTTGTGTTGTTCATCCAAAGCTTAAAGATCAAAACATTATGATTAATGATCAAAGTAAAGGGTTAGCACTTAAAGACGTCTCTCCGACTGTACTTAAAGTATTAAATATTAATAAACCTAAAGAATTTACTGGCAATTCAATTTTCGTTTAAAGGGATTTTATGACGATTAAGCACATTGGTGTACTTTGCTCTGGTGGAGATGCTCCAGGAATGAACTGTGCCATCCGGGCGGTTGTGAGAACGGCTATTTTTAATGGCATGGTAGTTACAGGTATCAAGCGTGGCTATGCAGGTCTTCTCAATGGTGAATTTGAAAACATGACTCTTTCTTCAGTGGGGAACATCATTCAAAGAGGTGGAACAATTCTTCAAACTTCTCGGAGTGCTGAATTTTTAAAAGTTGAAGGTCGCACGAAAGCAGTTGAACAATTAAGAAAGCAAAATATCGATGCCCTTATTATTATTGGTGGAGATGGATCATTTAATGGGGCCAAAGCTTTATGGGATGAGCATAAATTTCCAGTGATTGGTATTCCAGGAACAATTGATAACGATGTCTCTGGAACTGAATATACAATTGGCTTTGACACTGCTGTTGAAACAGCAATTGAGGCCGTGGATAGAATTCGAGATACTGCTTCTTCCCACGCCAGAACTTTTATGGTGGAAGTGATGGGAAGAAATTCTGCAGCCATTGCCATTAAAGTGGGTGTTTGTACTGGTGCTGAAAATATTCTTCTGCCTCATGAAAAAGTGAATCATCAAAAACTTGCCGATGATATTCAACGAGGAATGTCTCGAGGAAAAAATTCATCCATTATTATTGTGGCCGAAGGACCGGTGGCCGGAAGAACTTATGAAATCCAAAGAGAACTTAAAGATAATTTTAAACTCGATGCACATGTGGTGATTCTAGGACATATTCAAAGAGGTGGCTCTCCAAGTGCGGATGATCGCTTTATTGCCTCTCAGATGGGAAATCTTGCTGTGCAAGCAGCTCTTGATGGGAAATTTCCAACAGTGACAGTGGTTCAACAAGGCAAAGTGACTCTAAATGCTCTTGATAATTGTATTAAAAAATCTGATTACAATTTTACTGAATTCCAAAAACTAGCAGAGACACTTTCAATCTAAATAAGTGCTCCAGCAAATGCTGGAGCACTTATTTATCATTTTAAAATATTACTCAAAAAACTTTCTAAATGATCTTTGCACTCATAATCTGACAAGTGAGGAAAGTTTTTACTAGGATTTCTCACTTTGTCATATTGTGAACTGATACGTATATATTTCTTAAATACTTTATCTTTGGTCTGATACTGATCTTGATCTAAAAACATGTATCCCAAAGTGGTATCAGTTTGGATCTCTTTAGAGGCCCTACATACACTTTGAAAAAGTTCGTCATCTGACCACTTTTCACCACTTTCCACCCGATGAGTCATAATGAGGCGATTTTGAAATTCAAAACCCATAGAAGACCAATTAAAATGGAAATCACTCAAATCAAGTCCACCTCGAACAAATTTATTAAAGTTCTCAGTCCCAGAATTAAGATCACTGGAAAATAAATATCCGTTCACCTGGCGAACAATATCGCTTCTTTGCTCATAATAATAGCGATCAACTTTTTTACCATTTTCAATTTCTGTAACCAGGACTGAAGTGGGAAGAATTAGAGCGTAAAGAATCTCATGCAAGATGAGCCCAACCTTATTTTTATCATCTAATTCTTTAAATAATTTTTTATCAATAAGAATCGTACGCTCTTTCCTTATCGCCAATTGAACTAGTCTATTTGAATTTAATAATGAGTCTTCATCCTTAATATCAATCAGTTCACTATTTACTAATCTCCATTGATACTGCTCAGAGACCATAATCAATAATTGAGAAAATACCGGACTAAGATTTTTTATTTCTTCCATCTTTTGAGCAATCAAATTTACTGGATATTGAGAAGAATTAAAGGTTCTTTTCAACCTTTGCACTGTTCTCTGATTGGGGACAATTGAAGAATCAAAATATGGATCTTCCTCCACACCAGCTTCGACTAAATCTAAACTATAAAGTTTATTACCTACCCAGATTCCGTCTCCTCCATTTCCGCCTCTCTCTCCGGCATAAACTTGAAGTCCATTGAATAGCAATAGAGCTAAAATTAATTGTTTCATTGAATACTCCTATCATTATTAAATTTTGTTAGTGGGAATAAATACATACAGGCACGATAAACTTCAGAAGCCTCTTCGTCACACATCAATTCTTCTAAATCATCTTGGGCCTTACGTAGAATCTCTTTGGCGAGCTTCATTTTTTGGGGATTTGCCGGAAAGGTAAAATTTGTAAAATCTCTTTGATCAAGAGAGATTTCTTTCATTTTTTCTTTGGCAATCTCCATATCATTTAAATGCATCTGTTGAAGAGAAAGATCTCGCACATCGTCTGTCGTACGTACAGGATGAGGAGTTCTGGTCATGACTCCATTCTCTTCTATGCGAATTAAATTTAAATGCTGTAAACGGATAATCGCTTTTCTTGCGGCCACATCAGAAATGCCTAAACGTTCTGCAATCCATGAAATGTCTGATTTAAAATCTTTAAGTCTCATGAGTGAAAGAATGGCAAAATGAGTCCATTCTGAAATTAATGAAAATTGCTCAGAATTTAATTTTAAAGCTAAAAGATCTGAATCTTGTGATTTCTGTTTTTTTGAATTTCTTTTTAATTTCAGTGGAAAATCTTTAAGAAGATCAACTCGCTCAGAAGGATCGAGCTGCAAATTGTCTGCGATTTTTTCAGCAACTTTACGTGATACTCGTCTTTGCCCTTTTAGTATTTCATTCGTTGCTGAAGGCTGCATCTGCAATTTATTTGCAAGGGCCCTGATGGAGAAATCAGGATTTTTGGATCTAATCTCCAAAAACTTCTTCTGCAACATTTGTTGGACTTTGACTTGTTCATTCATGGGCCTTTTTTAGCACAAAAATGAATTTAGAAATTAATCTGGTACATTTTTGTACCATTTAAAAGGTACACCCTGTAAAAAGTATCAACTTAACTGCTTAAAGCGATCTTAATGGCTTTAATATCGGCTTCACTCACTTCTTGCATCACGGCTGCTCGAAGGTATTTATTTAAGAGTGTTTGATACTTCTGCCCAGTTCGTTCGGCTTCTTCTTGGAGAGCTTTATAGATATCAAAATCGATAAAAGTATTTATTCGAATTTTAATTTCTTTGTCGGTAGCACTCAATGCTCTTTTAACTGCTTCATCAAACTCCTGTCTTGAAGTGCTCTTCCCAGGTTTCTTTGATTGTTTTTTCATACGCCCTCACAATTCTTAATACTTCTCTTAATTCATATATCGTCGGCACAAGCCTCTCCTCTTTATACACATATTATACACACATTTCAATCAGACCAAAGATTGGGCGACTTTGAAATCAAGATGAGCGACCTGTCCAAATAGATCTTGTCCATCAATCACTCCACTTGCATGCTCTGGAATGCCAATCGATGAAATGAGATGAAGTTCATTCTCTTCACAAAGACTCACAATTGAATTCTGAATGGGCTCTTCTACAAGTCCACTAGGAGTGAGAGAGCCTATGGCAAAACAATTGTCTAATTTTGAAATGGGAAGAAGTCCTGCTAAAAACCAATAGTGAAGTAAGAGTGGATATTCAAGCCACTTCACAGAACAACTTTCTAATGTTCCAAGCTCATCGGGAATTTCGACATTTAAAACAAATCGCTTAAGAGGAATTGGAAGTTGCCTCGTGCGGGTGACAAAGATAATTTTTTCTTTAATGGCCTTACCATATTTCCCCAGGCCATTTATTTCTAGGCCAGGCACACTTTTAGTGGCGTATCCAAATAAAGTGACAAGGCTTGGACCTTTTTTTGTAAAATAACAGGTTTGAAGTTGAGTTTCCATATTGTCCTCCAGCCGCCTTTTAAGCAAATGGAGGACCAAGAATTTTTCAGGTAAGTATTTTAAATTTTAGAGTCTCGCTGCAAGATGTAAAAAAAATTGATCTTAGATCTCATCACTTTCTACTTCAACCTCACTACATTTATCTATAGAAACCAGAACAGTTACAATTGAGCTTTCTTTGATTTTACTTCCATCATTTACTTGAGGGATGACTTTAAAAATAGCATCACCATTTTCATCAATTTCAATAATTTCACCTTGAACATTTTTACAGGTAAATTTATCTCCCTTTTTAACATTCTTATAGCTTTCAACAACATTGGCCCTTCGGCAGTGATTCACACTGTGAGTTGTTTGATAAATTTCAAAATTATCTTCTTTTACACCACTATTAAATTTTTCAGTGAACACAACATCCGCACTACCATTGGCATTAAAATGTTTGATCACTCCCCTATAACCCTTGCAGTAGATAATATCATCGACCTTCTTATCGCCAGAATCTGATAATATCAATTTGCACTTACTCAAATCAGTCGAGGTTATCTCTTCTTGAAACTTTTTATTTTTAAGGCCAGATTTGTTGAACTCTCTATCAAATTTTACTTTAGCAGATCCATCTGAGTTCATTTCTTGAACAACACCATCTTTTGATTCACATGAAATCATGTCGCCTACTTTAAAATCGACTGCATAAGAGTTTAATGAAACTAAAACTGCCAATGCAAAAGTTAAGCTTAATGTACGCATGATTCCCCCTGTTTTTAGGATGAATATTGCAGTTTGGATGCCAAAAACCTACAGTCCAACTCATGAGAATAATTTAAAAATCACTGTCAAAAAATTAGGCACTAAGAAACTATGTCCAATATATTGGCAACTATCAGTCTCTCTAACAAATAAGTTTAACCCCTTAAAAATTCATATCGATGTATTTAGAGTTTAAAAATCCACAGGCCTGAAGGATTTTGAGCTTAAAATACGCCATATTTTTATACCCATAGGCCTTCTT
>JBFWTE010000028.1:0-48699 GCA_050247975.1 Bacteriovoracaceae bacterium
AAATGAGTTCATCAAATGCCATGAAGAAATTTTGTCAGAAAAAGAACGATTGGCCAAATAAAATAAATGACATAGGGCCGTAGAGAAATTTTAGAAAAGAACTCCAACAATTTATTGAGCAGTTACCTTCCAGGTCTCTAACACATTTGTTGAAGTTTCGACATTGCCCCAATCCAGAAGGATTTTAAATCGCAAGATTTCATTATTGAACTTTCATTTTTCAACTCGATCGCCCCTAAAAATGAATAAACCACTTCACGTTGTCCTGAGAGCGAAGAGATCAACACTTAAAACCAAGAGCGAAAAATTCAAAACCTGCTTAAAAAATATGCCGAGAGATTTAATATAAAAATTTATCGCGTCTCAGTTAATTCAAATCATCTGCATATTCTCAACACTTTTTAAGAACATAACAAGACTTATTGCTTGTCTGATGGGAGCTGGAAAACTCTGATCTTCGATCTGGTTAAATTGAACTAACTTATTTGTTAGAGAAGGGGCATTACTCAAGCCAGCCATAGCGGTAAAAGGTCTGATTTTTTCGTATTGCTCTAAAAATGACCGCATCTCCTAGAGAACGAACGGTATAGATTTGAAGTGGCCATTTAATATAGTTATCGTTTTCATCGGCCAAAAAAATGCCACCCCATTCTGGGAAGTCATTCTCTGATACGCAATCGTTCATACAATTAATAATTTCCTCTCTCACCTCTGTTGTTTCTGGTTTTCCAGGAAATAGAGGCCCACGAGAAGGTGTTGCAGGGCTCACAGTCTTTATGGATCTTTTAACAAGGTAAGCAGTTACGGAGCTTTGAATTTGATAAAGTGTTGTATCAACATCAATAGTAACATCAAGCATTTTGAGAGTTTTCAATTTAGTAGCAGTTTCAGTAATTGTTGGTATCTGCTCAGATTCCAAGCGCTTTGCTGAATTAAAAGCTCTTTCTAAAATAACATAAGGAGACTCTACTTCATTAAGTTGGACAGTGCTCGCAAATGAGAACGTCATCGAAAGGACAGTTAAAATTATAAGATAAGAAACTCTTAAGGCCATTGTTCCCCCCCATTAATTCTGGGTCTTCATAACTCTTTCAAATACCTTTGTCACCCTCATAAGGTCTAGGAATATGCCATTTTGTTTTCTGAAGTCTTTTTCACATTTGCCCGATCAAATTACCATAAGCAATGATTTATATCATTTAGCTGCGGGTGAGATGAATCGATTGTCTATTTAAGTGGCCAACTGGGCCCGGTCACTATCTAGAAATCAAAAGGAAGAATTTACAGGCAATTCCAATTTTGAATAAGTTTTGAGCTGACGAGACGTTTCTTTCTCGCACCTTAATTTCATCAGAAAGAATCGTCATTTCTGACACAATATTCAACTCAGGTTTTATAACTTTTTGAACTCTATTTTAATTTAAGTGACAACAACCAATATAGTGGATGAAGTTAAAAAAAATAAAAAAATATTGAATTGAAATTCAGATTTTCGATTACTTTATTTTTGTTTTCTGCGGTCTCTGTCCAACGGGAAGACCTAAATCATGATCAAGCTGCCAGCGATCAGTAAGTAGTTCTTGTCTTTCAACTCGGTAAAATAAAAGTGACTCATCAAGCTCATTAAGTTTTTTCATCAGTTCATTTTGCAGGGTAAGTTTCTCTTGCTTAACTGTTACAAGGTCATCCAAGGCCTTTCTTTTTTCTCTCTGCAGACGATTAATTTCTTCATCATACTTTGCAGCAGTTTTCACCTTCTCCTGATCAAATGACCATAAGTAGTGATTAATATCATTGAGTTGTTTTAGAAAATCTTCTTTTCTAATAACGAGCTGCTCTCGAAATTTAGTGGCCTCAAGAACTCTATTGGCCAACGTAGGCGAATAAAAATTTAATACTGTTCCACGACGAAAATACTCTTCAGTTGAAAAGCAAGGTCTTAGGGCCTCAACTTTCATCGTGAAGTAAAAATCTTCAACCGTCTGAACAAAGCCCTTACAAAACTCCTTTTTCTCCTGCAAGTTCACCTTAAACTGAACCCCATCCCCTGGCCGAAAAAACTTGGTATTATTGTTTTCAACATGGATTTTAAAAATTCTTCCAGTCTCATCTTTATCACTGACTCGACCACTAAAATGCTCGTAATCAACATTAGGGTCAATCGCTCCACGATTTTCAGGATCGACCACGCCAGAATCAGGCAAGGAATGCGTTATAGGAAGGGCCAAGGCCAAATTGGCAATCAGGAAAGTCGTACAAAAAAAGAAAATTGGAGAGTGGCCAAATGTCTTCATGCTTCTTATTATGATTCAGAAACCTGACTTAACCAAGACGTTTAAATCTGACTTTTTTAGGAGAGTTTATGGAATTTTTTATTGATACTGGTGATATTAATGAAATTAAAGTGGCCTATAGCTGGGGCTTTGTGGATGGAGTGACAACTAATCCTTCACTCGTTGCCAAGACTGGAAAAGATCAATTTGCTCTTATTCGCGAAATTTCTGAAATCGTTGATGGCCCAATTTCTGCTGAGGTTATCTCTACAGAGGCCCAAGGAATGATTAAAGAAGGAATGGAGCTCGCCAAAATAAATAAGAATGTTGTGATCAAACTCCCTATGACTAAAGATGGCATGATAGCTTGTAAGCATTTCTCAAACAACAATATCAAGACTAACGTAACTTTAGTTTTCTCGGCCAATCAAGCACTTCTAGCTGCTAAAAATGGTGCGACTTATGTTTCTCCTTTCATTGGAAGACTTGATGATATTGGACAAACAGGAATGGAGCTCATTGGAGAAATTCGTCAAATCTTCAATAATTATGGTTTTGAAACAAAAATTCTTGCGGCCTCAATTCGTCACTCTCAGCATGTTAAGGAAGCGGCCCTATTAGGTGCTGATACCGCCACTATTCCATTTAAGATAATAGAAGGGCTTTTTGCACATCCATTAACAAAATCAGGCCTTGATCAGTTCCTGGCCGATCATGCAAAATCAATGAGATAAACTGAATAAAGAGCTAATTTTCCCCGACAAAGAGCCGATAAAGCCTAAAGTATCGCTTCTTTGGTCGGGGTCAAATGAGAGCACTTTTATACATTTCTATCGCACTGTCAGTGGTCGCTTGCGTCCCTGCACCTAAAACAACCACAACAACATCCGGCAGTGCCGTAAACTCCTCTGCTCCCTATATTTGGACTTCGAGTTTCCCAAAAGATGTTCATATCTCGAATGCCTTCTCTGCTGGAGAAGTTACTAAGATCACCAATATGGGCACGGCCTGGAAAACAGCTGTGAATAATCACGAAACTTTTTTTAATTTATCTGTTTCAAGAGCAACAGAGATTACACCTGTTACAAATCTTGATGCTTTTTATAATGATGGAATTTTGGCCATCTATAAGGCCTCTGCTGCTTGGCCAAGTGGTCTTCCAAGCTACGCTCTCGCTGTCACTCAGCTCTATGGACGCCGCTACAACACGGGCCAGTCCAATGAATATGTGCAAATTGAACATGCGGATATTATTTTAAATGAGAAAGATTATGACTTTGATACCACTATGGACTCAAATGATTTTGATCTTCAAACTGTGATTCTTCACGAGATGGGACATTTTCTTGGACTTCAACACAACACCACTGCAGGAAGAGCTAATACGGTCATGTATCCCAATATAAATGGTGATGAATCGAAACGAACTCCTCTTCAAGCTGATATTGATGTTCTCACTTCGAACTACAATATCACAATGCCACTTCGTGCTGGATTAAGTGCTATTTCAACAGATGCCCCTGATTACACACCAAACCCTGGCGATCATGGAGAGGGTGTTAAAGTTGTGTTTGAATTAAGGGCCGATGGTGACTGTGTTCACAAACTGGATGGATTTGAAGTTGAGCGCCATCGAGTCAGTCTAAAATAATTCAAAAAAATATCGCGTTAAATCAATTTTGAATCATTCAAAATTAACTATAAATACTTCATAGATAGAAATTATAAAGTTCCCGTTTGATTCCTTTTGTGGGAGTTCAAAAAGATGAATTAAACCTACAAAAGGATGCAAATGAAAAAATCATTACTCGCCTTAATTGTTACTTTTACCAGCACCGTTTACGCTGACACTCTTATTAAATCATGCAAAACAACAACAACCATGCCTGAAGGTCCAACTGTAGAAACACAAATTGATATTCTTTCTAAGAATGGGAAAATTTATGCAACAGTTAATCAAAATGGATCGGCCTATACAGAGAAGATTGTAAACATATCTGAGTACTCAATTAGAGATGGTCTAGCACCTGAAATGATTGAGAGTGAAGAAATGGGTAAACTTAACCTTGGAGAAAGTCTTATTGTTCATGCCATGACTTTAGAATCTGATCCAATACTTGAAGGTCAAATGAGTTCAGGAATTGATCTTAACAAAGTGAAGAGCGTAAAGGTCTATGTTGTAGGTAAAACTTCCAATATGGGATTAACTGCCATCGTTGAAGCAAAAGATGCTTCACAGAAATTACTTGGCTCATTTTTTGGTGGATTTCTTTTATCCCCTTGCAAATAAAATGTAGGGGCCAGCTGGCCCCTTTCATCTATAAAAAATTTCTTAATTCTTTAATAGACATCTTCCTATGAACAGATTCTTCTTTTGACTTGAGAATTGATTTGCCATAAGTATACGTTTTGAAATCATTGGTTAAATTCATTCCGTAAAACTTATTCAACTCCGTAATAAACTCTTCCACAAACAATGGCGATAGACTCTTTTTATCTACCACATATCGCATGAAAGGCTTAAGGCCACCTTTATCTTTTAATTTTCCATCAAGATAAGACATAAATCTTTTCCCGAAACTATAGGCCGCCATATCCGTTATTCTTGTATAGTATGGATGAGACGACATGCCACTACCTCCACTTAAAGAATCACTTCTTGGGTAATCATCATCTCTCCAGCTGGCCAGGGCCTCATCAAGCCAACCGGAATTTCCATTGGCCGGCATCATTCCACGAGCAAAATAAGAATGAAACAACTCATGTCCAAGAGAGCTTCGATCTGTCATAGTAGCGCCACAATATTCCATTCCTCCAGCACCAGCTATGTAGACAATAATCTGTGAATGTAAAAAGGCGCCGTAATCAGATTCTAATTCTTGAAAAACTTCAGTGAGATCTTTTTTAACGGCATCTAATTTAGCATTAGTTGTTAATAAAGATTTATTGGTATAAACAACCGCCGGCAAAGTTCTTCCATCGATAGACTTTAACGTAAATCTTAATTCATCTAAGCTTCCCTTCGGAACAAGATGATAAAAGAGGCTAGAAGCGGTGAAATATTCTGGATAGGTAATTTTAAATGTATTGGAATCGATTTCTTCTTGAACACCATTGGTGTAAATCATGTGCTTGGCCTTCGCCCCCATAATTTTCACCACAAAAGTCATCTTCACCTGGTCAAATTCAAAATTAGAAGGAAGATACTGCTCGAGATAACTTCTCTCATCAAGATCCGAAGTCCAAAAGGCCGAACGTACACCTTCTGATTTGTAGGTTACTAATTCAGTAAGAGGAACCTCTATCACCATAGTATGCTTGCCAACAGAAGTTGGAGTATCAATCACTCTCACCTTAGTCTCATCCTGAGGAGTAGAAATTTCTGTAGATGAAACAGAAATGCCATCTAAAAGAATAGAAGTTGGTTTATTGACGACATCAAAAACCACATTCCCGGCCTCAGGAGCATTAAATTTAATTTCCGCCTTAACACTGGCAGATCTTGCCATCAAATCATAGCCGATTTGATAATTTGCTTCAGTGAAATCCACAAAGATGGCCTTGCCGTTAGAATAAGAAAAAGATTTTGGCCGGTGGGTGAGATCATTACTATTGGCCATAGCATAGGAACATAATAACAACATCAGTGTTATAAACTTCATGTAGAACTCCTTCTCTACGTTTGTTCTTTCTATTGGATCAAACGCTTATGAAGGTGTCTAGACTAAAGTCCAAAACCACAAAACTTCTTTAAATACTCATCGAATGCATCATCTGTTGGAAATTTAAATTCGACTGGATAAACATCGGCCGTATCCCAAAAATCTTTTTTTGGACGGCGACAACGCTTTCCACTTTTGCCATCCATAATGAGAACATCAACTGATCCGGTGAGACCGAATTCCTGATCAATTCTATTGGTTTCAAATTGGCCAAGTTGCGGTGACTGTCCTCTTGCGTTGACTCTCAATACGACCCCTTGCCCATTGTATTTTAAATCAGCAAATCGCCTTTTAAATCGTGAAGCAGAAAGATCGACTGGCCCTTCTGAAAACACACCATCAACAATAGTGTGCTTTGTCTCATCGAAAACAATTTTTTCCCCATTAGGGAGAGTCACAAAAATTTTGCCATCGATTTTTTCGTAGTAAGGAAGATTTTTTCTTGGGAAAAACATAAATATAGAATTCATCGCCTCAGAACCACTATCATTGGCGCCATCAAAAACATAAAGAGAGGCATTTTGTCTCGCCTGTTGAGGATACTCAAAACTAAATGATCGAAGAGCATTGGGATTTTTGGAAGTATCAACAATAGCGTTAGGGCCATTATTGTCTAGGCCAAATTGCTCGGTTGGGACACCATTTCTGATCCCCCCATCAATGTTCACCATTTGGCACTCGGGGGAGATTTTATCTAACTTATCTTTTAATGGGGCCATAGTTGTTTCAAGAACAATTTCAGAACTAGAAATTCTCCCTTGATAACTCACTTTAAGTTTAACATTTTCAGATTTTACAAGTGGGCGAATAAAAGTTGAATAAGTGCCATCACTGATTAAAAACTTTCCCGATTTAACTGGAGCACTTGAAGTTAGGGATAATTCACTTCCTTCAATATCGCGAATCACTTCACCTTGATCATTAAAAAGTTTCACCGACAAAAAAGTCGAATCCATACCACTGGCGAAGATTTTTTTCTCTTTCAAACTGACTTCAATTCGAGCGACATCTCTGGAAGCATGACTGATGTGAGAGGAAATGATGAGAATAAGTATAATCATAAAACGCATGCATACTTTTCGGAAATTATTAAAACTTCTAAAGAAATGACTAAGGAAGTAAT
The DNA here is from genome assembly GCA_050247975.1 of Bacteriovoracaceae bacterium. GTDB lineage: Bacteria > Bdellovibrionota > Bacteriovoracia > Bacteriovoracales > Bacteriovoracaceae > Peredibacter. The sequence continues at coordinate 7,119 of JBFWTE010000028.1, forward strand.
GTCTAAGAATTAGACACTTTATAACTTTTTCCCAATATAGGCCTAATTTATCCTCAAGGTAGTAGAATCTTCTTAAAAGTTAACAAAGAGAATTTTATGAAAATTAACCTTATCCTTTTCTTTCTCTTGGCCTCAAATCTTAGCTGGGGATATGAATGTAAAATCACTTTTCGATCCCTTAAAATACTAAATAATGAAATCTTTGATGAGTACGTAGATACCCAATTCTATCAAATGAAATCAGTTCAGGCCTGCGCAAAAAAGGCCCAATCTATTTTGCAATACTCTCCTATTATCATTCATGGAAAATTTAAGGCCCATGAAGGGATTATTTGGCCTCAAAAAGAATATCCATATGCAGAGTACATCTATGATAACTACGATTATGATCTCGGAATGAAAGATACAAAAGGAAGAGTACAAAGAGATGGTCCGCTCTTTGGTATAAATCCTATTCGAGATGAAAATTTTAAGATTATTAAAAAATAAACGGCCCGCTGTATAACGGGCCAGATTATTTATTTCTTTGGAAAAGTCAGGCGACAATCAAAGAGTTCTAAAACAGCGTATTTTCTATCTCCAGAGAATTGAGGAGTAATATCTTTAACAAATGCTACTTCTCCACGACTTACTCGTCGATTTTCAAAATCTGTTAATTCCCAAGGAACAGCAAGAAGAAGACCAGAGGACATTGTGTAAACACTCGCTGTCTTTCCAGATGTTGGCATAGTGTAATTATATACAGTTGATGAATCTTGAATTTCCCAGTCCTCACTTGAAATAGAATCCGCCATGGCAAGATCACCTTCATAAGTATTAATCTTCCCAGGAATAAAAACAAATTTCTTTTGAGTACTTTTGCTCTTACAAGCAAAATGGATATACCGTGCTCCACCAGGTTGAGCAAAGACAGTAGAAGTCATAGAAAATAAGGCCACAACTGAAAAAAGAATAAGACTCTTCATTAGCACTCCTTTGGCAAGAAATTGATAAAGAGTCCCTTACAATTAATGAAATAGTATTAATAGAAAGGCAGTATTTTTTACAATCGATTTATTTAGGAAAATCAGCGCCTTGGGATAGTTAATCGACAATAAAGAAGATCTTCAATGGTGTATTTCACTTGGTGAGTTCCTGGATTTACGACGTGTAATACGGCAACTTCACCTTCTAAAACTCTATTGGCCTGGTAATTTTGCATCTCAATCGGCACAGCAATCACTAAACCGCTACCCATGGTATGAACATAGGCCTCGGCCCCATTAGGCATAGTGAAATATCCAATTCGAGATCTTTCAGCATTAGTATCCCACTTGTAATTATCTGATTCATGAATTGTTCCAGCAATACTTACTTCACGGCCTCTATCATCAGGAACAAGAACAAACTTTCTAGTGGTCATCTTGCTCTTACAAGAAAAATGAATAAATCGATATCCGCCAGGGTTGGCCTGGGCCACAGTTGAGGTAATAAATAAGGCCATTAAAATGGAAGTGATTTTCATGAGTAGATCCTTTTGGCCTAAGATAACCTATGGGACCTCTATTGAGATAAAAATTGAAAAAATTACCAAAAAAAAGGCCCCTATAAGGGGCCTAAGCTTATTGCTTTAATTTAGTCGTTTTTGCTTTCTGAAAGTTTCTTTTCTTTTCTGCTTCTTTCTCATTCATAATCGCAGTAAGTTTTTTGCCAGTTTCTTCCAGCTCTTCAATCAATTTTTTCTTGATTTGCTCTGGAGATTTAAGAATCTTTCTGAATTCATTTAAAGCAGAAGTTTCCTCTTTGATTAAAAGCTGACGCTTCTCAACTTCTTCCTTGGTCATACGATAGATCGCCATATCGGCCAAGTACTCAGCGTAGGTAAATTTCTCTTTTGTTAAGTAATCAATGTAGTCTTTACGATTGGCCTTCTTTTCGGCCACTGCATAATGCTTTTCTTTAATAAAGCGAATGATCTCGTTATTTTTTGTTAAACGATCCTCATAATCTTTTATTAAAAGCTCATAACGGCGCTTAGTCACTGCTAAACGCTGAACTGTAAAGACTTCGACGATTTCTTCCGCTGAGTGGAAAACCTTCACACCTTTTTCAGTAATCAGAGTGTAGTTAGGAACAATAGAGCTGATTGTTCCCATGGTCTTTTCCACTTCTTCAAGAGTCGGAGTTTGACCACGCTTAAAAATAAGTTCGACATTAATAACGTTATCAACAGATGAATCGATGTAATCTTTTAAAAAGTCATTATCGATATGCTTATTAAGATGGCGATAAATTTTCTGAGCATCATAACCTTTAGGCACTTCAGTGATAAAAATCTTCTCACCAACTTGCTTAAAGCTCATTCTGGTAATGATTCTTCCCTTCTCATCAATTTCAACTTTGTCAGTATAATAGCGGAAAAAAGGTTTAAGTTTTTTAATTTTCCCAGTCTCTACAAACGAGATCATGGATTTAATGATATCTTCATGATTAAAACTTGGAATGACCGAAGAAAATCCTGTTCCAATTCCTTCAGCTCCATTGAGAAGCATAATCGGAAGTTTTGGAAGAAGTCCCACAGGCTCCATGACTTTTTCATCATAGTTTGGAACCATTTGAACTTGGTTCATGTCATCAAATAAAAGAAGCTCAGCGACCTTACCAATTTTACACTCAATATAACGTGCGGCCGCGGCCTGTGTTTCCATTCTCTCACCGAAGTATCCTTTTTTATCAATCAAAGGATAGTTATTCGAGAAAGTATAATCTTGAGCAAGATTCACAATGGATTGCTCGACAGAGGCCGGTCCATGGGGATGCAGAGTTAAAACCAGACCTGTGAGAGAGCTGACTTTAATCAGCCCTTTGTTTGAATTTTTCCAAAGTGTAAAAAGAATTCTTCTCTGAGAAGGCTTTAATCCATCTTGCAAATAAGGAATTGCACGATCCATCAAGGTATAAATTTGATAAGTGCGATACTCTTCTTTTACCAGTGCCGCTAAAGGTACTGCGGCCATCGAATGAAGTGCTGTTGTATCTTTCATAATTAAACTCTCGCTTCAGCTTTTTTCTTAGCTGCTTTATTGCCAGCTATCACATTGGTGAGATCAACATCAATTTCTTCAGAATCAATCAAAAGATCTTTTCTTAATTGTGACTCTTTTCCAAAACAAGTCTCAAGCATCTCTTTTGAGGCCTGCATATCTTTGACAGTAATTTTTGTAAATTCTCTTCTTGAAAGCACGTGTTTAAAGGCTTCTTGGCTCATTTCTCCAAGACCCTTATTCCTCATGATTTCTTTTATCTTAATATCTTTTTTATTCTTAAGGGTTTCAAGCTCATCTGGAGATTCACAATAAATTGTCCCTTTATCAGTGATCACCTCAAATAAAGGAGCTTTGGCAATTTGAATCATGCCCTTCTCAAACATCTCAGGCCAGAAGGTAAAGAAAAAATTTGTTAACAATGTATTGATGTGCCCGCCGTCAACATCGGAGTCGGCAAGGAAAACAATTTTCGAATAACGAAGATCTTCTGCTTCGGCCTTTTGCCCGATGGCAAGACCAATTGAACTCATAATATCAGCGAACTCTTGGTTCTCAATCACTTCCTTAATAGAGGCCTGAGAAACATTCATCGGCTTCCCTTTAAGAGCAATTCCCCCTTGATATAATTTATCGCGGGCAGAACGAAGTCCTCCAATCGCTGAGTCCCCTTCACAAATGAAGAGTGTGCACTTAGTTCTATCTTTTCTCTCGTTAGCATCTAGAAGTTTTTCAACTCTTTGCTTCTTTCCTTTTTTAGCAAGTTTAGAAGCATCTTTAAGATCCATCAAACGCTGGCGAGACTTAGCTCTTTCCATGATGTGATCTAAAAGTTCCTGATTCTTTCTCATGAACTTAACCATTCCATCGTTCATGAAAGTTTCAAGTGCTTTTTCTAAAAGAGCATCACGTACCAGTTTTCTTTTCGTTTGTGACTCAAATCGAGGATTTGGCATCACAATTCCAATCACAAAAGTCATACCAGCAAGAACATCATTATCAACTAAGGTTAACTTATCTTTCTTGGCGGTTCTTTCTAATTTATCTTTGATCGCATTAATATAAAGACGCTTGATACGGTCATGGTGAAATCCTCCATCATAAGTTGGAGTTGAGTTCACAAAAGAGATCATTCTTTCTTTTTCATCGGACTTTTTATCAAAAGTTACTGAAACATGAAGATCGTATTGGGCCTTAACTTTCGCCCCTTTAATATTGGTTGTTTCATAAACATATTTTTCATCACCAATAGATTGGGCAGTATTTGGATCAATTCTTTGAGCAAGCTCAAACAGACCCTTTTTATAAAGATATTTCTCTTCATTAAATTTAAAAATAAGCCCAGGATTGTTGTAGGCGAGATCAATAATTCTCTTACGAAGAAGCTCTTTATCAATCACTTGGTTCTTATAAACTTCTTTGGCAAGAGTCAGTTCAACTCTTACACCTGAAGGGCCCTTAAAAGGCTTCTCTTTGGTTTTTTTAATTTGAAGAGCACCATCGATGAATTCATAGGTCTGCTCTTTTTTTGAATTGTAGTGACGGATAGTGGCCTTAAACATATCTGAAGTAAGACATGTTGCTGAGGCCCCAAGACCATTCTGTCCTAGAGTTCTATAGAGAAAGCCCTTGTCATCAACTTCTTCATCTTTAAACTTTGAGCCTGTTCTGAATTCTGTATAAACGTCTTTAATTTTGGCCAGAGGAAAACCAATTCCGTTGTCTTGAACTGTGACGACTTTACCATCGGGTGACAGCGTCACATGAATTTCAGTCACATGACCGCGATAAAATTCATCAATACAGTTATCCAAAATTTCCTCAATCGCCTTAGATTTGGCCTGATGGAAATTGACTTTTTTAAATTCTAAAGAGTTTTCGGTATATATGTAGGTATCAAGCTCCTCAATATCATTACTTCCGAAAACGAGGGTGACTCGGTTACGACAGTGCCAGCGCTGATCTTTACTTTCGATCAAGGCTTCCTTAACCTTTGCGCCACGGCGCTTCACTTCTTCAACCGCCATAGTTAAAGCTCCTTTAAAGTTGCTTGCAAGAAAATCAATAGGATAAGATTAAGGTTATCTAGAACAATAGGTCAACAAATGAGATATCTATTTTTTTTACTTTTTCTAAGTTTCTTTATCAACGAATCTTCTTTATCACAGACTAAAGTAGATTTGCCTCCTAGCTTTGGTGAGATGATTTCCAAAGAGACGAAGCCTTATTTTTCCCTCTCAGATGGTCAGTTAAATGATCTCTTAAAAGGCGAGGTCATCTCAGAAGGTAAGGCCTTCTCCCCTTCTGAAAAAGAACAGCAGATGACTCTGTTTGTTTCTGGTGTTCATCCTCGAAATTGCACCCGTGCAATGCGAAAACTCTCCATCTATGAGAACTATCATCAGTACATGGATTTTATTAAGTCCAGCACCTACGACGATGGATCTCAAAAATTTTCTTTTACGATTGATCACTCTCTTCTTCCTTTTCCGATGATTGTTAAATTTAAAATTCCACGAATTAGAAATGCCGGATCTTACCCATTCACCTTTGAAGAAGGATTTCTAAAAGGACTAAAAGGAACTGTTTTTGTCAGTGATGTCGGTAAATTTTGTTTACTCGGTATGAAAGTCGATTGGAAAGGGCCTGAATCAAAAATACCAAACGTGGTGTTTGGAACTTTTGTTCAAACTGTTGGGAAATTGGGACTCGAGCATTTAATAAGAGTTTCTATTTTTTAATATCTTTTCAAATTGAGGCCCGGCCATTAAGCTGCTCGTCATGGAAGTTTTAAGAATTAAGGCCATTGATACTCATCCCATTCGCCATAAGATGCTCAGACCTAATGGCACAGTGGAAGATTGTATTTTTAAGGGTGATAATGATGAATTAACCTTCCATCTTGGGGCCTTTGTCGATAAAAAACTAGTCAGTGTGGCCTCATTTTATTTTGAAAAGCATCCTCTTTTTTCAGATACCTACCAATACCGTTTGCGTGGCATGGCGACAGTGCCTGAATATCAAGGACAAGGTCTAAGCTCGGCACTCTTAAGAACCGCCTTTCCCGTCATAAAGCAAAATCAATGCACACTTCTATGGTGCAACGCTAGAGAGAAGGCCATGGGTTTTTATTCTAAGGTTGGTTTTAATCCTACCGGAGAAGTTTTTGAATTACCTCAAATTGGACGGCATATCTTAATGTCGATTAAAATCGACTAAGTTCAATTTCTTTTTCTTTCCATGAATCATTAAGACAAAAGCGATCCCCAAAGTTATTGCTCACCATATAGAGCTGTCGCTGAAAGCAGGATCTTTTATTAGGAAATGCTCCAATTGGTGCGCAACGAAGATCCTTCTTTTTATTTTCAAGATCCTCTTTTCGATCCTCTTCACAAAGATTGAAATGACTCTCGAGTACACAGGTCCAGTGCTTTTCTTCACAATCGTAGATGAGATAGGCCCCAGCATCGTATTTATCAGAGATAATATCTTTACGTGGATTAAAGCCAACAATATCCTTTTCAGCGGCCAGGGTATTAAGCACCATCAATAAAAAGAAAATCGTCAAGTTGATACGCATATGATAACTTATCGACTCCAGATAGATTTCTTTGAGGATTTAAAAAGTGTTTATTTATCATGATCAATTTCGTAAAGAATTATCCCTCTCACTTGAAGCGGCCATTAAAGGGGCCTTTCATTTAGATTATTCCTGGGAAAAAATTTATAAGCTCTTGGGGCCCACTCCATCTAAAGAGTCAGGTGATCTTGCTTTCCCACTTTTTATGGTGGCCAAAGAAGTTAAATCCAACCCGGCCCAAGCGGCCAAAACTCTTGAATCTACAACAGTCAATTTCCCTTCGTTTATTTTAAAAAAAGTAGCGATGGGGCCATATCTAAATTTCTTTTTTGATTTTAATCTGATTGCTAAAACTCTTATACCAGAGATTCATTCAGAACAATATTTTCAAAAAAAACTCACAGAGAACACTCCTAAAACCATGATCGAGTATTCTCAACCTAATACCCACAAAGAACTCCACGTAGGACATATGAGAAATCTTTGTCTTGGTGATGCTCTGATTAAACTTCATCGCTACTCTGGATTTGATATCGTCTCATCCACTTTTCCTGGCGATGTTGGCACTCATGTGGCGAAGTGCCTGTGGTATTTAAAGTACCACTATAAAGGTGAAATCCCGACAACCCGTAAAGGTGCTTGGTTGGGCAGTATGTACTCCACCGCCCATAATAAGCTCGAAGAGGAGAGAAATACTCCACAAGAATCTACTAATCGTGACCAACTCACGGCGATTCTCAAGCAATTAGAGCAAAAATCTGGCGAGTTTTATGATCTGTGGAAAACCACTAGAGAATGGTCAATTGAGTTGATGAACGAAGTGTATAAATGGGCCAATGTTAATTTTGATGTTTGGTACTGGGAATCAGAGGTTGATTCTGATTCAGTTAAACTTGCTAAAGAATATTTTGCTAAAGGGATTTTCAAAGAAGATCAAGGCTGCGTAGGAGTTGATCTTACTGAGTATAATCTTGGTTTTTGCATGCTCTTAAAAACTGATGGCAATGGACTTTATGCCACTAAAGATATCGAGCTTGCTCGAAGAAAATTCCAAGACTATCACATAGAAAAAAATATTTATGTGGTGGATAAGCGCCAAGAACATCACTTTAAACAAGTCTTTAAAGTGCTAGAGATCATGGGTTTTGAGAATGCTTCGAAATGCTTTCACCTTCAGTATGATTTTGTGGAACTTCCTGATGGAGCGATGAGCTCTCGTAAAGGAAATATTGTTCCTCTTCAAGCACTGATTGAGAATATGGTGAAGATGATTAAGGAGCAGTACCTTAATCGCTACGTTAATGAATGGTCGGCCGAAGAGATTGAAAAAACCGCCAATACCGTGGCCCGCGGAGCAATTAAATACGGTATGACTCGAATTGATCCAGGTAAAAAAATCGTTTTTGATATGAAAGAATGGCTCAAACTCGATGGCGAATCTGGCCCTTATGCACAGTATGCTTATGCTCGCATTAACTCGATGTTAAACAAAATTGGTGCTCCAAAAGAAAGCGCCATCGCTATTGAGGCCCCTCAAGAAAAAGACCTCGTGGCCCTGCTGATGAATTTTAACAACATTGTTGAGCAGGCCACCCTTCAATACAAACCTTCGATCTTAACCGCCTATCTCTACGATTTAGGTAGGGCCTATAACGCTTTTTATGCGGAATGCCCGGTCGGAAGCTCGGAAGAACCCATCAAGTCTTCTCGACTACTTCTTTCCAAAGCAGTGGCCATGACTCTAAAAAAAGGTCTTTCTCTGCTCGGGATTGATGCTCCAGAAAGAATGTAGTTAAAAGTAGTGCTTTTTCGCCTTATTTAAGATAAGATGCCCGCAAAAATTAAATAAGTTAATTTTAAGCGTATTTTTATGATTAAAATAAATCGAAAAGTTGAGTATGCCCTCATGGTGTTAAAACTCATGAAGGACAAGGCCCCTGGAGAGCTCACCACCGCCCGTGAGGTGTGTGATCAATTTGAAACTCCTTTCGATACCACTGCCAAAGTTATGCAGCAAATGAACAACGCCGGCATTCTTCACTCCCAAAAAGGAGTGAAGGGTGGATATACCTTAAGTGGCGATCTCTCTGATGTGACCTATCTAGAGTTAGCAGAGCTGATTGAGGGTAAGAGCTTTATGATGGACTGTCACGAAGGTCCCTGTGATCTGATGGGTAAGTGTAATATCTCCCAACCCATTAAGCGTTTAAATGATTATTTAATAACAATATTTAGCACTATTTCAATCAGTGAGCTTCTGGCCGAAGATAATCTTCTCGCCTTAAAAAAACTTCCTGAGAAAAAAGTGGATAACTGTCCCCTGGTAACGAAGGCATAATGATGAAAATTGAAGAAAAGCTTCAAGACAATTATAAGTATGGTTTTGTCACAGACATTGAAACTGAAGAATTTCCAAAAGGACTTTCTGAGGAAGTTATTAGACTACTTTCACAAAAAAAGAACGAGCCTGAATGGCTTCTGGATTATCGTCTTAAGGCCTACAAGCATTGGTTAACACTCTCTCATCCTGAGTGGCAGTACTGTAAAATTCCTCCGATAAATTTTCAGGATATTTATTATTATTCAAAACCAAAAACTCAAAAGAAAACCTATGAGTCTCTTGATGATGTAGATCCTGAACTACTTGAGACTTTTGAAAAGTTAGGGATTCCTCTCACGGAACAAAAGCGTCTTACTGGTGTTGCAGTAGATGCGGTTTTTGATTCTGTTTCTGTTGGGACAACTCACAAGGAAGATCTGGAAAAAGTTGGAGTTATTTTCTGCTCTATCTCAGAAGCAGTAGAGAAGTATCCTGACCTGGTGAAAAAATATCTAGGAACAGTAGTCGCTTATTCAGATAATTTTTATGCTGCTCTTAACTCGGCCGTATTTTCAGATGGCTCTTTTGTCTATATTCCCAAAGGGGTGACTTGCCCAATGGACTTGTCGACCTACTTTAGAATTAATGCCAAAGAATCAGGACAATTTGAGCGGACCCTCATCATTGCGGATGAAGGCAGTTACGTAAATTATCTAGAGGGTTGTACCGCACCTCAAAGAGATGAGAACCAACTTCACGCCGCAATTGTTGAATTAGTCACTCTTGATAATGCAGAAATTAAGTATTCTACCGTTCAAAACTGGTATGCCGGAGATAAAGAAGGCAAGGGCGGAATTTATAATTTCGTCACTAAGCGTGGACACTGCTTAGGAAAAAATTCAAAAATTTCTTGGACCCAAGTGGAAGCAGGCTCGGCCATTACATGGAAATATCCTTCATGTGTTTTAATTGGAGAAGGTTCAGTTGGCCAGTTCTACTCTGTGGCGCTGACTAACAATTATATGCAGGCCGATACCGGCACCAAAATGATTCACGTTGGAAAAAACACCCGCTCAACGATTATCTCGAAGGGAATCTCGGCCGAAAAATCTCAGAACGTTTATCGCGGTCTGGTTAAAATCATGCCGTCGGCCACTAATGCTCGTAACTACTCTCAGTGTGACTCTATGCTGATTGGTGATGAGTGCGCGGCCAATACCTTCCCTTATATAGACGTGAAAAATAATACGGCGATTGTTGAACATGAGGCCACCACTTCAAAAATTAGTGCTGATCAAATTTTCTATCTTCAGTCACGTGGCCTTAGTGCAGATAAAGCGGTCTCATTAATTGTGAATGGTTTTTGTAAAGATGTGTTTAAAACTCTGCCTTTAGAATTTTCAGTTGAGGCAGTTAAATTAATAGAAATGAAATTAGAAAATAGCGTGGGATAAAATTATGATTGAAATTAAAAACCTAACTGCCACAGTTGATGGCAATGAAATTTTAAAAGGCATTAACCTTACAGTAAAAAAAGGTGAAGTCCATGCCATCATGGGGCCAAATGGCTCAGGAAAATCCACTCTTTCAAAAATCATCGCTGGACACCCGGCCTATGAAGTTACTGGAGGGGAAATCAATTATGAAGTTAATGGAAAAATGATCAATATTCTTGAGCTTGATCCAAGCGAGAGAGCAAAAGAAGGAATTTTTCTTGGTTTTCAATATCCCATCGAAGTTCCTGGTGTTTCAAATTTTACCTTTTTAAAAGAATCTTTTAATCAGATATGTCAGCATCAAGGTATTGAGAAAATGAGCGATGAAGATTTCTTAAAACATCTTCGCGGCAAACTTAAACTTTTGGAAATGAATGAATCTTTTCTGGAAAGATCCGTCAATGAAGGCTTCTCTGGTGGAGAAAAAAAGAAAAACGAAATTCTTCAAATGGCGATCCTAAATCCAAGGCTCTCGCTTTTAGATGAAACAGATTCAGGTCTTGATATTGATGCCCTTAAAATTGTGGCCAAAGGTGTAAATACTCTTAAGAGTCGCTTTAATGCCACGGTTTTAGTGACTCACTACCAGCGCCTTCTTGATTATATTGTTCCAGATTATGTCCATGTTCTTTATAAAGGCAAAATCATCAAATCTGGAGATAAATCTCTAGCTTTAGAATTGGAAGAAAAAGGCTATGACTGGCTTATTTCTGGAGTAAAGTAATGAACAAAGAAACTCTTTTGGCCCTGGCCGAAAAGAAAATTTCCCAAGGTCCAGAATCTTTAAAAGATTTCAGGCTCACCCATTTGCATCTTTTTAAAGATCATGGTTTTAAAACTCCAGGGGAGTTTTACCAGTACACTCATATTGAAAAATTCTTTAATGCCTTTGAAGTTTCATCACAAAAAATTGAAATTGATTTAACTCTTTATACAAATCATTCAATCCCTACGCTTTATTTTATTGATGGAAAACTTCAAGAGCATAGTCTTAAAATCGCGGGCCTTAAAGTCGGCAAAATCTCTGAAAACTTCTCTCAGATTGCCAATGATCTTAATCACTCCAATGCACTCACTAACCTTCATCACGCTCTACTTGAAGATGGTGTTTATATTGAAGTTGAAAAAAATGCTGAAATAAAAACTCCTCTGCGCCTACTTTATCTTTTCACTCAGAATGAAGTTTGTGCACCCACTGTCTTTATTAAGGCCGGGAAATTCTCAAAATTAAGTTTAATTGAAAGCTCAATTGGGCCTGATCTAAGTTACTCTCAAATTGCTGAAACATATTTAAAGCTTGATGAGGGCTCAAAACTTGAGCACATTCAACTCGATCAAGGAAGTGCAGCAGGACTCCACCATGCTTCTACTTATGTGGAAGTCAGTAAAGATGCTTCTTATAAAAATCTGATTTTTCACTTAGGAGCGAAATTAAATCGCAAAAATCTAGATTTAAAACTTCTCTCAGCAGGTGCAAACGGAGAGTCTTACAATCTTTTTTTAACTGAGAAAGATGAGCATTCAGATATTAATACTGTGATCCACCACCTTTTTGCTGATACCACTTCAAACCAGCTCGCTAAAGGAATTCTAGATGATGAATCCCGTGGAGTCTTCACCGGAAAAATCTTTATTCATCCTAAAGCGCAAAGAGTGGCCTCTGGACAATTAAATAAAAATCTTCTGCTTTCAAAGAAAGCTCAAATTCACTCTCAGCCTCAGCTTGAAATTTTTGCTGATGATGTGAAATGCTCCCATGGCTCAACCACAGGGCAGCTCTCAGAAGATGAAATTTTTTATTTTGAGGCCCGAGGCATTCCGGCCGAACGTGCAAAAACACTACTCGCCCACGGTTTTGGCATGGAAGTGGTTTTAAAAATTGAAAACGAAGAAATGAGAAAGCTTGTTTCTGAGGCCGTATTAGAAAAATTAAAAACAAAGTTTAAAATATGAGTTTAATTAAAAATAATCCTTATCGAAAAGATTTTCCTGTCTTGGATCAAGTCATTCAAGGCAAAAGACTTGCCTATCTAGACAGTGCCGCCACCACACTTAAGCCACTCTCAGTGATTGAGGAAATGGATCGCTACTATCGCCATGAAACGGCCAATGTCCATCGCGGTCTTTATTGGCTATCAGAAAACGCCACCACCAAATTTGAAAGTACTCGAGATAAAATCGCAACACTCATTAATTCTCCTGATAGAAAACAAATTATTTTTACCAAAGGTACGACTGAATCAGTTAATCTTGTGGCCCAATGTTATGCTCGACCATTTCTTCAAGAAGGAGATGAAATCCTTCTGACTCAAATGGAGCATCACTCAAATATTGTTCCATGGCAGTTAGTGGCCGAAGAGAAAAAGCTAAAAATAAAAGTTATTCCCATCAATCAGGATGGGGAAATAATTTTAGAAGAGTATCAAAAGCTTCTGACTGAGAAGGTAAAGCTCGTTTCAATTGTTTATGTCTCAAATGCTCTAGGAACTATTAATCCAGTTAAAGAAATGATCAAACTTGCTCACCAAGTTGGAGCGAAAGTTTTCATTGATGGCGCTCAGGCCATCGCTCATGAAAAAGTTGATGTGGTTGATCTTGATGCAGATTTTTTTGCTTTCTCGGGCCATAAAATGTTTGGGCCAACTGGAGTAGGCGTTCTTTATGGAAAAGAAGATCTGCTCAATCAAATGCCGCCTTATCAAGGTGGAGGTGACATGATTGATGTGGTGACTTTTGAGAAGACTACTTACAATACTCTTCCCCATAAATTTGAAGCAGGTACTCCTTCCATTGCCGCGGTGATTGGACTTGGTAAGGCCGCTGATTACATTAATCAAGTTGGCATTCAGAATATTAAAGAAATTGAGCATGAACTTTTAACTTATGCCACTGATAAACTCTCCTCTATTCCTGGACTTGTTATTTATGGTACGGCCAGAAATAAGGCCTCAGTGATCTCATTTGGAATTACAGGCATTCACCCACATGATATTGCTTCTTTAACCGACAAGGAAGGTGTCGCCATTCGTACCGGACATCACTGCGCTCAACCCTTGATGAAATTTTTTAAGGTACCAGCAACTTGTCGTGCATCTCTATCAATTTATAACAATCAAGAAGATATTGATCAGCTCTACCACGCGCTGATTAAAGTCAAAAAGTTTTTTGAATAATGGAAATAACTATGAATACTCCTATTGAAATTACCATTCAACCAACTCCTAACCCTAATGCTCTCAAGTTTATTTTAGATCGAGACGTAAAAGTGGAAGGAAAGGTTTCTTTTAAAACTCCTCAAGACTGTGCCGATGTTCCTTTAGCGGCCGCTTTATTTGATTTACGAGGGGTAGATCAAATTCACTTTTTTCAAAATGTGATTACAATTTCAAAATTTAGTTTTGAAGATTGGGATTCGCTGGAGCCAGCAGTTCAAACTTGTATTGAAAATTTTATTGAAGATCATGATCCCAATTTTAAAGTTTTTGATCCACTCGCTGCACAAAGGGCCAACCTTTCGCCAGAACAGCGCCAAATTGAAGAAATTTTGGATAAAAGAATCCGTCCTGGGCTGCAGGGCGACGGAGGAGATCTAGTAGTTAAAGATTTCAAAGATAATGTTTTAATAGTAAAGTACCAGGGTGCTTGTGGAACTTGCCCTAGCTCGACCACAGGAACACTTGAGGCCATTAGGTCCATTTTAAGAGATGAATTTCACCCAGAAATAGAAGTTTATCTAGCACCAGAGGTATAATAATGAAGTATTTTTTAGCTTTTTCTTTAGTCTACGCTTTAACTCAGTATAACAGCACCATCAAGGCCGCTGTTACCCAAGTAAAAGACTCTGTTACTCAGCTTAAAGTCACACTTAAATAAATCCGATCAGTTTCCCTGAGATAAATTTATCTTTGGGAAACTTATGCTTAAATTTTTCAGCTTATTGACACTTGCTCTCTATTCTTTTCATAGTCCTGCTCAAGAGATGAGCTGTGCCGAAGAGCGGCTCCAATTTCAAATAAAAAATCCAACACAAATTGGGGATGTATTCATTGGCCAGTATGGCAATGACCTCTATTCTACTTCTAAAGATCTTAAAACAACGAAACCTTTAGATTTACCAAAAATAGTAAAGGTTCTTGGGATTGAAGATCATAGATACCTGTACGCCATTCAAAGTAATGGAAGAATTGATCAAAAATTTGATCTCACCAATCCAGATAGTGAGCCAATCATTGTTTCAGAAGAAGAAGTCGCCCGAAAGTTTGGTGGCATGTTTAAAAAAGATGGAAATGCCTATTTTTTTGATAAGAAAAATCAAAAAGAAATCAAGCTTCCAGCGGCCTGTAATGAAGTCCACGTCCGAACTTGCATAGTCATAGGAAGAGGTCTTCTTTTATTTACTAAAAATCCAATTACGATTCAATTATTCAACCTAGAAGGAAGCATGGTTGGAGAATATCGATGGAATTTTAGAGGAGAAGAATATAAAGATCTTTTTGTCGACAATGATTTAAATCTGATTAATGGTAATGATCTCTATAAATTAGATCCCTTTTCAGGAAATTTTGTATCAGCTGGAATAAATGATCACAGAGAATATTTTAATTGGGGAGATCCGATTCAAGACTGCGGTCTGGTTAAAGACAATAATTTCAAAGGAATTTGTACCGCAACTGGCTACAACGGCAATATTAACTATCTCTACCTCACAAGAGGTAATTGCAGAGAAATTCCTCAAGTGCTCGACTGTGAAGAGCTTGATCAAAAAGAAACCGCAAAAAGTGCACTCAAACTTTTAGATGATGTAGGATTAAAACTTGCCTGCCAAAGTGATTTTGATGAAAAACTTTGGGATTCTCTTACCCCTGATAAAAATCCCCTGACGAAAGATGAGGCCATCAAATGGCTTTATCGTTTTTCAAAACCTGGTGGATATAATGAGCAAAAACATCAAGCGATACTAAAAGGGATTTATAATTCTGGACTTGCAAAATACTTTGAAAATCAAATTTCTCAAATAGGGATCCAAAATGGATATGTTGGTGAATTAACTCAACCCCTGAGTTTTAATAATTCCTGCCTCTCTGATAAAGAGAAAGAAAAAATTCAACCACTCTACTATGAGAGGATAAAAAAATCTCTGCAGTATAACCCTAAATTGACTCAAAAAAATTATGATCAAATTAAACTCTATCTTCCAATCCTAACATCGACTCAAATTGATAATATCGTCAGAGACTTAAGCGATATTCAACTCTTAGAAGTTAAGGAAGGAGGTAGAACGAGGGACGATGAAGCTTTATCAAATGTCTCAAATTCAAAGATAGTACATTATCTCGAAAGTGTTATCCAAAAAAAATTAGGACTGCCTTATAGAGACTATAATGATGTGGCCATTATTCAAGACGGTTATGAAATTAAGGTGTTACGGCTGTCGGTCTCACCTTTTTCAAAATCTGCTGAAACAGAATATGGGATTCATGTAAATGTTCTTAACTCGATAAATAAGAAGAGCTTTACTGGCAGTCAGAAAATTGAACTCTCCTTTAAGGCCTCTGAAAAAAAACATTCCGCTTCAATTAGCATCAATCCTGTGGAAGGAGTTCTTTTTGATAAAGCACCCTCTCCCAAATACGAAGAACTTTTAAACGATAAAGTTCTAAGAGGTCTCATTATCACAAATCAAGTCGATGACAATGGTTATTGGACCATGGATGCCTACATGGCCTACTACACTCGTAATGGATGTATTTTTGATCGATCTAAGTTTTCTGAAGTTGATACCAAAATGTATCTTCAAAAGAGAGTCGCGGGCCCTGAAGTTGCAGATTATCTTATCAAAGAGGCCCATTCAGGTGGTGATGATATGAATCTCTTCTCCTATTATCCAAAATCAAAACTGCTTTCATGTCAAAAACAAAACTCTGATGGAACTCAGGAAGAAGTTGAGCTTCTCATCCCTATTGTAGATAACTCCTATGGACATCATATCACCAGTGCTGACTTTGCAGACTGGATGGATAATCGTGTAAAGTCTGAAAAAGGTCAATTACTCTACATTAATTCAAGCTGCTACTCGAGAGATAAGGCAATTTATGAAATTCCGGCCGTGGCCGAGAAAAATCCTGAAGCTGCTCAAAAATTAGTAAATATAGCTTCGACTTCCTATGTCTATTTCTACCGAGATCCTTCCCAAAGAAGACTCTCTTTAGAAGATCAAAACAATAGCAAGCGTTTTATGCTAGATGGAATCAGAAATAAAAAAACTTATCAAGAAATAAGAGACAGTATGAAGAATGATCCTCGCTATTCAGCTGGAACTGGAAATCAATTCATCTTTCCAGATGAAAAAAGTTATCAGACCAAAATTGGTGACACTCTAGCAACTCCAGTAAGTATCAATATTAAAACTTTTGTAGAGGATAATAAGGGTGGTATGCGAGAATACACTCTATCAAATTATTAAGAGAATATATGAAAAATTTCATGATCATCATCATTACCTTATTTAGTTTTTCAGCTCTGGCAAAGGATCTAAACTGTGCCATGAATGTAACCCCTTCACCTATGGGACGTCCTTTTCCGATCAATGGAAAATATTTGGCCCTTTATGGTAATCAAGTCTATTCATTGGATGAGAAATTAAAGTATCCATCGCCAACTGCAATTCCTCTATTAAGAAAGATCTTAGGAACCAGTGAAGATAATAGATATCTCTACGCTGTTCAGGCCAATGGTCGAGTTAATCAAAAGTTTGATCTTACTAATCTATTTGCGCCACCAATTGATATCTCAGAAGAAGAAGTCGCAACGAAGTTCAGCGGAAGTTATTCTCGTCGTGGTACCATGTACTACTATGATCATAAACAAGAACATGAGTATCGACTTCCTAAGAGCTGCCAAGAAGACAATACTCGCGCCTGCATTATCAAAGACTCAATACTTTATCTTTTTACTAAAAATACTAATGAAATTATCCAAATGGATTTAGAAGGTAAAAAGATTTATTCTCTAACCAGTTGGCCACTCATTGAAGAGCAGTATCAAAGCTTTTTTGTCGATGAGAACTTCAATCTTCTTGCAGGAGATACTGTACTTAAATTTGATCCAAATCTTGGAAGTTTTAATTATGCAAGCATAGAGGATCAACTTGAATTCTATAGATATGGAAAAGAGGGCCTCCCTGTATGCAGGGAAGTCGGTGATAAAAATAAAGAATTCGATGGCATATGCACTAATATTGTAGATAACAAAGTTATCTTTCTCCATCTTAATATTTTCGACTGTCGCCCACCTGTTGAAGTGATCGAGTGTAATGATTTGAGTAGTGATAATAATATCACTCAACAAGGTATAAAATTATTAGATGATTTAAATTTAAAGATGGCATGTAATCAAGATTTTGATGAAAAACTTTGGGATCAAATCACTCCCTTAAAAAAAGAACTCTCAAAAGAAGAGGCCATAAAATGGATCTATCGCTTCTCTAAACCGGGAGGATACAATGAAGAAAAACATCATGCCATTCTCGCCGGGATTAGTGAATCTGGTCTACTGAGAAGCTTTACAAATATAAAACAATTTTTGAAATTAAATTTAGACTTAGAATTAAATCCTGAATCGAATCTACATTTTGACAATACTTGCTTATCACCTAAAGAAAAGAAAGATGTACAAATAAAACTCTTAACCAAGCTTAAAGAAGATTTAAAATCTAATATTTCTCCTTCTCAAGAAGAATATGAAAAATTAAAGAAATTAATTGCGATACTAACCCCTGATCAAATAAATGATTTCGTAGGTGCCCTCACGGACTTGCAGGCCATGGCCATTGGGTCAGGTGATTATAATTCTACAGATGAAAACACAGCTTTATCAAAAGTTTTTACCTCTAAAACTGTTCACTTCTTAGAGAGTATTATTCAAAAGAAGCTTGGTCTCCCTTATAAAGACTTAAATGATATAACTCTTGTTCAACATGGTGATAAGGCGATGGTCCTTAGACTTTCCACCACACCATTTGAAAAATCCAAAGAAGCTAATTTTGGTATTCATGCCAAGATTCTAAATATGATTGATAAAAAAGATATCTCAGAGGATCAGGTACTTAACATTTCATATAAGGCAAATAATAAAAAACATAAGGCCGTCATTTCCATCTCTCCAGTGGAAGGAAAAATGATCGATCAGGCCATTTCACCTAATTATGAAGAGTTACTTCAAGATAAAGTTTTAAGAGGGTTAATTATTACCAATCAAGCGGATAATAATGGCCATTGGACCATGGATGCTTACATGGCCTATTATACCCGTAAAGGTTGTATCTTTGATCGCTCAAAATCAACTGAAGTGAGCACGCAAGACTTTTTAAAAGAAAAAGTATCTGGACCTAATGTAGCAGACTATTTTATCAAAGAGGCCCATTCAGATGGAGATGATATAAATCTCTTTTCAAGCTATAAACGCTCTACTCTCCTTACCTGCTCAAAACAAAATGCTGATGGAACAAAAGAAGAGGTTGATCTTCTTATCCCCATCCTTGCATCAGGGGAAGAGAAAATAACTAACGAAAACTTTGGGAAATGGATGGGTGAGAGAGTCAAGCAAGGTCAAGGGCAACTACTCTACATCAATTCAAGCTGTTATTCAAAATCAAAGGCGATTCATGAAATTCCGGCCGTGGCCGAAAATAATCCTTTAGCTGCCTCAAAGTTAGTTAATATTGCCTCGAACTCTTATGTATACTTTTACCGAGATCCTGCACAAAGAGGACTTTCTTTAGCTGACCAAAATAATAGTAAAGGTTTTATTTTAGATGGAATTAGAAATAAAAAAACTTATGCTGAGATAAGAGAAAGTATGAAAAAAGATCCCCGCTATTCACAAACAAATGAAAACCAATTTATGTTCCCAGATGAAGAGCGTTATCAAGAAACTATTGGCAAAACTCTCACCACCCCAATCAGTGTGCATGTTAATACCTTCATTGAAGAAACAGACGGTACTATGCGAGAATATACACTCACCAACTATTAAGGAAATGATATGAAAATACTGATGCTCTTTTTAATGATCAATCTTACCCATGCAGCAAAATCACCAAACTGCCTAATTAAAATCACCAACACTCTCAAAACTGATGTGGTTCAAGTAGATGAGTTTCAATTTAACTTAAAAAATAAGGCCGAATGTCAAAAAACAGCAGAGAGTTATAAAATTAATACCGCTCCAGAGGCCATTAAAAAACGAGAAGTTCAGTTTGAATTTGGAAAAATCAAACCAGCTCTACCGCAAATGATCCCAGTAAAAGGTCTAAAAAAACCTACCAATCTCTAGGAGTATAATAGCTCCACATCTTCTCATAAACTGATCCGGCCTTAGGTTTGTACTGATAGCCAAACTTGCAGCGGGCCGGCAGTGAAATGAGAATAGAATCAGTTCGCCCATTAGTTCTTAGGCCAAATAGTGTTCCTCTATCATGAAGTAAATTAAACTCAACATACCGCCCATGCCGATAAAGCATAAAATCTTCATCCTCACTGGTGTAGGCCTCATTCATTCTTTTCTCAACTATAGGAAAATAAGATTTGATAAAATAACTTGATAAATCCAAAACCATCTTCATATCATTCTGTGGATTGCCCGTATTGAAGTGATCAAAAAAGATTCCTCCTATCCCTCTCATCTCCACACCACGATGAGCATTATTAAAATAGTCATCACAAGTTTTTTTCATCTTCTCATAACACTGGTAAGGAGCACAGGCCTCCTTCCACACTCCATGAAAATAAGAAAAATCTTCTTCATGGGGATAATAGGGAGTTAAATCCGCCCCGCCTCCAAACCAAAATTTATCCCCTTGATGGATCATGCGAAAATTGGCATGAACTGTGGGCACTCTTGGATTTCTTGGATGAATAATAAGCGAAATGCCTGCGGCCCACATTTCATCTCCAGATCCCTGAAGATTTTTAGCAAACTGGGGATCAATTTTCCCGAAAACACATGAGGTATTTACTCCAGCATTTTCAAACAACTCTCCTTCAAAGGCCCGTGTGATCCCTCCACCACCAGGATTCCCTGCATGATCAACCCTAGACCAAGGATCTTCCAATAGACGAAGCTTGGGATCTAATCTCGTCATTTCTTGAGTAATTTTATTCTGAAGCTCTTTAACACTATTATGAAAGGAGGATTTTAATTCATCTAAATGCATAAAACTTTTGCCTTTTTACCCGATAAGTCGATTAAATAAATTTCGCCAAGGTGACAATGTGTTAATCAAACTTATCACAAAATCTTTACGCTCTCTAGGAATGTTTCTCATCTTTCTATTTTCATGCTTTGCTATATTTGCCTCAATCTTGGTGAGAGACATTAGTAATGAGTCCTCCCTAGGAAAGTTTCTGAATTACACTATCTCTTTTGATAATCGATTCTATGATTTTCGAATGAAAGATCACTTAGACCCCAACTTTAAAAGTAAGGATATTGTTCTTCTGCGTATCGATGATGAATCGTTGCAAAAAATTGGGACCTGGCCTTTAAGAAGATCAATCCACGCCCAATACTTAAAGAAACTTCAACACTTTGGGGCCAAAGTTGTGGCGATGGATATTATGTTTCCTGAAAAATCTCCTACCCCTGAGGATGATACCGCCTTCGCTGAGGCGATTAAAGAATTCAAAGACAATAAGGGGAATGTCATTCTTGCTTATACAACAGGGGAAGATATCCAAAACCCTTTTGAAGAGGTCCCTGAACACTTACTTTTCAACTCCATCAATGTTCGAAGTGGAAAGGCCCAACTCAAACCACAACAAATTGATAAGTATACTTTTCCCATTGAAGAATTATTGAGTACTGAGCCAGGGCTAGGAACCATATCCAATGTGGAAGACAGTGATGGGATCTTTAGACGTTACCATCTCATCTCCAACGTCGACACTATTTACCTAGCATCACTGAGTCTTGCGGCCTTTATCGATTTTTCAAAAGAAAAATACAACATTACGGTTTTCGAAGACTCCACAGCAGAATTAGAAATAAATAATAAGAAAATGGAAATTAACTCTCATGGAGAAACTAAAATTCGCTACGTTGGAGGAATTCAAAACTTTCCTAGTGTCTCCCTTTATGAACTCTTAAGTTCAAAAGATGATGATCCAAAGCTTAAAGAAATATTGAATAATAAACTGGTCTTTGTTGGATCAACGGCCACAGGGGCCCACGATTTAAGGCCATCACCTATTGACTCGAAAATGCCAGGGGTTTACTCCCATATGAATATGGCCCACATGCTTATTCATAAAAACTTTTTTAGGCCTTTTGAAGAGTCAGTGAACTACTCCATTTTGATTTTACTCTTAGGAACGATACTCTTCGTGATCACTCAGCGATTTGGCCATGCATTTTTGGATGCCGGAATGGTGATTTTACTCATTGGTGGAAGCTATTATGCTGATAAATTCTACTTTCTTCCCAATGGATTTGAATTAAAACTCTTCTATTGTTTTTTCTGTTTCATGGGGTGTTACTCTTGGAACACATTTTTAAAACTCTACGAGACGAGTAAAGAGAAAAAACAAATCAAAGGTACCTTTGCACGTTACGTGGCCCCAACTGTGGTGGATGAAATGCTAAAGGATCCTGAGCATATTAAGGTCGGTGGTACAAAAATGGATATCACTTGTCTTTTTTCAGATGTTCGAGACTTTACTTCAATTTCTGAAGGCCTCACTGCTACTGAGCTTGCTCATTCTCTAAACATGTACATGGGTGCTATGACCGATATCGTTTTCGATACTAAAGGAACACTTGATAAATATATTGGGGATGCCATTGTGGCCTTTTGGGGGGCCCCTCTTCCTATTGGTAATCATGCTCAATATGCTGTTGAGGCGGCCATTAAAATGATGGAGACTCTGCCTTCAATCAATGAAGAATTTAAAAATCTCGGTCGACCTCAATTCAAAGTGGGAATTGGACTTAACTCTGGTGAATGTTCAGTTGGAAACATGGGATCGAGTCGAATTTTCTCTTATACGGCCCTTGGGGATAATATGAATCTTGGAGCAAGACTTGAAGGGCTATGCAAATATTATGGGGCCCAAATTCTTATTTCTGAGTACACCTTAGCGGCGATTGATACCACAAATATTAAGTACCGACTGATTGATAAAGTGATTGTGAAAGGAAAAACAACACCAGTCGCAATTTATGAAGTCCTTCATGCTTATCATCCCATGTCCAAAGATCCTGAGGCCCTTAATATTTATATGGCCGGATGCCAGCATTTTCAGAATAAAGATTTTAAAACCGCCTATGAAATCTTTGAACAAGTACTCATAGGGATTGAAGATGATAAGGCCTCTAAACGCTATAAAGATCTATGCAAAAAATATTTAGATAACCCTGAGCTTATTAATGAGAAATTTGATATTACAGTCATGACTGAAAAATAGTGATTCGGTTTATTAACTAGAACAATTATTAAACTAACGAGAAATCCTCCTAACAGGCCGTAATTAAGTTCCAGTGGCCTAATGATTTGTTAATAATAGAGTGAATATTCTTAAGAAACACAAGTCTAAAGTTATCTCACATTCAAAAATGACCTCCAGAAAGCATGAATATTTTCATGATTACAATGAAAATATATGCATTGTGCAAAATGTTTTAAGAGTCTACTAGGTGGGCATTCAACTCTGGAAGGCAAAATGAAAATCATTTTAATAACTAAGGAGCTATGTATGTTTAAGGTTTATTTACCACTGATCTGTTTGGCCATTGTTAATGTTGCAAAAGCTGAATCCAGTTGCAGTGATGGGATGAATTTCAATTCTCATCGAGAAGCCTTAGAGACTTGTGGCCATGATTTCCCAGCAATTGGCCATAACTTGAGAGAACAAAATGGTGAGGATTATAGAAGTGGATACATTTTAACAGATGCAAGCGATCTTGCGGAAGCCTATTGCTTTACTGGTGACCCACTTAAAATTCCTGATAGTGAACGACCATTTAATCCTCAATCCGCCTTTGATGTAAACGATCAATATCTCGAATCAACTCATGTTGAGAGGATTTATGACAGCAAAAATGATATTGCCATGTTTGACTATGCTGTAGAAAAGCGAAAAATTAAAACCGAGCATAATCTAGAAGTTCAAGAAATGACTGATAGGATCATCAAAGTTTATACAACGATTAAGGTAGTTGAGAAAAAACCAGCAGAGATCAAAAAATACAGAACAGTTCTTTCAAGGTGTAGTAATCTTAAGTAGTCATCGACCCTGCCCTTGGTTTGAATGCTAAGGCTTGATAATACAAATAAAACATTAATAATCCATTTTATCATCTTTTGGATGATAGAATGTCATCTGATTGTTTGACATGATTATGGAGGGCCTGGTAGAAATGACTCCATGGAAATTCAATCTACCGGTTACAAAGAAATTCTAAAATCTGAATATCAAATTCGTCTCAATAAGAACGGACGATATTCGCTAAATGCCTACGCACGGGACTTATCCCTAACTCCACAAATGCTTAGCGATGTTTTGAAAAACAAAAAAGATTTGTCTATCGATTCAGCAGCTGAAGTTGTGAACAGATTGTGCCTGGATCCAAATCAAGCCGAGAACTTTATAGATGGGGTGATCCTTTCAAGCTGTAAAAGTGAAATGGCCAAGAAAATGGTTCGTCAAAGAATCGAAGATCGAAATCAAGTGGCAGAAGGGTTTAGGCCACTTACCTTAGAAATGTTTAAAGTTATATCCGACTGGTATCACCTGGCGATTCTTGAACTCATAAAATGCGAAGGTTTTAAGTCTGACAGTCGCTGGATTGCAACGAAGCTGGGAATCACGGCCTATGAAGTAAAAGAAGCGGTCTCTCGCCTTAAGGCCTTAGAGCTTTTGGATGAAGAGAATGGCCAATTGAAATTGACAGAACTCAGTGTGTCTGCGCTCTCAAGTGTGCCTTCTGCGGCATTAAGAGAGCATGCAAAACAAATTCTCACTAAGGGGATAGCGGCACTTGAAGAACAATGCCAAGACGAGCGTGATATTACTAGCATGACCATGGCCATTGATCCTGCACTTTTACCTGAAGCTAAAAAAATGATTATGCAGTTTAGAAGAAAGTTATGTCGCTTTCTTGAGAGTGGAAAAGGCACTGAAGTCTATGTGTTTTCTCAAGCACTATTTCGTTTGAGTAAAAAAGAAAGGAAAAATATATG
Source organism: Bacteriovoracaceae bacterium (assembly GCA_050247975.1). Taxonomy (GTDB): domain Bacteria; phylum Bdellovibrionota; class Bacteriovoracia; order Bacteriovoracales; family Bacteriovoracaceae; genus Peredibacter. Next base: position 31,774 of record JBFWTE010000028.1, read on the forward strand.
AAAAACATCTTTGCGATCATCCTAGTTATTCTATTAACACATTCCGGACAGGCATTATCTGGTGGAGAAGTGGGAAATGGTGGTGATGGAACAGAAATACGTTTTATTGAAATTGCGAATGATATTCAATCGTGGATTAAAAACGATGGCGCGCGATATTTGAAATTACCACATGGGATTCATTTATCAGATTATAACACAAAGATGCTGGCCCTTTTGGGGCCTAATAAGACATTAGTGTCATTTACAAGTGAAAGTGTTTCTGTCGAAGGATTGGAAAAAACATGCAAAAACTTTTTTGATGCAAATCAGGAACCAAATATTATATGCAATATTGGTAGATTTAATGAGACGGAGAGATCAGCACAGTATCAGTTAGTTCATCATGAGTTTGCAGGTCTTGCAGGTTTTGAAATTAATATTGGAGCTTCGTCTGAATACACAATCTCAAAGCAGATTGCTCATTACTTGACAGATAAGAAAGTTTTAAGAGCATCACTCCCTTTTTATTCTTATAAGTGTACTTCAATCGCAAAGTTTTTTGAAAGTGATATACTTGTTAAAACTGATGAACAGATTGTGGTCACTGGATTTGTTAATTATGATCTGGGTATGAAACGCGTCTTGCATACCTATCAAAACTACGAGGTTCATGCTGGTATCCAAACAGACATAGGTTTTTATAGTGATTCAGATGAGGAACATTACTCTGCTTGGTATGTCCATCTAACTGATAAAGAAGAACCGTTCAGTCATAGTTATTCGGTTTTTCAGTCAATCGGGGCAGAGTTGCCTGAAAGATTCAGACTAAAACTTAAAGACGCAGAATTAAGTAGAAGTTTAAGAGCTTCGTTGAGTGTTACTTGTGAAAGGCAGTAAGCCTATGCTCACTGATAGAAAGACCCAGGTAACGTGGACTTTTGAGTTTTAAGGCGAAATAAAAATATATCTAGCGATGGAAAAAATAATGTGAACCTTGCTGTTGGTAAATATGCTGTAGTCTGTGTAAAAGGAGAACTCTAAATCCTAGTCATCTACCCTGGCCTTGGTTTGAAACGCCAAGGCTTGATGATAAAAATAAGGCCGATCACGAAAGATCACTTTAAAACTCATGGATTCATAAACATAGAACTTTAAAACGAAGAAAATGTGCTCATAGGGCACAAATAAAACATTGATCATAAATTCAATAATAAATCCACAATTGATAAGTTCTTCCTGCTAGGCGTGAAAAATAGTGTGCATGACTTAAGATTTGAATTTCCTGTAGCGAACTTGAAAAACCTCCATCCGAATGATAGATAAACTTCGAAATCATTTCGAAATCATACCTAAAGAGAAATAAGCATGAAGTGTGGTATTATATTTTGTATCCTTATATTCAGTAGTGCTGTATTTGCTCAATTCAGTTGTCCAAATTCTCCCCACAGTTTTTTTTCAAAAATTTATAATGAGGAAAATGGAATAGTCCCAAATGATGTTACTGATCTCCAGCAGAGAGTACGTGTTCAAAATAATCTAGGATGTAAAGAAGCAGAGCTTGTCGAAGAACTTGTTTCAAGCATTAAAACAATGATTAATGGGCAACTACTATTAGCTGACAAGCTTATTTTAAACTTAAGATATGCAAGTGATGGCGCTCATCTTTATGGAAATATTTTTGATGTGCCAATGAAATATGGTAATAGTAAGACTCTTGAAAGTGACATCTTGACGAAGGCAGTCTGGGCACATGAATATGGTCATGCGATATTTGAGAAAAATTTTTTAATAAAAATACCAGATTTTGTCGTTGTCGTGGAGAATTCAAAACGGGCAAATGAACTTGTTATAGAAAGAACTTTTTTGAAGTATACTATCTTTCAAAACAAAAAAGATCTTGAAATTACTCAAAGCCTTGGCAACCAAACTCAACTAGACTTATTAGCTGAAAAGATAGCTCAAGACACCAAGCAACTGAAAGACTTAGAGAGTCGTATTTTAGATGAACATATCAACTTAGGAAATAACTGGGCTTACTTAGAAATTCTCCCTTTTTACCATGAGTTGTTTGCTGATCTTGTTGCGACTTTGCTATTTAAGAATGGAAGCATTGTCTCACAGTCATTATCTAGTATTGGTCTTAGTAATAATCAAACAGAGTGTCGTGATTTTGAAAACCCAGGCAACGAGCTATATCTTTGGAGACCGAATGATGAAGAGCATTGTGCATTGGCTCCTGCAAGGTTTTTTCTTTGGAAAATGTATCAAAGCAATAATGAATTTAGAGCAAGAAGTGGGGAGTTTTTGCGTCTTGTTTTCAATTCAATTGTTGAGGAGCTGATTTATTACCACCCCTTAGTGCTATCAAATTCAGTAGATGTGATGAGTGACTCATTTATCTTAGAGATGAATGAGCGACTTATATCTCGTTTAAAGGAGTCACTCGCAACTTCGATTCCTCCTTCTAATGGATAAAAATGTGTAATTTCATTTTGGCACAAGCTATTCGAAGTGTGTTGTAATTACTAGTCATCTACCCAGGCCTTGGTTTGAAACGCTAAGGCTTGATGATACAAATAAGGCCGATCACGAAAGATCGTTTTAAAACTCATGGATTCAGAAACATAGAACTTTAAAACGAAGAAAATGTGCTCATAGGGCACAAATAAACCATTATTCATAAAAACATTTTTTAAACCATGTAATGAGTATTGGCATTTATTGATAATTTTTTCAGCTGTGCTAAAAACGGTCTAAATTACATTTTGTGTTTTTACTCAGACACAACAACCATTTGGAGATAATATGAAAAAATTATTTTTTTTATCCTTAATAATGTTTGCAAGTTCCGCTTTCGCTGACAAAATGGATTGTCTTAAAGCAGTCTATGAAGCCGATAGTTATTTCGCTTCTTCTGAAGCAGAATCAAGGATTGAACATAGAGATTTAAGCTTGACTGCAATTCAGTTATGCATTTCTGATGCAGACCCAAAGATAAAAGAACTCTCAGCTATGAATGTGACTGCTTGTAATGAAGCAAGTAGGAGCAAGATCAAGGATGAGTGTTACCTTTATGTTGCTAAATTGATTCGTTCTCTTCGTTTTTAACCTCTTCTAAAGCTCGCAGACTGCATATTAAAACGCAGAGACCAACGATATCTGGCCCTTAAAATGGGCCTTTTTTATTTTCTGTGACCAAAGACTAAGAGCTTCAGCACAACTTCAAAAAATGGGGATTTTGGCGTTCTCGTTCAGCACGGAGGCCAAAATTAAACCATTGGGTTCTGGAAGAGAATTTTTTATTGCAAGTATTGAACTTGCTGGTATAGAACAATGGTCGCTATAAGGAGATTGTTTAATGAAAACTATATTTTTTCTTTTAATTTTAAGTTCGACCAACACGTTTGCTCAAAGTTCTTGGACTGCGTCGTACTTTCTCAAATCCGACATTTGTTATAAAGATCAAAAACCTTCAGCTTGCGATCCTCAGTACCGAACAACTTTAAATGAAATGAGCCTCATTTGGACTGTCGGATCAAATCCATTAACAGGCTCCGTTCGTGTAGAAGCGGAACAAATAACTTCTTCTTTGTATGCCGACGACCTTATGCCAATTGGTTACCATTCAAACTTTGGAATCGCTGAAACAGAAGAGCTGGTTTATGTTTATGACGACCTTGCATGGGTAAATAAGCCGATTTTCGCAACGCCAGGATATTGTAAAATGCAGATCCAATTTCAACCTAAGGGTAACGAACTTACTATTCGAATTTTAGGGATCCAAGCTTCGAAATGTGAAGTGGAATCGTTCACAGAAACAATCAGAGAATTAGTTTTTCAAAAAAACTAGCTCGTCAAAAACACTAGATTTCAATCAACGTTTTGAATACAAATATAAAAAATTAAATTTCATGATGAGGCACCTACTTTATGTCCTATAATGTCCGTTATAGGACATAAAGAAGGCTCATGTGTGAAGAAGGTTACATTTTGGGCAAGAATTTTCCAATCCCCTGAAGAATCTCATCAAAACTTGGAAATTTTTGGTCGTAATGCAAAGATTCGTTGGTATTGTGCTCTTTAGTGAAAAAATCCAACGTCTCCTTATCAGAAATGATAAATGCCTCATTCTTAGTCAGATCAAATTCATCCTTTGCCCCAAATCTTTTGGTCTTATGCTCAAGGTATTTTTCTGTACCTAAAAACTTCTGAACATCTGGGCGTTTTAAGAGCATAAAAATATCATAGTAGTGACGCATGAAATTTCTATCTCTTGCACCAGTCTCCTGATACTGACGAAATTTTTTAGAAATTGCGCTGAGTTTTTCAACAAAAGTGTATTCGGGATTGTAGCAACGAACTCCTATGGCCCTATTATCCTTAACTTCAAGGTTCGCAATTTTTGCAAAATCGTAGGCCCAAGAAGAAATATCCTTTGGAGTAAATGGGTCAACCTGGTCGAATCCAATTTCAAGCAAAATTTCTTTTTTTATTTTAACGTGCTGGTCGGCCGACACTGATTGATACTTCAACAAAATATCAGCATTACGATATTTCCCATCCGGAGTGACAGAATTATCAAATTTGACTTCTGTAATTCCATTGATACTGATTTGAGACAATAACCAGTCAAAGTAATCTTTCCTCGACTAACGATGAATATTCTTGTCGTGATTGTTCCCATACTTTACGTCCTTTTCAGGAGGAGGAATAATCATCACATCCAGGTCTTCAGAGAATCTCGCAATGGTGTTATATCCTTTCGACAAAGAGGTTCCCCCCTTTAAATAAAAATCAAATTTCAGATTCTGAAGACCCCATAATGAGTGCATAATCCAATAGTCTTTTTCGACCATCTTGATATCAATTTGTTTTTGTTCTGCAATTGTTTCTAAAATATTTTTGAAACGCAAGTTTTCATGCAGGAACATCATCATCGCCTCTTAACTTTCGGAAATATCTCTTTACCCAATTCTTTCCATATTTTTGTGATAGATCATAGACCATTTCATAATCAAGTTCCCACACTCGTCTCTTCCACGCATCTTCAAAATTCTCTCTAAGCTTTTCTTTATTCTCACCAACAGCATCGAGATTATTAAAAAGATCCACAAGCAAAAATTCATCGTGATGATTTTTCGGGAATTTTCTATTTACGAAGTGATATTCTCGATTACCAAGTTTTATTTTTCCTGTCCGCTTAGAATTATACACAAAGGTATCTTTAAACATCTGGGTGAGACCCAAACCAAAACTGTTAAAATCGGACATATTTCTCATTAGAAAACGAGTTGATCCAAGAAACTTAGAAACAACTTCTTTAGAATCTGGGGAAAGTTCCATGTCTCCTAGCTTCTCAGGTTTTACATATAACCCCTTCCCTAGTGATCTGAGTTTTTTAGTATCCACCAAAAGTTTAAGATCACGGCCTAGGGAATTAGAATACCTCTCAAGCTCGTTTGCTCTATAAACACGGCCACTTTGGAGGTTCTTTGCAAGATTATCTAGTCTTAGTTCACGGTTATGGTTCATACATACTCATTATAGCATATTTTCGGCCTTTTTGAATATTTTTTAAGTTTTTAAATTTTGTGCAATTATGTTCTATCTACCTAAATTTATTGAATTTAAATAAAATATAAACAAACAGGAGAAGTATTATGAGGAATTCCCCTACCCTTGAAACTGAATTTTTAAACGCTTTAAATTGCGATAACACACGGATATCTTATCAAAATGATATCTATGGATTTTTAGAATTTATAAGACCCTTAGGATTCGAACAAGTAACACGTGACCATATTCTGGAATGGAAGAACCATCTCCTTCTTGTTGGGGGCCGTGATGGTGAACCTTCTGCCCCTTATACAGTGGCCAAAAAACTATCAGCACTGAAAGCCTACTTTTCTTTTTTAGCAGAACATAGAAAAATCCTAAACCCATTTATAGATATAGAATCCCCATCTCGAGTTATTAAGAATGAAAGACAGATTCTAGATATTCAAGATATGGAAGAAATGATTAGTAAAACCTCAAAATCTTCATCGGCTCATGACAACTCTCTTCGATTCGACTAATGTTTTAAGACCTATTTAATGCAAATATTTCGCAATGCAAGGTCTGGACATGCTTTATAAAGTTCGTGATGAAATTCAAAAAAAATATGACGTTATCATAATCGGCTCGGGCCTTGCTGGAATGACCGCCGCTAATATTTTAGGCAAGCATGGATACGAGGTTTTACTTCTTGAATCCCATAATAAACTTGGCGGATTTGCTACTTGGTTTTACCGCAATGATCGAAACCATGTCTTTGATATCTCTCTTCATGGCTTTCCCGTAGGCATGATTAAAACTTGTAAAAAATATTGGAATAAAGAAATTGCCGATCACATTGTGCAACTCAAAGATGTGCGTTTTGTGAATCCTCAATTTAACGTTCAAACCGATTTTACCAAAGAGCACTATTCAAAAATTTTAGTCGAAAACTTTAAAATCGAAGAAAAAACTGTACAGGATTTTTTTGATTTTCTTAGCAAGATGAATTTTTATGATAACTCTTCCATGACCAATGAAGAATTATTTGAAAAGTTTTTCCCTGGAAGAAATGATGTCGTTCGATTCTTAATGGAGCCTATCACCTACGCTAATGGCTCGACTCTCAAAGATCCCGCCATCAGCTATGGAATTGTCTTTTCTAATTTTATGTCTAAAGGGGTTTACACTTTTAAAGGTGGAACTGACTTTATCATCAATATGATGAAAGATGAGTTATTAAAAAATAACGTTGATATTAAACTTCAGGCCAAAGTTGAAAAAATTATCATTAAAGATGGAAAGGCCTCTGGAGTCATTTTAAACGGAAAAGAAGTTTCATCCAAGGCCATCCTTTCAAATGGGAATATTAAATCTACAGTTTTAAACCTGGTGGGTGAAGAATATTTCTCTGCAGATTTTGTAGAACAAACAAAAAAGGTGCGTCTTAACTCTTCAAGCTGCCAAGTTTATATGGGACTTAAAGAAGGGGCCACTATTCCTTATATTGGTGAATTGATTTTCACTTCAAATTATCCAACCTATGATCCGGATAGATTACTTGATTTAAAGGTGAGCTCACGAACTTTTTCTGTGTATTATCCAAAAGAGGCAAGGCCTCAGGTGGAAAATGCCAGGGTCGCCATCGTGTCTTCCACTAACTGCCATTACCAGGACTGGAAAAATCTCACTCCTGAGCAATATCAGGAAGAGAAAAAAACCATGATCGAAGAAACAATCCAAGGTCTAGAAGCTTTCATTCCAGATATCAGAGACAAATTAGAAATTGTAGAGGCCGCTACCCCTTTAACGGTTGAGCGCTATACTCTTCATCCTCAAGGAACTTCCTTTGGAACAAAATTTGAGGGACTAGATATTTCTATGAATTTGCACAAACAGATTCCGGGTTTATTTCATGCAGGTTCTGTAGGAATTATTATGTCTGGTTGGTTGGGTGCGGCCAATTATGGTGCAATTCAAGTCAACACCATCGAAAACTATTTAGCGACAGGAGTAAATAAATGAGTCAGTTTCACTCTCAGCATGTCATTGTGACTGGAGGAACCAGAGGTATTGGTGCAGGAATTACCGAGGCCTTTTTAAAGCAAGGGGCCACTGTTATTGCCACCTATTCAGGTAATGATGAAGCCGCTAATCTTTTTAAAGAAAAACACTCACTTTATGGTGACAAGCTTGTGCTTAAAAAATTTAATGTGGCCAATCACTCTGAAGTAGAAAGTTTTTTTAAAGATTATGAACACCAATTCCCAACTCTAGAGATTCTGATCAACAATGCTGGGATTCGCCGCGATCAAATCATCCCTTCTATGAATGAAAGCGACTGGGATGCTGTGATCGATACTAATTTAAAGGGAACCTATAACATGACCAAGTTTGCTGTTCTTCAGATGATGAAGAATCGCTATGGACGAATTGTGAATATGTCTTCAGTTGGAGGGAAGCTTGGACTTCCTGGCCAGGCCAATTATGCTGCCTCAAAGGCCGGTCAAATAGCACTCTCCCTCTCGGTTTCAAAAGAAGTCGCCAAGAGAAATATTACAATTAATAATGTTTGCCCGGGCTTCATTGAGACAGAGCTTTTAAGAGATCTGCCTGATGATCAAGTTAAAGAATACAAATCACAAGTACCGATGAAGCGTTTTGGAAAAGTCGAAGAAGTGGCCCATGCCGTATTATTTTTTGCCAGTAAAGAGGCTTCCTATATAACAGGAGCGACTCTTGATGTGGCGGGAGGACTCAATGCTTGAAACTATTCTTGCCAATATTCCTCAGCGTGAGCCTTTTCTTTTTATTGAAAAGATTGTTGATCGTTCAGAAAATTCTATTACCACCAGTAAGAAATTAACTGGCGAAGAAGATTTTTTTAAAGGCCATTTTCCAGGAGCTCCGGTTTTTCCTGGAGTCCTCATGTGTGAAGCGGTTTTTCAAACTGGGGCCTTACTTATGGCACTTAAAGGCCAGAGTGCAGGACAAACGAAGAAGGCCTTAGTCACAAGAATTCAAAATGCTAAATTTAAAAATATGGCCAAACCAGGTGATGAATTAAATATTACGGTGGATTTTGTTGAAATGCTCGCCAATGCTGCTTTCATGAAAGGCAAAATTAGCGCCAACAATAAAACAATAATGACAATCGAGTTTGCAGCAACTCTAGTGGATAATAGCGAGGTTTAAGTGGATTTTTTGGGAGTGAAGAATCAATGGTTCTATATTGCTGGAGTGGCGAACAAAAAAAGTGTTGCCTACTTTACGGCCAGAACTCTAATTGAGGCAGAGGCCAATTGTCTTTTTTCTGTCCAAAATGAATCACAGATTGAGGCCGTAAAAAAATTATTTCCTTCATCAGCAGTTTTTGTTTGTGATGTTGAAAATGAGTCCCACTTAAACAATCTTTCACATGAAATCCTAAAGCATACTCCTAAACTTGATGGAATTGTTCATTCCCTTGCCTTTGCTAATTTTTCAGAAGGGCCTAAACCTTTTTTAGAAACAAAGCGGGAAGATTTTCTTCAAGCGACTCAAATTTCATCGTTTAGCTTAGTTGAAATTTGTCATCAATTAAAAAATCTTTTGAATCCAGAAGCAAGTGTTGTCACTATTTCTATCTCTAACACTAGAGCGACTTCTTATGGCTACCTAGGCCCAGTGAAGGCCATGCTTGAGACGACCACTGCTTATCTTGCTAAGTCATTCTCTGAATTCTCAAAAGTTCGAGTGAATGCAGTAGGGGCCGGGCCACTTAAAACTTCGGCCTCGGCCGGAATTCCAGATTACATTGATAATTATCTTTATGCTGAAGCGCTGACACTAAGAAAGGCGGCCCTTGAAACACAGGAAGTCGCCAATACTGTTTGCTTTTTATTATCGAAGAGAAGTTCAGGAATTAATGCGTCCACTGTTATCGTGGACGCTGGTATGAGTTCGAATTATTTTGATCAGAAAATTGTGAAAGGCCTTACAAAAAATTAAATCGAAACTTCGCAGGCAACAACATTATTTGTTTCTTGACGACTATTTTGATGAAAAACTCTTGTTTCAACGGCCATAAATTGAGACCGAACGTCAGTCATTCTGGTCATAAATGATCCATCTGTAACGTCACCAAAACGATCTTCCGAGCGCACTCCTGCACGAAATAATCTCTGTCCAGGTTGCCAGTGATATGAATCTTCATCTGTAATTGTCACCGTTGCTCTCACACGACCTTGAACACCAGAGATCGTCACACTATCGCCACTTCGACGAATGCTGACAGAGCAGGCCTCATTAGTGTCAGGATTAACACCCACATAACTTCTTGGTGCTACAACTTTAGTTAAAGCATCAGTTGTTGATAAAGAATCCTCTGCGAAAGCTTGTAAGGAAAGGGCCGCAAGTACTGAAACAAAAAAGATTTTTTTCATGGTCATTCTCCTAAGAGTTTGTCCCATTTAAGCAGCATTTTGTCCAATTGTGCCTATCTCTGTAATTTTTATAGGGCCTATAAACGGAATAGGCACTCAATCTGAGAGCTTTGTGTTTGATCTTGAACACTTATACGGTGTTCAATCACCACATACTGCTCTGTATCTGAAACCGATCTTGTCATAAAAGTCTTCTCTATCTCTTGTCCCTGGGCATTTTTAAATTTACTGCTCGAGAGGAAGTAGCGCTGGCCTGGTTGCCACTGATAAACAGAATTAAAATCCACAAACTTAACCAACTTGAGAGGGGCAGAAGATGCGGATATTTTGATAGCAGTCTGATCCTTATAAAATGAAACAGCGCATGGTTTATTCTGAGGAGTCTGGCCGACATAAGTTTTGGCCTTAAAAAAGCTCATCACCGCTTCTGTGGCCTCAATGGTTTGAGCAGATGCTGTGAAAGAAAAACTTAAAACTAAAATCATCATTAAACACTTCATTTTAGACTCTCCAATTTAAATGGGTCTCTCCCACCAAATGTTCTTTTCAAACCCTCTTCAATAGAAATCTTTGGAATATAATTAAAGTCTCGTCGAGCATTTTCATGTGAAAAATAATGAGACTTACCTAAATTAAGGGCCACAAATCTCGTCATAGGTGGCTCAGGTTTTTGAATGCCTAAAAGTTTAAATGCTTTTTCTAAAAAACTTCCAAGTTTGTAGGCACTCTGAACACTAATATGCCCATGAACAGGTTCTACTTTAACCATGCCCAAGACTTGATTAATAAAATCCCAAAGCTTAACAGGCCTTTCTTGTCCAAGAAAATAAGCGTGCCCACAAACTCGAGAATGAGGTTGAAGGTTCTCAAAAGCAGCGACATGGGCCATGGCCGCATTCTCAACATAAATTATATCGACAAGGTTTTCCCCATCGCCAACTATCTTTAACTTTCCGGCCTTACCTTTTTGAATCACTCTTGGAAGTAAGTGCGGATCCCCTGGCCCCCAAATCAAATGTGGTCTGAGAGCGCAAGTCAAAAAAGTTTTTCCATCATTCTTTGAAAGAACTAATTTTTCGGCCATCGCCTTGGTTTCTGAATAAGCATTAAGATATTTTTTAGGATAGGGACAATCTTCATTTACTCCAAATAAATCATCCGATCCAAATACAACTGAGGGTGAGGAAGTATAAACAAATTTTTTCACACCCATATTCTGAGCAGCTTCAATTAAATTTTTCGTACCTAAAAAATTAATATTATAAAAGTCCTGATACTTTCCCCAAACTCCGGCCAAAGCGGCCACATGAAAGATGGCATCAAAGCCTTGAAGAAGGGCCCGCTCGACATCTTCTTTTCTTGTAAGATCACCTTGAATTGTTGGAACACCTAATTCTTTAAGATGAAGATAAGAGTGACGAGAAAAATTGGTCACTTGATAATTTGGATTTTTTAATAATTCTTTGATGATGTAGCTTCCAAGAAATCCGCCACCACCAGTTACTAGTATACGCATAGCTCAATGATAGAAAATTAAATTTTCTCCGTCTACAGATTCTCAATAGCGATAACTAAGGGCAAAATAGACTTGGGTAGATTCTAGAGTATAAGTTCCATCTAAGCTTCCAGCTTTGGAATGTCTTCCAGTTCCGCGAGAGGTGACATGCTCGAGGGCAAAATCAAATTGCATGTCTTGCTTAAAAAGTTTTATCTGTCGGCCTGCACCGGCAATAATTGATCTTTCAGGAGCTGGAGGAATTCCCACAGGAGAAGTGCGATTTTTTTTCACCACTTGAGAGGCATGCACATACCCCGCCCTTAAGGTCCAAATCTCATTCGCCTTCCACTGGGTTCCATAGCGAAAAGTATGCTGGTTTTGCCATCCAAGAGGAGCGGAAAAGGTTGAGATAGGAATATTTCCAACTCCAGTCGCTACCAGGTCATCCCCGCTCAAAGTCAGGGCCTTCACTCTCTCGTTACGAGTGTAATCATATTGAAACATCCCCCGCCATGTTGATTTAAAATCATAGTGAACTCCCAAGTTCACTTGCATCGGAATTTTAGCGTGGGCGCGAACATCTCCACCTTGAATTGAAGAAACATTGTTATTATTTGCTAACTCAAACTTACCTTTACTTTTTCCTTTAGCATTGAAATTATTTTCGGATCTAAAACCGACACCAAAACCCCATTTTGAATCTTGAGGTAAATACTGGGCCCCAATTCTAAAGCCACCCAAAATAAGATCAGAGAGATTTTTTAATTCAGGAACGAGAAGAGCTTCTGGGTTCAGATCATTATTAGCATCGATGGGTGCTGCAAATTTATTACTTAGACTTAAATAAGTTGGGCGCCAGGCCCCTCCAACACTAAGTCCAGGCATGAGCTCATAGCCTGCTCCTGCACCAAACTCTAAAAGAAATATTTTACTTTCAATATCAGGACGAAGCTCAGGAAACTGAGAACCAAAATTAACATCTTTATAAAGACCACCACTACCACCGGCCAGATACAATCCCGTACCGACACCTAATCTTTTATTCACTTGTTTAGAACCAAAGATACCAATGATAGGAGTAAGGGTTGTAGGAGTGTGGGCCACACCATCTCCAGTTGTGGCACTCACTCCATTATTCTTTAAAGGAGCTGATTTTTGAGCAAAACCAAGATCCATATTAAAATCAACTTCGATGGATTTTGATTTTGATAAACCGGCCGGATTAAAGTAGAGGGCCTGGGCCCCTTCGACATTCGAGACGGCCGCCCCACCCACTGCTGAGTATCTCGCAGACCAAAGGTTATTAACCTCAAATCCCCCAGCTAAAGAAGTAAAAGAATAAAAACTCAAAACACCAAAGGTTATAGTCTTTTTCATGCTGAATACTTAGCATGTTAAATTTAAGAGACTATACCCAGAGCAAGGGGAATGCCCTGTCATATGACAAAACACACAAAAATATTTTCTGGCAAGCTTGGTCAAAAAAAGGCACAATGCGATTTTTCGAGGTGAAATATGAAGTACTTAATCCTGCTAGTCTTATTTATATCTCAAGAAGTCTTCTCAATCCCTGAAGGAACGAATCATTTTCAAGAATGGCAAAATCATGCATTGCCGTTTTATGAAGAGATGTCCCATGATTTTTTTAAAAATGCACAAGGGATGACCATTCATTTTAAAAAATTAGGCCGCCCTGAAAATAAAAAGACTCTGGTGATTATTCCAGGGCAATCCGAGGCCGCAATAAAATATGCTGAAGTTATTTATGATTTAAAAGATGAAGGATTTAATTTTTACGTGCTCGATCATCAAGGACAGGGAGAATCAGACCGTTTACTTTTTGATCATCAAAAATCTCATGTTCGATTTTTTAAAGACTATGTGAATGATCTTAATCAATGGGTTGAAGAAATTATTGTTCCTGAAAATAAAGATCAAGAGCTTTATCTTCTCGCCCATTCAATGGGTGGGGCCATTTCTATTTACTCACTTATCGATTTACAAAAATATTTTAAGAAGGCCATTTTTTTGGCCCCAATGCTTGAAATAAACACCAGGCCTTATAGTGAATTTGTGGCGCGCCTTTATGCTTCATTCTTAGTAAAAATTGGACGAGGTCCATATTACGCTCCAACAAAGGGCCCATACGTACCTGTTCGAGATACATTTGAGAAGAATGTCTTCACCCATAGTCAGAATCGTTTTGAGATGATGAAATTCGTGCGTATTCAGTGGCCAGAACAAGTTGTGGCAGGCCCAACAGCGAGATGGGTTAATGAATCTCTTAAGGCGACTCATTATATTGATCGTCTTGCACCGAAAATTAAAATTCCTATAAAGCTTCTCCAGGCCGAAGCTGATCTGATTGTAAAACTCAGAAGACAAACTTCATTTTGCTCTAAGGCCGTTGAGTGTGAATTAATTCTTATGCCTCAATCAGGCCATGAAATCTTGATGGAAAAAGATGAAACCAGAAACAAAGCGATGGAGATAATCAGGAATTTTTTAAACTGATACTATTGCATTATTTAGCTATTAAACTAGTCCTGAACTTTTGCTCAGGACTAGCAGAGTCTTTGTCAATGTTTCACTTAGCTTCTTCGCAATTAGTCATAGTCTGCAAGTTTGGCCGAGTTTCATTTGTACAGATATACTCTTGGTTAAGGTTGAGGTTGCTTCCATTAATTTGCCCATAGAAGTTAACATTAAAATAATAACTATTATCAATCCAAGAGATATCGACCCAGTTATTCCATGAACAGTCAATTCTTCTAGCTAAACTCATTCTTCCCTCTCTATATGTCCCTACTAACCAATTCTGCGTATCTTGAATATTTCCACATAAATTCAAAAGGTCTTGATCTACGTTTGTATCGCGTAAATACTTTGTAAATAATTTATTATTCACACGCACTTTACCTGAGCTCTCATTTCTGATCATGTTGTAAACATATTCTGCAAACCCAAGAACAATTTTTTGGCGTGAAACTTTATCAACTTCAATATTTATACCTTCTTTTATTTTAGAAATTTCAGGATATTTCCCTCTAAGATTTAATATCTGATCATAACTAAGTACAATATCAAACCTGCCATCATTGTATGATTCTTTAATTCGATTACCCTGAATAGAAAGCGGCGCCTTATTAAAGAGTACTTCATTAAATGCATAAGAAGTTGCCCTTTCTACCCCAATAATTTTTTTAGAAGCAAAAACTAGTGCTGACGTATTTGGAATGACACCCCTCTCACGAGAGTTGAGATAATCAAAAATGGCACCATCAAGAGTAAGGACCTCTTGAAGCGTAAACTTTCTTTCTCGAAGCATATATTCATGTATAAGAATAAGCGCCTGACCTCGTAATGAGAGTAAATCAAATTTACCCTTAATAAGATAAGTTAACTGCTTGCCAGAGGCTTCAGGTGTAGTGAATGCCATCAGCTCAACAGTATCTGATAGCTCACTTGCCCCATTTGAAATAAGAATTTTCCTGTAGTCATTAAGAAATGACTTCAATTTACGAGAACTAGTGGTTTCAACTTCAAGGATATCACCCCTACCACCTATAATAGCACTCGATGATAAACCTAAATCACGAGGAAGCAGTTCTAGTACATGATTAAGTTCAAATAAAAGTTCATCTGTAAGAAGTGAGTTATACTCAACAGCTGCATCTTTAATACGAAATCCTGCTTGAGTAAGTGTTATACATTTTTCATCACTTAGACATATCCCTCCACCTCCGCCTCTATCCTGGCCAGCGGAGCTATTGAGTGCAATCAAACTTAAAATAATAAATGATTTAATTTTCATAGCGAATCCTCTCGTTGGTTAACTGTTAATGGAAAAAATGAAACCTGCAGCTGGTAAACTTCATCTAAACGAGACTGATCTTTTTGCATAAAAGCATTTAGGTCTTGTCTAAATTTTCTTATAAGCTCTTTTGCTGCTGGTAGGTCCTGTAAACTAATGGCCATAGTTGTCGAGGTATGATCTCTGTATTTGCGATCAATTGTTTCAAGCGCTTCTAGAGATTTCTCTAAAATTGATTTTTGATAATTTTTTTGAGCACTCGTGGTTGTATTGTGATCTAGAATATTCGTACTGTTTTTATAGGCCAATTCATAGCGGCCTTTATCATTTTTTTTAAGAAGCTCTAATCGCTCCAACGTCTCAAGGGCCAGAGTTGCTTGAATAACTGTAATATCTAAAATTTGAGCTATTGCTTTAGGTTCCAACCTTGCATGAGGTATGGCGGTTAGCTCTAAAATCGCATCGTAATACCATTCTGAGATAAATGAAAAGACATCGCTTTGGAGAAGAAAAAATGATTGTTCTGCCTCATTCATCTCGGTCTGAAGATATTTATTCATCTCCTCAGGATTAAGACCCAGGGCCGTGGAAAATTTTATAACCATGCCCTTAGTAATTTTTCTTTTCCCAGAAAGCACCATTGAGAGAATAGCATGATTCACATTCAAATGCTGGGCATAGGCCCTCAATGAGTAATGAGAATTTTTTCTCACACGTCTTAGATATTCTTGCTGTAAAATATTTTTAAAATGTTCCATGGGCCAGTTATACGTTGGTTCGATATTGTTTGCCAGACGAGATGTAACAAAGTGGTACAGTTGAATTGTAGCGGGTAATTTCTACATATCAGCTCAAAGATTTGATGGAATTAAAAGCGAAGGCCAGCGTTCTTAACTTTCATCACAAATGATCTCCGTTGTCCGTGACTTTTAAATCAAAAGGGCATTGCCCCGAAAAGAAAGTTCAATAATGAAATATTGGCGTTTTAGGATTCATGATGATTGGGGCAATGTCGAAATTTCAATAAGAATACTGATGTATGGGCAATTTAAAGAGGTTCGACAAATATGTTAGAGACCCCATCATAGTAACTGCTCAATAACTCGTTTTTTAGAGGGAAGTAACTAATTTTCCTAGATAAGGAATGGCCTCACGCTTTGAGACTCTGTCTTCAAGATAATCCCAAAAGCTCAAATTGAGTTTTCTGCAGGTTGAGGCCAACGAAAGCATTAGATCCCAGGCCCTCACGCCCTTTCTTGAACGATTCTGAAGCGAGATCTTGCGCTTAATTACTTTCTCCCTCAAGTCTCTTTCAATTTGATTATTATCTAAAGGAAGAAAAGGATACTTTAAAAACAACAGTAAGTTTGCCTTTAACTTCTTAGTCAAATCAAGCTGCTTGTCCAATGGTTTCACCAAAGTTCTTATCGCTACAATTCGATCAAATTCTTTTTCTACTTTAACCTTACCATCGGGAGTTGGATTTCTTTTGTAGTTCTTCATCATTTTGTAGAACTTTCTCCACTCATTAACCAGTCTCTCAAGAGTCTTTGATTCTATCTTCTTAAACACTTCACAAAGTTTGTATTTTCGAATCTCATGCACCCAGCACAACTGATGATTTCGAACTAGTCCCTTAAAGTTTGGAGCATCATCTGTAATTAAAAACTTTA
>JBFWTE010000029.1:0-10227 GCA_050247975.1 Bacteriovoracaceae bacterium
ATGGTGGGCGTTGAGGGGATCGAACCCCCGACATCTACCTTGTAAGGCTTAGTCGCCCTGTACACTGTATCCACCTTAAGTTATCAAGATTTAAGGTATTTTTACTAACCTTCGTCCGTTTTGCCAAGCTCAGTTTTACTCTCGCAACTCATTGGAAATACATTCAAAATACACTCAAAACAAAAAGTTTTTCGTACATTTTCCCTGTACAGTGACCTAAAAGGGAGCACTATCTTTAAAACGGCAGTGCTCCCTTTTGAGCAAATCGCCTTCATACATTCAAACTACATTCACTACAAAATCCTCTCTGAAAACCATGCTCTTTTTCAACTTGACCTAAAAAGCATTTGACTGTATATTTACTATCAATGAAGATTGTTCAACTTGAAGCATTTAAAAAAGAGATCGCAGATTTTCCGGCCGAAACGAGAGAAGATATATTCTCTTTAATTAGTCGCTTTCTTCAAGGTGAACGCCTGAACAACAAGGACTTTAAGACTTTCAAAATAGATAAGAATACTAAGATTTTGGAGTTTAAAGTCAAAGATGATCGAGGCAACTGGCGGGCAATTTCCACTACCCTGTCAGGCAAGTACCTCGTTTTTGTCTATGCGTTCCATAAAAAGTCTCAGGAGCTTCAAGAAAAAGATAAAGACGTTATCCGTAATAGGATTCGGAGGATTGAACTATGAAAGACAAAAAAGAAAAACTCATTCCACAATCTCTTGATGAAGTTGCCAAAGACTGGGGCATTGATTACCAAGTTTTCAAGATCAAATCTCAGCTAGTCGAGACGATTAGAGCATATTGCGAAAAGCACAAAGTCAGCCAAAGAAAGCTGGCCTCAATGGTAGAAGGACTCAGCCAAGATCGTATTTCTAAAATTTTCTCTGGCCAAGTTGGTCATATGACAATTGATAAGTTAATCGAGATTCTTTCAGCCTTAGAAATCAACGTCACTGTTAAAGCCAAGGCAGCTTAAACTCATCAAAAAAAGTAGCTATTGTTTCACACTGTAGCAGCCTTGGCGTATTTCTTATAAACCATGGCCAATTTCTCCTGTAGGCCTGCTGTAGTAAAGGGCTTAACAACATACTGATCCACACCAGACTGAATCGCCTCGATAATTTGATGTTGTTCTGCTTCGGCCGTAACAAGAAGAAATGGAGTTTTAGCCGTTTTTGCATCCTCACGGACTCGCTTTAAAAATTCCACTCCCGTACAATTTGGCATATTCCAGTCTGAAATTATCAGACCAAAAGTTCCATCTTTGGCCTTTTCCCAAGCATCGTTTCCATCTACCGCTTGAGTAATATCTGAGTAGCCAAGATCACGCAAAATTTTAGAGACGACCTTTCTCATCGTCAGCATATCATCAACAACCAAAATTCTAATATCGGCCTTAAACATTTTTTCTCCTTACGTTTTAAACTTCAGCACCAATTTCCATATAAAAAGAACCTAGACTTGATTCAAATGGCAGAATGAAAGTTGAGTAAGGGGTCATGTGTTTAACCTTTAACTCTCTCCCTCTCACAATCGTTGGCAGAGCCTTTTCAAGACTATATCCAAGCTGATTTAAAGTCGTTTTGGCCTGACCAAAAATGATATTCAAAAGCTCACCAGCCCCATCTTCCATATCCTTATTTATCTCCGTACATTCTTCCCCAAGCATATTAGTCATCAAGGTAAGAAAAATCTTTTCCGTGAAACAAATTGAAATACTTCCTGTAAACCTTCACTTGTAATACCAATCACGCCAGCTATATCTATGAGATGGGAAAACTCATCCGTTTTTACTTCTGGTTTTCCTGCGACACACTCAAATGAGCATTGGATAGTTAATGTATTAATCGTTGCTTCTACAAATGGATTGAGAAAATTAACGTCGATATTCTTTCTCTTCTTTACCTCTTTCCTAATCTCGCTCAGATCATCAATAAGATTAAAAAGCTTATCCAATCCTTTGTTCGTAACCAAACGTCCAAATGCACTTGGAGCATGGAGGAGATAAAAATGTTTATTCTTCTTTCTCAGTTCAAGAGCATAAAGGCTCAAATTTCTGATTGCACTTGGAGTCACTTCATAAAGCTGATTCAAGTCTAAAACAATCTTCGTAACTCCTTTATCGCTCTCTAATTCTGGTGAAGTCTCTTTTGCTAGTTCACTAATTGTTCCAAGGTCAACATCGGCCATAACACCAAATAATAAAATATCATCCGTCTTATTTTTCTTTAACAATGCCATCTTATGCCACCTTCAAAATCTGATGTTTCTTTCTATAAATGACAGCATTATCCATCATTACCGTTTCATAATCTTGGTCTAATCCGATCAAGCTTTCACCTACACCCAAAATAAGAAAGCCACCGGGAACAAGGCACGACTCTAACTTATTCAGTATTTTGATTTTATTTTCGACACTCTGATAGATAAGAACATTACGACAAAAGATAAAATGAAATCCATTATAAGGATAATTATCATCTCTTAAATTCATCTTCTTAAATTGGATATGCTTTGTAAGTTCTTTGGAGGCTTCCCACATATCTTTATCATCTTTAGTGAAATATTGAATCATCTGGGCCGTGGTTAGCCCCCTCTGTACTTCAAGCTGACGATACTTTGCTTCACGGGCCTTGGTTAAAGCTCTTTCAGATATGTCAGTTCCAAGGATTGAGTATGGGAGTGAAGAATTATGTTTCTTCTTCAATTCATCTATAAGAATAGAAATTGATAAAGCTTCTTGACCAGTAGAACTAGCCGCAGACCAAATTTTGAGTTCTTTCTGAGGAAATAAATCTCCCTTCATCTGCTGTTCAATAAGATTTCTAAAAGCATTAAAGTATTTTGTATCACGAAAGAATGATGTTTCATTATTAGTGGCTACATCAAGGACAAGTTGTTTTAAGCTTCCTATCATTCCTTTTTGGGCCACTTCATAGAGTTCTTGAATGTTGGCGAAGTTGTGAAGTTTTACAATCTCTTCCAATCTATTCTGCAACTGAAAATCGTTGTTCTCAGAGTAAACCATTCCTAGTTCAGACTCTATGTACTTAGAGAAAAATGTTAAAATCTGGTCACGCGGCATTGATTAGTTCCTTTCCTGTTACCAGACTTAATTTTTCAAAAAGAATGTCCTCAGTAAAAGGCTTCATAATGTATTCAGAAGCTCCAAGGGCCATGGCCGTTTGAATGTCAGTGATAGCGTTTTTTGTTGTCATCATCACAACGGGGATAGGAATATCGTGCCTCTTTAAGGCCTGAAGAGTTTCAGGGCCATTAATTAAAGGCATTTCCCAATCAAGAAGAATGGCATCAAAAGCAGAATCTTTTTTAAGAAGGACTAAAGCTTCACTTCCATTAAAAACACTCTCTGTCTTAATATTTCTATTCCGACTTAGTATGTGCTTCACGAAAGAATGAACCGATTTAGTGTCATCAACAATAAGGATTCTAAACATACTTTTTCCCTTGAATCATTCCTATACAGACTTTTTCCTGTAACACGGAAGCGATTTCTTCTAATGTTCCCATCCGGTCATAAGCACCACTCGCATGAACTGCTCCTGGCATCCCAAAAACAACGCAAGATTTTGGCTCTTGAATCATCATGGCCCCACCACGGGACTTAATGATCTCTGCTCCTACCTTGCCATCAGATCCCATTCCAGTCAGAACAATACCAAGACACCTATCTTTAAAGATGCTTGCTGCCGTATCAAAGAGAGGATCAACCGCAGGACGTACAAAGTTAATTTGTTCACCTTGATCTAAATGCAAGGTAACTTTTCCCAAAGTGCTTTTAAGTCTTAAGTGATAGTTTCCTGGGGCAATATAGAGATGATTCTTTTCTAGTTCATCTCCATCTTTAGCTTCTGATGCCGGAATCCCACTGATTTTCCCAAGACGTTCAATGAGGGTGGCGGTAAAGATCGGGGGCATATGTTGAGCAATAACGATAGGGCAATTTAAAGGCCCATGAATCTGTGAAAAAATCTTTTCTAAGGCGTTCGGGCCACCAGTAGATGAGCCAATAACCACAATCTGAGGCTTCATTAAATCCCATAGGATTGCTGGATAGCTCCCTGAAGGTTTTAAAGTTGGAACTTCTTGTTTTGAGACGGTAAAGTGATTTGCAAAAAGGGCCTTAAGAGTGGGAAGCAAAAGAGCCTTGATTTTATCTTGTGGATTCCCTTCTGAACTTCCATCAGGCTTCGTTACAAAGTCACTCGCTCCAAGAGAGAGGGCTTCCATCGTGATTTCGGCTCCTCGCTTGGAGTGAGAAGAAAACACCACAACCTTTGACTTTAACCCTAATCTTCGCATTTCTTTAAGGGTTGCAATTCCATCCATCTCTGGCATCTCAAGATCAAGAATGACTAGATCAATCGAGGTTTGAGTCATTCGATCAATTCCAAGTCTCCCGTTTGAAGCAACCGCGATCACTTCAAACTCAGGCAAAGCTTGTAAAACAGCTTTCACCTGAGTCCGATAAACTACAGAGTCATCAACAATTAATACTTTTACTTTCTCAGAACTCATTTATTTTTTTCTCGATAACGAAGTTAATTTCTCTGCCAGTATGGCCAACTCTTTAGAAGCTTCTAAAGTCTGAGTTGAGCTAGCACTACTTTCAGTTGCTGCTTGAGAAACAAGTTTAATTGTCTCTGCAATGCTCTCCACACCTTTCTTGGATTGAACAACGACTCGTGAAATTTCATTAGTTGTGGCCGTCTGCTCTTCAACTGCGGCAGCAATCACTCCTGAAACACTATTAAGTTTTTCAACGGATTGAGAGATTTCACCAATATCCTGTATCGCACTTTGAGTGTCCGTCTGGATGGCATTGATTTTTTGAGTAATATCATCAGTCGCCTTGGCAGTTTGTTTTGCAAGCTCTTTTACTTCATTGGCAACAACGGCGAATCCTTTACCGGCTTCACCAGCACGAGCGGCCTCAATCGTGGCGTTAAGGGCCAGAAGGTTGGTTTGTTGTGCGATAGAACTAATGACTTTAATAACATCGCCAATTTCTTTACTGCTTACTCCAAGCTTAGTGACTGTAGCGTTTGACTTCTGGGCCTTCTCCATCGTTGTTTTGGCCATAAGAGACGACTCTTGAGTGTTTCTGCCTATCTCATTGATAGAGGCCACCATCTCTTCGATATTTGTAGCAACGGTTTGAACTCCCACTGAAATTTCTTCTGCTGAGATAGAAGCCGTTTTTGAATCTTTACTTGTCTTTTCAGAAGTAGAGGCCATTTGAGTCGCAGTGGCCGTTAATTCCGTTGATGCAGAAGAAAGAGCATTGGCCGTTTCTTGCATTTGGATAAGCATTCTTTGTTGATCTGACACATCGGTTGCAATCTTAACAACTTTTACAACTCGGCCAACTTCATCCGTCACTGGTGCATAAACGGCTTGAATCCAAACATCACCACCAGACTTTGTTTTTCTTTTAAAAATCCCACTGTGACTTTTTCCACCGGCCAGATCGGCCCAAAATTGTGTGTATTCATGAGAGTTTGTAAGTTCTTTCTCACAAAATTCTCTATGATGTTTTCCCTTTAATTCCTCTAATGAGTAACCTAGGCATTTAAGGAAATTTTCATTCGCAGTAGCGACATTCCCTTTTGTGTCAAATTCAATATAAGCAAATGAGGAGTTAATCGCTGAGATGATCCCCTTCATATTCTGTCTTTCAATTTCTGATTCGGTAATATCGTAACGGACACCTAGATATTTTTTAGGCTTTCCATTGTCTCCCATAATCGGTGCAATAACTGCATCCACATAGTAAGGAGTACCATCTTTGGCCCTATTTTTTACCATTCCTCTGAATATTTTCCCTCTCCCAATAGTAGCCCACATTTCTTTAAAAACTTCTTTAGGCATATCAGGGTGGCGAGTCGTATTATGAGGCTGGCCAATCAATTCCTCTTTAGGATATTTCGAGACTTCAAGAAATTTTTCGTTAATTGATAAAATATCCCCTTTAAGATTCGCTTCTGAAACGATACTTGTCAGATTCATAATATCTGTACGAACTTGTAATTCTTTTCTTGCTTCTGTCACATCAGTTGCAAATTTCACCACTTTAAAAGGCTTCCCCTTATCATTTAAAATGGGATTGTACGAAGCAATAATCCATACGACTTTCCCACCTTTCCCAATTCTTTTATATTCGTCTGAGAAAAATTCACCTTTTCCTAACTGATCCCAAAATCTTTTGTAATCAAGACTTGATGAAAACTCTTCTTCACAAAACATACTGTGATGTTTTCCTTTGATTTCATCAAGTGAGTACCCCAGAGTTTTTAGAAAGTTCTCATTGGCCCCAATAATAGTACCATCAAGGTTAAATTCAATAATCGCCTGTGATCTGTTCAACGCTTCTAACATTCCTTCGCTTTCACTTTGAGATAACTGGGGCTGGGCCGTCATAATTGTACTCCTTTACAAAAATTAATTTCTTCCTGATTCAATAGGTGATAATTCTTTAAAAATAGACTCAATATCGAGAACACTTAAAAGTATGCCTTCCATCTTATAAATACCTTTGACGTACTTTTTCAGTGTGCTTGGTAATATGTCAGGACTTCTTTCAAAATTGGTTTTGGAAACTTCCACAACATCACCAATAGATGAAACGATAAGAGAAACAAGATTCCCTTCGTTCTTACATACGACTGACATATTCTCTTCATTAGAACTTCCAGAAATGGCGAAAAGCTCACTTAGACTAATTGCAGTAGCAATCTGGCCTCTTAAATTAACTAGGCCTTTAACAAATTCAGGAGCAAGAGGAACAGGAACGACATGAGGATTTCCGGTCACTTCTTGAACTTTCATCACTTCAATACCAAACAGCTCATGTCCAACATAAAAGGTGGTAAGTTGCTCTATTCCACTCATGCCGCTTTCCTTTCAACTTTATAAAGTTCAGAAATTGCGGCCAGAAGAACCTCTGGTTTTAACTTCTCAAGGTACATATCAAAGCCAGAGTTCATCCCCTCACGGCGATAGTCTTTATCAGCTTTAGAACTCACGGCGAGCAATGGAATTTTACTGTAGCTAGAGTGTTTACGAATCTCTTTGGCCATTTGAAAACCATTCATTCGAGGCATCTCAATATCTGATACAATCAAGTCAATGCCAGGATTCTGACTTAAGATTTCCAATGCCTCTTGTCCATCCTGAGCGAGGACAACGGTATAGCCTCGTTTTTCTAATACTGCTTTAATGGCCTTACGGAAATAAACAGTGTCTTCCACTAAAAGAATAGTTCCACTTTTATCGGCTAGAGCGATTGATCGAGCCTCAGCCTTAACATCAAATTTAGGGTCAAGGTCTTCAAGATCGAAGGCCTGACTAATCACTTCATAAGGGTCAATAACAACGATTAATTCTTCATCAGTATTAATGTTCCCAAAAATCCCATTATGTTTCTTAATCGGCTCTTTCAATTCAACCAAGGTTGAGAATGTGTCTAAAATTTCATTTACTTCTACACCATAAAGTTTTCCTGCCCGTTCAATCACTACAACCGCTACAGTGTCTTTCTTCTCACGATTCAATTCATAGCCTAATTGTTCATTGACTGAAACAAGAGGAAGAATATTTCCACGGTAGCGAATGGCCCTTTGATCGCCAGAATATTCGATTTCTTTTTCTTTAAATTCCTCTAATCGCTGAACATAGTTCAGGGCGAGAGCGTGTTTTGTTGGAGAATTAAGACGAACAAGTAAAAGCTCTTGCATATCACTAAGTTTTTGCTGTTTGCTATCTTCCACTTTGCTTGACTTGTCTTTTGCCTGGCCAAGCTGGGCCATCTTAGAAATTCCCATAACATCAAAAATCAGTGAAATAGATCCATCACCTAAGATGGTGGCCCCTGCATAAACTTGTAGGGATTTCAAAAGACGGTTTATTGGTTTAACAACAATATCCACTGTATCTTGAATTTCATCGACAATGACACCGAAAGAAAAATTTTCAGCATTAAGGATCGCAATGTTTACGGCCCTATCTTTGTAATCTTCTCTTTCTTTTTCCAGACCCAATACTTTGTTTAAATCCACCAGTGGAAGAATATCACCTCGAAGACGATAAACAGGTGCTCCGTGAAGCATTTCAATTTTATTTTCCGACTCTGGATCAACTCTTACTAATTCCTCGATCTTCACTTGAGGAATTGAAAAAGTTTCCTTTCCACACTTCACAATCAATGCCGGAACAATGGCAAGAGTGAGAGGAATTTTAATTTTGATGGAAGTTCCGGCCCCTGCTTTTCCAGAAAGTTCAACTGTTCCACCAATCTTCTCAATATTGGTGCGAACAACGTCCATCCCAACTCCACGGCCAGACACATTGGTAATTTGAGCAGCGGTAGAAAATCCTGGGGCAAAGATCAAATCATAAGCTTCTTTATCTGACAGAGTTGAAGCTTGAGCCGAATTTATAATGCCTTTTTCGATAGCTTTCTTAATTAATTGATCTTTATGTAAACCTTTACCATCATCAGTGATCTCAATAACAACTTGACCACCTTCGTGATAAGACTTAATTGCAATGGTTCCAGTCTCTTGTTTTCCGGCCTGTTTACGAACCTCTGGAAGTTCGATCCCATGGTCACAAGAGTTACGCACAATATGTGTAAGAGGGTCTTTTACTGATTCAAGAAGAGACTTATCAAGTTCTGTCTCTGCCCCCTGAATCACCAGATTGATACTCTTTTTAAGATCATGAGAAAGGTCACGGACGACTCGATTAAATTTCTCAAGGACGTTACCAATCGGTTGCATCCTTGTTTTCATCATCTCTTCTTGAATTTCACTGGTCACAACATTGAGTCGCTTACTCATACTAGAAAACTCTAAGTCTTCAGCCTTATTGGAGTATTGCAAAACCTGATTTCTCACTAAAACCATCTCTCCCATGAGAGTCATTAAATTATCCAAGAGAGCGACTGGAACTCTGATAGAGCTTGCTCCCTCAGCTTCTTTTTCTTTAACCACTGATGTTTGTGCAGGAATAGACATCACGGACTCCTCAATTTTTGGAACAACCTCATTAACGATGGCCCCTTCTTCTATTAAATCTGCCAGTTCATTAGCCATGTCTTCTGACAGGTTAGATTCTTCTACAACTTTTGACTCTGGTACTTTTTCTAGTTTTTCTGCTGATACTGCGAGGGCCTTAACAACCACTGGCACAACTTTAGCAAAGCTTTCATCACATTCTTTTTTCTTCATTATTCCTGCAAGTGCTTCAAGCACCCGAAGACTTTTGAAAAGGCAATCAAGCAATCGTTCAGATGGTAAGTGTGTCCCGTTTCTAACACCTTCAAGACTTGATTCCATAGCGTGAGCAATGTCACCCATCTTATGAAATGAGAATAAATAAGCAGAACCTTTTAAGGAATGAACATCACGATAGAGATTATCGACAAGTTCTCTATCATAATTTTTCTTTTCTATTTTTTGAAGTTTTTGAGAAATGTTCTCGATAATTTCTTCTACTTCGGCCAGGAACTCGGCCATAACTTCATCTGGAATTTCATAACTTGACGATGGATTTTCAACTTCTACAGGTTCAGGAGAAACAAGACTTATTTTAGGCTCCTCTTGTTTTACTTCCTCATTTATAGCAGTAACTTCTTTTACTTTAGTTTCACTTATAGGAGCTTCATCCTTAACAGTAAAATCAAACTCTACTTTCTCTCCGTCTAAAATTGTTCTTGCGGCATCAATCCCACGAAGAAAAAAGTTAATGTAATTTTTTGGGATAGAAGTTTTCTCCTTGAAACTCATAAAGATGGTTTCAAGTTCATGAGTATGAGATTGAAGTTCAAGGAACTCCATCATTCCGGCCCCACCTTTAAGATTGTGGAATCCACGAAAGATAGAATCAAAACACGTTTTAAAATCTCCACCTTGATCTAGTGCTAATAAACTTTTTTCAGACAAATCCATCAGCTCTTGGGCTTCTACTTTAAATTCTTCAATCTCTTCTTGAGAAAAAGATGACATTAGAACCCCCTATGAGTCGTGAGACTCACTAACAAAGACGAAAAAATCTTTGAGAATATTTGTGAATGGAAATGTGCTATCAACGAGTGACAGTTATTTGAAAAGAGTGTAATGTTTTGAAAGAGTTTAGATAGTTGTCGGCTTAGGCTGGATAGGATAGGATAGGATAGGATAGGATAGGATAGGATAGGAT
>JBFWTE010000029.1:10327-47644 GCA_050247975.1 Bacteriovoracaceae bacterium
GGATAGGATAGGATAGGATAGGATAGGATAGGATAGGATAGGATGCTAGAGCTATATCTTGATTGCAAGCAAAAACTCTCATCCACAGAAAAATTCTTTTCTGTTTTAAACAAATCTAAAAATTCTAAGTTCTCTACCCATTTCATAATTTATTGCGTCCGTATCTCTCAATAATATTTTTCGGTTCTCAAATTTCAAACTTGAGTAAAATAAGCGACAGTCCTACACTATCCCTTATCGTAGTATATTACGGACTTTCTTAGGTCGATTCAATCAACGGAAGGAACTTCCTTAACCAATCTTTAATCTTAATTTTTCTTAAATTATTATCCGACAACGATACTTTAGTTAATAAGAAAACATGATCTAGGTCATGCCTTTGAGGGCACGGACAAGGTTGAACGTGGCACATATATTTTGCTCTTAAAACTTGAAAAGAAGTCCCAAGGCAGTAGAAGCATCAAGAATATTCGACTTTGCTTCACCTTTTGAAACGTCCCACTCTACGTCTTGAGTGATCTTTTTGAATCCAAGTTGTGTCATCCAAGTAGCATGAAGAGAATAATCTTCTTTAGCAAAAATCTGACGATTGAGTTCTGCTTGGCCAATCACTCCAAAACCTTTCACTGAATCAAGCTTTATATCAGCGTTATCACTCGATGATGAAAATGGATAATTCACCCATCCTTTCAACTTCAAGACCGTTGGCTTTCTCGTAGGGAGTTCAATATCTTTTTTTGCTCCCAATGATAGATATATCAGACTCATTTTCGTCATTTCAATGCTTCCGCTATTGTTTCTGAATAGTGGATTTTGCTCTATATTCAAACCACCTAAAAACCATTTGTATGATCCATAGAGGTTTAAAGAGTACATTGATTTTGCATCCCCTGAAGTCAAAGTTTCATACTTAAACTTGTACGACTCTAACTGAAATCCGAATGACCAATCATCAAAAAGAAATTCTGAGTTGAGTTTTAAAGCATTTAAAAACATCACTCCAACTTCTGCCTTACCTAAAGCTCCACTTTGTGAAACAGAAAGATACTTGGCCCCATAGAGTGCAGAAATATTCCACTCTTCCAGACCAAGTGTCTCACTAACACGGCGTGATTTTTCCTTCGGCAGTGGTGACAACTCAGTTTTATCAGGGATGACTTCTGGTTCCACTTCCACAACAGAAGCTACAGGCTTAGAAACTTCTTCCACTTCTGAAGTCGCAAAATTCTCTGCAACGGATGGAGTTTCTGGAACGGGTATCATTTCATTTTTTGCTATCGGTGTGGGTGTCTCTACGATGATGCTAGGATGAAATTGAATTTTCTGATTAGGAAAGATTCGGTTAGGATTTTTAATGTGTGGGTTTTGTTCTAAGACTTCTGCAAGCTTCCCTCGACTTCCGTAAAGGGTATCACTTGGAAATCTCCGCTTAACAATATGAGAAAGAGTATCACCACGTTTAACTACATAAGCATCCATAGCTACCACATTGGTTGCTAACATTGATCCTACTGTTACCTGAGCAATAAACTTTTTCATACCCGTCCTTTATTGTACCTCACCAAGTTTCGGACTCCAAAGGTGGAAACAAGTTCCACCCTTGGTTGGCCCAGGAATAAGACCGAAGTGTCTTGGGGCCTCATCAATTGAGGAAGGTGGCCAAAAACCGTGATCTTTGACTTCCATCACCTGTACTGTCTCCCAAGATTGCCAACGCCCACACGCAGCGGAACCCAATGTTCGTGTTCGAGTTCCCTGAGCCATTGTTCAAATTGAGGGCGAACGCCCCGGCATTCGTTCCATTGTTCCAATTGGCACCGCGAAGCGCAGCGCCGCCACAGGCGGCGAGTCGGTCTTACACCTAATTTATTTTTTGTTCTAAGTTCTGCCAGCTCTCAAATGACAATATCATTTGTGCTTTCAGAGATTCTTTTGCACCCCTTAAAGTTACCCTCCTCATCTTTTTTACAAATCGTCTTTCATTTCTTCTTAGTGTTCTATATCCATCGTGATTAAGAACAAATCCCAAAAATGGAATAGGATCTGAACCAAGTATGACCATCTTTTCCGGTGGAATAGATAAACCTAAGTCTTCCGTTGCGTGTTTCACTAATTTTAAAGCAACTTCAAAAGCTTTTTCTTTGGTGCTTGCGATAATCACCATGTCATCCATATAACGAATATAAAAAGCGTGAGGTTCTTTTTTGTCTTCCATGAAATCTATCTCTAATAAATCGCAGGCCATACGATCTAGGGAAGATAAGTAGAAATTGGCAAAAAGTTGTGATGTTAGATTTCCAATAGGAATCCCTCGCTTGATTACAGCATAGCGAGGATGGGAAGCAACTAAACTTTTAATTAATTGATCCAGACTTCGATCTGGCAACATTCTTAAGAAGCGTTTTATAAACTCTTCATGAGGAATAGACTCAAAATATTTTTTCACATCAAGCTTGATACAATAACGATTCTTTCCCATCATTTTTAATTGTTCAAGTAAACGCAAAGTTGCATTTTGATTTCCTAAACCATATCGACAAGCATAGGTTCTCACACCCATAGTTGGATCAACGATAGGAAATGTCACTCTATGAATGGCAGTGTGAACAACTCTGTCCCGATAGGGAGCCGCCATGACCAAACGCTTTTTTGGCTCATAAACATCAAATTCTCGATAACCATACCAACGAAAATTTCCAGTAGCCTTTAATTCTTCTTCAATGAATTTTAACTTCTCGCCATAAGCAAAAAGATAATTCTGATAACCCATCTTTGCTTTTTTTCCACGAGAACATTCTCTAAACGCTTGATACAGATTCTCAAAAGAAGAAACAGTTTTGAAAAGAGTTTCACTTTGACTCATGCTTAAGCCATCCTCCTAACTCTCTTCCAATTTCTTTTGTATGTTTTGATAACTCCGAAAATGCACCAACACTTAATTCTTTCATCTCTTCTGCTAACTGAATGAGAGTTCTTAGTTCATCCAATGCTTCATCCGCATTGTTTAAATGTTTTAGGCGTTGTTCAGCGGATTTCACTACAGAGGCTTTACGAACATTCACTAAGCAGTCCAGTGTCGCTTCTTCAATTCTTCTCCCAAGGGTGGGACGCATTGCCTTGGAAAAGTTTTTTGTCTTATGGAAAATCTGGACCGTTGCTTGGTAGCAGTCAGAGTAAATCTTTGTTTCTCTCATGATTTTTCACCTTTCCTTGCTGGCCATTTCTTAATCGTCTTCTCGCCTTTCATTTCTAATTTCCTTATGAGTGAAGAAAACGCAGGCATCAGCTCTTGCTCAATTTTTTGAGTGACCTCGGAGGAGCGAGGTTCCGATTTTTGATAGAAATAAACCAATGAAAGCATCCCACCAACCTTGGCCCTTGCACGGTCGTAAAGTCGTGCCTTAAGTTGATTGTCGTAGGAATAAAAGCCTGCCCCCAAAAGTTCTACCGCTTCGGCTTTCAAATTGAGAAATTTCTCATGCAAGTCAGAACGGTCAATAGGAAGGAGATTTTTAGGGCTGATATTATGCAGAGTTTCTTTGGCTATTTGAAACAAACGGAGGGTATGAACAGGATCACTTTTCTTTTGCCTTGCAGAATTTTCCGGAAATTTCCTCGTTTCCGAACGCTTTATTTCCGTATTTTCCGAATCTGTACCCTGAGGAGGGAGCGGCTGTTCTCCAAGGTTATAGCGTTGCTTGAAGGCTTCTAGGGAGGGTCTGTCGATAAACCAAGACTTGCCTACCTTAATGGCTTCAATCTCTTTCGAGTTGATATAATTGATGACAGTTCGTGGAGTCACATTTAAAACTTGTGACGCTTCCTCCACACTTGCTTCTTTTCCCTTATTTTTTTTCATAAAGAAGAACTTAACAAATACGTCTTCTATTGCGTACTTAATTTATTACGAACATCCGAAACTTGTTGAATGTCTGAAGATCAACAAGAGTTACAAATGCTAGGTTCGCTATTTCGTGGGTTAAGGCTCAAGAAAGGATGGACGTTAGAGCAAACCGAAGAGCATGGATGGCATGACTGGAAATACTTACAAAAGATTGAAAGTGGTCGAAACATCACGATGACTACTTTCTTTAACCTTTGTAAATTGTATGGTGTGCGGCCAGAGAGGTTATTAAAATCTCTGGAAAGTGTCTTTAAGCTTTAAAAGTCATTCGGAAAATATGGAAAAGGCTTTCCGCAAGTTTCGGAAAGTGACATCTTTTTTCCGGAAAATTTCCGAAACTTTCCGAAATAAAATTTCTTCTGCCCCTTCGGGGCAGATAGGAAACTATTCTGTTTGTGCGAGGATTTAGGGTTATTTCAAAGCCTGAGGAAGAATAGCCAAGAACCAAGGGTCAAGAATCCAAGTGCCTGCCAACGCCTACTTGCTTCTACGTTAATTTGTGGTGACTAAGTGAGTCTAAGGTCGGAACACGCAGCGGAACCCAACGAACGAGCTCGAGTACCCTGAGCCAGAGTTCAAACTGAGGGCGAACGCCCCGGCATTCGTTCCATTGTTCCAATTGGCACCGCGAAGCGCAGCGCCGGATGCATCATTATTTACGCCAGGGTAATAGGCTCCTATACCACTTGTACCATCTAGGGGACTTGGGACAGGGTTACCGTTTACGTCTCTCACGAAAAGAGAAGCCCACTTCTCAGGTGGCATCTCGTCGTCTGGATTTTCGCCTATAAGCGTATCTACGCTGTTCCACTGCCTCCATGTTGCGGTCGGCGACCAAGCAGTAGCAGCAGCTCTATAAGCCTTTTTGGCAGGGGTTACATTCCAGTCCACCCACTCGTACACATTTCCGGCAAGATCCCAAATGACTTCGTCATTTGAAAGTTTCAGAGTTCTTTTTTGCTCCCATCCTGAATTGGCGGCATCGGCACTACTGTTACCTGTGCCTGAGTATGGATCACTGTCTGTTGAGGCAGCTAAAGAGTTTGCTGGGCTGTTGTCACTATGTCCACGAGCAAGAACGCCAAGACCAGCGGTCTGGATTCCTGAGATCGGCGACCAGTTCTCGTGAACTTGTTCAATGTTTCTTGCAATCGTCATCCATTCTTCATTTGAAATAAGAGCATACTTATTGACCACTCCATTAAGAGCGTTCAAGGCAGAGCAAGTCGATCTTGAGTTTACTTGAGTAATTGAAACCCAAGGATTACCACTTGCCTGAGAAGTAGCGACACTTGAGACGTTTTTCATTTCATACTTAGCAACACAAAAATCTTGCGAAGTCCCTACGTTCACATCATGAGGAACAGGAATGTAATTCGCTGGACATTGATTGCGAACATACCCCACTGTTGCCGTTGAACAAGGAGAGACATTGAGAGCAATCCCAATGGCACGGGCATAGATTGCATAAGAATCAGGGGCAAGTGAAGTTGCAGTGAGGTCAATATGGGTTAGTCCGTTCTGAACTTTTCCATCACCGTTAGTGGGAATTTCTGTGGAGCAAGTTGGATCGCTAAAAAGTTTAACCGTATCTCCTGTCTTAACTCCACTCACTCGAATAAGTGGCGAAGCAGACATTGAAGGGCTGTAAGTTGGTGCTTGTAATGCAACACCGCTTGGAGAATGAGGAAAAGCGTTCATTATAACAACTGAATCATTCGTGTTGCTATCTGTTTTACTAGAACTTGTTTTCATGCGAACACGAAAACTATAAGCAGTCGAAGGCGTTAAACCTGTCAGGGAGACTTCATTAGAAGCCTGACCATTTACGCTCATGAAAAAACTTCCGTTTCTAAAAATGTCATAAGCAACGGCATCATTGTGAGCAGTCCAGTGGAGTGTTACTGTTGAATCTGTTTTATCTGTAACAGAGCTGAGTCCTGAAAAAGTGAGAGAAGTATCAATCGCATTTCCAGTACCGACTGCGGCTTCTTTAAAGTCAGCAGTCCCGACACCATTGCACGCACTCGCTAAAGCGAGAATCATGAGAAACGATAAATAGTTGAGTGTTTTCATATTCATAAATTCCATTTTATCCTGTGTTTATATCGGGTTAGATCGTGAAAACTTGAGTCCATGGACTCGTAATAGAAGACGTATTTAAGAATATCCTAATATTTTGCGTAGTTAGATTGATCACATGGAGGGGATTGAGCTTTTAGTGGCTCCTCTACCATCAAATGCCAAAGCATCCCACTGTTGAAATCCTAATCACCCTTTGCCTTCTTTTGTTGTCTGATCTTTGGGTAATAGCAATCGGTCTGCAAGGTTGGCAGTTTATTGGTAGGAAATGTGGCAGGCATTGATGAGGTGGTTAGTGATGGGAAATTGAAAAACCATCTCAAGGGATGGTTTTTAAGCAGACTCCATTGCTGTACTTGAATTATGCTAAGAGTGCCAAAGTCTATCAAGACAAGGAGTTTCCCGACAAAATCAGACTCCTAATTCACTTAAGATTTCTTTATTCTTCCCAAATCCTGGCCTGTTTATCCAATACATAAATCAATTTAAACAACATCGGTAAGCTTGGTGATCTTTGATTAAGTTCAATAAACCGAATCGTCGAAAGACTTACATCGGCTAACTCCGCCAATCTTTCTTGAGACAGTCCCTTTTCTATTCTTAACTTTCTAATCTTCCCCGAAATTCTTCTGACTGAGCTTTTAACAAACTTTTCTTCAGTTAGACTCGTGAATGATAAGGTGGTCAGCTCTTGTCCTTTCGGACGATAAGAGCGTTTATCTTTATTCTTCATGAATAAATTGGACTATGAGTTACTCTAAGTAACTATATACCGTCGGTATAGTCTAAGTATTGAATACGTGTTATATTGCGAGAAAAGCTAACCCAAGGAGTCAAAAGTGGAAATTCTCATTAGTGAGGACGATGAAAGTATAAGAACAGTTATGAAGCTCTTACTGACTGAATGTAATGCCACTGTTCATACTGTTAGTGACGGTCAAGAAGCCCTTGAATTACTCGAATCAGGAAAAATCAATTTTGATGTTCTCATTACAGATTTTAATATGCCAAGAATGAACGGGGATCAGTTAGTCAAAGAAGTTTTTGAGAGAAATATCCCTCTCAAAAAGATTATTATGATTTCTGGCCGGTGGGATAATTCTGACGATATGGAAGAGTTGATGAATCAACATTCAAATATCAAGTGTCTCTTTAAGCCCTTCACTCCTGATGCAATTATTAAGGCAGTATTCTAGTTATTCCTTTCAAATAACTCCCAAATATTCAATAAGTGCCTTTGGAAAGATTTTTACATTGGCACTAACAGCTTGGGCCTGAACAACAGGATCATCATAATAATTAGTCATCAAAACTGATTTAGAAGATAGATTGAACCGCTGAATTAAATCCAGACCTGTTATTCTTTCTTCTCCTAAGTCATAGTCAAAAATAAAGACGGGAGAAGTGAGTTCTTTCTTTTGCTCAGAATACCAAGAATCAAAACTACTCGATGAAAGATGAAAAAATTGCTTCATATCTTTATTAACTTTATCTAATCTCTCTTTAACTAAAGTATGAATCACTGGACGGTCATCAGTTAAGATAAACTCACTCACTTTTTTAAGTTCTATTTTTCCCGTGAACCATGCAGGGATAGATACTTTAGGCAACAAGATCTCAACCGTTGTTTCTGTACCATATATGGAAGAGATATTAAATTTACCTCCCCAATGCTCAATTCTTTCTATCGCGTGACTGATGCCAAGACCATTCCCATTCTTTCTAAATGAAACGCCACGTTTCCCAACTAAGGCGAGGTGTTCGGGTTTAATCCCTTCGCCATGGTCAATCACTCGAATGACATTGGTCGAATCAGTTTGTAAAAGAATGATCTCTATTTCTTGTCCTATCCTAGACGAACGTGCAGAGTTATCAATGAGATTGCTCATTATTCGCTTCAGCTCCATTTCATTTATCTCTGAAAAGGATTCAATCGCATTTTGTTCAATAGTCAATTTAACTGACTTATTTTCAAAAGAGAATTTGACGTTCTCTTTCTCTGAGATTTCTTTTAATGTAGCAGCAAGACAAATTGATGTGACTTGAGAAGAGTTAAGACCATCACCCTTTTCTTTAAGATCGTCCACGATTGACAACATATCATCACAAGCACTTTCAATTTTATCCTTCACATCAGGCTCCATCCCTCGACCTTTTTTAACCAACACATAAAGAAGCTGCAAGGGTTGAGTAATATCATGCCTAACTTGTTTAACTGTTTCTTGAATGGCCTTATTTTTTTCTTCAAGTAAGTCTCTTTCCACTCCCTTTCTAATAAGTCGTTTGAATCTGTGTAAAACAGGAAGGATTAAAGCGACACCAATCACATAAAAAAGAAGCAGCACTTTCGCCGCATGAACATGGTTATAGGTAAAGATGATAGTTCCGGCCTTGTCGTGATTCGTTTCATCAAAGAAAATATCTATAGAGATATTTGTCTTCATGATTTTATAAAAGAATCCCTTTTCTGTTTCAAAATAATCAGGCCCCAAAGTTGGCGGAAGAATGAATATTCGCTTATCATCACGATCATAATATCCAACGGCATCAAAGCTACCAGTCTTCACATTAGAAAGAGCATTGACTGCCTCTCGGTAACGATTAACTCTAAGTAGCCCCTCTGCCATCTTTGCAATATTGTAGGCACTCTCGCGTTTAACTGAATAGACATAGTACAGCCCTAGACCAGTTATGAGAATAAATAGCACGAACGAAACGATGATTGAGAGGAAACGGAAGTGCTGAGATATTTTTCTTTCATTTGTTGCCATAACTTATCCAATAGGGTGCGGAACCCTAGAAAATTCTTTTAACTTTTCTCCTGCAAAAACATTCAAGCGTTCCATATTGATCTTAGTTTCGTCTGCTTCCCCATAAAACATAGTCTGAAGGAGTGAAGACTTCGCTTGAATAACGAATAAGGGAGCCGAAGCCAAAGGAGAAACCTCAGCTCCCAATTCGATAAATTCAATCTCGTCCATACTTAGTATGGGAGATGGAACATTAAAATTCTCAATAACTCTTAATTCAGAAATGCTTTCAGAAAAATGAAATCTTTGGTGATCTAAGCCTCTCCCTAAATTCTGAGATGAAGGGACAAGACCATAATTCCCATGAATATGAGATGAGACATTAATCATGCACTCAAAAGAAGCATGGTCAAAAGCTTTATCCAAATCTGTATCACAACCAAATCCCCAAAAAGAACCAAATTGGTCACGGCCGGAGACTCTACAAACAACAACATGAAACCCATCTACAGAGCAAATGGCCTCTGCAAAATTTAAGTCCATTCCAAGACCAAACAAAGCAAGTTTCAGTTCATCATATCTTGATGGCCTTTGATTGAAAAAGAATGGTTTTCCAGTCAAATGGTGACAAAGAATAGCATCTCTCTCAATTAGTTCCTTTCTTGCATTTAAAATAGCTGAATCTCTATCGTAATGTGCTGCTACGCCATTACTGTTAATACCATGACCCGAACAAACAGAGCGTTCCACTAACTCGGAAAATGCCTTGAGTAGTGCCGTGTCCTCATCAGTATCTATTCCTCGTCCTGTTAGAATCCCATCAGGAGTCGAAAACGAGATTTTAAAATCTTTATGTTCTGGAAACCAGTTTTGAATCCAGCCCATCCTCTCGATTTTCAAATCAAGCAAATGAGCGTGGCCCAAAATCCAATTTCCTATTTCTTTTTGATTGTCCATAGTGGATTATTCGCAAAAAGTTGTGGCAAATGACTTACCCATGGTTTTCTTAGTAAAGCAATATATGGTGAAGAGGCCAATGGATAGATCACTCCATCCATCAGAGAATCAAAGTGCAGTTTCTTTAATAGCTCTAATCTCTCGGCCTTATCTAGGATCGACATATATGTTTTTAACCATTCCTGACGTTCTTCTTTAGTCATTCCGAACAATCCAACATTGATGGAATAAGAAACAAAAGAAATATCTTCATTAAAAGTTACGTCTGGCCCTGCTAGAAAAGCATGAGGCATTTCTTCTAACTTAGAGGAAGCCAATGTTGGAATCTTCGTCCCTTCAAAAACATCAATTCCGGGCAGGTCTTTTGATAAATACTTCTTATAGTCTTCTGCACTTCCTACTCGAAGGAGTGAGAGTCTAAAATTCTCTGCTTTAGTTTTAGAGGGAATACCTTCAAGCTTACGGTCTAAAATCGAAGCTTGATCTTTTGACAGGTGTCCATCCCCAAAACTAGGAAGAAAATGTTTTCTATCTTGAAAGCCAGGTTGAGACATAAAGTATTCAGCAAGACTTGCCTTAATAGCTTTTCCATAGGCCAAACGCTCTTCCGCAGATAATTCTTTTAATCCTCTTTCCGTAAAAAAGATGGCGAATGTACGAATATCCATGGTCGTATGCAGGGAAGCATCTTTAACTTCTTTAGAGAAATTAATGATCTTACCTGGCCCAAGTTTATCAATGGTCGTAATATGATCGACTTTGCCTTCTTTGTACAAGTCAATGGCCGATGGAAGGCCATCAATACCACTTGGGATGATTTCAATTTCTTGGGCGAGGTCAGGACTATAATGATAATGACTAGGATTAACCTTTAAAGTTATTTTCCCATCAGCATCTCTTGAATCTACATAGTACGGCCCCGAAGTGTTTCTATAGTCGATGATCTTCAATGTTTTTGGATCTACCGACGAAATAGGAATAATCGCGAAATCAATAGCAGTGATGATGTTCGCAAGGAATGCCTTCTTTTCTCCTGGTTTGAGAACTAAAGTGTACTCATCTCGTACTTCAATACCATCACAATTCGATTCGATCGTTTTGATTTCTGACTTGGGACAAATCAGGTCTTTGAAGTTTCCATGTGTATTACTAGCAATGATAAGTAGTCTTTTTAGAGAAAACTCCGCATCATACGCCGTGATCTTTCTTCCATCAATCGTTCTAAGACCCTTGCGAATATGAAGAAAGAACTCATTTGTTTCTTCATCCCACTGGAACTTTTCAGCAACTCCTGCAACAGGATTTCCATTAGCATTAGAAACCTCAATCAAGGGACTATAAACATTCTCAAGGAAGATATACTCAGGAGCAAAGTGAATCGCCGTTGGCTCATAACTCTCTACTGGTTGGTTATATGGAAAAGCTACTCGTAATTTCATTTCTTTATCTTCCTTACTAAAATATCCATAAGCGGCCACGGAAATACCTATCGACACTAATAATAACGCGATTTTACTTTTTCTTAAATACATACAGTCCCTTCGCCAGCAAGTGAGCGAATAACCCCCCGTCTGTCTTCTAACTGAGATACGATAGAGCTATTAAGTGAAATCTGAACTCGCTCAAAACGAGCTGTTTCATTCTCATCAATAATCACCACTCCTTCTTTCAGCATTTCAGCAAGTACCTTAGACTTAACATGGTTAGCCACGGTCGGGTATTGCTCATCTAATGCTGTCATCTTTTCTTTCATTGATAAGACCGCATCTTCTAACTCTTCTGCATTATAAGACTTTGTAAAAGATTCGAGATTCTTACTCATAGAGATAAGACGACTCAAAGATTTTTCAATTTCTTTTCGTAAAATGCTGTCAGGAACTTCAGTAAATTGAACAGAACTTACATAAATTGATTCTACACTATAGTGACTATCAACTCTTTGATTCTGAATAATCTCAGAGGCCAAAGCTGGGGCCATATTAAGTGCTGATGATAGAATTGTTAAAGTTATAAATGGATTTTTCATACAGTTACCTCGCTTGAAAATTTAAAGTTTGATAAGTTACGAGCAATAATTTTCAACATCCCATTGCGTTCTTCTGGGGTTGAGTCAAAAATCTCTAAAGATTTCATCCTTGAATTTAAAGTTGTCCTTTTCACATTAAGATCAATGGCGGCTTGTTTAATGTTATGGTTATGTTTTTTCAAAGCAACCAAGATCAACTTTTTCAATTGCTCTTGTTGTAGCCTCTCCAAAGTTTCTAGGTCTAAATTTGCAATTGCATCTTTCATAGAGATTGCTTGTAAAATCTCATCGGTGAGGTTCTTTTTACGAATGACATTCCCATCAACCATAACGAACAGACGTTCTACAGTATTTTCTAATTCACGAATATTTCCTGGCCAGCTATAACTTTTTAACGCTCTCATTGCGTTAGGAGAAAACTCTTTTTCCTTACCGCACTTCTCCTTCATCATCTTTGAAAAGTGGGTAACTAAAATAGGAATATCCTCTGTTCTTTCTCTCAACGGGGCAATATCAAGAACAAGTGGAGTAATACGAAAATACAAGTCGGGCAAAAAATCTGGATTATCGCCCTGACACATATCCCATAGTTTAGGTTTTGCGGCACAAATAACTCTCACATCAACAGCAAACTCTTTTGTGCCTCCGACGCGTTTGATTTTCTTTTCTTGTATGGCACGCAGTAATTTGGCCTGAGCATCTTTTCCTAAATGATGAATCTCATCGAGAAAGATAGTTCCACGGTGGGCCACTTCAAAAAGACCGGCCTTCTGATTGATAGCACCTGTAAATGCACCCTTCTCATGTCCAAACAGTTCGGACTCCATCAAATTGCTATCGCCCTTGAAAGCGGAACAATTTACGGCAACGAATTGACCAGAGCTAGCTCTTTTAGAATTGTTGTGAATCGCCTTAGCAGCAAGTTCTTTACCTGTACCTGTTTCGGCCAAGATAAGAACATCAGAAGTATCATGTTCAGCAAAACGTAAAATATCTTTTGCAGTATTCTGGTATTCAGCCGAAATACCAATCATGCCAGTCAAAGCAGCATAGTTTCTATTCTTTCCCCCTAAAGAGAGGTCAGTCATACTCTGACTTTGTTTATCCATTGCTGAATTGATATTCGCGATTACTTTTTCTTTTGAAATCGGCTTATAGAGGATCTTTGCAGAATCAACCTGAATCCACTTTTTGTAGGCTTCATCCGATACATCAGCCGAAGCAATTACGATTTCTAAATCCTCGTTAATTTCTCGGAACTGTTTAGCCAACTCACTTCCATCAGAGAAAATCCCACTATCCTTTTGAAGGTTGTAATCTACAAAGGCAATGACGTAATCGCTTGAGTGAGTCTGAAAGTGTCTGTAGGCCTCTACGCCATACATAAAATAATCAACGGTAAAATCCTCATCACTGAAAATTTCTTTGTAAGCTTGGACAACGTACTTATCATCATCCACTACTAAAATTTTTTGCTTCTTCACTATTAACCTCTTTGGTTTTGTTTTCCTTTGCACCTCCATGGCAATCACTATGCCAACTTCAGAAACTCTATATTTTTGGTGGCTTAAGGGAGACGCACCATAACTTTTATTGCTAAACATTTCAAATTTGTGACGAACTATCGTCACTTTTTTACATGGTGACATAATAGCACTGGTTATTTTGATAATTATTCTGGTGGCTTAGGTACTAAAATCAAAATGTGGCGAACTCTCGTCACATTTTCGATCAAAATTAAAATTTCTTATGTAACAGCAAAAGATCATTCACTTTTCTCAGTGACGAAAACTCGTCATTCCACTGTGACGAAAGTTCATCACCTCGAAAAAATTTCGTCACTCTGTTGAAGCTGCTGTTTTTAAAAAGGAAAAATCCATTTTTCACAAGAGCTTCTGACGAAGACTCGTCACAACCGAATTTTTCAAAGTAACTTAAAACACTCTAAAAAACCTCCCTCAAAATTCATCTAGCCCTTTGTTTTCATTCTCATTTTTAACACTTCAATAGTTTCAAAAAAATCGGTTTTGAAAACTTGGCACGGCCATTGCCTTAGCGATCATCAAGTTTTCAAGAATGGAGGAAACAAAATGAAAAGTTTGAACAGTACCCCTTGGCTAAATATTGATGGATCAAAGAAGACAGAAGAAGAAATAAAAGAACTAGGTAAAACATGGTCGTCAGAAACATGGAATCTATATCTCGACTCAGAGGTGGGAACACTTCGAGATGATGACTTGGTATTTGTCCCAAACGTAACGGATGATACTTATGAAAAATCGACAGTTCTCAATTTTCTTCAAGATGGAAAACATTATGAAGAGATTGAATCAGCACTCCTAATCGCACTTTCCGAATTATCCAGAACAGAAAGATTTATTATCAAAGAATCATTCTGGAAGATGACCAATACAAAAGACATTGCTGAAAGATTAGGTAAGAACTCAAACACTGTCCGCGTTCTTAAATCACGAGCCATCAAAAAACTTGGCCAAATTCTTTCATCCCAAAAACTCAAAGATGAGATTTTGTACCTAAAAAACAGTGGTCGCATGAAAACAGCAATTTCCCATAAGAAACAATGGGTTGAAAGAAATTCGTTAATGTTTTGTTAATGATGGCCGGTGATTTATAGAGGGACTTTTTTTTGAACGGAGAATTTAGCATGAAAAATCAAATCCAAATTTTTAAATCGGTCGTCCGTGGCGTTGATCCAACAAACGGAACTATTTACATAAAGGGATCACTTGTTGATGAGACAAGTAACCTGAGTGTTTCTTCCCTTATCCCATACTTTGCCAGAGATATTTTCTTGGCCCAGAAAGATGAACCACTACTTAAAACTCATTTTGAGTTCAAAGTGGTTGCTGGGATTAAGTGGCCTTCTATTGAAGTCTCCCTTCCCGAAGGCATCCTTGATGAGGATTTTAAGACGATTCAGCTCAATCTCACGCAGATTTTATGGAGCTACAACTTTATTACCTACGATGCAAAAGACGACCGCCTAAAACAACGGTTTTCCTATGCGTTTAATTTTACCCCTGTCTGCCATTCATTAAATGAAGCAGCCTAACCCTAACTAAAACCCAATCGGAGAAAAACATGATCGAAACTCTTATGACTTCAAAGCAACTTGAAACTCAGGCCAATAAAAACACTATGAATGACTATCTTAAGACTCTTGGTGACTATGGTGACACAACCGTTTTGGAAAAATTCGTTAATGAACTTCCTAAAAAAGAACGCCAGGTGATTCGTCTTAAGTTTTGGCATAACTTCGACAATGACGAAATCTCTCATCACGCTGGAATCCGTCGAAGCCAAGTAGAGACGATTCTTTCTAATGCTATATCTCAACTTCGCAAGAAAATGTTAAGTAAGCTTGTTGAACTTGAACCAGAGTGGGCGGAAGAAAACACTTTGATGGTGGGTTAATAATGAAAAAGTTATTTATCTCACTCATGGCCTCAACCTATGCGACACTCGCTTGGAGTTTTCCGACTGTTTGTAGCGTAGTGAACTCACCGCACTTTTTGGGGTGTCTTGAGCTAAAGAAAGTTCCCTCGACGTGTGGATTTCCACCTCGTCCTTGTGTTCATTACAGCTACTACGTTCCTCAGTATTTTATTGAGGTGGTTACGAATCCAAGGGAGTCTTTCTTTACAACCATGCCATCAGCAGCAAAACAACTGGCATTGGTTAAAGATGTTATCCCTTTTGGTGGAGATGAAGACAGTGGCGAGTATTCTTATCACGCTCATACGCTCAATGTTCCTTTCACTCGTTGGCTCTTTTACGGTCTTTCATGTGGTGGTGCTACTTGGGACAATATGTGCTTTACGTCCATGTCTGAGCATTTAGGGAGTAACTGGAAGACGGGAGCCGCTGATCTTCTACAACCGGCCTTTCTCGCGTGGAGTGCGGCACCAAAGGCGTGTCTCATTAAAGGGGCCGCAACTTCCGCAGTGGGAAGTTCAACGCCTACAGGTTATCCGGCCTATTCGGCAATGTGCTCAACTGATCGAAGTCTTTTAACCAAGTACCCACCAAGCAATCAACCTGTTTGCAGTGGTTGGGGAATTACGTTTCCTCGTTATGGAACTGTTACTAACTCAGATCAAATGACCTCCTCTCTTATGATCGCTTCTCGCATGAGAAGTTTAGGCTCAGAGGTTTTTCAATCTGTGCCGACATTTCCTGATGAGAAGTGGCAAATGATTTCACCGCAATCAAGTTCATGCTTCCGTGAAGGTCAAAACGTCAGCGTTTTGCAAGTTAAGGGAGTAAGTGAAATTGGTCGCCTTACTGGAAAGTTTAAAAATTATCTCTACGTTGTTTGGAAACGTGTTGGATGCACTCGTGACGTTCATACTATCCCCTCAACTTTAGCATGGCCCGGAATTATGAAGGCCTCATGTGGAGGTATTGAATGAAACTTGGCGAGTTATTAGTTCAAGAGAATAAAGTCACTCAAACTGACTTGAATGATGCTCTTGAAATTCAAAAGAAATTTAAAAAGAAAAAGATCGGACGACTTCTCGTTGATCTTGGACTCATTGACCAGGGAGTTTTAAATCGTGCCCTAACTGATTTTTTAAAGCCTCAGATCAAAAACGTCTTAGAGCTTCATCAAAAGATTAAGGCCATGCCTCAAGTATCTAATGAGCTGAGGGCATTAGCTCATTCTCATAAGTCGATTGTCTTTAATGAAACTGATTCGCTCATCGAGTTTGTGAGACTTGAAACCATCGACGATAAACTCTTAGAGCTTTCTAATGCACTTACTGGAAAGAAAGTTCGATGTTGGGTCGTGGATAAAGAAGAGTTTACTTTTCTTTGTCAAACCACGGGACAGGCCCTAACTGAGCGTCCTCAGCTAATTGTAAGTCAGAATCTTACCGATGATGAA
The DNA here is from genome assembly GCA_050247975.1 of Bacteriovoracaceae bacterium. GTDB lineage: Bacteria > Bdellovibrionota > Bacteriovoracia > Bacteriovoracales > Bacteriovoracaceae > Peredibacter. The sequence continues at coordinate 26,956 of JBFWTE010000029.1, forward strand.
AAGCTTGATGAAGATTCTCCCTACTCAAGGCTTTTTAAAGAAGTCATGGCCGAAGCTAAAAGAAGCTCGGCCAGTGATATTCACATTGAACCCACTAGCGAAGGAATCACAATCCGCTTTCGCCTGTATGGGACACTTGCGACCTACAAGACACTCAAGAAAGAGCATCGTGAAGGCTTCATTTCTAAGGTTAAGAACATCGTCAATATGGATTTGGCCATCGTGGGGAGGCCTCAAGATGCAAGAGCGTGTTTCAAGGCCTTAAAAACCGATTTAAGGGGCAATTCACTGCCTAATCTATGGGGAGAGAAGATCGTTCTACGGCTTCTCGATCAAGAGAGAGATTTCCGACTTGAACAGTCGGGTCTTTCTCTTGAAGCGGTCAAGGCCTTAAGAATTGTCTCAAAGAAGAAAGACGGGCTTGTTCTTATTTCCGGCCCTACTGGTTCAGGTAAGACGACGACCCTTTATTCAGTCCTCTATGAGTTGCCAAGGGACAAGCTCAACGTATCGACGTTAGAGAATCCAGTGGAGTATCAACTGGCAGGAGTGAATCAGGTCAACATCAAAGAAGATGGTGTTTCGACGTTTGAAGGTTCCCTACGAGCGTTGATGAGACAAGACCCTGATGTGATTTTAGTTGGTGAAATACGCGATCATCAAACAGCAAGCCTTGCTTTCAAAGCAGCCTCAACAGGTCACTTGGTTTTTTCTACTGTTCACGCGAATGGTTCAAAAGAAGTTGTGGAAAGGCTTTTAAATCTTGGAGTGGACACGTTCACAATCAAGAACAACCTAAGACTAAGTGCTGCTCAAAGGCTTATTCCTTTGATCTGTTCTCATTGCTCAAGTGACCCCTCTGCTAAAGAGATTGAGCTTGTAGGAATGTTAGGGACATTTAAGAAAATGAATCCCGATGGATGCTCAAAATGCAAATCGGGAGTCACTGGACGAATCGCAGTCCTTGAGTACATGGGAGAAGATGAGATCAAACAATTCATCGACTCACCAAAAGATTCAGCATCACTTCCTAAACGCTCACTAAAAAAAGAAGTCATTGAACTAGCAAAACTCGGAAAAGTCGATTTTTCCGAAGTGCTCTCGTTCATCTAAACATCGAGGTACAAATGAAAACCCTTCTTAGTGCCTTGGCACTTTCCGTCTTTATTGTCGGAAATGCTCAGGCCTTCGATTATTTTGGCTCGAAGATTGACTATTGGGGTGACTCCAAAAAGAAGGAGGCCCCCGTAGTCGTCAAAGAGCAAGTCACGCAAGTTGAAAAGAAACCCGTTGATGAATCTCCACCATCAGCCTTTGACTGGAAGAAACAACTAGATCCAAAAAACGATGAGTTTTTCAAAGAGGGAGACTACACGCCACCGGCCGCATTTATGGAGCTTGCGAGAAATCCCACAGACCAGAACATCAATAACTGGTTCAAGCTCATGGAGAAGAAGAACGAACTTCAAACTCGTTTATCTCAAAGGATGCAACAGTATCTTTCAAAGACTACGAAACTCGCACCTGATGAGAGACAAGTCATGACTGAAACGGCAAAGAATATTGCCGTAACTCAGAATGATTATTCTCGCTACCGATTTCGTATATACTCAGAGTCTTCATGTCCTCACTGCAAACGCATGATGGAAACGATGAAAGAGCTTCAAGATTCTGGCTTCTATGTTGAGATTAGGCAGATTGACCAGAATCCAAGAGTGGCCCACGCTTTACCGTTTCCCGTTGAGATGGCAACACCGAAAGAACTCAAAGAAAAAGAAATCACTTCTTGGCCTGTTCTTTTCATCGGTGATCTTAAAAAGAAAGTTACCTATCGTCTAAACGGTTATCGCTCTACTCAAGAAGTCCTTTCAGCAATTCAGTCCAACTAAAAACAATTTTCACATTTAACTCTTTTGGAGGTGTCTATGCTAGACCCATACGACAACTATTATCTCGTTAAACAACGTATTCTTGAACTCACTGAGGAAAAGAAATACTACCATCCTGGCCCGCCATCACCGGTCTGGCCTTGGATAGCTTTACTCATTCTTGTACTTGTCTTTTGCATTGGCCCTGATGCCTTTGCGGCTTCTATCCCACGACTTCCTGGTACTGACCAAAGTGACAAACTCCAAGCAGCAGGCTCACTTCTAAGAATCATCGACAGTGTTCTCTTCTCATGGGGTGCAAGAATCTTTGCGGGCCTTCTGATCTTAAACGCTGGAATCAGTCTTAAAAATCAGGCCTTCGGCCTTGCCTTCATTTCTATCATCGGGGCCATCATCATCGGGACTGCTCCTATGTGGGTGAAAAACATCTTCGACATGGGCGGCGGAACACTGTTCTCAATGGTGAATCAGATCGGTGGTGTCTATGCGTGATTATGAATCACTCAAAGAAAATCACGGGAGCAAAGTCAGTCAGACGATTGATAGCCCCATCATGGTCTTTGATTACTTTGAACTTATCGAAGTATTCGCAGCCCTTGGGGCTATGCTGATCTTCGGTGTAATCCTGTACTCGTGGGGCCTCATGTTTATTTCCCTCATCCTCATTCTTGGCATTGGGCCTCAAGTCAGGAAAAGGAACAAAAAAGGAGTCTATCTTCATTGGCCTTATAAGAAGTTCTTTATGAGTCTTCCTGGCCTCATCAATCCAAAAGGCCGCAAAAAATACTCAGACTAAAAAGGAAATTAACGTGAAACAAAAAATCAACAAACTCTTATCCATGATTGGCCCCAAAGAAAAAGGAATTGAACCTATCCAAGTAGAATCACCACCGTCAGGAAGTTACGAAGGAGTCGATCTAAAAAATCTTCCTAAGTTCATCTGTTACAAGGCCGCACTTCTTAAAGAGAAAATGACTCTTAAATCAATCCTTAGCATATTGCTTCTGATCTTTTGTTGTCATTACTGCTCAAGTCGAATCGAAGTTTCAAATCTTCACCAGAAGCTCAGAGAGAAAGAGTACATTTTGGCCCCCGGCGTTTTGGACTTCACAACCGCTTCACCCCAGGCCGTACCTGACTCTTATGTGAACGATGCCGTGACTGACTTTCTTTCTGATCTTGGAAACGTAAGCGGAAACAACATCGACGAGCAGTACAACTCACTCAAACGATTTATGAGCGACAAGCTTAAAGTCACTTTTGAGATGGAGACGGCCGACTGGATTGAGCAAGTGAAGTCGGAAGGAATTTCTCAAATCCTTACCGTGATGAACAAAGAAATCAAAACAGATAACGATGGAAACTATCAGGTCGTGGCAACAGCACGGGCCGAATTCTACGCCAATCAACAGTATCTAGGGCATGAAGATCAAGTCATCGAAATGTCCATGAAACTCACTCCACCGCAAAAAAGTCATCGTTGGTATCTCCAACTAACGTCACTTTCTTGGACGAAGGCCGATGCCTTCAAAACTAAAACAAATCTTTCTCAACCGTAAGAGGTACACATGAAAAATCTCGATCTCGCCACTCTTAAAAGCTTCGGTATGAAGCTCCTATCAAACCTTTACTACGTTTTCCTTGTCATTCTCGCTCACATCGTTCTGCTGTACGTTGGAATCTATATCGGGATGAGTAAGTGTCACGCCAAGACGATCTACTACGGCACTGAAACCGAAATCGTGAACATCGTTTACAGCGGTGAAACCATCCTGCGATTTAATGAACCTGTGAGGACGATCAGCCGAGCATCAGACTTTGAAATCGGCCCGGCCGATAAAACAAATCCCGATTACTCGATTCTCTCTGTCACTCCACGATTCACAAAAGGCGTAAGCCAAGTAACCTTTCTCCTCGCCAATGGTGCGGTCGTGAGTACAAAAATTCAAACCGTACCTAAGGCCATTCCTGAAAAGACGGATAGCTTCTATGACTTTATTGCTAAAAGCTCACTGGTCGAAAAAGAAGGCAACATCTCATCCGACATTACTGATCTTGAACTGATGAAGTCGATGGTGCGTAAAGAGGAAGTTCTTGGCGTTGACCAACGAGCGATTGAACGCGAAGTGAAGACGGGAGTTCCTGATCTCGCTGCCAAACTTGTTCGCATTTATACAGGAGCAAAGTTTAACGGTTATGTTTTTAAACTCAGTAACATTTCAAAGACCAAAAGTTACTCGGTGGATATTCGTTATCTGACTCTTGGCAGTCCGAATCAAGCACTTCTTTCTCAAACGGATAAAGCAGTTCTCAAACCCAAAGAAGAAACCTTTTTCCGCATCGTCGCAAAACCAAGTTCAGTTTACTACAACGTCAATCTTCCATTTGGCCCGGTTGAATCTACTAACAACGCTAAGTAAAGGAGACTTGCATGAGCAAGATCAAAGAAAAGTATTCAAAGCTCAAAGATGAACTTGAAAAACGCTTTCCGAATTATAAAAAGTACGTTCCTTATGTCGTGGTGGGAGTCCTGACAACAACTCTCTACACGATTTCTAAGGTTCAAGACAGTGTGACTCAAGTTCACATTCACAAAGAAAGTGTGAAATTTGAAGGAGGCCGCACCATTGGAGATGGTCGATCTATCTATCAAATGAAAGAGAAAGTCGTTTCTAAACGCATCGAAACTCTCGAAAATAGCGTCAAACTTCTTAACGAAACACTCACAAAGTTTGTCGAAAAGACTTCTGAGGAAAAGACAGAAGAACTAAAAAAGAATGAAAGTGTCCCTCCAAAGGGAGGGAACGAAAAAACACCAACCGCTGCTCCTGCGTCTGTTTCAGAGGAGGTGACATTTTCAGATTCTCCCAGTTCACTTTCAGTCAGCTCCGTCCCCTCATACTCCGAAAGTCCTTCACCGCGTCCTGTATCGAAACGGAAAACCTTTGTCCGTGAGATTCCCAGAGGGCCTTCGATTATTTCTTTCCCTGTTCAAGGCAAAGAGCGAGTCCAAGAAGAAATGACCGTAAAAGTCCCTTCTGGCTCCTACCTCAAGGCAAAACTTCTAACAGGAGTAGAAGCAAGTGAATCTCGTCCCGTTCCTGTACTTCTTCAGGCAGACTTCTTTTTTGTAGGGCCTAACAAATCCAAGATTGATCTTTCTGGTTGCTTCATTATCGCCAAGTCACAAGGGAATCTTTCAATCGAACGTGTGGAAATGCAGGCCAACAAAATTTCTTGCGTTTCAAAGTCTGGTCGTATGTTTGAAAAAGAACTCAATGGATTTATGGCCGATGGTAAAGATTCAAGTTTTGGGATTACGGGACTCGTAAATTCCAAACAAGATCGCGTGGCTTCGGTTGCATTTCTTAGTTCAATCGTTCAAGGAATCGGGAGTGCGATTCAGCAAGCACAAACCAATACTCAAGCAAATGCCCTTGGAGGAGCAAGCACCATCGTAACAGGAGATCAGGCCAAATACATGGCAGCAGGAGGAGTCAGCAATGCAGCTTCTCTGGTTACTAACTGGTACTTACAACACGCTCAAAATCTTTTACCAACTATCAACATCGGGTCAGGGCAAGACGTGTGGATTGTTCTGCAAGATACTGTTGACCTGCCTAATTGGTACTTTGCCAAGGCCAAAACTCAAGCGGTAGGAAGTTTCTCTTACCTTAGCCGTCTCAACGAATAACTTTCCCTCAAACAACATTTTGGAGATTTCCTCATGAAAAAGCTCAAAACCGCTTTTATTCTTTCCTCTGTTATTTTTCTTAACGCTTGCTCCACACAACGAGCACCAAGCATCAACTTTCTTGAAATTCGTTCAGACTACGATAAGAAATCCGAACTCAAGGACGTAAAGAACACTTCGGCCTTGTTCGTTCCAAATCGAACCAAACCACAAGAAGTGGACATTTACATTCATCCTCATGAAACCATCCACGGTGACTATTTCCGCGGTGGTTATGTCCGTTCAGTCGTCAAAGGTGGTCAGTGGGAACTCTCGGATTCAACTGAGACACCGCCTATTCAAGAAGCAGAAAAGAAAGAGGATAAAAAAGAAGAGAAGAAGACCGAACTTCCTTCAAAGATTCGTGAACCTTACAACTTTGACCGAGGTGGGTCTCTCCGCTAGTCCTTCTCACCAATCCCGAACTCAAAACTAAACTTAGGAGACTCACCTTGAAAGCAATTAAGCTGAATGGTCTCCCTTTGCCTATAACTAAGGCATTGGGAGATCGAAGCATTTTTACCGATGCTCTTTTCACAAGACCCGACTCATTGTCGGCACTCTTACCATACGATGAATACCTTGAAAAAGATAAGCTCTATCTCTTAAAAGATGGCTCTCTTGGAGTCGTTTATGAGGCAGAGCTTTTAGAACATGAACCCATGACCTCGAAGCAGATCGTGGAGTCAGTCGAGGCCCTAAAGCCTTTCTTCTCACTTCCTGAAAACTGCACCCTTCAATTCATCTACGATCAAGCGTTAGTTTCATCTTTTGATTCCCAAATCAGTGCCATCGAAGACAGTTACCCTGACGCTCATCCCGTAAGTAAAGTTCTCCATCAAGAAAGAATGGATCTACTTAAGGCCTCTTGTCTTAGACAAGATGAAAATTCACCACTCAGACGAAAACTCTATCTAGCGATCAGATACTTTCCCAAAATCATCAAACAAAAGAAGGTTAAGGATTATCTTGATCGAGGTGAAGTGACTCTTTATCGGAAAATGAAAGATTTTGTATTTGAACTCAATACCTTTAAAGGAGTGCTGAAGACCATCGAGACAGCGACTCCTATGAAAATCAAGAAACTCGAAGCAGAAAATCTCCTCGATGTTTTAAGACGCTTTTTTAACCCGAAGACTTATTACAAAAGAACTTTTGCTCCCTTTAACAAGAACGTCCCACTCTCAAACCAGTTCATCTACAATTCACCAACTCTGGACTTTGAAGGGATTGAACGCGAAGAAGTCAAAAGCAGAACACTGACACTTAAAACAAGTCCTCTCTACGCTTACCCTGGCGGTATGGCGTACTTCCTGACGTTACTTTTCCCTTTCAAACTCTCTCTAAGTTTTTCGTTTCCTACCAAGGCACAAACGAAGACGTTCTTCGATACAAAAGAATTTTTCTTAGAGCATGGGCCTACAGCCAAAGCCCGATTACAGAGAGAAGAGATCAAAGAAGTTCAAGAGCAACTTGCCCGAAACGACCGATGCCTAAAACTCACGTTCAGCATCATCATTGAGGGAGAAACCGAAGAAGAACTAAATGATCGAGAACAAAAAGTCTGCAATATCTTCAACAATAAACTTGATTGTGAAGTCATTAAGGAAAGTGACATTGGACTTGGCCTAACTTTAAACTCTCTCCCTCTCTGCTATTCTCCTGATGCGGATTTTTCCACTCAACGGGCCATTAGAATCCTAAGATCGGATGCGGTTAATTTTCTTCCTATCTTTGACTCATTCAGAGGAACAAAAAAGCCTCTCTCTGTCTTCCTTTCACGCGAAAACAATCTAAGTCCTGTTTCTCTTCTTGAAAATGAAACCTCAAATCACACTGTGATCCTCGCTGATACCGGCTCTGGTAAGTCAGCGTTCGTAATAGAACTACTAATCGCGGCCAAGCGTCAATCTTCACAAGGCTTTGAGCCTATCATTTTCATCATCGACAAGAAATCCTCTTACTCAATGCTCTCAGAGTATTACGATGGAGATTTAACCGTCTTTGATCGAAACGCCTCAGTGCCATTTTCACCGTTTCGTGGAGTCTATGACGAGGAGAAGATCGCTTTTTTAACGAAGCTCATTTCTTCGGCCGTGACTCTCACATCACCGAGCTTTCAGATTGAGAGTGAGCATCAATCGGCCATCACAAAGGCCCTAAAACTTGCTTACCTTAAGAAGTGCGACCGGAAAGGACTCACTTATCTGGATGGAAAACTCATTCGCCAAGAAACGGATGAAGAAGTCGAACTTAAGATGGAAGACTTTATCATCGAGCTTGGAAGCCTTACCGATGAAAAGAATGAGCGTAGTCGTGAAATTATCGACACGCTTCTTTCTAAACTTCGCCCATTTTACGGTGATGGTATCTATGCCAAGTTCTTTAACAGAAGTGAGAAACAAAAGGGAAAATCTAAACTCTTTTACATTTACGACCTCGACGCTCTCGACTCTGACCCTGTTCTTCAAACCTTGATGACAATGGCGGTGATTGAAGAAATCCGTCGCATCCTCTCACTTCCTGAAAACCAAGGCCGACCAGGGTATTTAGTCATGGAAGAGTTCGCTATGCTTGGACGAAATAATCCTGGCTTTCGTGACTTCGCCATCGACTTCGCTGAAACCATGAGAAAACGCGGTTGCTGGCTTATTACACTTACTCCACGCCCCCAAAACTACTTTGAGCTTGAAGTGGGTCGTGCCTTTTGGTCAGTAGCATCGAACTACGTTTTCTTGCAAATGAATCCCGACAATGTGGACTTTATCAAGGAGAAGTCATCACTTCTAGATGAGGCCACTGCTGAAATTATCCGTTCCCTTGTCACTATCCAAGGCAAACACTCTGAAGTTTTCTTAACGAACAAGAATAAAACAGTTCAAGGAGCATTTCGCTACGCTCAGACTCCTATGAGGCGTTGGCTCAGTCCAACGAATGCTAAGGACGCAAGAGAAGCGATTAAGGCCTTAGAGAAGTTTGAGGATAAATGGGAAGCGTTGGATTACCTAGTAAAAAACTTTCCTAACTAACAAGGACTATCTATGAAAAATCTTTTTCTCTTGATGGTATTTCTAACTCAGACGGTACTTGCGGCCCCGGACTTGGATTACCGAAACATGGGAACACTCTCACCATCGGATTACCTCTTTGGCTCCCACGGAAGGGCACGAGATCCCGTCTTTGATGAATACCGAACGGTGGACTTGAACTTGAATCTTGGACTTGGAGCAGATTGTGGACGAATGAATATCCACAACAGTATGCAGGCAGCACTCAGAAACATTCTCGATTCAAAATATCTTGGAGACATTGGGAAAGATATTATAGCATCCAGCCCATTGCTCTTAACCTGTTATTTTTCGCCAACGTGGTGTTCAATACTCAAGAACTCGCATTTGCAAAGTTCCTTGTTAGCACAAATTCGACTGGACCAATGTAAGGCCATTGATTCCTATACAGATTCAAAGGTTAATGAATTTTACGAGGAAAGAGCTGAGTGCGTAAGAAAGGCTAATCAAAAGTCAGGCGGAAATTTAGAGCAATCACTTGAGCAGTGCAAGAATTATTGGGATGCAGACATTGCGAGTTGGTCAGGTGGAGGAAATAAAACTCCTGAAAACAGACTCATTGAAGGCACCGCAAAGTGGGCTGGATTCCAAGGTCAAAGTGCTGATCGAATCTTGAACATCACTAAGGCAATGATTGGTGACACTATCATCAAAAAAGGAAGCCTTCGTATCGACTACGGGCCTCGTCGTGTTCAGATTACACCAAGGACATATTTGATTGACGTTAAAGAAGATACGTTTGGAAAACTCTGTGGCGGAGTTGTTAAGAAGGTTCTCGCTCAAGGCGGTTTTCGCAGTAATGTCTATAAACTCATTACGGATGAAGACCTAAAGAACCTTAGTGGAGCCTCTGAGAAGTATCTTATCGACCGTCAGACGATTCTCTCCCTTGCATACCTTCCTCACACTAAACGCGAGATTGCTTGTAAAAAGCTCTCTGATGCTCTTGCTATGAGTATCTTTTCCGATGACATGGGTAGAACGATTGACTTCACCTCGTCAAAACTCGCAGGAAATCCCCACTTACCAACCAAACGTAAGGAAGAGGCCATTCAAAAAACCGCGATCTTAAAAGATCAAATCGAAATGACTCTTGCCCTTGAAAAGCAAAACTCTGAGCCACTGAACGAAGTTCTCCATCAAATCAACAAAGAGGGAGAAAAGTATCAGAGAGTTGTTGTGGAAGAAGAACTGACACTTGATCGCAAGCAAGAAATGTCTAAACGACTTGATAATCTCTTCTTTGACTGTGCCGACAGAATCGGTTGTCACAAAGACTTCTAACCTCAAAATGGAGAACGTATGTTTTCATCTACCGCCTATGAGGCGTTCTATACCATTATCGGGCTTCATTTCCATGAAGCCTCGATAAAGATTATTACTTCTCAACCTGTTCTGGCCGGGATTCTTGCCCTCACTTTTGCCGTGGCCTTCTTCTTTGCTGTTTGGGGATTTTTTAAGAGGTACTTACCAGGGACTATCGGAGGATTTCAGGGGGCGACTCTTGGAACCTTTGTAAAACTTCTGGCCTCTTTCATGCTTGGAGTTTCACTTCTCAAAGTCGGAACATTTACCAATGTGAGAGATCATAAGCGTGTCACTTGGCATGACAATAACTACATCACCACTAAAGTAATTGATCTTCAAGAAAATTACAAAGTGAGTTTTCTTTTTGATCTTCTCACTCAGTCAGCAGAAGAGATGGCAAACTTCGTGGGACTTGTCGTTGATCGCCTTTTTGAAAAGACAAACTCAGAGCAACACGCACCATCTGCTTTCTATAAAGCAATTCTTTACGCAGGCTCTCTCACTATCGAAGATCAAAAACTCCGGTCAATGATTGATCTCTATTCTGGTGAATGTTTTGATAAGACTATTCCTCTTCTTGAAATGGCAAACAAGCAAGACAAGATTTCTGAATTCTTTAAGCCTCATGGAGTCGTGGACAATGCTTTGAAGGAAATCAAACTACCAATGCAAGATGGAAGTGAAATCACCTGTTACGATCTAAAAGAGAAAGTTCACACTGATCTCTATAACTACGCCCGAACCACTCAGAATAAAACTGCCAAGTACGATGAGAATATCAAGTTTCAGATTTCACGAAACACGATCAATGAAGCATCGTCAGCGGCACTGAATAACTATTTCACTGAGAAGGCAGAGACGCAAATGCTGAACATTCAGCGAGGGGCAGAAATTCCGTCAGGAGGTTTTGCCAAGTACCTTATAGGTTGGAAGCGTCTGACTTCGTGGGATGGAGTTTTAAGTCTTTTTGGATGGGAGAAATACGAAGGAGCAAACCTCACCGCAGAAAGGGCCATGCAGTTTAACGAATATTTGAAACGGGCCCCACACTTAAAGGGTATGGTTAAGCTGTTTATGATCGGGGTTTTCCCTTGGCTGATTTTCTTTGTTTTCGCAGGAAAGTGGAAAATCATCATTTCCTGGTGGGCGGTCTATTTTTCGGTTCTATTGTGGACACCACTCTGGACGTTGCTCTATCACTTAATGACCACCGTAGCCCTCTCTACGGACGTTTTAGAGGCCTTTGGGACGCTAAATGATGGTATCTCGCTCTATTCGTCGGAGCTAATAACTAACAAGATTTATCAGTTTTATGCCATCTACTCTTATCTTCAACTGATCGTGGGGCCTCTTCCTACCATGATTCTTGCTTGGGGTATGTTCACGGGCTTCCTAAGTGATCGCCAACAAGAGTCCACGCCTGAAGCTGTTTCAACAATGACTTCTACAACCGTTGCCACTGCAACAGGAGGAGTCGGAGCAGGAGCAAAAGCGGCGGCCGGAAGTGCGGCAAAGGGCATTCGCCGTTAGTTCAATTCAGTTTCACTTTTAGGCACTTCTTCGGAAGTGCCTTTTTCTTGATCGGCCATCCGAAATCTCAAAATTCAAAAAATTTAAACACAACAAAGGAACCTTTTATGCAAAAGGACGCTAAACCTTCGTCCTCTCCATCTCAAATGAGTACATCAGCACTCAATACTTTTGATGAGGGGGTCAAAATGTTCATGGATCTATGCCAGGAACTTATTGTCATCTCTTCAATCGGTCTGTCAGAACTTGGAAAACTCGCTTGGCGATTCAAGCCGTGGAGTCTTGCTGTCCTTTATGGAATTTTTGTTCTCACACAAAAGTATATCTACGGGGCCAGTCATCTTGCTCTTTTGCATCAGACTGAACCGACTGTATTCACGCTTGATCGAGTAAACTGGACACTCAAACTTCCGCTTCTTTATCACCATTTGATCTTTTTATGCCTTTTTATTCTGTTTCCTATCTGCTTCGCTTTAGGAGTCCAACTTCGCTACCTTCGCACCAAATACATTAAACTCTTTTCTACCGCCGGGCTTAAAAATGGTGATGGGAATACGCCCAAGTTGGTTTATCTCAGAACATTGGATAAGTACCGCAAGCAGTATGACTTTGATGCTAACGGTGTCGGGATTGGTGAATTTCACGATAAGAAAGAGCGAATCGAATCTCTTTTTAAGATGCAAGTTGAATCCATCAAGGAAGGTAAACACCCCGGCCGAGTTCTAATCACTTTTAACACTCGATCTTTGTCAACTTCTATCCCTTATCTGGATATGGCCTCAGAGAAAGTTCTCCCTCCTGACTCATTCTATGTAGGGCAGTCTAATGAAGGTGTTGTTACACAAAAAATTGCGGATCTACCGCACATGATTATTGCCGGAACGACAGGCTCTGGGAAATCAAACTTTTTTAAACAATGCTTACTAGGACTTTTGGATTCCACAAAGCACTTGCAGCTCTATGTAATCGACCTAAAAGGCGGTCTTGAAGCAATTGATTTTAAGGAGGCCCCGAACGTAAAAATTGTGAAAAAGATCCATGATGCGGTTGATGTTCTGAAGCTTGTAGAAAAAGAAATGATGAACCGTTTTGATTATCTTGAAGCAAACTCCAAGAAGTCCATTGAACCAGAACGAGACAAGAAAGATCGAATCATCGTTGCCGTCGATGAGGCCAGTATTCTCTACATGAACCGTAGTAAATACGATGATGAATACAGAACCTCTATCGAAGCAAGAAAGCTAGCTGATTCAATTTCAAAACTTTCCCGTGCCGCCGCTATTCACTTGATTCTTGCTACTCAAAAACTTGACCGTGAAGTTATTCCCACTTCCGTTTCAGAGAATATATCAGGAAGAATGGCATTTAGATCACCTTCACTTCAAGGGAGTATGGTTGTTCTAGGGACTAAAGATGCAAATGATCTTCCGGCCATTAAAGGTCGTGGTATCTGGAACGTCGGAAACGAAATGACGATTGTTCAAGCTCCCTTCATTACTGATGGAGATATTAAAAGTATCTCGAAGCGAATTGCCAATGAGTTCAAAGCAAAAGAACGAATCACTTTTGAACCAATGATCGGGCAAGCTATTGTGGTTCAAGAAGTGAAAGGAAACAAAACAGTAACTAAAATGATAAAAAAGGATTCTGAAAATGATGAAGTCCAAGAATAGGATTGAAGTTACCGAAAAAGACATTGATTTTTTTCATTACCTCCATGCGAGAAAGATCGCCACAATAGATCATATAGGACGAGACTGTTATGCAACACTTGGAAAGGCAGGACTTTATAAGCGTCTATTACGTCTTGAAAAAGAAAATCTTATTCAGGGGTTCATCTCATCTTCTACTGGAGGTAAGAAAATCTACAACCTAACACGCTCTGGCTTCATAACTAAGGTTAAAGGAGACAGGGAGACCAAACGCAAAGAACTTAAAAGTGATGCGATCAAACATGATCTTGGACTTTGTGAAATTAACCATGCCTTGTTGAAAAGTAAGATCATTACTCAGTATCAAACCGAAAACTCTCTTCAAACATGGAAGATTAAGGACATTGGTGAAGCCTTTGAACCTTTTGTACGAAATAACTCTGATGCCGCGATAGAAATTACTATTGATGGTGCAAAAATCTATTTTGCCATTGAATACGAAGTTTCTCTTCAAAACTATCAAAGATACAAAGAGAAAATCGGCAACTACTATAAAGAATCTGGTATCACAAGGGTTCTATATGTCCTGAAAGATGAAGCAAACATCAAAGTGCTTATGGAAATCGAAAAAGAACTTGATGAAGCAAAACTTGGAAAGTTCTTTTACACCTCGTTTGATAAACTTGTGTCCAATCAGGATATGAGTTTCATCAACTGGAAAGGTGAAGTGATAGAAATATAGGTGTCTAAACGATGAAGGAAATCGTGTCTAATCTGGGTCTATCGTTAGACAGGGGTATTTTCGCAAAAATGAGATTACTACTAGAAATCCTTATACTTCTTACGAGGTGAAAAAATCGCTCAAAAAGTCTGATAGGTACTTGGTGACTTTTTCACTACTTATTTGTCACATTTATTAATCACTCACGACTATCCATATCTACTCTCTATCTCATCACTCATCCATCCACTCACTCCAACAAACAACCGAACAAAAAAAAGGAACGGATTTAGGCCCGTTCCTTTCCAATCAATCAAGAATAAAAAAGGATTTTTTACTTTTTTATTTTTCCGTTTGAAATCTTAATTTTGTGGGATTTTTCAACTTGGGAAATGTAATCGCTCATAATCGACTCGATAACATCACTAATTTTAAAATGATTTTTTTGGCATCCATCTTTAAAAGTCTGCCAAGTTTTAGCCTCGCAGTTCATGGAGGTAACGGCCCGATCATTGAAGCCCTGTATCTCAATTTTTAGTTTTTTATCAGTGCTAAAATGACTTTCGTTAAGCTGGCCTAGTAAATCTTCTAAAACGATAGCCCACTTATTAAAGCCCTCAACATCACAAGCCGCCCTAAAGTTGTCTTTGTGTTCTTTTGAAATACTTAAAGAAGCGTTGACCTCTTCACGTTCCAAAAGAGCTTTTAAATTATTTCTGGTTGTTTCTACGTCTATTAACATTTTCAAATTTTCACTTTTTCAATTTGACTTTACAAGTATTTTTTTACTTTTCTTTTTCTGTATTTTTATACTTTATTTATCAGTATTTTTATACTAATATAAAATTAAGAAAAGCCGAAAAGCTTTTAAATAACAAACCAAAGGGGAAAAAATGAAAAAGTTAAGAGTAGAAATCAAAGAAAAGTTAGAAATGAACAGTTGGGGGCCACAACACCTAGAACATAAGGGGAGAATTTATAAAATTTCAATGTGGCAACATCGCTCTATTGTCATTACTGATCTAACAAATGCAGGAGTAAAAGGGACAAAGTGCAACGAGCTTTCAATTGATACAGATTATAACGCCCCAGATTGTGCCCTCTGGAACGATCTACTAACAGATCACACGACAGAGCTACTTGAGGCCACTACTAATCAAGAGCTATCACCTGAACTAAAAAAAGATCACTTTAAGTTTTATTTTCGCGATGTGGAATCTAAAAGACTTCTTGCCGTTGATCTTTCTACGATTAAACCACTTAAAGAGGAACCCAAGAAGTGGACTCTTCCCCATGTTGTGAGGGCATTAGTAAACGGACAATTTACTAGACTCGTTTGTAAATACCATCACCGAAACGATACAGACCTAGAAAGCTACGGTGAAGGAAAGGAACTTGACCCCGTAGAATTTGCAAAAGGTCTAGTAGAGCATCCTTCTGGATGGTGGACAGCAAAGAATGGAAGTGGAACGGTTAGCATTTGTTGCCATACTTTTAACTCTAACGAATTTACACCAGACATTAAGCCCATCAGTAATCGGACAGAAAAGAAAGAAAAACCGCAAGCACTAAACCAAGAAAGCGAATCAGAAACACCAAGCGAAAACAAAGAAGAAACATCTTCTATTGATCCCGAAACTCTAACCCACGAAGATGCAAAGGCAATCATAAAAAAAGAAGGCCTGAGAGTAGAAGAAACTCTAACAGACCCAAAGAGGGCCAATAAAAAACCTCGTCCAGTGTGGCAAGTTTCAGGACGAACAAGCGGACTTGAAGAAATTTTTTATAAACTCGGATGCTCTCGCCGCCGCTGGCGTGGAATGTTCTCTTTTTGGGAAGGCGACCCAACTTTAGAAATTGCTAAAGCAATCTTGGAGCAAGGCCGCCTTTCATTTGCTGAACAGCAAGAGAGAAAAGATGAAAGGGCCATAAACAGGGCTGAACGCTATGAAAAGTACGCGGACAACGCCATAAAACGATCTGGCCAACTTTATAAAACGAATATGGATATGCTCCATTGTATGGCAGGCACTCCCATTTTAGTTGGCCACCACTCAGAAAAACGTCACAGAAGAGAGTTAGAAAAGATTGATAACAGAATGAGAAGAAGCATTCAAGAGGATGAAAAAGCAAAACATTATCAAAGCAGAATCTCTCATATTAGCTGGAAGGTCGAAAACCAGAAGTATGATCCAACATACCTTAATAATCGCATCGAGGAAAACGAAGCGAGACTAAGAAAAATCGAAAAAAATAAAAATCGGTTATCGGACTATGAATCAAGAAAGCAAGAAGTCACCGATAAAATCGACTATTTCCAAAGCTTACTAAATGAGGTCACGCAAGAGCGGGCCGAGAATGGAAAAATCGTGCCTTCACCTTCTACGATTTCAAAAGGTGACTTCGTTATGTATCGAGGAAATTGGTATCCAGTCGTTAGAGTGAATCGAAAAACTGTTACTTTTAAAAATTGGATTTGGGCAGATGGGCAATGGCAAGCCTATTACGCTGAGATTTCGGACGTAAAAAAACCTCAAACAAAGGAGGCAGCCTAATGAAAACGAACAACTCCAAGCTAACCAACATGGAAAAGATGGATAACTTACTCGATGGCATCTTACGACAAGTGGCCATCGTTTATAGTGCAAGACGTGGAAACGCTAACGCACACGACGATGATCTAGCTGAAACATGGGCCACTTTTCGGACGGAAGCGGAGAAACTACAAACCGATATTTCTCAAGTCGTTACTTATATTCAACTCGAAGAGAGTAAAACATGAGTACGCTTTACCGATGCCCTCAATGTGGACATGAGGGAGAGGCCAAGAGTCAGCCGAAGACTATAGAAAAATGGCTTTGCTTTTTTGGCTTCTTTCCTTTCTTGTTCATCCCTCTATGGTTGATCTTCTGGCTTCCTTTCGCCCTTTGGTGTCTCTGCAAAGGCAGTAAGCCGATCTGCTCTAAATGTTCCTGGACTCATCCCATACCCGTCGAAATCACCAACTCAACCCGCTAGGATAGATTTTCTATCCTAGCTCCCTTCCTCTCGCGTTTTCGGACGCTCATCTCTCCTAAAAATCTCTAAGGAAAATTCAAATGCAAAAGATCGCACTCTCTGACGAGTTATGGACTCGTCTTGCCCCTTATTTGCCCGAATACAAACCATCATCAAAAGGAGGTCGGCCAAGACTCAATTTAAGACAAGTCTTTGAGGGAATTTTATTCATCAAAGCGAATCGTCTTCAATGGCGAGAAACCCCGAAAGAGTACGGGGCTAAAACAACTCTTAACGATTATTTCCGTCAGTGGAAGGAACACGGAGTTTTTCAAAAAATCCAACAAGAAAAACTCTTCCTCATTTGCGGACAAGCAGACCTTCACTCCATTGATCTTGAAAATTCTCATTCACTTGGAGGTAAATAATGACTTTAAATGTCCTCGATCTATTCGCAGGAATTGGAGGCTTTTCACTTGGACTAGAGCGAGCAGGAATGAAAACCGTCGCATTTTGTGAGCAAGATCAAGCTTGCAAAGAAGTCCTACAAAAGAACTGGCCCACCATTCCGATCTTTTCGGACGTAAGAACACTCAATAAGAAGTGTCTCGAAAAATCCAGCATTTCAAAAATTGACATTATCACAACAGGCTTTCCATGTCAGGACGTAAGTAACCTGAACACTCATGGCAAAGGCCTCAAAGGAGAAAAAAGTGGACTCTGGAAAGAAGCAAAAAGACTCATCGAAGAACTCAAACCAAGATACGCCCTCATCGAAAATGTGGCCAACCTTCGCACTCGCGGCCTTGCACAAATCATCAAAGATTTGTGGTCAATCGGGTATGACTGCGAATGGCACATTATACCTGCTTCCCTCTTTAGTGACTGCCCTCACCAAAGGGAGAGGATCTGGATTCTTGCCTACCCCAGTGGCCAAAGACTCAACCAATGCAAATCCAACAAATCTACTTCGGAGTCGTCCGCCATTATTAACCATTATCTCTCTATGCAATCACTTAAAAATGGAATTGAAAGATTGGAGAAAAGCAAAGGAAAAGATTTTTCAAATAGCCAAGAACAAGAAAAATCACAAAGCGTTCTCTCATCTCAGGGAAAGAGATATAGTGGACATGATATTGAAGAACTCAACAAACACTGGAAGACTAAATCCTCAGTTCCTCGAATGGTTAATGGGTTACCCAAAAAACTGGTCAGAGCTAACACTCAAAGAATCAAACAACTAGGCAACACCGTTGTCCCTCAAATTCCAGAACTCATCGGAAGGGCAATCCTTCATCATGAGCTAAGTCTATCGGCCTAGCATCTCGCCCTCATCAAAATAAAAATCACATCATTCAATCATCAAAAGGAGTTTCTTTTTATGGAAAAGGAACCGCTATCGAAAAAAGAAGAAAAATCTTCAAAGAAGTATCAAGTCAATACAACTCCTGTCCGTGTAACAAAGGCCACGGCAAAAGCGATCAAGACAATGATTCAGAAAATGAATAAAAAAACTTACGGTAAAAAAATTCGGCCTGATGATCTGATTCAAAAATCAATTTCACTGCTCACCGATGAACACTTGGAAGAGATCAAACAATCAACAATGACCAATTCTGACCGTCTGGAACTCGCTTATCAGGATCACTGCAAGGCCCATGGACAAATCTCCAAAGACGAATATTTTGGTCTTCTCTTGCAGTCAAAATCTGCATAATTCTCTCCCTCTTAGAAAGGCCCATAAAAAGGCCTTTCTAAGCGGCTAATTTTACACCCCTTCCATTCATATTTTTCCAGTTTTTAATTCATTTTAGAGCAGGAAAATCACTAAGGACAGGATATGATAAATCCACAAGTTTCTGATGTTTCCTCCCATGAGGAAGATCAAAACACGCTCTTTAAAAATTTTGATAATAGTGAACAGTTAGAAGACGAGAATGTACCAAAAAAAACACCATTGAGTGTGTTTGATAAAATTTTCAATCGAGTTGAAAGGGTACTGATTATTTTACTTCATGAGTATTTTAGTGAAGTGGAAGCAGCAACTTATTTAAGATTGTCCGACCCTGAAGGTGAAGGCAGAAGTACAATAAGAAATTATGCTCTACGAACTAAGTCACTTGCGTTTGTAAAAATTGGCAGAAACGGACTCATCTTTACAAAAACGGATCTCGACAATTTCCTTCGTTCAAAGAAGGTTATTAGTCACAGAGACGTTTAAGGAGTTCGATTTATGCACAAAATAGAAGTACCAATAGATTACAAACCTCGGTTTGAAATCTCCTTTCGCTCAGGCCGTCAAAGATACTTTGTCACTTACTATCTTCCAAACTGCACCAGCAAAATGTCGATCACATTACCATCAGAAGTTCAGACAAGAGAGGCCGCAGACAAATTTAAAGATCGAAAGAACACTGATCTTTTAAAAGGGATTCTGACCGATCGTGAATACGAAAAGTATTTAGAGTCTCACGGTAACAAAATCATTTCTTTTGATGAAGGATTTAAGGCCTATCTTTCTTTTGATACTCACCTTAAAGGTAAGAAGACCCAAGAGGCCGATGGTTATTGTATCCAGAAGACTTTGAAATGGTTTGAAGAGTTCAAAGACAGTAAGGGCAAAAGACTAATTTTAAATCTTACCGATATTGAGCAAGATCACATCATTAAATTTCGGAACTTTTTATTGTCTGAGGCAGAGCTTAGAAAAAATGCCGAAGAAAGCTTTAAAAAGAAGTCCGCAAAGATCAAAGACCCTGAGGCCTTTGAAGAAATGAGAAAACTTGCAAAATCAGTCGGCATTGCCTACGCAACAGCGGAAACGAAGTTTAGACGCTTGTTTACTTTTTTCAACAAGCTTAAAGAAAATAAAATCCTTTCTTACAATCCTTGTGATGAAGTAAAAAAGATTACTCCTAAAAAATCTGATCGTGTTCGTTCAAGCTCACCGACAACAAGAGAAATCGGACAAATTCTTGATACTCGCTACATTCATCCTTATGGCTTTCCTATTCAAAAGTTTGTCATCTTCCTGGCCGAAACTGGATGCCGTATGGGTGAAGCACTCCATCTTGAATTTCCCGACATTGTAAACGGCATTTGGAAGCTCAGAGAAAAACCTATGTGTCCTACTAAGTACGGCATGGGCTGGGTTCCTAAGTGTGACGGTGAACGTGACGTGGCCCTAACCCCAAAAGCACTGGCCATCATCGAAGAGATTAAGGCCGAGGTAATGGGACAAAAAATCGTTGGTTATATGAAAGATGAACAAACCCCTTATGAGGCCCAGTTCGTTTTCACTATCAACGATTATGGACGCTTCAATGACGGTGGCAGAAGACGAATGAACAACGTGAAGAAGGCGTGGAAGTCTTTACTTAAGGCCGCTGGTGTTCGAGCTTACAGCTTTGACAGCATTAACTTTCATGACTTCAGGCGTTACCGAAACGAAATGAACGACAAGATCAAGGGATTATCGGCAAGTGAACGAGGTAAGGAAATCGGAAACAGTCCAACCGTAAACAAGGCCCACTACACTGGCCAGTTGGATGATGAACTACTGCAAATGGCGGCCGAAATCAGGTCATTAAAGCAGCAGATCGTGGAGCTTCAAGAAGAGAATCAGGCCTTGAAGAGAGCCTCGTAAGCTCTTGAAATTTCCAAGTAGCATCCCGTACATTTTCCCTGTACAAGCCGATTTTTGAATTTTTGATTGGATTTTCGAGGTCTAAGTTATTGATTTTAATGGTGGGCGTTGAGGGGATCGAACCCCCGACATCTACCTTGTAAGG
>JBFWTE010000030.1:0-46896 GCA_050247975.1 Bacteriovoracaceae bacterium
AATGAGTTCATCAAATGCCATGAAGAAATTTTGTCAGAAAAAGAACGATTGGCCAAATAAAATAAATGACATAGGGCCGTAGAGAAATTTTAGAAAAGAACTCCAACAATTTATTGAGCAGTTACGTTTTTGGGGGTCTAACACATTTGTTGAACCTCTTTAAATTGCGCATACACTTGTATTCTTATTGAAGTTTCGACATTGCCCCAATTGCAATGAATCCTAAAATGCCAAGATTTCATTATTGAACTTTCTTTTCGGGGCAATGCCCTTTTGATTTAAAAACAACAGACAAATAGCTAAAGAGAGCTCATGTCTAAGCAGCAAACCTTCTCATTCATATCCTCAACTCGACTGACTCACGGTGGAGAACTTGCCCGCGGTAAAAGAAAGTCCGAGCGTCCTCTCAAGATGAATAAACCACTTCATATTGTTCTGAGAGCGAAGAGATCCACACTTAAAACCAAAGAGAGAAAAATTCAAAACCTGCTTAAAAAATATGCTGAGAGATTTAATATCAAAATCTATCGGGTCTCAGTTAATTCAAATCATCTGCATCTTCTGATTGTTGTCAAAAGACGTATGCACTTTCAGCACTTTCTAAGATCAATTACAGGACTTATTGCTCGTCTGATGGGATCTGGAAAGCTCTGGGAATATCTCGCCTTCTCAAGAGTTTCTGATTGGGGTAAGCAGTACCAAATCTTAGTGCAATATATTGAAAAGAACGTGCTCGAAGCTTCGGGATTAATCAGCTACGACCCTAGATCTGGATAAATTGAGCTAACTTAATTTTTAACCGTGCATTGAGGAAAGTCTTTTTTCATTTCCTTCAGTAACTTCTTCAAATGCTCCTCTCCCTTGGTCTCAAGAGTGAAAACAACATTTGTTCCATTAATTCCTGTATTAGAAGAATCCCGATCATGAACGACTTGGAGGATATTGGCCCCCACATCTCCAATAATCTTAGTTAACTGATGAAGTGTGCCTGGACGATCCATGATTGGAACAGAAATTGTGACTTTTCGATGGGACTGAATAAGTCCTCGATCAATGATTCTCTCAAGTAAATTGACGTCAATATTTCCACCGCAAATAACGAGAACGATTTTCTTACCTCGAAATTGAGAAGGATTTTTTTGATATAATTGATCAAACATGGCCAGAGGAAGAGCTCCTGCTCCTTCTGCAATGACTCTCGCTTTTTCCATTAATTGCAAAATGGCCCACGCCATTTTCTCATCTTCAACGGTTTCAGTGGTATCGACAACTTTTTTGAGAATATCGTACATCTCTTTAGAAGCATTCTTAACTCGAATTCCATCAGCAAAGGTTTCGGCCTTTTCTATTTGTTTGAGTTTTCCTGCATGAAGTGAATCCACCATGGCGCTGCAACCACTCGCTTGTCCGGCCATGACTTTCACTTTTGATTGATGTCCTTTTAATACTTGTCCCATGCCTGAAACAAGTCCTCCTCCACCGATCGAAGAAAAAAGATAATCCATCTCTGGGATTTGCTCCAATAGCTCAAAGGCCACTGTTCCCTGGCCCGCAATAACCATAGGGTCCTGATAAGGATGAACAAAAATCATTTTCTTTTTCTTCATGAGCTTTTGTGCGTACTCAAAGCCATCTTCAATACTTTGTCCGTGAAGAATAACCTTCGCCCCAAGCATTTCAGTATTTCTAATTTTAGTTAACGGAGATCCCTCTGGCATAATAATGGTAGCACTCACTCCAAAACGATGAGCGGCCCACGCCACGCCTTGAGCATGATTGCCGGCCGACACTGCAAGAACACCGTGTTTTTTTTCTGCAGCAGTTAACTTTGAAATTTTGTAAGTGGCCCCACGCATTTTAAAAGAACCGATCGGGAGCATATTTTCTAATTTTAAATAAATTTCACATTGGTAATGTTGAGAGAGCCACTCGTTATAGATGAGAGGAGTTGGCCGAATTATTTTACTTAATGTTTTGTAAGCTTCTTTAAAATCATTTAATGTTATTTTCATAACCATCCTCTAGTCATTTGCGATAAAACAATTTTTCCACCTAAGATAGCAAAAATTATGGCCGCGAGTCTTAAAAGCCATTGATCAGGTATCTTTTTAAAAAATTGCGATATAAAAAAAGAAATTAAACACAAACTAAACGTAATCAGACCGACTCCAATTGCCGCCAAATAAGATTGAGGAAGAGTTCCTAAACTAATTCCAGCAAATAAAGCATCTACACTGGTAGCAAAACCTAAAATCATTAAAGGCAAGATTCCCCAATCCAATTCGGGTGCTTTCTTTTTATGACTGTCTTGAATAAATTTAACGGCCATTAATAAAAAAATACTGCCCACTAAAAAATGAGTCATATGCCCGTAGGGCGAAAAGGAAAATAAGAAGCCGCCATAACTGCCAATCCACAACATTAAAAATTGCAGAACCCCAAAAACTGTTGAGGAAATAATTCCGCGCAAATATTTATCGTGCCATTTCATTTCAAGGCAAATGAGACCTAAGGCAAAGCTTACTAGGGCCGCATCTGTTGCCAGACCTAGACCCATGAGGGCCACTTGAATTGAAAACATCTCAGCATTCCTTTGATTACTCATCTATTATCGTGCTACATTTAGGAAATGAAAAGCTTTCAAAGAATTCTTAGTCTTGCCATTCTTGGCACCTACCTCGTTATTTTGGCCGGATCAGTTGTCCGTGGAACCGGGTCTGGTCTTGGTTGCCCCGATTGGCCTCGCTGCTTTGGACAATGGGTGCCACCAGTTGATATCTCTGAATTGCCAGTAGACTATAAAGAAGTTTACAAAATTGCTGGGAAAACTATTGCTGATTTTGATCCTTTTAAAACCTGGACTGAATATATCAACCGACTACTTGGAGTCGTTTTAGGTTTTTTGATTGTTCTTTTGTTTGGAGCTTCTTTTAAACTAAAAGAAATTGAGAAAAATATTCCTTGGTTTTGTGGTGGCCTACTTCTTTTGATTATTGTTCAAGGCGGAGTTGGGGCCCTGGTTGTCTCCACTCATCTAAAACCATTTATCATCACCATCCACATGTTCCTGGCCCTGATTCAATTGTTTGGTCTTTTATATTTAAGAAAATATTGTAATGACCTTCAAGATACCTCACTGGTACCGCCAACCGATACCAAGGCGCTCTCTCTTACTAAAATTTTAATTTCTCTTAGCTTTATTCAAGTTCTGATGGGGACTCAAGTCAGACAGCAAGTTGATTACCTTATTAGAGACACGATGCAGGCCACACATCTAACGGTTATTGATCAACTAGGTGCGATCTTCTACATCCATCGATCATTTTCACTGGTTATCATTGGCCTTTTTATTTATCTTCTCTATTACTTCCATCGAAATCGTTTTAACCGAGGCGAGTTTTTTGTCACAGTTCTGGCGTTTTTCTGTGTGCTAGGAAATGTTGTCACAGGAATCACTTTAAATTATTTTGGATTTCCGGCCAATGCCCAACCACCACACCTCTTTTTAGGAGTGCTCAATCTTGGATTACTCTATGGCCTCTCACTTAATTTGAAGGGAAGCTTACTTCAGGATTAAAATTTCGACTGCGGGTAAACTCATACATGACTATTGAGGCCGCAACGGAAACATTCAAACTCTCCACCAGTCCAAACTGAGGGATTTTTACGAATTTAATTTCAGGATAATCTTCTTTTTTGAAAGTAAATCCAAAGCCTTCATGACCTAAAATAAAAGCAGATTTATCTGGAAATTGAACTTGATGAAGCCCCAACGGAGCTTCAGAGTCAAAAGCATAAAAAGTGTAACCTAAAGACGCATAATGCTGATAACTTTCTTGGAAAGTTTTTCGCTGAAACCATGGGACTCTCTTCATACAGCCTTTGGCCGGCATGGGATCAAAAAAACTTGTTCCCACCACATCTACCGCTTGGGCCCCAAAGGCCTCGGCCGAGCGAATGATTTTTCCAATATTAAAATCAACTTTCAAATGATCCAAAATCAAAACATAAGGAAAAGGCCCCGGTCTAGACATAACCTTGTTAAGGAGCCTTTGACGTTCAAAACTTTTTTGCATGTACTGACGCTTATTCATGCGATAATCTTATCAATAGAGTTTTAAAAAGGCGATGAGATGCTAGGACTATTAGTCATAGGTTTTACTGTTATTATGATTTTCAATTTGGTCAAGAATGCTTTGATTGGAAAACAATTCAGTCGAGAAGATTCATTTAATGGCCCTATCGAACTCTTAGTTCCCATTGGCCCAGAATCTGACTTTTATCTTGATCATTGGCTTAAATCTCTCAATTCTCTCCACTTCTTAAGTGATCGTCTTAAAATTCATCTTCTCGTTTATGGCCCAAATACCACTATAAAATTATGGGATGAACTTAAAGATAAGTTACCTTTTGTACAACTCCACGTTTTTTCTCAAATTCCTGAAAATGAGCTTCCTGTTCCGTGGATTCTTTCCCAAGTGGCCCCTAAGATTAATTCAAGTGTTGTGGTCATTGGTGATCCTGAATTAGTTCCAAAAGAAGAGGCCTTCATTTCAATTGGTAAAATTGTGACAGAAACTAATAACCCTTACTTTGTTCTTCCACAGACTAATCAGCAAAGTGCACTGGGAGAAGCTCTCGCCACTCTTAATCCAACACTTGCTCTCACTTCAGTGTTTGGTTTTAAAAAATTCTCCAAAAATATCTCTCACCCCATGATTAGCTATGCTCAAGGATGGATGGGAATGCCCCTATCTACTTTCCAGGCGCTAGACTTCTCAATCAAAATTTCATCTTGGAAAGAACTTATTTCTTATCAATGGAACATACAGAATAAAAATTACTACTTGGCCTTTGGAGAAAAATTTCTTATCCGCTTCTATCCAGAAGATCTTCAAAGCCAAATTCTCAAAATGAAATTATTTTGGAATGAGCTATGGAACAATCCAGACAGAACCAGCATGTTCCTATTTACCGTGAGCATTTTTATTTGGTCATTTCCAGTCTTGTGCTTGATCACCCATCCATTCTGGTCATTTGCTAGTTTTTTACTTTTGATGGTCTACCGCTTTTTTTCAAAAATTGTTTTTCAGGAAAGATGGAGTGCTTTTTTTCTCCATCCAATTGCAAGTCTGGCCTGGCCGGCCACTTTAATGTGGTGGGCAATTGAGGGGCTCAAAGCAAAATATGGAACAAAAGATCCAACCTAAAAGTGACTGATCATTGTTAAACTGTCTCTAAAGTTTTACAATGGCGCTTATCATTGAACTTTAATAAGGATGGAACTATGGGTTACGGACGTAAGAGTCAGGCCGGTAAAATGCTTCGTCGCAAAAGCCAGGCCAAGAAAAAAGCTAAAATCCAAGAAAAGATTGCAGCTGGAAAATTAAGCAAAAAGAAGTAATCAAAACTTCAGACTTGGTAAGAATGGCCCAAGAGAGACTTCTTTTGGGCCAATCATGTGTAGAATTAAATTTATTTTCTCTTTCAACGTATTGGCCTCCATCACCGCCTTTTTTGTCGACAGATCATCCACTAAAAAAACTGTGCAATAATTAATGAGAAGCTCGGCATCTTCGAGAGTGTGAGAAAAATTATCACGCTGAATTGGATCTGGAAGAAAATGTATCGCCCATCTCTCAAGCATAATTTTTAAACTATCTAGCTCCATGGAAAATGATTCATCTACATGAAGATCTTCTTCAATTAATTTATAAGAATAAACTTTGTACGGGCGATCTGAGAGAGAATCAATCAAACGGCACTTCATCGCCCCTGTTATATAAATATCGAGCTGGCCGTCAGGATAAGTTGAGAGAATATGAGGCATACCGGCCACACAGATATCGCCTCGATAATTTTCATAGGCATCATAGGGAACGATTGCAATGGGAACTTGTTCAGTAATTGAATCCTTCACCATCTGACGAAATTGAGGCTCGAAGATATGATACGGAAGAGTAACCTTCTTAAACAGTATGGAATTCGCTAATGGGAAGAGAAAAACTTTAGTATCCATAAGAATTATTTATCATTCTCCACTCCTAAACAACAAGATACGCCTTATTTATTAATCTTCAAGCTCGCTTATCAGAATTTTTATTAAGGTCCCGATAGGCAAATCAAAATGAAAGATACTTCGTTAAAAGAAATTATTCGAACCAAACTTTGGGAAGAGCTCATCATTCGTAGCAGATATACTGCTATTCCTAATGTTGTTCTTTGTTTGATATCTTGGTTTGTCTTTAAGGAAATGCATCGGGCCGGTGGCTGGTTTAGCTGTCTTCCTTACGTCATGGTGATCTTGGGTGGTTCAATTCGACTTGCTCTCCTTTTAAAAATTAATCCCTCTAGCAATCCAAGTAAAAAAGTTACGACCTTCTACTTTGGGTCAGTTATGCTGCTTGCCTCTGGATGGGGAGTGCTCTTTATATTTATTCAAGAATATTACTCCTTTAAATCTTTAGAGACGGCCTACTGTTTAGTTCTCATGGCAGGACTTTGCTCAGGAGCAATTTCAACTTTTGCAGCTTCCTCTAGGGGATATCTATTTTTTATTATTCCAATGTATTCCATTCCAGTTGTTTATCTTTTTTTAGCAAAGTGGCCAGAATCAATTTACCTCATCATACTGATGTCATTTTTTACAATTTTCCAATTATCTCAGGCAAGAATCGCTCATTCTTATATACGAAAATCAATTCAGAATGAATACGAGCTCACGATTGAGAGAGACAAAATTCAATCTCTGATCAATGCGGTACCTGGTTTTGTAACCATTATTGATAAAGATCTCTGTTACCATTCTATTAATGATTTTGGACGACAATTTCTGCAAGATGATCAAATCATCGGTAAGCAAGTGGGTTATAAAGGTATTGATTCTGAGTATTACAGATTTGTTTCAAACTTCATGAATGGAAGTAGAAATACAGAAACTCGTGAAATTAAAATTGGAAATGAACTCATCTCCTCTCCGTTTATTGTCAGTATCAAGAAAATTTTTGATCCCGTTGGTGGAGCGGTTATTATTTCACTTCCAATGGACGAACTCGTTAAAGCAAGAGAAGAGTTAAAAAACAAAGAGGCCCAGGCCCACTATACCGCCAAACTTGTTTCTCTAGGTGAAATGGCCGCAGGTATTGCCCATGAAATTAACAACCCACTTGCCATTATCCAAGGCTCTGCTGATCAAATCATTAGACACCTTAGCCGACCTGGTTTTACCCCTGATAAAATTCGTGAGTTTACAGAAAAGATTCAAAATACGGTCACTCGAATTTCAATCACTATCAAAAGTCTTAAGGCCCTCGCGAGAAATGGGGAAAAAGATGAATTTCAACCTGTCTGTATAAAAAACTTTATAGAACCAGCACTAGAAGTGAGTCGTCAGAGATTTAAGAATGAGAACATTCACCTCGAAATCATTCCCGATCATATTAATCGTAAAATCATCGGGCAGGAAATTCAACTAGCTCAGGTGATGATGAATCTTTTATCTAACGCTCTCGATGCAACTCTTGAAGCTCACGAAAAATGGGTGAAAATATCAGTCAAAGATCTTGATCAATTTATTGAAATCCATATTCAGGACTCAGGCCCTGGGATTCCTTCTGAGTTAAAAAATAAAATTATGGAGCCATTTTTTACTACCAAAGGTGTTAGTAAAGGGACTGGACTTGGTTTAAGTATTTCAAAGACCATCATGGAAAATCACGGCGGAGCACTTCTTCTCGATGAGACACAAGCCCATACAACATTCATTATGAGGTTTAAAGTTTAAGTCAACTGGACTTCCATCTTATTACAATTTATTATTTTAGTATTATTACTTAGGAGTTTATCTGTGAAAAACCATTACAAATTATTGATTGCTTTGATTTCGGGGATCACCCTTGGGGCCCTACTCCATCCCTATCAAGATGTTGAATGGCTACAAGCTCTTTATGGAAATGCGCTTTATCCAATAGGTCAGATTTTTTTACGACTCTTATTCATGATTGTTGTGCCAATGGTTTTCTCGGCCCTCGTTCTAGGAGTGTTCGATCTTGCTCGCCATCAAGGAGTGGGAAGAGTTGCTAGTAAAACTCTGTTTTATACGATTATTGCTTCAACCTGTTCGGTGCTTATTGGGATTGGACTTGTGAACCTTTTTCAACCAGGAAGAGGCTTTAGTATTGATCGCACTCAACTTGAGGCCTCAAAAACTAATGTTGATACCATCGCAGCGAATGCAAAGGCTTCAAAAACTTTTGCCCAGGCCTTAGTTGAGGTTATTCCAAAGAACCCACTGGATGCGGCAGTGAGGGCCCTTGAAGGAGAAATGCTTTCTCTGATGTTCTGTGCACTTTTATTTGGTTTTGCCTTTTATCTCTACCAAAAAGGTCATGAGGATAAAGAATTAACAGTCATGACTATTTTCGATGAAGTCTTTCAGGCCTCACTTAAAATTGTTGAAATGGCGATGAAGCTTGCTCCTTATGCTGTCTTTGCAATTATTTTTGGAACAGCATTTAAATTTGGTCTTGCGATCTTTGAATCGCTTTTCTATTTCACGGCAGTTGTTGTGGCCGGTCTTTTGATTCAGCAGTTTGTTGTGTACTCAGTGCTGCTAAAATTTGTAGCAAAACGTTCTCCTTGGAAATTTTATTCTGATTCAAAAGATGTGATGATGTATGCCTTCTCTACTTCATCATCAAATGCTTGTTTACCTAAATCAATTGAGATTGCAGAAACAAAACTAGGTCTTACTCCAAGTATTTCTCGATTTGTTTTGACGGTGGGTGCAACCGCTAACCAAAATGGTACCGCGCTTTTTGAAGGTGTAACGGTTCTCTTTCTCGCGCAGGTGTTCGGAGTCGATCTCTCCATGGCCCAACAAATTCAAGTTGTGGTGATGTGTATTATTGCAGGAATTGGAACTGCCGGTGTTCCAGGTGGGTCACTCCCACTGATTATGATTATCATGAACGGTGTGGGTATTCCGGCCGAAGGTATTGCGCTTATTCTTGGTGTAGATCGCTTTTTAGATATGTGCCGAACAACTCTTAACGTGAGTGGAGATCTTGTGATTGCGGCATTGGTGGATGAGAAGAAGTGATGGCTTTAATAGTTGAGCTCATATGACAAAATATAATGACTATATCTTTTACTACCGACAACCTAATAATGAATATTACTTTGTCAAAAATAAGCTAATTCATAAGGTCGAAGGCAAAGAAAGAACTATCTTCGAGGGGGGCTTCTGAAGATAATCCCCAAAATTCAGAATGGCTAATTTTAGATATCCTAGAATTTGCTAATCACCGAATTTTTTTACTCGAATGGGTAATTGAAAGGAATGTCATTTGCTTTGATAAACATACCGAAAAACTCATTTGGAAAATTGAGCCACCATTCCAGGTATTTAAAACACGTCGAAACTATTGGTGCAGAATTGCTCAACAGAGTGAAGATGCCACAGGTATATTCTGCTATAGTGTAGACAAGTACATTGCACTGATCGATGTCGCTACAGGAAAAATAATTGAAGACAGAAAGCCTAAAGGGCCAGACTTTAGGGATTTCTAGTAACAATTCCACATAGCGCGCGGTGTTTTCAGTAATTCTCCCAATAAAAACCTGCATTTTTTACATAAATGATTGTCGGGTAATCCTATAAAGCCTATTTGTTCAGCATCAAGAACAACCTAAGGATGTTATGAAAAAACTTTTATTACTATCTTTATTGGCCATCTCTTCATTTGTTTATGCAAACAGCTGGGCTCCCACTTTAGCAGATGTTGTTGCCCTATACGATATTACAGATCAAGAGTTCAGTCCCTTTTTGTTTCACTCAACGCTCGATGAATTATTCCCATTAAAAATGGACCCTTCATGCGCTCACATTTCAGTTAACAAAAAGCATGAAGTGACTTGCCTTGCTGATGATGGCTCAAGAACCATCGTAGGATCCATTGATAATAAAGGATATAGAAACGGATACTGGAAACTTCATCACATTAACTGGCTTGGAAATGTTGAAATTGTAGCAAGAGTAAAAAATAAGGCTCTTGTTTATTCTTTGAGTGTAAAATAATATTTATCTTATAGAAATATCTCTGCCAAATCTAAAGTGTCATTAAAATTAATTTAGAACTTTAAGTATATTTTCAGGCTTTTTTGAAAAAACTTTTACGATCCAACTTGGCCTAACGATCGATTCTTTCTCGTAACCAGTAGCTAAATATAAATTCACAAAGCCAAGCTTTGCAATTTTCTCCGACTCAGTCTCTCCTTTAACATTCTCACCTAGATTTGAATCTAAAAAGATATGCACATTTGGATCAAAGCCTATATCATTTAATAGAAACTCATCAATATTTCTGAAAGACCTAAAACTTATTGAATTACTTTTACAGAAGATATCCCAATTTAATCGAGTAAACTTATCATCATCAATTAATACAACCAAAGGAATATCATTCTGAAAACTAATGTAGGGCCAGGCGACCTTCGAAATTGCCTTAAAACCTTCTGCATATAGTTTTGATTGCAAATCTTCATCACAATACAGTAACGAAAAAGATTTTGAGAACTAGGTGGGTACACATACACCTTTGAAGAATCAATTTTCTCTTTCAACAAGAATTTTAAAATCTGATTTATTTTATTTTGTAAGTCCATGCTTGAATCCCCCAATCCCAAGATTTAGATTCGTCCCGAATTAAAGCAGGAGATTCAACTATGATTCCAGGAAAATGTCCTAAAGGAATAAGTATCGATTTTTTTAAAATACGTAATTCAATATCTTTAACCTTTTTTGAAAAATCTTTAAATTCATTCTCCTTATACAGTTCTGTTATTGATTCATCTGATATATTTTCACTGAATAAAGCATTGTTGTTATACAAAAAAGAATAGTTCCCCAAAGGGTCTGCAGGAGAAATACCCATTGGGCTAATGTAGAAATCAGCGTAATCAGAATGATAGATTTTAAACATCTCTGATCTATTAAACTTTTTAATTTCTAAACTGAATTCTTTTTCAAGCTCTGAAATAGTATAAGAAAAGATTGGGATATCTGCCCATTCATCTAAGGTGGCCAATATAAGTTTTCTGCTAATGGTACTTGCTTTTGATTCTAAAACTGGCTTGTTTGCCTCATATTCTTTTTGACTTAACCCGTAAGCTCTATCCGAAGGAACTGTAGAATAAGAGACTGTTCCATAAAACAGTTTATTTATTAGCTTATTTTTAATCGAATCAATCTTATTAAAAATGATACTTCTCTCATCATAACTTAAGTTCTTTTGGAACCCTAAATAAACCATCCACTCATTGGGAAAAATTTGGATTTTTAAATTCTTATCTTTTATGCTGTCAATCAGCTCTTGATTGACAGCATAACCATACAAATAAGCTAAATTAAAATTTTCAACATTTGAAAATAAATGCTTCAATTCTCTCGAGGCATAACTTTTAAATATCACTGATTCAACCATATTTGATACAAAATCAGATGGAAAATACTTATTTCGCTTCAATTCAACTTGAGACGAACTTAAGGAGACTATTGAATAAGGTCCAGTAGTTGTATAAAGCTGGGACCCATTAATTGGTAGTTTATCAATATCAACAATCGCAAAATCAATAGATCTTAACCAATATTCGAGATTAATCGGAATGCTTCGAAATTTAACATTTATAACGTTCGCATCTCTTGTTATTGATTCTACTAATTGAGAGTACTTTGTATGCTGAGTATTCGAGAAGCTTGATTTAATTGAATTAAAAATCTTTTCAGGCGTTAGCTCTGTTCCATCACTTGTAAAGACTTTTCTTTTTAACTCAAAAGTTACTAGCCCATTTTCTCTATCAATTTTTATTTGAGAAAAAAGCGAATTTTTTGAATTATTCATTGTTGCGCTAAAATGGAATGCAAAAAGATGCTCAGAAAGTAGTTGATCACCTACAGTGAACACTGCTCGTGGGTCAACACTATTTGAGAAAACAAATGGTACATAGACTTCAAGTGCTTCCATGCTCTTAGTCCTTTTATAGCTTAAGTGACTCGAATTTAAGAAAAAAAGTAAAATACTAACAATTACAAGAAGGGCCGGCTTCCCTAGAGTTTTCTTCAAGCTCTTCAAGATTTTTTCCGCTTTCTGCATTATTACCAGCTAGTACACTCGATACTGATGTAAATAAAATTATACATAAAATCAGAAGTTTACCAAATCTTTTTTCAATGTTAATTTTCATAGCTCCTCCTATAATTTTATACTTAATGAAAAATAACATGGTTCCGTAATTAGAAATTAATTTTTAAAGTTTCCTAAAAAATTTATTTCCATAGTTGCGCTACTGTTAATCCAAGCATTGCTAATGTAAAACCAACAACAGTCCCTTTAGATAGATTTAGGCCAAACAAGAAATATGCGTTCACAAAAATCGATAATACTTGTGCCCCTATAAAATAGGTTGTTATTAAAAATATATTGTTTCCTATAGTTTTAAATCCCGCTTGGAATCCATAACCAAAGCCCCAATTTGCTAAAGTCAAAAAAGGGGTAAATACCAATAAAGCAAATAATGAAAATTTAAAATCAGACGTAAACCGAACACCTAAAAGCGTTAATGATGACCCCGCTTTTGCCAAAAACATATTGTAAAACTGGTAAATACCATGACACAAAAAAAAGATTAAAAAAATTACAATAGGTTTCATGCAGACTCCTCCAATGAGATGACTAGGCTTGGGAATATCTTCCTTCAATAATCTTCTGAAAATTGTAGATGAAAATCATTGAACTAACTAGACTTAACAGCAATCATATATTTCAAGTTTTTGAATTTTAAACTCAAAAGAGGTTTCAATGGAAAAGAAAAAAAGATCATTAAATTGGTCTATAAAAGGAATTGGTTAAAATGAATGTGACCCGTCACATAATTACTAAATCCAAAAATGGAGATATCCATGAATAGCTCCATGTTATTACTCTTACTAACGTTTATTTCTTCAATTGGTGATACGATCTTTTTAGTTGGACTTCCACTGCATCTTTATAAGTCTAGCGACCAGTCCTTCACTAGCACAACGATAATATCAATTTTAATCTACTTAACTGTTTTCATATTTAGCAAAGTGATAATAAAAATTCATTCTATCGGTAACCCAATCAAAACTGTTGCTTGGGGAGAAATCACGATGGGGATGATCGAAATTCTGACTTTACTCATATATAACCA
This sequence comes from Bacteriovoracaceae bacterium, assembly GCA_050247975.1. Taxonomy (GTDB): domain Bacteria; phylum Bdellovibrionota; class Bacteriovoracia; order Bacteriovoracales; family Bacteriovoracaceae; genus Peredibacter. Next base: position 13,231 of record JBFWTE010000030.1, read on the forward strand.
TCAAAATTCTAATGTGGTTCTAATTATTTCAATAATACCTCTCGCTCTAGTATATAATCTATATGCAGTACCTAAGTTTTATGAATTGCAAGATTACTTTTGCAATGGCGAAGTTACTAAATATACGGCACTTATGTCTTTTTTTAGAGAAGCAGGTGTATTTACAGGTATTACAGCTGCAAGTTTTATTATTGAATACTATTCAATTAAAGAAGCTCTGATTTTAGACTCTATTAGCTTTCTCTTTTACGGAATTATACTTTTGGCCTATAAATCAAAGTCAAAAAATTCTCATTTAAAAAATCAACAAACTAAACCAAATTCAGCTTCAAATTTTGAAGATTTAAGCTTAAAAAATTTTTTAATTATATCCTCAATCAGTAGTTTTTTTCTGGCTTGGCAACAATCATCTTCAATTCCTGTTATAAATAATTCATTTAACATTTCTTTTGACAGCATTGGTTTAATGAGGGTTATTTTTGGAGTAACGGGGCTTGGAATAGGTATATTAATTTTAAACTTAAATTATAGCATCAAAAAATTTTGGATTCATACAACCCTTGCGGTTCTAATTATTGTGCTTATTTCTTATTTGTTTGATAACTATATAATAGCGGTCACCGTATTCGTAATACTTGGTACTCTAAAATCATCTAATGACGCAGCAAGGAAATCTTATTATGTAAATTGCTTAAACAAGGGAATTTATCCAAAACTCGCTTCTATACAATGGACCGTAGAATCATTAACAAAAATGTCTTTAATACCGCTTGCTTTTGTAATGGATTCTTTTTTTAAAGGTAACAGGTACACACTTTTAATCTACCTGGGTTTTCTCCTCGTTTGCGGTGCTTTAACAGGATTATTAAATTATGAATATATTAGAAAAAAACATTATCGTTAGCTTTTTTATATTTTTGTTTATTTCCTCATGCCAACGAAAGGAAAGCAACTCCTACAGGACTGCAATCCTAGACAATCTAGAAACAAGAAAATTAGATCCATTATAACTTAAGAGTTACAGATTTGCGTCCTATGTGCAAAACATGCTCAAGATCACTTTAAAATTTCAATAATATTTTCAGGACTTTTAGAACAGACTTTTAAAATCCAATCAGGTCTTAAAACCATCTCTTGATCATAACCAGTTGCAAGATATAAGTTTACAAAACCAAGTTTTGCTAATTTCTCTGACTCAACTTCTCCCCTAATGTTCTCACCTAAATTTGAATCTAGAAAGATATGCACAATAGAGTCAAAATTCTTATAATGAAACAAAAACTCATCAATACTTTTAAAGCAAGTAATACTAATTGATTTACGTTTACAGTACATTTCCCAATTCAGGCGAGTGAATTTATCATCATCAATCAAGACAATATTACAATTTTGAATTAAATGAGGATCTTTATAAATTACTTTAATAACACTCAAGGACGTCTTAGAAATAATTGGTATATTATAGCGAGAACATTTTTCTATTATCTCTTGTTCTTCATATCTTGCAGTTACAAGAATACTGTCATGCATATGATTTAATTTAAGAACAATGTCGATTCCATCGAAACTGTCATCCATTAAGCCATAATCAGTGAGCAACAGAGTATTAAAAGGTAGAGTCTTATATTTACTTAGCATTTCTTGGGCAGAATAAATATGTTCAACTCTATCATTTATCTCAAGGAGTTTATTTTTCCAGACTTCATGAAAAGTAAGATCATCGTCAAGAATTATAATCTTGTCATATTTATAGAGATGTATTGCATCTAAATGATGCAAAGGAGGTGAGGATTTTGGAAGTGTAATATAAAATGTTGTACCAGAGTTTGAATTTGAGTGAAAATTAATTTTTCCACCAGCGGCTTCAATAATCTTTTTGGCATGATATAGACCAAACCCATTTCCCGATTCTTTAGTGGTAAAGCCTTTATTAAAAAGTGAAGCCTTATTCTCTTCTAAAATGCCTCTGCCATTATCAGAAACTTCAATTAAATTAAAACCGTCACTCTCATAAAGTGATATTGTTATAATGGACGTTCCTTCAGTGACTGACTCAACCCCATTATTAATTAAATTAGAAATTATATTTTTTAGAGAATTTCTCTGTATCCTTGAATATAAACCATAGGAATTTTCATTGAATTTTTCTATTAATAAAACATTTCTAAATCTATACTCAATTTCCTTTTCAATGAGAATGCTTTTAACCAAACTATGTAGTTCTTCTGATCTTACATCTTCTTTATTCTTATTCTGCTTATAATTCTTTAAAAGATTAAATGCTATTTCTTCGATTCTATTTATACTCAACTCTAATTGAATCCTCTTATTTTCAGGAATTTCATTTATTTCTATCTTAAAACTTTTTAGAGCTTCTAGGGGTGACCTAATATCATGTGCAACTTGCCCTGCTAGTTCTAGATATGCCTCCTGTTTTTCAAATTTTTGATTTCGTTTTAACATTTCTTCAAGAGCATCAACAAACTGCTTCATTTCACCAATGACATTCAATTTATTAAATTCAAGAGACACATCTTCTTTTCGATTTAAAAAAAACTGATTTAATGCCATTATCGGTCGATAAATATTTTTAAAAATAAATAGAGCTGAAAAAATCACGCTTCCTAAAAATAAAGATGCAACACAACCAAAAACGTAAAATAGTGTTCTTTGAGCTTCTATTGCATTCTTAAGCGTTTTTGAACTTATTTCTGCATATAAAACGTAGTCTTCCGGGTTTTTATTTTTCTTCGGTAGAACAATTGCAGTATGCCGTAATTGATTGGGGAGATCTTTTCGTTGTATTATTTCGATGCTCTCTATTGGATATTGTTTAATTAATTTATTCTTTTCAGATAATAACGCCTCATTCAATCCTAAATAATTCCAAGCCCTCCATTCCTCTTCTTTCTCGGCCAAAACAGGAGTCACTTGTTCTTTCAATGTACTAATTGTGGAATCAATTTGTGCCTGAAAAGTGAATAAATAAACAAAAACGAGAATAAAAAATCCTAACAAGAGGATTCCAAGCTGTGTAAGAACTAATTTAAACAGTAAAGGATAGTTTCTGCTCATATATAAATTAATCCTACTTAAATTCAACAGGGACAAATCCTTCTTTAGTAAATCTAACAAAATTAATTTTTTTCTCTGCATGTCCACCATTTGGGTTAAAACACATCCTTCCTGTAGATAATCCTGAAAAACATTTCTGCAACTTAAATGAATTTAAAACTGATTCTTTCGTAATGGGGCCGGTTATCCCATTTAAAACTTTAGCAACTATAACTCCTAGGTCATAACCATTAGCAATTTCAGATGTTGCAGGTCTCCCATATTTTTTTTGAATTAGTCTTTCGAATGGGATTGAGTCTTTTGAACCTTTCATCCACAATGCCTGACAATAAGTTGGCGACTTAAGAGATACCATAAATCTTCTGCCAAAGTCTAAATCCCCCGTTGTCCAAGAAGAATTAGTAATGATAGGCAAATCAATCTCATTTTTTTGTAACTGCTCTAATAGTCTTGCCGACTCATCTGCATATGGAGTTATAACAAGATAACTAATTTCCTTCTTCTTAATTTTCAAAATATCTTGCTGAGATAAAGTCAAAGATTTTGAAAGATGAGCTGGATATAAGATTATATCTTGATTGATTTTCTGGCGAATTTTCTGAATGGTTACATCCTCTTGATTTTTTGAAAAAACGGCATATGGATTACTGATTAACATCCCAGTCTTGTTTGGAAACTTTTTTCTTATAAACTTAAGCATAGTTTCAACGGCAAGTTCCATTGATTCACCTGTAGTAAATACAGTGGGTCCCATTTTCCCTAAATCTGAGTGTCCAGCGCCAGAAAATATAGATAGGACTCCAAATTTCCGAGCAACACTTCCTGCTAATAATGCTTCATGGCTTGTTGGAAAGCCCGCAATTAAAGAGACTCCTTTTGATAATAATCTTTCTGCAACCTTCATAGAACCTAATTGTGATCCATCAGAAACCTGATCAATAATTAGTAAGTCTTTTATATCAGATTTTCTTAGATTGCTTTGAAAACCAGCTTGAAATCCCATTAAGAACAATTCTTGATTTTTTGCATTTAAGACCGCGTCCGAAGAACCATACCCTACAATTGGTAGAGATGAAGAAAATGCTAGTTTTGAGAATAAAATTAAACATATTACAGAGGTCATTTTATTTTTCATACTACTTCCTTATCAAATTTAATGGTCATAAAGACAAAAAAAGAGGCCAATATTGTTAGAATTATAAAGATCCAAGGTATTGAAATAGATGTATAAATACCTTTAAAAATAAAAGCAAAAAGAGGGCTTAAAATTGATACTGAACCAATTATTAATGGTGAATATTTTTTTAGAGAATAGTGAACTAAAGCAAATGGTATCAAGTTACATACAATAGAATACATTAAAAGCTGAAACCATTCTTTTAAAGTTAGCTGAAAAATTTTTAACAAGCTAAGTGGTTCAATTGATATTACTAAAATAGCAGCTATTAAAAATTGTGCAAATAATGGATTGCTAGAAGAATCATCCCTAATAGTTCGTTTATAAAACGTGAGATGAATAGCAAATAAAAATATGGCTACCCCCATACATAATAGACCTCTGTAAGATATGTTGCCTAAAGAAGATTCTAGAGATGGTATAAAATTTAAAGTTGCTAATGTGATAATCGTGCTTAGAAAAGCAAAGGATGGTACATATTTATTTTTAAAACTTTTGCCACCTAATCTTTCAATCAAAATTAAAAAAACTGGCAATAATGATGCTATTACCAATGCAGCAAAAGGAGAAATCATTGTCAAAGCGTAGATGCTAAATACAGAGTAGCAAGCTCTCCCTGTAAAAGATAAAACGAACTGTTCTTTCCACCAACTAATTTTCCTTGTTTTACTCCAGTTAATTTGAGCTTGAAGTATATTAGAGAAGAAAAACAAAACCATGGTGGCCAATAACATTCGGCTAGCCGCAAGTGTCATAGGAGGTAAAATTTTAACTAAATTCCCCCCAATTAACCAATTAAGGGAAATTAAAAAAGGAATTAATAAAAGTAAGATAATATTGCTAAGACTTTTCATACTTAAGTTTTAATCCAAACACTTCCGGAGAAATTTCAAGAAGTTCTTGTACCCTTTTAAAAGATGTATCGTCTTGGCCTTGAATTTTAAAAAACACATATCCTGGTAAGCCTGAATAGGCTGGATATCCCTCTATAGTATCCCCTTTTTTTACAAAATATTCCGCTTTTACAAATTCATTTTTTATATTATTAAATTTTTCAGAGCTTTTAAAATCTGGTATACTTAAAACCTCTCCTCCATTTCCTACCTGCAATAAATAGAGAAGGGCCATATTTTTTGATTTGATATTTAAGTATGGTCTTGAGTCGAAATTACATAATTCAGCTAATACAGCTTTTACAAGATCTATCCCTAATGAGACAGATAATAAATCATGTGTGAGACCTGCTCCACCAATTCTCATACCAATATCTAATACTTTTGGCACAGTTCCCTTCATTCTAATTTCCACATGGGCAATGCCAGATTTCATACCTAACTTTTTCATTATATCTACTGCTGCCGTTTCAATTATAGTCCTTTCACCCTCTGGAATTGCAGGTGGTAGCAAATAAGATATCTCTTCAAAAAAGGGTGGTATCATCTCCGATTTTCCACAAACTCCAAGACAATGAATACCACTCTCATTTGCAAATACTTCTGCACTATACTCAGGACCGTCGATATATTCTTCTGCTAAAATATCTTGATGGGAGTTGTAATCTCCCTCAGAATGATAGTCTTGTAAATTACTACTAATTTTAGATAAAACTGACTTACAACGATTATAAGCATCTTGAAAACAGTCGCTGGGCTTAACTTTTTCAACGCCTATACTTGCGTACCCAAGAATTGGCTTTAGTACAATTGTTGAGTTAGGCCATGGATTTTTTGTATCTTCCAGGCCAGTTAAAAGGAGATAATTTGGATTATAGTCTGTATCTTTAAGGGCCAATCTCATCTCATACTTGTTTTTTGTTAATTTGATTAAGCTTGATTGAGAAACAGACTTTGAATAACTATAGTTTTGATTCAATTTATCTACGAGAGGCAGTAAATAATCTTTCAATGCCCAAAAAGCGGCGATATTTCCATCTATCTTTTTTGATTTGATTACATTCTGTATATTCGAAAAATTCAATTCACTCACTTTTTCAAACAAATCAATTTGAGCTTCATACTCAACTGGTAAATTCTGAGTTGAAATCAAAAAAACCTTAAGTCCAAGTTCATGGGCCGACTGAAAAGCTCTCGTAAAGCTAGAACTTATCTCAACAAAGACGATCCACATTGGTTTCCCTTTTGAATTTTTCTAAAATTGATTGATCAGTTGATACTCTAATGTCATTAGCTATAAATTCTTCTAAATATTTTTCATGTGAATCAAAATGATGAATAAATTGTTCTGCCTTAAGAATGTTTTCCTGATCCAATTTTTTTTTATTTTTTGAACTTTTTATAAAGGCACTTTCAATTGCTTTTTCATTTAATAAATCCAAGTAGGCCCCAGGACCAACTCTCACCATTGTAGATGTGAAGCATCCAGCAGAAATAATACTTTTAAGTTGCGTTTTCTTTGAAACCCTGCAATTTGGGAAAACCCAGGCAAAATAATCTGGCAATGCTAATAAATAAATTGCAGATATTAACTCAAAGTTATCTTCAATATTTAAAGGTTGGCGATGCTGAACTAGATTATCGGTATTACTTGTGGTAATAGAATTCCATGTTGGCATTCCTATTATTATTGGATTAATTACAGATCGGTAATTCTTTATAAGCTCTTGAGCATGTAAAATCACGGACAATATGTCTATTTCTGGATCGGCTGATAATCCAATCATTACTCCTAAACCTACCTGAAGCCCAGACCTTACAGCATATTCATGAGACTTCATTCTAGCTATATAGCCATTTTTTTTAGGATCGACAGTAAAGTCCATCAAAATGCCATGAGCTTTTGGCCCGCTGGAAACATGACTATAAAATAAATCTTCTGAATAGGTTTCTTGCCAAGTAAGTACCGTATCCAATCCTATACTTTTTAATGATTGATAATGAGGCTCCAGAAGAGGGGTTAAACATATAGAAACTCGTGCCTCAGGAATGATTGCACTAGCCGTCTCTTTAACGTCCTTAATAGAGCCTGATAACTCATTTTTAATGTAATTTAAATCATCGCCAGATGAAATCTCAAAATGTGAGAAGCCAAGCTTGGCCAAGTATCTAGTTTGCTGAATAAGAGCTTCACTTGAGATCTTAAGACGAAGCATCTCTTTATTATCCTTACTCCATCCACAAAATCGGCAATTACTAGCACAATAAGAGCTAATTTCAATTGGAACCATTGTCGCAACTTTATTCTCAAATAACTTAGACCTTAAATTTCTTGCAGAATTTAATATCTTTTCCTTGGCATCTAAAGATGAATTTCTTCTTAAAGTCTCAAGAAGAATTGCAGAATCTTCTATAGTTAATCCATGTTCATTACTTCTACGAGACAATGCTAAATCAATTTTTTTCTCTAGTGATAAAGAGTCCTCTGATTTATTTTTTTCAAATAAGGTTTTCGATAAATTCCATATATTTTCGTAAAATGAGTTCGCAATATAGCTTTCATTCCTCATGCTCTGACCTTTAAATTAGAATGATTATAAATTAATTATTTTAGATTATATTTCTTTATAGTCCTCAATGCTTCCTAATGTTCCGAATTACATAGGTGTTATATTTTAGACAGCATAAATCCGTATCCACTTATGCCAATTTCTTTCCCTCACTTATGATTTCTGTCTAATCTTTTGACAGTAATAGACTAGATAGTATGTTTGCCTTAATATGCTCTAAAGTACTTAAGTCCCATGCTTAACATTCCGATAAGTTGATCAAAACCATTTATTTTAGGGACTAAGTTTTTATGCGCACACCTTTTTTAATTCTGGTTCTACTATTTTCTGCCAGTGCCATGGCCAAAGTTACTAAAGAGAAAGGGCCTAATTGCGAAACCCCTCTTGAAGAAAATGCTAATCAAATTATGAAAGTTGCTGATAAAGCTGGTGGGTGTCCGAAGTTAGATGGTCTAAGAAACTTATGTGATTTTGTTTCTACAAAAATGGAAGACAAGAGAGACGATAGTCCATATATATATTTGTATGAAAAAACCATGTATGAAGCTTCATGCTCTGATATCGAAAAAGACAGCTTAGAAGTCGTTCAGAAGAAAATGCAAAAACTTTGGAATGAAAATCAAAAGCTCTTTAAATGTACTGCAGGAGAATTAGATGTGATGAATGGCAGTGTACTAAAACTTGCCGTAAGAACCCTCAGCTTTGGTTTTTTTGATGCAGTTATTAGTGAATGGAAGCTAGATCTAAATTACATAGATGAGAGCGACAATAGGACTGTTCTTGATTACATTGAATATGAAATTAAAAGAACAGAGGGCTCTGATATCGAGCCAAGACTCCGTATGTACTATGAAGTCCTTAGGAAGAAAGGCGCTAAACTCAGAAGAGAATTATGATAAAACAAATTATAATTCCTATTTTATATTTACTTATAGGTGTCTCACAAGCTGAAGATGATTGTGATATTCTAAATCCATTACCAAATGAAACCCAAAACCTCATTAATAAAATAAACCTTAAAAACTGCACCACAAACAAAGAAAGAAATAATATCAAAAGCGGAAAAGTTAAAGAATTATGTCAGTCATGCGTTCATGATTTTATAATTGGAAGTGAACTTCATAAGGATAAATTTAAAATTAAACCACAGGATCCAAAACAAGTCCTAGAAGATCAATTTAAAAAGGCATTAACAAAAAATCTACTTAATGTTGTCTCTTTAAGATCATTACCAAAATTCAACGCAAGCTTTGATCAAGTCAACCAATCTTGTGATTTCAAAAGTTTTAGGGCCTCAATTCAAAAAAATAAAAAATGCATTGGGGATCTTGATAAAATTGAAACTTCTCTGGCCCAAGAGCTCGCAAAATTACTATCACCGGATATCAAAAATGGCATCAATGGAATTTTTGATAGAGGCGATTTATCGAAATCGTGTAATATTACAGACCTAGATCTTATACAGAGTAAAGCTCAAGTTCTAGAAGATGAGATAAATAGCTCCATTGCAAATGAGCTTTCCAAATTAAATTTAGACGACAAAAATATTGATGAAGAACTTGTCAAAATATTAAATGGTGGAAATAAAAATTTATATAATCTCTTTAAGTTCCACCCTATTTTCTCTCATTTGATTAAGAGTCCATCGCAATTAACTTCTATCTTCGCCAACACACTAAAACCCTTCAATAAAACAAATTTTATAAACTTATTGTATAAGCAAAATTCCCAATATGTATTGGATACCATTTCAACTAACTGCCAGAAAATATTTTCAAATTATGAGAAGACCGCTTGCAATGATGACTTTCAAGCGGGCAACATTCAAACTAGCAACCTAACAAAAAGTAATCCTCTTTCTAGTGGTATTTCTTATTTTTCATCTAGTGATCTAAATTTGGATGATAAAAATATCCTAGAATCAAACATAAACCTCGTCTCTCTCTGTAAGATGAATAGCTTTAAGCCGAATGCCTTTAATTTCTCTGCACCATTAATTGAAATGAATGAAGGTCTGGAAGATAATTATAAGGGGTATTCGCTTTCGAGTTATGCCAAAAATAAATATGAGCAAGATTTTAATGCTGATCGAAAAAATCTTTGCTCCATAGATTCAAAGACATGCGATCCGAATGATTTAATGTGCAAAATTAAGCAAACAATAGATCGATCAAAAGACAAATCAACCTACGAAGGAAAACTTGCTTCGTCCTCAAATGACGAAGTCAATAAACTCCTACGGGCCTTCATCGGCGAGCCTAAAGATATCTCACCTGAGGCGAAAGAGGTTCTCGTCTCTCAGGGAATTTTGCCAAAAGATGATGGAAAGTTTGTGCAACAAACTCCCATTCCTTCGAGATCGCCAGGCCTAAGTAGTGACTCTGCTCCGGCCGTGGTAAGCCGTCCTCCTCTATCATCACAAACATCTTCTGCGGCCGCTGCAACTGAATCTGCAAGTTCAAATGCACAAACCCAGTCCTTTTCATCTGCCTCAGCAGCAAACTCTCCCGCAACCGGTGAGGCCAATGAACAAATTTCTGGCCTAAATGATAAAGTTGTAAAAAAAGATGCTGAACTCTCCTCTATCCAAAATGAAATCCTAAGACGTCTAAAATCAGGCAAACCCGCAAGCAATGCTTCCTTCTCCAAAGAAGATATTCAGAAAGTGGCGCGAGAAGTTTATAGTGAAAATAATCTTCCAGCGATGACACCTTCTCAAGAAGAGGCCACCGTCGCCAAAGTTGCTTCAGTCATCCCTTATACTCCTTCTTCAGCGACCCAAACCTTCGATCAAAAATCTCAAGCTCCTTCAGGTGAAACGGCAGCTAAAAAGCAAGAGAAGGCCAATACTTTGGCCGCCCTTTCCGGTATGCAAGGGGCCCAAGCTGTTCTTGCTCGAGAAGCTCAAGAAGCAGAGTCTAAAAAAGCAAACGCCTCAGAAAACAACTCAAACACCGTCGCCGTTAATGTTAGTCCAGATAAAATCAAAACTAATCTTTCAGATTTACTGAGTGAAAAAATTCTTAAAAATGATTCTGAAGGCCAGCTTTTAAAAAGCTATATGAGCGCTAAAAAAGACTTCTTACTCCAATTGAATAACTTATCATTCAGAATCAATTTCAATAAAGCTGACAATAGCTTTAAGATTGAGCATGACTCTGGAGATAAAAACGAAGCAATGCGAATTAAGCCTCAATTAGAGTCATTTTTTAATCGACTTAATTCACGTCTCGCCATTAGATAATTTTCATGTTTCCATTACCTCATGTACCGAAGTGCTCTATTTACGCTCTCAATTCTTTTTTTCATGATGGGTTTTATTACCTGTCTCAACGATATTCTCGTTCCCTTTTTAAAAGAGATTTTTAAACTCTCCTACGGAGAAGCTGCTCTCGTTCAATTAAGTTTTTTTGGAGCTTATGGCCTAACCTCTATTCCTATAAGCCGAGTCATCGAAAAAACTGGTTATCAAATAGGAATGATCAGTGGTCTTTGCATTACCTCCTTTGGCTGCTTACTCTTTTATCCGGCCGTAAGCTTTCATAAATTTCCATTATTTCTCATGGCCCTCTTTGTCCTCGCTTCTGGCATCGTCTTTTTGCAAGTGGCCGCCAATTCATTTGTTTCAATCCTAGGGCCCAAAGAATCTGCCTCCTCTCGGCTGGCGATGGTGCAGGCCTTTAACTCTTTTGGAACTTTTATTGCGCCTTTTTTTGGGTCAATTTTTATTCTGTCTAAACTTAAATCCGACAGCGGCATTGATGGCATCAAGGCCCCCTACATCGGGATTGCTGTAGCGCTGATACTGCTGATGCTTTTTCTTTCTCAATTAAAATTTCCTCAAATTTCTCAAGACACTCAAGAACGGAAAAAAACAAAAGACTTACTTAAAGAGTCTCATCTTATCTGGGGAATCATCGGAATCTTTGCCTACGTTGGAGCGGAAGTTGCCATCGGAAGTTTTCTTGTAAATTACGTGATGGAATTTCTTCAAATGCCTAAAACAGAAGCGGCCAATTATGTTGCTATCTACTGGGGTGGAGCGATGGCCGGAAGATTCCTGGGCATTTTTACCCTGAAAGAATTTAATCCAGCGAGAGTTTTGAATATCCATGCACTGCTTGCCATCTCCCTTATTCTTATCTCAATCAATTCTCATGGTATGATGGCGATTTATTCCATCGTGCTGGTTGGTTTTTGTAACTCCATTATGTTTCCAACCATCTTTACCCTCTCTTTGAATGGGCTCAATAGCTCGGCCCATAAGGCCTCAGGACTTTTGGCCACCTCAATCTTAGGCGGAGCAATTATACCCTTTATCGTTGGGCAAATGGCCGATCATGTGGGACTAAGAATGGCGTTTACAGTACCCGTATTTTGCTACATCTTCATAGCTTATTTCGGAAATAAGATGGCAAAGTCTCTTTAATAGAAACTCACTGAATAAATTCGTGAAACTCTTGCGGCGGAAATAAGCTGGAAAGTTTAAGGCCCACCTTTAAATTCTTCTCTTTCCTAGCACTAAAGCGTGGATGAACATCATTGTTGATATAAACAACTTCTGCCAAGATAGGTGTTTCTAAAACTTTATTTTGGAGTTCTGTGATGAAAATAATTCGATTATTTTTAAGAAAGGTTCGGTTGTTATCTGAAACTAAAATACCTAGCCCATCCGTCGAGGCATCAAGAGCGCGAACTTTAAGTTGGTGAGCATCGCCATAATGGGATTTGGCCGGACGAATGACGATAAATTTTTCTTTTTCTAGATCGAGAATGGCCCGAGGATTTTGTCTAAACTCAATACTTTTAATTTCCGTCGGAAATGAAAAACTAATTGAATTCTGAGTCACATTAAATTGATTAACCTTAAATACACTTACTTTATAATCTAATTTCATATAGACAGGAAGTTCTAGGTCAATTTTAAAACGAATTGAGTCAAAAAAAACATTCACTTCCCGAGTAACAAAATCGATTTCAAAGTGATGAATAGGAACAATATTCTTACCTAAAGCAGTTGATTGCCAAATGAAGTTATCGGCCTGATTTGAGGCCTTTTGTAATACCCTTAAAATCTCGCGATAATCAGTGCAAGATCGATAATTTTTAACATCTACCATCATTATTAAAGAATGCACAAAATCTCATTATTTGACAACAAATCCTCGTTACCGACAAATTCACTCAACTTTAACCCAACCCTCCTTTTGCTGCTTTTTTCTCTCTGAGAAAATACCAACGGAGGGAAAATGAAGTACTTGTTAATTTCATTTCTTTCATTCTTTACCGGGAGCTGCAACACAGATCGAGTGGTAGTGAGTAACGCTGATAAAATTTTAGAATATCAAATCTTAAAGAGAGTCCCACTCTATTCTGAACAAAAGATCGCCCTATCTAAAGACATCGATGTTTATCTCAATCACACGAGACCCATCGCTAATCAAGTCATCCCTATTTTGGATGAACTAAAAGAAAATAACAATTATGCTCAAATAGAATTTCAATACCATCGACTTGAGCACTTCTATAAAGACCTTGCCATTAGTTTCTCAGCACTTATTTCAAAGTACCTTGCGAGATTAGATAAGAAGCAGCAAAAAGAGTTTATTGAAAATTTGGAATATGAAAACTCTCGCCAATCAAGAAAAAATGCCAAAGATCATCTCCACGAAGCAGAAGAAAGATTCATAAAATTTTTTGGGCCAATTCATGAAAAGCAAAAAATAATTCTTATTAGTTTTCAAGATCACTTTAATCAAAGAGCGTTAGAAAAGTTAAATAAAAAAGAGAAAATCACTAATCATATAAAAGAAATTTATGCAGAAGAGTTGTCAGTTTGGTCAACTCAAAGGGCGATTTATGAAGAATTTAAGAACTTTCAAAATCACCAACTTTCCACGAAAAAAAACTTAGAAATTATAAAAAGAATTTATCCCACTTTATCCGAGGTTCAAAAAGAGTATTTTAGAATGAGGATTCAAGAGTTAAAGGGATTATTAAATTATTTTATTCAAGCGGATTTTTAATTGGCCCCAGAAAATTTCCGAGGCCAAATAAAACGTATTATTTAACTACGCAATTAGGAAGAGCATTTACATCATAAGAGTTTCTAGATGAAACAGTCTTTAAAATAGTTAGGTTTGATTCGTCTACAACTTGATTATTAACAAGGATATCATTTCTAAGAGTGTACTTGCTTGTTGTAGCAACTTGGGCACCATGAGCAACAGTTAAGTCACTTTTCTTGATATGAACTAAACAATCGTCATGACCAGCAGTTGGAACATAATAACCTTCAACATTTCCATAAACTACTAGGTCTGATTTTACTTCTGAAGCTTCTTTAGCAACAACCACTTTATAACCTTTAGCTGTTAGAGCTTCAGCGATCGCCTTAGCTGGTAGATTAATTGTTCTTACACACATCCCACCGGTAGGTTTAGAAACAGTTGCACGGATAACTTTCTCAACAACAGTAATTTCACAGCTCTCTGATTGAATTTCATTTCCTACGAGTACAGGTGTAGCAAATGCTGAATTAACTAATACTACTGAAGCTGCAAGGGCCATTTTAAACATGTTCATGTCTTTCTCCTTCATCGTTTAATTACTTAGGAGAAGACTAATCTTAAAATTTGATTCAATTCAATCAAGTGTGAAAAAAAAGCGGGGTCAAAGAGCACCATAAATTTTTTACCAGGTAGGTAAAAACCTAAAAAACCAACGCTTACGTGGCCTAAACAAACTAATTCTTGTGCTCTTTAAGGATACTAATTTTTTGGTTTAATCTTTTCATTCCGGCCCAGGGGTCGCTCTTTCTGGTTTTTACCTTCCTTAGCGCCTTTGATAAGGTATAGAATGAAGATGATTTTACACGCCTTAATTCTTTCCAATCCAAAGGAAGAGCAACTGCACTCAACTCTTTTGCCCTTAAAGAATATGGGACGACAGCGGTAGCACCATAACCATTTCGTAAATAATCAATAAATATTTTTTTTCTTCTTAACCTCTTTGACATATTTACCACATAGGAGCCAGGGTCTCTTGAGGCCATTTCCAAAGCTATTGATTCAGCAAATGACTTAATTTGATCCCAAGTATAAATAGGCATAATAGGAACATGAATATGAAGGCCCTTCCCTCCCGTCAGTTTTACAAAAGATTTTAAATTTAAACCTTCAAACATTTCTTTTAACTCAAAAGCAGCATCAACAACATCCTTCCATAAAACCCCTGGGCCAGGATCAAGATCCATCACAATTTGATTGGGTCTTTGATAATTTTCTCTGGAACAGTTCCAGGCATGAATTTCAAAAGCATTAAGCTGAACTAGTTCTAAAAGACCCTCAACTGAATCAATCGATAGATAAATCCCCTCTCCACTATTTTCCTTGATTGGAAAAGTATGAAAGGAGCTCGGTAAATCTCCAACAAAATGCTTCTGGAAAAAACATTTATGAGATGTTCCACGAGGGCATCGAACCAAAGAAAGTGGTCGATGACTTAACTGAGGCAATATCCATTTAGCAATTTTTTGATAGTAATCAGCGACATCACTTTTAGTTATTTTTTCTTTTTTATAAAGGATTTTATCGGGAGATGAAATTTCATTATCCATGCTAATATCCTTAGGTGATTTATCTTCTCTTAAACCTTTAAAAATAGGAACTCTTAAGTAACCACCTGAAGTCCACTCTGCAAAAGAGACCTCACATATTTTTTTAGGTTTAAGCCAATGATTATTTTTCTCAGGAGGAGAATTTACTTCAAATGGAGATTTACTTGACTCAAGCTTTTTAAACTCTTTTTTTAAATCTTTCAGCGCCTGGGAACTAAATCCTGAACCGACCTTGCCAACAAAGCGCAGATGATTTCCCTCATAAACTCCTAAGAGAAGTGAGCCAAATCCATATCTGCTGCCTTTGGCCTCACTCCATCCGCCAATAACGAATTCTTGCCTCTTGGTGCACTTGGTTTTAAGCCATAAGGTATTTCTACCAGATTGGTAAGGAGACTGAACCTGTTTAGAAACTATTCCTTCTAAATTATGCTCACAAGCGGTCCGGAAAAAATCTTGACCATCAATAAAGAGATGTTCACTATAGGATAATTTTGAAGAATTTTTTGAAATTAATTTCTTTAACCTTTTCTTTCTCTCGAGCAGGGTTAAGTCTCGTAAATCCATACCGTTTAAATACAGCAGATCAAAGATATAATATTGAATTTTCTTGTCTTTTTTTGTTTTAAGAGTGTTTTGAAGTTTTTGAAAATCCGCCTTCCCTTGATCATTTAAAAACACCAATTCACCATCCAGAATGGCATCTTGAAGTTTTAATTTTTCTAAAGCATTTAAAACCTCAGGGAAAGAATTACTCCAATTTAAATTATTTCGCGAGAAGAGATGGGCCACACCATTTCTTAAGTGTGCTTGAATGCGAAGGCCATCGTATTTAATTTCATGGGCCCAATCATCTGTGTTTGGTGGTTCTTTAACTAGTTTTGGTAACTGTGCTGGGATAAAACCTGGCCAGGGGTCTTTTTTTTTACTGATCGAACTTTTTTTTGATCTTCTCTTTTAATTAGTAGCCAATTGTTATCAGTTTCTTTTTCACCGTAGTGAGTGCGCACAAGGATCCATTTCCCTTTTAATCTCCTCCCGTTTAGGGAGAATTCTAAATGACCTTTCTTAAGCGCCTCTTCAGTGTCATCTTCCTCACTCTCCCAAGTCCCATGATCCCAAATTAAAACCTTCCCTGCCCCATATTCACCTTTTGGAATTGTTCCAGCAAATTTAGCATAATCCAGAGGATGATCCTCTGTTTGTACCGCCAGTCTTTTATCTTTTGGATCTAGAGATGGCCCTTTGGGGATGGCCCAACTCTTTAGTACACCATCAATTTCTAAACGAAAATCATAATGGAGATTTCTGGCATGATGCTCTTGAACGACAAAAATTAGTTTCTTTTTACGGGATCTTTTTTTAATTCCAGAGGGCTCAGTCGATTTTTTAAAATCTCTTTTTTTCTTATAATCTTTAAGTGGATCTTTGCCCATGTGTTTATCCTAACTAATTTTACGCTTTTTTGAAGGTTTTTTAGCTAATTTCTTTTTCTGTTCCAAAGATTTCTTTAATAAAGGCATTAAGTCGACCACTAATCCAGTATTACCTTTTTCCTCTTTAATTTTTTCGGAAGCTTCAACCTCATGGGCCTCTCCGGATTTTATTTTTTTATCAACCATCTTCATAACGTCATCATTATAGGTATCATGATATTGATCAGGGTCCCATTTGTTACTCATGCCTAAGATTAACTCCTGCGCCATTTTGATTTCTTTAGGATTAAAATTAGGTCGAGGAAAATCTTCTAGATAATCGACTTCATCAATTGAAAGCACTTCGTGAGAAAAACGGAGCAATTCCAAAATGAGGTAATTACCTTTCACCAGAATCGCCGCCAAGTGCTGTTTTGTTCTTATGACAATTTTTGAGATGGCCACTTTATTTGTTTTCTTTAAGGCCTCGGCCAGGAGGTAGTATCCCTTTAGTCCACTTTTTTGTGGTACTAAATAGTATGGTTTTTCAAAAAACATCAAATCAATCTCGCTAAAATCGACAAAGTCTTGAATATCAATTGTCTGAGTAGCATGAGGATTCGCTGCTTTTAAATCATCTTTTGATAAAATGACATATTGATCTTTTTCGTATTCATAGCCTTTAACTATTCTCTCCCAGGGAACTTCTTTTCCATCTTTAGCATTTATTTTTTTATATTTTATTGGGGCCAGATTTTTTTTATCCAACATTGAAAAGTGTAACTCTTGTCCCTCTTGTGCTTTTTGAAGTGAGACAGGAATGTTAAGTAGCCCAAAGCTAATTGACCCCTTCCAAATACTTGCGGCCATAAAAATTCTCCTCATCCAATGATAGAACCTCGCCCAAATATATTTCAATTTGCAGACATATAAGCTCAAACACTTGATGGCATCCTCCTTGCACCATCTGCCATGAGAGGTTAACTATGCTTTTAAATAAACCGAAGAAAAAAATCCGATATGCTGTGGTTGGATTAGGTTACATCGCACAAATTGCTATTTTGCCATCATTTAAAAATGCCCGAAAAAATTCTGAATTGGTGGCACTGATATCTGGAGATAAAGAAAAGCTAAAAAAGATTGGTGAAAAATATCGCATAAAACAATGCTACCTCTATTCAGAATTTGAAGATTTTTTAAAAAGAAAAGAGATAGATGCCATCTATATTTGCACTCCCAATTTTTATCATAGAAATATTATGGAACTGGCGGCAAGAAATGGCATTCATGTCTTATGTGAAAAACCCATGGCCATTACAACAGAAGATTGCTTAAGCATGATTGCTGAAACAAATAAGTATAACACCCTCTTAATGATTGCTTATCGACTTCACTTTGAAGCAGCAAATTTAGAAGTGATCAAATTGATCCATTCCAAGAAAATTGGAGATCCCAAGATTTTCAATTCTGTCTTTACCATGCAAGTTAAAGATCAAAATAATATTCGTCTTCTTGAAACTGAAAAAGGTGGCGGGCCCCTTTATGATTTAGGTATCTATTGTATCAATGCTTCTCGATATTTATTCAAAGCAGAACCGATTGAGGTATTTGCGATGAGTGCGAACAACAAAGAATCTCGCTTCAAACTCATTGATGAAAGTATTAGTGTTGTTATGAAATTTCCAGAAGATAAGCTAGCGACATTTTCGATAAGTTTTGGTGCTTTTGATTCGGCCGATTACGATATCATTGGCACAAAAGGAAGAATCAGACTAGAGAAGGCCTATCATTACTTTAGTACGATGAATTTAAAAACTTATGAAGGTAAAAAGACAATTACAAAGAAATTTTCTAAGCGTGACCAATTCTCTCCTGAAATCATTTATTTTTCAGACTGTATTCAAAAGAAAAAAAAACCTGAACCCTCAGGGGAAGAAGGCCTGGCCGACATAAAGATAATCGAGGCCATTCTGCTTTCAATTGATTTGGGCTCTCCCATCATTCTAGATGAAATGAATAAGCGTCCTCGTCCAACTGAAGCGCAAAAAATTACTCGTCCAGGTGTTATACGTCCCAAGTTATTCAATGTTACAAGTCCTGGAGGAGAAAAGCATTAACAGGAGTATCATTATGTTTGAAAAAATAAAAAAAGCTTTCAATCACCAAGAAGAACAGGTTTCAGTAAATGGCCTTCTTTCAGGATCTCATGTCGCTATTTTGGCAACGGATGGATTTGAGCAATCGGAACTTTTTGAACCTTTGGAAGCTCTTCAAGAAGCAGGGGCCAAGGTCTCAATTGTCTCAATAAAATCGGGAAAAATTAAAGGTTGGAATCATACCCATTGGGGGAAAACGATTCCTGTTGATTTAACCGTCAATCAGGCCAATCGAGAGAAATTTGATTTTCTTATGCTTCCGGGAGGAGTGATGAATCCTGATCAATTAAGAAATAATTATAATGCCGTTGCCTTTGTAAAAAACTTTGTAAATGAATATCGCCCTATTGCGGCCATTTGCCATGGGGCCCAAACACTGATTGAAACCGGGTTATTGAAAGGAAAAAGAATGACTTCTTGGCCATCTTTAAAAACTGATTTCATCAATGCAGGTGCAAGATGGGTTGATGAAGAAGTCGTTAAAGATACTCTACTTGTAACAAGTCGAATGCCCAAAGATATTCCAGCTTTTAATAGAGAAATGATTCAACTTTTTTCAGAGTATAAAAA
The DNA here is from genome assembly GCA_050247975.1 of Bacteriovoracaceae bacterium. Taxonomy (GTDB): domain Bacteria; phylum Bdellovibrionota; class Bacteriovoracia; order Bacteriovoracales; family Bacteriovoracaceae; genus Peredibacter. Next base: position 32,705 of record JBFWTE010000030.1, read on the forward strand.
TCAGCATCCTATTTCAGATTCTGAAAGTTATGTTGTGACTTTATAAGAAAGTATCAGGAGGGATTATGAATCAACTAGTAGATTTGATTAAAGATATTAAGGTATGTATGTTCATGACAATGAACGAGGATGGTAAGATTTGTGGCCGACCGATGGCCAGTTTACAAATAGACCCAAATCATTTTAATGGAACATTATTCTTTTTCTCCCTGGCCAATTCTCAAAAAAATCATGCCATTGAAAATGATCAACATGTCAATCTTTGCTATGCTGATACCAACCATCAGCGCTATATTTCTATTTCTGGTAAGGCAAAAATTTTAATCGATAAAAGCTTACAAGAGAAATTATGGGAACCCACTTTAAAGTCCTGGTTTCCCAAGGGACTTGCTGATCCTGACTTATCCTTAATTCAGGTAGAAATTGAAAGTGCAGAACTTTGGAATAGTCCACCAAACAAAGTCATCCAACTGGTAGGTAAAATGAAATCAATGGTCACAGGTAAAACCTATGAACAAAACTCTAAGGTTGAACATATTGATTTTGGCCCCCAACACTAGGAGCTTTTATGTTTGAAAATTTCGTAGCACGCGTTAAAGAATTCATGTCAGTAGTAAAGGTAAAAACCTTGCCTCATGAAGTAGAACATCAAAAGGGACATACTGATCAATCAGTTCAATCCAAAGACTCAAGGACTATGACAAATGATGAAAAGATTGATGAGGCCATTGATGAAAGCTTTCCCGCAAGTGACCCACCTGCTTATTAAGAGGGATCAAATATCCCTCTTCATTATTTAATAAAGGCCTCAATCTTTTTTGTGTCATTCATAAAATAGACCTCTGCAACACCTGCATAAGTTGTCACAGTAACGCAAAACCTTCGGTCATCTCCAACATAAGAATTATAAACTGCCGATCTCTGGCCAGGATCGATCTTCACTTTGATGAAAATGGGAGAAGGAGAATCGTCAAATACTTGACCACACAGCTCTGTAATTGGTTTTTGTGAATAATAAAAGGATGTAATCTTCATCCCTCTCGCAAAGCAAAGTCCTGGCAACATCAAAAATATGCAAATAAAAAATTTTTTCATATTCCTCCTTAGAAGTATTGTGGGAAAGAATGGACCAAAGTATTTGAAATCGACAACTCAATTGAAACTCAAAATCCGACAAAATAACTCTTTCTCTAAAATTATGCTAATGCTATCACTCAAATTCTTAATTTTTGGTTATAATAAAGGCATGATCATACCTAGTAATGGCCTATACTTTTTTATTGGCCCTCAACACAATGAGGTTAAGAAGCTATTTGAAGTTTTAAAGCAGAATAAAAACTACTGCTTTACAACAGACCTTCACGATGAAATTGATCAAAGCATTAGACAACTTGGTAAAGGGTGTCTTATTTTTTCTGATCCAAAATATGCACTAGATTATTTAAAAAATAATCGCTGGCCTGATTTGAAAATTAAATTTCTCCTACTGAATGAAAAAAATGGCTCTTTTAAACCTGAAACGATGGCAATATTCTCGCAATTTAGTCTAGAGGTTTATTTTCCTAACACTCTTTCGCAGATGTTAACCTCGCTATTGTCCTTTAACTCAGGGAACACTGATATTGAAGAAGAAATTGAATTTATCGTTACAAATAAGATTAAATAAAGGGATCATATGGAACTTAATCCTTCTGTTAAAGCAAAGCACTTTCTTGTAGTTGATGATTATGAAAGTATGAGAGTCCTTATTTCAGATCATCTTAAGCAGCTTGGTGTAACCAAAATTACAGTGGCCAATTCTGGAAATGAAGCAGTGGCCAAGTTTAAACAATTAGAATCATCTGATCCTATTGGGTTTATTTTAACCGACCTAATGATGGAAGATGGAAATGGGATTGAACTGGCCCGACAAATCCGTCAAACACTAGGAAAGAAAATTCCAGTTATTATGATCACTTCAAAATCAGAGGTTAGTTATGTGCTTGAGGCGATTCAGGCAGGTGTAACGAGCTACCTTATTAAACCTTGGCAACTCACAGACCTGGCCAAGAAGATTAATGAAGCAGATGCTAAAAAGTAGCCTTAGGCCGCAATCTGTAATTTTTGACTCTGATCTCTAATTGGCAACCAGAGTTTTATTGCCATTCCTTGACCTTTAGCTGATGTCATTTCCCAGCGTCCTCCAAGCTCAAGAACCTTTTGGATAACTGCACTGACTCCTACCCCTCGACCTGAAAATTCACTGACTGTATCTCGAGAAGAGGCCCCACCCAGTGCGAGTTTTTTTATGGCCGAATCTAAATCAGTGACATCAGGATATTTTTTAGCAAGGGCATCAACATCAATACCTTTACCATCATCCATTAAAGTCATACAAATCCAAGGAGCATTTTGTTCTAGGGCCCCTTCAAACATAAATCGAATTTCACCGGTCGCTGGCTTTCCTTTCGCCTTACGCTCTTCTGGTGTTTCAATTCCATGATCAATAGCGTTTCTTACCACATGAACAAGTTCTGGTAAAACTTCTGACCATCTTCCCTCTGGAAATGAATTCTCTCCACCATCAAGAACAAATTGAACATCTTTTCCAAGCTTCACACCTAATTCTTTTACAAATCGAGGGTAAGATTGAAACTGAGTTTTTATATTTGTTTGATAAAACAAATCATGAAATGTCATCACCAGAGAGCGACCTTCTTTAAGAAGTTTATCTTCAAAGGCCTTAAGATTCTTCTCTGGAACATATCTTCCTGAGATATTTTGCTTATAACCTATGATCTCATCATAGTTATCTACAAAACTCTTAATTGCATTAATAATTCCCTGAAGATCATTTTCCACATTCTGAGCAGAAGTTTTTGACTTAATATGTGACTCAAGAGATGTTTCGAGTTCATGACAAAGACCGGTAACCTCTTTATTGTAATAGAAAGCAAAACTCCCTTTAATCGTATGAACTCGGCGCTGAATATCAAGATAAGCATTCTGTCCTTGGGCCTTCAGCATATCTTTGGCCTCATCCAGCATTCTATAAGAGTCATTAATAACTCTACAAAGTGATTCACGATTTTTAACCATGGCAAGGATCATCTGAGAAAATTGCCACTCTCTTTCAAATTTTTCTTTCGAAGCAATTTCTTCCGTTCTATCAGTACCAATGACCATGACATATTCTAGTTCATTGGTCTGCTCACTTCTAATAGGTGCATATTGAAAGAAAATTCGCTGATTTTTTGCATTCGTTCTCTCGGATGGAGCTAATTGACCAAAAGTTTCAAAATCAACAGTTTCAGTAAAAACATGATTAAGAAACTCACTCATCACTGGTCGTTGATCTTCTTGAATATTTAAAACCTCGAAAGCTCCAACCACATCTGGTTTCCCTTCAAACATTTCTTCGGCCACTTTTGAATAAACAGGTGTAACGTTTTGACCTTTATCAATCATCACAAAACCTTGACCTAAGGCATTGAGCATTGATTTTTGAATATTGGTTAAATGTTGAAGTTCTCTAGTCCTATCAGCAACCATTTGTTCCAATTGAGTATTGTAAAGTCTTAGTTCTTCTAAGAGATTCTTAATCCTAGCACTCATTGAACCAAAGGCATTTCCCAGGACTTCAAATTCATCACCAGTTTTTATCGATAAATTGATATCAAAATTTTCTTTTTCAATCTCTTTTGCAGCAATAGCAAGTTGATCTAACCATCTTGTTAACCAATTAGATGCAATAGTTCCCACTAAGAGTGAAATGAAGCCCATCAACCCAAGAAAAGATGCCAACTGGATCACAAAGACTTCTTGTACTAACATGAGGGCCTTTGCATCATTTAAATTTAAAATGATCCCACCGTCTTTGGTGGCCGCATAGGCCACGAGATAATGCTTATTAAAGAGATTCACATCAATCAATCCAAAAGGAACTTGCTTTAGATTTGGAAGTTTTGCTTTTATTCCATTAATAAGTTTTGGGAAATTCTCCCATAAGGAAAGACTGATCATTCTTCCATTATTAACAAATGCTGAGGCTCGTTGAGCATTAGATTGAAGTATTTGAGATAATTCAATATCTTTAAAGAAAACAAAGGCAAAGCCTTTTTGGGTTGAAAGATTTCGTTTATAGAAGAATTGAGAGCTCTTTAACTTATAAGCGTGAAGACCTTCAGGCAAAGATTGCATGTGCTCCCAATTCACCTTTATGTTCTCATTCGGAAGAAGTATATTTTTAGTAACCGACGCATCTTGCTCAAGTAATATTCCCATAGCAAGTAGAGATGATTGCCCTTCTAAATATCCCTTAGTGGCACCCTTAAGTTCAGTCTTGCCTTCTTCAATTTGAGTTATAATTGCACCTAAAAGAAGTTCATACTTCTCCATTCTTAAATTTACTGTTTGTGCTAATGCCTGTGTTTGGCTTAAAATTTGATCATAGACAAAGGCGAGTTTATCTTTCTTGTATGTCGAGAAAGACAAATAACCAAAGCCAATAAGGCCTAGTATTGAGATGGTGAGGAGGATAAGTAGAGTTTTTGATTTTACGTTTAGCTTATTCATAAACTGCTTTTCGGACTCAACTAAGTAAACTTTATGTTAAAAATTTTAGCTTCAACTAAGTCCCTTATCATCATTAGTGCCATTGGAATTGGCACATCATTAGTCGTACTTTATCGCTCAACTAATGGTCATTTGGTAAAATATGATTCATCAGAACCAATCGCCATGGTGATTCAGCCAAAAAACGATATCCGAGTAAAACAATCTGGGACTCTGCACTGGTCTCATTTGAAAGAACCTGTTCCCGCAAGATCCGGGGATTCTATTTTTGCAGGAGAAAATTCAAGTACCAAGATTGTACTCAAAAAAGGTTCCGAAATTATATTAATGCCTCATAGTCTAGTCGTGGTTCAAGACAATGTCTTAGATCTTGAGACTGGTAGCTTAAAAATTAATTTAAAACCAGAAGAAAAAATTACTGAATTAAAAGTTGCTGGAAAAATAGTAAAACTTTCTAAACCAGGAACTTTAACAGTTAAGCAAGTTGGCAAAGAAATTAAAGTGGATCTTGTTCCTGAAAAAGGTGGCCCAGCAATTGATCTCCTAAAAACTGAGGCCGTGGTTGAATTAAAAGAAGAGTCTGGTGAAATTCTCCTGACAGATATTCAATCAAGTTCAAATCCTGAGCAGGAACCAGTTGAAAGTGAGCCCATTGTAGCTGAGGCCATACCTGAAGCAATACCAGAACCAACACCCGAACCTAAAGAGGTCATTAAACCAGTCGCTGAAGTAGCTGCTCCTGAGGCAATAACTCCAACCCCAACTGCAAAACCTAAAGCTGAACCAAAAATCGATGTGGAAGTGGCCGCCACAGAACCTCCAAAAGCTTTAGACAAAATTGAACCAGCGCCTCTTCCCCCAAAAAAAGAAGTTATAAAACCTCCCAAAAAATATGACTTTTACTATTTTCTGGCCCAGACTTCTCAGTCGCATCAGGTAAGTTTAAACGGTACTGCTAATAACTCCTCCAAAGATTACTCGATTAACGGGTTAACTCATCAAGTAAGAATTGAGGCCGAAAACCTTTTACTTAAGCCTGTTGCCCTAACTTTAGGCTACAACGACTTATCCAGCTCTACGGCCAGTTATAAGGGAATTGAAGCAGGTTTTGAGGTCATCTTCAAATCCCCAATCAAAAGCTTACCTCATATTGAATTGATTCCAGGTGCCTACTACCGAAACTATTCATTAGGCCTAAAAGACCTCATTACTGGTGGCTCTGAATCATCCAGTGCGGCCTCTTCAAGTGCTATGGCCTCTATGATGGTACGTTGGAGAAGAGATTTTAATTTGTGGACGGCAGAAATTTGGCCGCTGCTTAAAGCTCACCAAAAAGATAAATTGCTTATTGATTATCATTTATTCAGTGCTTTTGGTCGCAATACCGATTATGGAAGGTTTTCATTCTTTCATAAATGGATTAACAACCAAGATACCCTTGGATACTCTCAAGGTAGTGATACGAATGCGAGTGTAAAAACAAAAGAAAATCGTTTTGGCCTGATGTATTTAAGAGGGTTTTAAATATCTGCTTTCATTTGTGATTGAAAGATATGAATTTCATTTAAAACGTCCACCACTCCAGGAATAAATTCAATACTTCTTTCGGCCTCTCTTTTTTCATCCCGGGAATTCACACTTCCAAAAAGGCGAACTTGTCCTTCTTTAACTTCCACTTCAATATTAGAAGCATCTATAAAATAACTTTGGTATAAAGTTTCACAAACATCTTCCAGGATTTTTTCGTCAGTACGGTGCCAGTTTTTTGGACCTTTACCATAATGATCTCGCATTGTGCCTCTGATTCCTCGAACACGATCATTAATATCTCTTGGTGGTAAATCATTATTTATAGATTCAAAACCATGCCTCCAATCATCATGCTCTAACTCTACTCCACTGATGTTATAGTTTCGGTGATAGTAACTATCATCATTGTCATAAGTAGGTCCACGATCTTGCCCAAAGCGATTAGTTTGATTTGAGGCCATAAATCCCCCTTTAAATTCTTGTCCCGAATGGATATGTGTCTGGAATTTTCTCATGATCAAATTTAAACTGAAGCGGCCTTAAGGCCTGAGTAGAGTTAAAAAAAACAAGTCCATCATAGCGTTTAGCTACTGCTGTAGGGACATAATTTCCTCTTAATTCATGCTCGGGATGATACACAACCCCTATCGCTCGATGACCATAATGATCATTGAGAGGTGATAAATAATCCACGTCATCAAAATTTAAATAATAATTTTCATATCCCACTTGAGGAATACTTTGATTGAGAAAAAATTCAAGGCTTCCACTTTTTGCTTTAGGAACTTTCATCACCTCAATAGCTCCATCCCAAGCATATGATGCTGTTACAGTGCCTGTATAAGTCGTTTGTCCAATCAGTGCGACATTATCTTTTCCATATTTTTGTCGAGCAATCCCTCCCAAGTTAATTTGTCCTTGAGCGACCATATCAGTGGCCCTGTAATCTCCAATATGAGTATTATGGGCCCAAACAATTGCTTTTGAATGAGCGCCATAATGATTAAGCAGCATATCTAATGTTTCAAGCATATGATAATCCCTTACGTTCCAAGAGTCCTCATTGAATGAAAGCATTGAACGGTAATACTCATCGGCATTTTTAACAACTCTTGCATTTTGAATAGCGTCAAAAAATGTTTCAACTCCATGGTTACTTTTACTAATTAATTCTTCTAAAACTAGTTTAACTTGCTCTTGGCAACCTGGTTCATGATGAATGAGAGATTTAACGTATTCTCTTTCACTTTTTAAAAAAGGATCAAAGCAGGAATAATATTTTTTTATTTTTTTAGCGAGCCTTGGGTCAACATCATTTAGCTGCCGTCCAATTTCAGAAATTGATTCATAAAGTGAATAGAGATCTAATCCATGAAAACCAACCTGCTTACTAACGCCTAAATTCTTTTGTTTTAAGACATCCATCAAAATTGCGATTTCATGATTGGCCCACATCCAGGTGGGCCAGCGATTAAACTTTTTCAAGACATCAAAAATAGTTAAAGTAGTTTTATTCTGAATAAAGCGATTAATTTCCTGACCAGGGGGCCAATCGCCTTCAACTGCGATAAAATTAAATCCATGGTTATTTATCAACTCTATACTGAGTAAGGTTCTCCATTCATAAAACTCTTTAGTCCCATGAGAAGACTCCCCCAGCATGACGATTCTTTTATCCTTGATTTTATCAAGTAAATTGGAAAAATCACTTAATGTAGTAAATGGAACACTCCGCTTTATAATCTCAAAGGAAAGTTGATCCTGTCCCATGCTTTACCACCCTTAAATTATTTTCAAAAGTGAGAACTCCAGGCACATCCTCTAGGAAACTATCTATCCATGCAATTGAAGTATCGTCTTGAACTTCTCCTTGTAGAGTTAGATGGCCTCTTTCTACAGAAATTTGCATATTATCTAGATCTAAAGTGGGATTCTTTTGAAGAATTTCAATCACCTCTTCTAATAATATTTCATCTTGCTCAGTCAGGGCCTGGTGCTGATTCCAAAAAAACTTTTCATTAGATTCAAAGTTATATCCTCTATTATCAGAAATCATATTCACCTTCTGGAAGAAAAGTTCTTTCTGAAGAATAACAAAGAGATTACTAATTTCGAATGGAAGAAATCTAAATATATTAATAAGAAATTATGATTAAATAGATTGGTTACTCTGAAGCATAAACTGGAACCATCTCATACTTGAAATTTCCTTTTTTATTTTCTGCAATATAATCTTCAACCTTAGTGCTCACTTTCGAATAAAAATAATAACCAGCTGCTTGATCTAACCCTGCAACGGCCCAACCCAGAAATTTAAGTTTAGGATTGTGATTTTTTTTAGCTAAACCTTCAAAAAATCCAATGGCACTGTTATCTAAAATCACCTGAGAAGATCCCACCACTAATTCCCATGAAGTATCTGATATGACACGCTCATGATCTGCCGTATCTTTCATCAAATAATTGACCATTATAGAATCAGACACTGCAATCATTCCACAAATGGCAAATTTCATTTTCACTGTTTTGGCAAAAGTTACTGCAGTAGTCATAAAAAAAGTTTCAGCTAACATATAGGCAACATTTTGTAGAACATCCTTATTCTTTAAAACTTTTTCTGCCACCTCAGTTGGATCATCACTTTTAACATCATCCCATCTCACGACTGTTTCCGCTCCTAATTGAATACCAGTAGAAAGCGCAACATAACCCCAACGAAAACTCTCTCCATCCAGTGATTTTTTATTCATAAAAGGAATAAACCTCTTAAGAAATTTCGTTCTAATTTTGACTGAAGCAAGTGCTCCTCGAAAAGCTTTTCTAAAAGTACTTTGACTCCACGAGCGACCTATTGCCTGTCCTCCACTCACACCCAGAATGTTTTTAATTCCGACCATTCTTTCTTCTACAATTTTTCCTTGAGTATTGATAAATTTTTGCAAATAAATTTTGATGGTATTTAATTGAGGCGAAAAGAATATTGTTGATCCAATAGAGGCAATAAATTTTTCTAATAATTTAAAAAAACCAATACTAAGAGTATTTATTCCCACATCGGCCACCAAGTACTTCCAAACATCTGACCCATTGGCCTTCTCAAGCATAAGGCGGTTTTGCTCGTAACCATAACTAAGCATCTCTAAGGCAACACGTGTCTGCGGAATCGTGAGAGCAGGATTCTTTGACTTCATATCTCTCACAACTCTGATTCTTAACTCTTCTAAATCAATCCATTCTTGATAAAAATCCATCTCTTTTTGGTAACGATTGTCCAAGGACATAAAGAAAAATCCAACAATAGTTGCATAGGCGGAATAGAAAACCATTTTTTCAGATTTAACATAATTTTTAAAAATTTTTTCAACGATGGTTTTCTCACATAGCTTTGTATAACAGTTTTGTTCTAGATGATTAACGCCACCTTTGGGATCAATTAAAAACCAATTATCAACTATTCCATCATCATCTAAATCCCTTCCATATCCAAAGATTGAATTTATTTTTCCACCAGTACTTGGAAGAAGGGCCGACTCTAATCGAATTTCTTCTCCGCCATGTTTATTTTGGTAGTAGAAGGCCTTAACTTCAAAATTTTCTCCATTAGCTGAATTAACAACCAATTGCTTGGAGGTCACTCCAAACACCATGGATGTTAAAAAAAAGAAGAAAATACCCCACATAATAACCCCTATAGGGTCTTAGAAAGCAGGCCAGGTGCCGGCCAAAGCTGATTTAAATTACTGATTTCATCTTGATAAATCCTATGATGATATTCGGCCGTCAAAAGATTAGACAATAAGCTACTACCCTGGCGAGCAAGTAAAATCATTTAAGTTTGTCCTATTTACCGCCGAAAGTTCATTTATGATTATGAAATTCATTATATCGTTTTTTATATTTTCAATTCCATTTAAGGCCTTTGCCGTACCATGGGTTAAAGAAAATCAATCTCTAGGAGTAAGTGTATGGAGATCGAAAGACTTCCCTAATGCGATGATAACGACCAATGAAAAAAAGCATGCTTCTATAGATTGGGAAAAAGTCGATAGTAAAAATTTTTTTCAAAATTTATCAGAGACCAAAGAAGAATCTTTAGGTTTCATAGGTATAAAAAACTGGATCGTTGATTCCTACAGTTGGAATAAAAAATCTGCGTTTCATGAACTAGTTTTGGTCGGAAAATACACCGACTTTAATCAAAAAATTATTTCATTCATCGAAATTCATCACTACTACCAATTTAAAACTCAACAAGTACTTTATATCGAATCTTCTCCGGGAACCGGAGGTATTAGAGTTAAACAACTCGATAAACTTATTAGCGAAGAGTTTTTCAAAGAATGAAGCACAAATACGTATCTTACTTAATTCTTATTTTGTTGGCATTTGATATTTTTGCCCCAAGTATAGTTTCTGCTTATCCTATACATAGAGATCAAAACCAATGTGAACTCGCGAATCAAGATAGGGCCAAAATTGACCATCTTTTGAGGAAAGTATGTGAAATACAAAATAATTCGCCTTACTGTCGTGAAATACCTAAGGAGCAGCGAAAAAATTGTCATGATTTACAAAATGAAAGTCAGCTCAACTTATGGAAAGATTTTAAAGCTTGTGCCAAAGGGGCACTGGATTCTGCAGAGTCTATTCTCAACTTTATTTGGGAAATATTAACCTGGATTAAAGATAACACTATTTCATCTGAGAGTAGGGCCAAAACTACTAGTTATATTGATTCCTACACAGAAAGTATCAAACTCTACCTTGTTGCTGAATATCAGAAAGGTTTGGATATTGTAGCGCCACCATTTAAAACTTTTAAGGCGGCATCACTGATGATGGGAGTCTTAGGTGACTTGATCATATCCAATATTAATAATGCCATAGAATCAAAAGTAGCTAGTTATAAGTGCCTTAACCAAGAGGCCAAGGCCGTCATGGTATGTAAATCTCTTGGTAAAATTTTAGTTCCTCCAGCTGGTGCCATTGCCTTAATAAAGTATGGGCCGAGTGGACTAAGTAAAATCCCTGGTTTGGAAAAATATTTTACTCCAGAAGCCTTTAAGCCTAAATACAAAACAAAACCAATGAAAAATAAGTATGCTGGTGAAGAGCACGGGCATTATTTTATGACAAATGTTGAATACTATGCGAATGAAAAATCTCGTAGACAATTCAAAGTACTTATTTCCCCTGATGGTTTAATGACTGATGCAGATGGAAATATTCTAAACATTAAATATGGCCCATACGTAATGGATGGGTGGGGAGAAATTTATGCTCATACATACCATGAGAAAGGCAAATTTCACCACTCCTCATTTCTAGCTGGAGGTGAAGTTGCGTCAGCTGGATTTATTATCGTTAAAGATGGAAAAGTAAAATTTGCCAATCGTCATTCGGGACATTACACTCCAAGTAAAAAGATGTTTGAACAATTCCTTAAAGAGCTATCAGATAAGAACGTAAATATTAAAGAGATTGAAATAGGTGATGTTAATAGGCATATACCTTAAATGAATAGTTAATAGAGTTATGGGTTTAAATTAGTTTGCATTACTGGCCTAATCTTTTAGTTCAATCTAAAATTAAAATATGATTGATCCATTTAAACATTTTTTCCCAATAGGAATTTCTTATTTACTTCTAGGGATTCTCATCTGGCTTCCTCAGATCTGGAATCCTGGTGATTATCCCGTACTCGTTCATCGGTATTTAGTTATTAATGGCTTCACCGCAAGTTTCATTGCCGGATTTTTAATGACCGCCATTCCTAAATTTTCTCAGACCTTTGAGGCAAGAAAAGAAGAAATGTCGTCGTTTATCCTTATCACTCTTATTGGATTATTTTTTGCGTACATTCAAGATGAGAGAATCGTCTTTTTATGCTCCACTTTACAAGGGATCATACTGCTCTATTTTATATTTCGACGTATTTTACAAAGAAAGGCCAATCCACCGTACACTTTTGTCTTCATCTTTGTTGCCCTCGGTTTATGGATCACTTCTGGATTAATGGGTATCTTCTCTGAGGATGAAAATATTAAAATCCTATTGTATGAAGGTTCTATCACTTCACTTATTTTAGGAGTTGGCAGTCGTTTAATTCCGGCCATTTTAGGTCATTCAGATATTGTCTTAAAACAGCGTAAGCGGTACGAAAAACCAGTTTCTCTTTTTTCAACTTTACCCATCCCCTTTCTTTTTATCGTGGTCCTCTTTGTTTTAAGTTATTTACTTGAAGATATTTATGGAAATTATATTAGGGCCTCAGTTGTTTTTATTATTGGGATATTTTTCTGGAAGCTTTGGCAGTGGCCTAAAACACGTTCGGCCTTAAGTATTTCACTTTGGTTCTGTTCTTGGTTAATTGTAAGCAGTTTTTTTCTTAAGGCCTTTTGGACCGAGGCGCCCATTCATGCTCTTCATTCATTTTTTATTAATGGAATTGTTCTGCTGAATTTTTTAATAGCGACCAGAGTGATTGTTTCACACACAGGACAAGACAAAGAACTCGAAAATAGTAAGTGGCTTTATTTTATTTCAGGAATGATTATATTTGCTGCCGCCACCAGAGTGACAGCGTATTTAATGCCAGATCATTATCTTTCTCATTTAGGATATAGCTCATTCATTCTTTCAATTGCCATTGTTACTTGGAGCTTAAAGTACTTAAAATTTGTTTTTAAAATCAAAATAAGCTGAGCTTCAATCTCTACTTTTATATCTATCTGAAATCCAAAATCCTTAAGCAATTATGGAGAACCAAAAATTACCTATATAGGGAACAAAAATAGTTTGTGACAACATCGCTTTCTAAACATTACCAAGGAAGGAATATGAAAGAAACGATGGTATTCTTGCTCTTGATGTCGCTTCTTAGCGTATCATGCAACAAGACAAATGATGACAAGTGTAATCAGACTATCTCTACAAGTGCAGAAACCAGTCAGGATAGTAGTTGTAATACAAATACTAATACAACCTCTAACACAGATACTCTAGATCCCACAGATTCCACGACTGACACTACCCCTTTACCAGTGGTTGTTCCGACTCCCGATTCATCTGTGCCAGAATTAGCTCTAACATTTAAAACCAATATTGAGTTACTTAACTTTAATGAAACCCAGGCCTCAAAATATAATAAGGCCATTCAGATTGTGAAATTAGTTGTGGGGACTGAAGAATTTAAAAATCAAGTTCTTAATTACACCTACAATGGATCTAAACAATTTGTAGATAATAAGGGACTAAGTAATCAAGAAATTTACCAAACAATTTTAGAAGCAGCAGAGAAATTGAGGCCAATTAAAAATAACACCATGGATTTAGAGGTTGAGCTCTATTATACCAATAATTCAGTGGTAGGTTATACCAATGGTGGAACGACTCAGATATGGGTGAATACAAAATTCTTTGATCAATATGCCCCAAATAGTGTTGCCGGAAATCTATTTCATGAATGGCTCCACAAACTTGGCTATACCCATGATTACTATGCAACTGCTCAAAGGCCTCATTCTGTTCCATACGCGATTGGATACATTATAGGTAATATTGGCAAAAAATTTCTTTAATTTTAGGAGATAGAAAATGAAAAAGATGATCATTTTAAGCTGGTTAATAAGTTCCTTCACAGTCAACGCTAGCATAGATGCCAGTAGTTTAAAATCCACTGAGCCTACACCACAGGAGATCAAAAGTTCTCGAGCATGTTTTTTAGAAGTTGAAAAACAGGGCTGCAGACATCCTTCTGAAGATCATGAGCATTTTCGCTCTTGCATGAGCGATGTTTTTTCTCGATTGAGTCCTAGCTGTCAAAAGATGTTTTCTGAACTTTATGGAAATAAAAAATAATTTAAATGGGGCCTCACTGGCCCCCATCCACTTAAAATTATTAGGGCCTATCCTTTTGGAATCTCTAACAAATAAGTTGGTTCAATTTATCCAGTTCGAGGAGAGAAGCTTATAAGTCCCGAAGCTTCGAGCACGTTCTTTTCAATATACTGCACTAAAATTCTGTACTGCTTTCCCCAATCAGAAACTCTTGAGAAGGCGAGATATTCCCAGAGCTTTCCAGCTCCCATCAGACGAGCAATAAGTCC
>JBFWTE010000031.1:0-45271 GCA_050247975.1 Bacteriovoracaceae bacterium
GTCGGGACATTCTAAATTAGTATTCGCATACATTTAGTCTAGCTTGGACATCTTCGAGATGTACCAAGGGAGCGGTCTCTTATTGAATTTTAAGGGCTTAGAACCAACTTATTTGTTAGAGATTCCAATATTTAAATAGCACAGGATTTAGTATGGGACCTAAGGTATGAAAGAATTGTGCGGCAATCGCTTGCCGCACAGGAAATAAGGCTATTTAGCGATACAGCTCGTTCTCATTTTCTTTGGCCCCTCGATTTTGAGTAAGGCCAAATCTAGGGAATCTCCATCAATGAATATTAAAGGGAGTGAGGCAAGTCCATAGGTTCCCAAAATAAGTGAGCTTAGGGTGGCCCTGTGGATTTTTCCTAAAACAGATTCTTTGGCCAAAAATTGAACTTCTTCATTGTCTTTACAATGAGGCTTAGAGATAGTCTCACCATTAAGATCAGTACTTATAAGGACTTGTGGAAACCAGCTGCTAAAGTTGGTGATGTTACTGACATTGATTCCTTTGCTTAAAATCAAATCATCTACATAAGAATTAAAATTTGATAAAGAAGCATTGTCGCCAATTCGAAGACTTCCTTGAAGTTTAACATTTTTAATAAAAATGTTCTCTCCTGAAACAAGACCACCATTATTGATACTAACGTCAGTAACATGAGAAGATGGGCGAATGTAAATTGAAAATGGACTGAAAATAAATTCACGTCGTAGTTCCATCCTAGGATTTAGATTTTTTAATAACAAATAATCGGCACTATGAATGACATTATTAATTTTTGAATCTTGGGCAATAAAGATTTTAAAGGCATTTGTTGAAGAAAAATTTTTGATAGTTGCATTTTTTGAAATAGTCGCATTTTCAAAATAATAAATTTTCGCATCGATTAAACTTGTATTCTCATCGAGAGAAATTTCAGGAGTCTTTAATCGTATCTCTGTTTGGGCACCTTTTACTTCCAAAAGATCATGGTTCGCTTTGAGATCAAGATTTTGAACAAAACTTCCGCTTTTTAGCTTTAGGATTATTTCATCGTCATTAAAGTCAACGTTACTAATCTTTGTATTATCATCTAAAATACACTGGCCAGTCAGACAGTTGGTGAAATAGACTTCAGATTCATGCCCCAGAATAGATTTCGCACCAATAATGGATGTTATTCCTATAAAAGAATCATCTTCAACTTTCGCTGATTGAGAGACGAGCCCTCCGCCATACGGATGAATCTTTAAATCAGTATTTTCTGTTGAAGTAATAAAATCATTGTAACTAAGAGATGACATCATATTTTCAACCAGAGTTATTTCTTCAGATGTCAGAGTTGTTTTTTCTCCATTGATTTGTCTATTATAATGATTGAGTAAAACATCTAAACCTGCTGTGATTCTGCCAATATCTTCATAACCAAGACCATCTCTTAGTAAACCTTCATGAACAAACAATACGGCCATTTGTCTTAGATTCATTTTGGCGAGGTTACTAACATCGATATAAGTTTTAAACCCTTCAGTACACATGGTTCTTTTAAGCTCACTGCCTTCTGGAAGATTAGCATATCTGGCCTGACGACAATTACTAATACTATCGACAGCGATATATTTAATTCTCTTATCCAAAACTTTTTTCATAATGAATTGAAGTCCTGGATTGTTTTTTGCTACTGAAGAAGTAGAGTAGGAGTAACCAGATATGATGGATCCGATATTTTTAAATTCATTTACAAGCTCTAAAGGTAGAGCATATTCTTTGCCAGAAAGACCTTGAAATGAATCAGTGATATACTTTTCGGCCAAGACGATTGAATCATCTTGAAGAATGAGATAATCCCCTCCATTTCCTCCGCCACTAACTTCCGCCAGGGTCGCTGTTGAACTCATTAGAGTTGCTAAAATTAAATGTTTAAGTTTCATAATGTGCTCCTATTTAGTAATTTCAAAAAATTGGATATTCAAATGATACAAACGTTCAGCATTTCCCTGACTTGCTTCAATTTCTTTGGCAAATTCACTCATAAATTCCCGAATGAGTTTTTTTGCTTTAGGAATAGATTCTCGTCTTACTGATATTGCATAGGCATTGTATTCTCGATCTTCGATATCTTGTTTTTCAATTTGTTCTTTGGCCATGTCACACACACTTTTGTGATATTCTCTAAGACCAAGGTCTTTAACGTCTTGTTTTGAATAAAGGTGTTGTTGTTTTTTGATAAAGGCACCATTTTCAATCTGGATGAGATCGAGTGCAAGAAGAGTATCAATTGCTGCCTGGATATCTGCTTTTTGAGCATCAATACGGATGGCATTTTTAATCCAGTCTACATCTGCTTTGAATCCATTGAGAGTGCTTAATTCTAGCAAGATTGTACAGAGAGGATTTTTTAAATATTTATAAGTATCAATCTCTTTCATCTGCAATAGTGGTTTGGGGGAAAGAGTCTTTAATCGTTGAGTATAAAATTCTTTTTGCTCAAGACTCTTCGCTCTTTGTAGATCTACCATCGTTTCAAAATACAAAGCTTCTTTGGCAGAGAGTTCGAGTGATTTACAGAAACCTTGAACATATTTTTTGGGGATTGTTCTCTTTCCACTAAGCATTTGGTGAAGAGGTCCATGGGCCTCCATGCTAAGATTCTTTGACCAGGCCCGAAGTGAGAAATTTGGGTTAAAGATTTTTTTCTTTTCCCAATTCACTCTCAAAAATTCAGCAGGATCGATATAATTATAAACTGAATGCATATGCTTCTCCGTGCACTGAAAATACCAGCTGCCGGATTTTTAACAACCTAATTGGATACAAAGTGCGACAAATTTGAATCCGAATCGGAAGTTTTTACAGGGCCTTAATTGAATGAACTATGAAAAAAATTCAGAGTGGTAGCTAGAACAAAGGATTCAAACTTTTCTTGATGTCGTAGGGGAGAAAACTCTTCTCGAGGGCCCAACGATTCATTTGAATTAATTCTTGGGTACTCATGCCGATTTTAGAATGGGCCACTTCATACTCATTAATTAAATTAATTCCCATGATGTGAGGATCATCGGTACTTAAAGTAACTTTGACTCCGGCCTGGTAGAGTTTTTTTAGAGGATGGTCTTCAAGTGTTTTCACACAATGAGTGAGCCAGTTTGAAGTTGGGCAAACTTCAAGAGTGACGTCTTTTTCGATGACGAGTTTCAACACCTCAGGATCCTTGGCGATTTGAATGCCATGGCCAATTCGAGAAGCTGGATACGTTTCAAGTGTCCGTTTAACGTGGGCCGCTGTGGTATCTTCACCAGAGTGTATGGTCACACCAAAGCCAAGTTGATGAGATTTTTGAATAATATCCTGATAAAGAGAAAATGAGTCCTCACTCTCTGGATCAGCAAGATCAACTCCCACTAAGCGGTCAGCATTTTTATGAATTGATTTTTGATAGCGAAAAATTTCTTGAGTTGCTTTAATATTGGGATCGAATTCAAGACCTCGAGGAAGAATATGAATCAGCCCAACCTGTATATCATACTTATTCATCCCTTGAGTTATTCCATCAATAACACCTTCAATGATCTCATCAAATTGGATCGATTTATTTTTTTGAATAAAAACAGGTGCAAAACGAAGCTCAACCAATTTTACACCGTCAAAGAAGGCATCTTCCACATTTTCAAAAGTCACTCTTTTAATCGCCTCGTATGAGCATAAAACTTTTTGGGAAGTCCAAAAGCAGTCTAAGACTTGTTTTAGGGAACTCATCGGCTCTTTAATGATAACTTTGTTAGGTAATTCAGAATCTCTGACTCCTAGATCAAGGTTGTGTTTCTTTGCTAAATCAATAATTGTTTGTAAGCGAATACTTCCATCAAGATGTCGATGAAGTTCTACCTTGGGCAATTTTCGCCAATCCATTTAAAGTCCGTAGGTTTGTTGAACGCGATTAAAAACGGCCTCTATTTGAGGCAAGTAAATTTCTTCCAGAGAATCTAGCTTTAACTGATCGATCACACTTTGAGAAGCTTTGATCTTATCTTTTAAGAGACGAATAAAATCAGTTTTATCTTTAGCTTCGAAAGAAGCTGCTTGAATATGAGCATAAAGTTCTTCTCGTGATCCTTCATAAACTGGAAGAAGTTTGTGCAGAATATAGCTTGAAGCCGTTGTGAAAGTGGCTTCCACTCGAGATTGGATTTTTTCTTGATTAATATGCAGTTCATTAATCATTTTAGTTGCTCTTTTTAGAGCATAAACAGTAAGGCCAAAGTTATCAGGCAGCCACATTCTTTCAGCTGAAGAATGGGAAATGTCTCTTTCATGCCAAAGCAGGGTATTTTCATGTGCAATCATTTCATGGGATCTTATCACTCGTGCAAGGCCTGAAATATTTTCTGATGCGATAGGATTCTTTTTATGAGGCATGGTGGATGAACCCTTCTGGCCTGGTTTAAATCCTTCTACCACTTCTCCCACGTCGGAGCGATGAAGATGTCTAATTTCTATTGAGAGTCTCTCTAGGGCGTCAGCCAAACCGGCCTGAATACTGGCGAGGCCCGCTAATCGGTCTCTGGGAATAATCTGAGTTGATAGGGGTTCAACTTTTAATGAAAGAGAATTTAAAACTCTCTCTTCAACTTTTGGGGTAAGAACAGTGTAATTACCAACGGCCCCAGACATTTGGCCTGTGAGATTTTTTTCAAAATGTTCTAGATCATGAAGTCGTCGGGAAAATTCAGAGACGTAACTTAAAAACTTAAAAGAAAAACTCATAGGCTCGGCATACATCCCGTGAGATCTTCCCAGAGTAAAAAGCTTCTTTGTTTCTAAGGCCTTTTTCCATAAGGCCTCTCGCAGCTCTTGGAGAGCTTTTATTTCAATCAAGAGCGAATCTCGAATTTGAAGGGAGAGTGCAGTATCAATGATGTCTGAAGAAGTGCAGCCAAAATGAAAGTATTTTCCACAGGCCTGAGGAAGTTGTTCCGTGATCGAGGTGCAAAAAGCAATCACATCATGGTGAACTTGTGCTTCTAGAGCATGGATTCGATCTAATTTAATTTCTAAGTGAGAAAAATCATAATTTAACTTCGGGATGATGTTCTCATCTTGAAGGGCCTCTAAAAGGGCCAGTTCAACTTTTAAGAAATATGAAAATTTCTTATTTTCATTCCAGAGGGCACTAATTTCAGGTATTTCATATCGAGGTATCATGAAAAGATATTAGTCGGTTATTCAAGAGAAAGTCCAGGGCATCCGGACCTTACAATATTTTCTTCCATCTGCTGGATGCTTAAATTGGTAAGATGTAATTCATTATTGATTTTAATCTCACTGGCCTTTAGTCGGGCATGAAAGGCTTCCTTTGCATTAGGACTTTTTTTGGCCATGTCTAAATTTCTTTGAAGGAGGGCATTTAATTTTTGTTGGACCCTAATTTTGTCGGCCCTTTCATTAAATAATTCTTTGCAACGAAGGCTCAGGGCCGGTTTCGTAATGGCATCTTGCATTAAAGACTCTTCTTCTGCAAAAACCTGAGGACTTATCAATAAAAAGACCATGATAATTAGTTTCATAATCACATTTTATCATTAGTAAGTATTTAACGCAAAGTTGAAATAACTTTCAGTAGTGGTTGTCTGGTGATCTCAACTAGCGTATGATGAGGGGTCAATTTAAATTAGGTAAAAAGTTATGTCTGTAGTGATTCTAATCCCAGCTCGGTATGCGTCTTCACGTTTTCCAGGTAAACCTCTCACCAAAATTTTAGATCGACCAATGATTCAGCATGTATATGAAAATTGTCACAAAAGCGGTTTTGAATGCGCTGTAGTGACTGATCATGATGAAATTGAGTCAGTGGTTAAAGGTTTTGGCGGAAAAGTTGTTCGGGTGGATGACGATGTTCCCTCTGGTTCTGAAAGAATTGCTTTGGCCTATGAAAGGTTTTTTAAATCAGTTCATTCAAAGTTAGTTATTAATGTTCAGGGTGATGAGCCTCTTTTGACTGGTGATGTTTTAAAGCAATTAGCAGAATTTCATCTCTCATCCGAGTTTGATATGGCGACACTTATACGAGAGCGAAAATCAAACGATGAAGATTTTAGAAATCCTAATGTGGTGAAAGCTGTTTGGAGTGAGACTTCTAAGCAGTGCCTGTATTTTTCCCGCCAATCTCTTCCCTATGATCGAGATGGAGGTAAATTATATCCTTGGCACCAACATATTGGTGTTTATAGTTATCGCCCTGAAGTTTTGTCTCGTTTTGTGAAGCTTCCGTTAGGTAAATTAGAAGATTTAGAAAAGTTAGAGCAATTAAGAGCTCTGGAAAATAAAATGTCCATCGGAGCTATTTTAACCTCTCAGAAATTGATTGGTGTCGATGTTCCAGAAGATGTCAAAAAAGTAGAAGGAGTTCTTTCGTGAGTAAGCATTCAAAAAAATATATTTTTATTACCGGTGGAGTGACAAGCTCTTTAGGGAAAGGCCTAGCAGCTGCTAGTATTGGTTGCTTGCTTGAAAAGCGTGGAATCAAAATCAACATGCTTAAAATGGATCCTTATATCAACGTAGATCCAGGAACCATGAGTCCAACTCAGCACGGGGAAGTTTTTGTAACCGATGATGGTGCTGAGACTGATTTGGACTTAGGCCACTATGAGCGCTTCACAACTTTAACCCTTTCTCGCGAGAATAATTTTACTTCAGGTAAAGTTTATCTTCAGGTTATTGAAAATGAGAGAGAGGGAAAATATTTAGGGAAGACAGTTCAAGTTGTTCCTCATATTACAGATGAGATTAAAAGACGAATTCATCTTGCTTCTGAAAAGTGTGATCTTTTAATTGGTGAAGTCGGCGGTACGGTAGGTGATATTGAGTCTCTTCCTTTTTTAGAGGCCATAAGACAATTTGCCCTTGATGTAGGAACTGAAAATGTTCTTTTTATCCATTTAGTTCTTATTCCCTATGTTTCTGCAGCAGGGGAGCTTAAATCAAAACCGGCCCAGCACTCAGTTAAAGAAATGCGCTCAATTGGTTTAATGCCTCAAATGATTATTTGCCGAGCTGATCGTGAAGTTGATCAATCGATTTTAGATAAAATTTCACTTTTTTGTAACGTACCTAAGCAAAATGTATTCCAATCAATCGATTTAGATTTAATTTATAAGGTTCCTCTTTCTTTTCATCAGCAAGGCCTTGATGGAAGAATCACTGAACTTCTAGGAATGTGGGCGACTGAGCCTAAGATGGAAGAGATTAATAAAGTTATCTATAATTCAGAGAATCCTATTAAAGTGGTTAACATCGGAGTTGTGGGCAAGTACACAGAGCTTATAGAATCTTATAAGTCTCTCGATGAAGCTCTTCGACATGCTGCTATTTATAATCAAGTAAAACTTAATCTCACTTATATTGATGCAGAAGATTTGGAAAAAGGTGTTAAGACAGAATTACTTCAAAAAGTAGATGGTATTCTTGTTCCTGGTGGCTTTGGCTCAAGAGGAACTGAAGGCAAAATGCTGGCGATTAAATATGCTCGCGAAAATAAGAAACCATTTTTTGGAATATGTCTTGGACTTCAACTTTCGATTATAGAATTTGCTCGAAACGTTGTCGGTATTAAAGATGCCACTTCCATGGAGTTTTCAGATAAGGGAAGTTTCTTAGTGCATTACATGGCCGGACAATCCAAAGATGGCGCGAAAGGAGCGAGCATGCGACTTGGTGCTTATGATTGTGAACTTACTGCTGGCTCTTTGGCCGAAAAAGTTTATGGGGCCACTAAAATTTCAGAGCGTCATAGACATCGTTTAGAGGTCAATAATGAATTTGTAGGAAAACTGACCGAGAAGGGATTAGTCATTTCTGGGAAAAATCCTACCCTTAATTTGGTAGAGGTGATTGAACTAAAAGATCATCCATACTTTATCGCTTGTCAGTATCATCCAGAATTTAAATCAAGACCATTCAAATCACACCCATTGTTTGCTTCTTTTGTGAAGGCCAGTGGAAAATTATAAAGAGGAATTATGAAGAAAATGGATTTTTATATTGGACCTTGTGTGCTTGAGAGTGCTGATCTGGCCAAACAGATTGCAGAAACTTTAGTAAAGGAGCTTGAGCCTTTTAAAAATGAAATTAAGCTTCATTTTAAAGGGAGCTTTGATAAGGCGAACCGATCCTCATTTAACTCTTATCGAGGCCCTGGAATTGATGAAGGTCTGAAAATTTTAGAGGCAGTAAATAAAGAGTTTGGTCTTCCTACGATCACTGATTTTCATACTCCTGATCAGGCCGAAGTGGTAGCGAAATCAGTACATGTTCTACAAGTCCCGGCCTTTTTATGTCGTCAAACCGATATGATATTTGCAGGGGCCGAGGCCTGCAAAAAATATGATCGTGAACTAAAAGTAAAAAAAGGTCAGTTCTTATCACCTGAAGAAACCAAGAATATTGTTGATAAGGCCTCCCATTTTTTACCTAAGGAAAAAATTATTCTTACAGAGCGTGGCTCTTCTTTTGGTTATAACAATCTGGTGGTTGATATGGCCTCTTTCCAAATTATGAAATCATTTGGTGTAAGAGCGATTCACGATGCCACTCACTGCGTGCAAAGACCTGGTGGTCTTGGAACAGCAACCGGTGGTAAGCGAGAGCAAATCGTGGTGCTCGCCAAAGCTGCTGTCGCTGCAGGAGCGGATGGAATATTTATGGAATGTCATCCAAATCCAGAAAAGGCATTATCTGATGCCGCAACGGCCTTACCTCTTAATCAAGTAAGAGGAATTGTAGAAAAACTTTTAAAAATTAGAAGAGCGGTACAAGAATGAGTCTTAGAGCAACATCAAAAACTTTTGAAGATAAACTCAAAAAGATTAAAGTTGTCATCTTTGATCTTGATGGCATTCTGACTGATGCACGAGTGTGGTGGGCCAGTGAAGAAGTGGGCTTTAATCGCTCATTTAATATTTATGATGGTTATGGAATGAAAGTTCTCATGAAGGCCGGAATTAAAGTGGGGGTGATCACTGGTGGAAATAGTATCTCAGTGCAAAAGCGAGTCGAACAATTAGGACTTGATTTTTGTTACGCCGGGAATGAAGACAAGCGAGAAGCCTTCAAGGATGTCTTAAAAAAATATCAGGTTGAAGCCGCTGAAACACTTTATATGGGGGATGAGCTTTTTGATATTCCCTTATTAAAAAAAGCAGGCTTCTCAGCAACCGTTCCGAATACATCTGATGAAGTTAAAGAAATTGTAGATTACGTTACCCAGAGAAGAAGTGGTGAAGGCTGTGCTCGAGAAGTGATCGATCTTCTTCGCTATGCTCAGGGGATTACTCCAGAATTAGGAGATTTCTAATGTTCGGTAAAAGACTCTATAAAACATCGATGCTTAATTTTTTTCGTCTAATCATTTTAGCAATCACAGTTTTTTTCTTTAATAACTTTTATTTGGAAACATTTACTTATGAAAACTTTCAATCAGTAAGTCGATTCAAATTTGTAGATGTTTTTGAGTATCATTACCGTTACCCTTTTGAATTCATCACTTTTTTCATTCTCATCATTGGCCCGGCCGTGTATTACAGCTTAATTCGTGGAGCTCGCTTTCATGAACGAGGTTTTATCATTAATAAGGGTCTCCCATTTTGGAATAAGTCTTTTAGATATGAAGAGGTCAAATCTTATAAATTACTTCATCCTGAACTTGCTATTTCAATACATATGAATGAGGGAGAAGTTTTTGTTGTCTTGGATAATAATGTGAAAAGAGTGCTGGCGATACTTGATCAGCACAATATTCAAGGTGATCTTGCCCACGAGGACTTTGTAAGATTAATTACCAGTACCAAAAGAATTGTAATTATTTTGGTAAGTATTACGGTTCTAATTTTTGTTTTAAAGAAAACTGGTCTCTTTCATATTAGCTTCTAAAGGCGAAGTGTCTTCGCCTTTTCAAGTCTATTCCATACGCCAAACCAATTCTCATTATCATGAAATGATTTCTTGGAAGTTAGAATAATGTCATGTCCATGCTCATCAAACTCACGCAGTTTTTGGTAGAGTTCACGACTTGCTAAGAGTGGATCATTTGGCTGATCCCAGATGGCGGGTTTTAAAAATTTTTGTCCGAGTCTTGATTCAATCTCTTCACGCTTATTTTCCCAAGTCATCCCTTCAGGAATAATGACTAAAGGAATCTTAGGCATATAATGATGCTTAAGCTGGCCTGGCGCCACCGGGCTTTCTGCATACTTTACTTCAATCACTAAACCACAATCTTTTAAAATGTCTTTAAAATGTGAGGCCGTATAAAATCCTGGACGATATATTTCAATGGTAAATTTATCAGAACTTTCATGAACTCCAACAACAGTGGACTCTATCCCAATCTCACAAGGGCCACCTTCTAGGATTGAAACTTGATCTTCAAATTCTTGAGCGACATGGAAAGATGTTGTCGGGGAGGTTTTACCAAACTTATTTGCACTTGGGGCCGCAAGACCTCCATCAATTAGGGATAATAATTTAAGCGTTTCTGGGTGACGAGGACATCGCAGACCCACAGAATCTAGGCCGGCCGTGATGAGAGGATTTATTTTATCATTTTTTTTAGCGATTAATGTGAGTGGACCTGGCCAGCAGGCCTGGGCCAAAAGCTCGTGAACTTTTGTCCAATTTGAAGTTAGGATTTTGGCCTTTTCTACACTGTCGATATGAACGATAAGAGGATCGAAAAACGGTCTTTCTTTCGTAGAAAAAATTTTTTTTAGCCCTTGTTCAGAATAAATCCAACCAGCAAGGCCATAAACAGTCTCAGTTGGAACGGCCACAACCTCACCATTTAAGAGCAGATCTTTTGCATTTTCGATTGATACTAATTTCAAAATTACTCACTTACGATGCTTGCTGGCATTCGTGAACCGGTGGATCTTTTGAAATTATCAATAACTCCCAGACCACGAAATTGTCCAGAAGAAAAAGAGGTTAAAAATGGGGTTCCTTGAGCTGTTTGGGCCTCAAGCTTACCATTGAGAAATATATTTCCTTCCCCGAAAAGCCCAAAAAGATCAGTAAGACTTTGGGCCAGTTTATAATAGCTTGATAAGAAGATTTTAAATTTGGCGAGAGAAGGACGCTGATTGTTAGCAATATAATCATTTTTAAAATTTTGATACTTCGTATCTAGATTTTTAATGCATTTTGATTTTTTATCGCAAACCGTTTCAATTTGTTTTTTTACTTGGTCTTGTGGCAGAGAAATAAAAAAATCAAAACCATTTTTTTCTATTCGAAGATTAGATTCTACTAAAATTGGCCCTTTAAGTTCTTCGTTCCTAACGATGGCCTTATAGTCTTTGGGTAGGGTTGTAAAAACATCTATAAACCAAATAACATCATTTTTAAATCTACGATCAAGCCAACGATCTGTTCTCGCTGCTTCGTAACTCTGGGTAAGAACAAAAGAAAATTGATCTGTATTTTCAATTCGAGAAATTTCTGGGTTTATGGCCTGAGGAGTTGAAGCCTCGTATTCAAGAGTAATTTGGCGGTTAAACATCGCAATGTTTTTTACACCCACAGGCAGTTTGAAGAGCTTGTAGATGACTGCAGAAAAAAGACGACTAAATATATTTTGAACAAGCTTAATTGATTGGGAATAGTTTTTATAGAAAACTTTTACCACTTGGTCTTTGATGACTTTAACTTGCTCTGTCTTACTTTTGTTAAGCTTACCCCAGATAAGAATACTTCCACGACTTTCGATTGAACTAGAGCTTGATTCATCCAAGCGTATGACATAAGGTTCAAGGGTTTGAATTTGTCCATGACCTTTCATAATGTGATTGAATTCTTGATTTTGAGTGGCATTTGCTTGAACTGATTGCCAAGCTTCATTAGTAAAGCTTAGGGCATATGTCTTTCCAGCTGCATATTCATAATTAAGATCATAATTAAGAATAGTGAGTTTCAGTAATTTAAAAAAATCAATCTGCAAAGATAGAGTGGTTCCTATACTTTTTGATGTTTTACTTTTTACATCAAGCTCAAACCTTTTTTCATTTGATAAAAAACTCTGAATAGAGGAGGCCTGCTGATAGGCATACTCGGCAAGAACTCCTGCCGAAAAAGAAGCTCCTGAGCTTGGAGTAGAGATTAGGCCACCGGCCTGCGCAGTCCAGTGATCTTCTCTTTTAATAATTTCTTCATTTCCCATTTTTAAAATTCCTTGGGGATTAAACTTTAAAAATGGAAGAAAGAGTTTTGAAAAATCAGATTTAAGTCCATCCATGTAAGATGGAGCGTAATGATAGTAAGTATAGGTTCTTTTAAAAGTAATCCCGGCGAAGGCCCCAATTTCTTTTTCACTCATAGAAGCAAGGCCTGCATCTTTTAATTTTTCAAGAAATGTCGTCGCTTCAATTTGAAAATTAAAGGTATCTGAAACAAGCCAGTTATCACCCATTAAATTAGGTGCCACTTGGCGATCCACATGCACTTGAACTGTTCCAAAAGGTTTTTGCCAACTGAAACCAGAATAGTTTTGATTTCCAAAATTAAACTGATTATTCCAAGTAGTAAGATCTGAAACTTCTTTTTGAGCGATGGATTCGTGTGAAGTCTCGAGTTGATTTCTTATTTCTTCATAGAGTGGAGATTGCTCCTCCCCATCAGTGGGAATTGGATCTGTAAGAGATTTTGTGGCCACACCTAAAAGGGTTTCTTTTATTTTATTTTCTAAGTGATTGTCGATAGATGGAGTTGATTCTTCATTGGAAGAAAGGGCCATGACTGTGGGTGCCAGGCTTTTCAATTTGGGTTGATTGAGATACTGTTCGAATTGCGGAGAAAGCTTGATATGAGTAAATTGGGCAAATGCCGATAAAGAGAAAAAGTAAAGGAGAAGCATCCATACTTTAGTCATAACCACCTCGAGCATTCAGTTGCCGGTTAGGGGCTAGATCGGACTTCTCTCATAAAAAATTTAATTATTCGCTCTTAGAGTAACCCTATGAAATAAGAAGTGAGTTCTATAAAAAACAACTATTTGGTGATGTATGAAACATGAAAAATTTAGGTCCTTATTAGATGAAAGTCATTCTTGGCCTGATTATTATGAGTTTAAATTTATTATTCATGTAGATAATAAGCATTTAATACTGGAAAAGCTGGAAGGATTTATGATTGTTGAGAATCCGTCTAAAAAAGGCAACTACATCTCAATCCGTGCTCGTAAATTGATTAATAGCACTGATGAAGTGATAGAGATTTATGAGGTCATGAGTAGCGTGGATGGAGTGATTAGTCTTTAATAGGAATTTTCATGAATTATAAAACAGCGCTGGTTCTGGCCGGTGGAGCTTTCGGAACTTCAATTGCTTTTGTCTTGTCCCAAAACTTTGAAAAAGTCATCATCCTGGTTCGTTCACAAAGTGTTTATGATGAAATTTCACGTGGAGAAAATACCACCTATTTAAAGGGGCATCGGCTACCAAGTAATATCTGTGCTGCACTTTCGTGGGACGAAGTAAAATCTCTTACAAAAGATGATTTAGAAATAATTGTTTCAGGTTTACCAATGTCTGCGATAGATGATTTCTTCTTTCAATATTTCGAGGAGATGAAGTTTTATCTTGAGAAGGGAGTGCCTCTGGTTAATCTTGCAAAAGGAATTGATCATGAAACACTCAAGTTGCCAGACGAGATGCTTAAATCACATTTTCAAGCTTATCATTCACAATTGATGTATCTTTCAGGCCCATCATTTGCTCAAGAAATTCTAGACAAGCAAGTCACGATTGTCTCACTCGCAGGGGATGATAGAGAGAGACTTCTAGATACTTGTGAGATGTTTAAAACAAATTTTTTCAAGGCCATGCCAACTCTTGATGTGAAGGGTGTGCTTCTTGGTGGCTCGTTAAAAAACGTGATCGCCATTGCTGGTGGAGTGATTGAGGGGCTTGGTTATAACCACAATACTCGGGCCGCATTGATTACGAGAGGAATTTTAGAAATGCTTCGTTTTGGGGCCACCTTTGGAGCAAAGCCTGAAACTTTTTATGGGCCTAGCGGTATGGGAGATTTGATCTTAACTACTACTGGAGATCTTTCTAGAAATAAATCGTTCGGTCTTGAAATTGCTAAAGGTCGAAAAGCTCAGGACATTATTAACTCTACTAAATCTGTAGTCGAGGGTTATAAAACAACCAAGGCAGCTTATCTTCTTGCTAAAGAAAAGGGCATTAAGGCCCGCATTTTTACTGGGCTGTATGAAGTTCTTTACAATAATCAAGATCCTAAAGAAGTTATTGAAGAGCTGATGTTATTGCCAACAAAGTTTGATGACTAGCTTTTAAGCGCTTTCTTGAGATGAAACTTTCTCTGGAATTCTCGTTTTTGGTAAAACAACCTCATTTGGTTTAACCATTGCACGTTTCCCGACGACAACATTTCCAAAGAGTGTGGCCTTCATACCAATAACGGCCATATCATCAATGACGAGTTTATCGATAATTAAGAAGCCTTTCATACCGTAGTGAGCAACGAGAGTTGCAGAGCCACCAATGGTGACATAGTCACCGATTTCAATTAAGCAAGGATCAGAAATATTAGAAGTATTAATGATTGTGCCCTTACCAATTTTCATTCCCATCATTTGATAGAAGAGTTTATTGAGAGGAGTAGGAGTGATGAAATCAAGAAAGGTATAGCGAACCAGATAGGTCAAGGCATTATGGTAGTACCATGGGATGACACTAAGGGAGAACCAAGTCGTTCTTTGAGTTTTAACTTTTAAAGGCAGAAGCTTATTAACTAATGGGACAACAAAGATAAGAGTAAGACCGTAGAGTAGAAAAGCACTTGCAATCGACATCCCTTGAAAAAAGTTTTGTACAAGGGGACCGAATTCAGCTGACCAATGACTTACATATTTGAAGAGAGTAATACCTGGAGTTAAGGCAACACCAATGCAAAAGATATAAAGAAAGGTGATAGGTGCCAAGAGCAATATAAAACTAACATTTCGAAATCTTCGAAGAACCGATTCCATTATTCCTAAGAGACCAGATCTCTCGGATCGGATTGAGTGAACGTCTTGCTGATTTTTATTATTGTCTTCCATGATTTGATCTTAAATCAAAATTCTTTATGTTGGTATTTGCCAGCAAAAAGTGCCCTTTATAAATGATTTTTAATTTTATCTAGGGAAATAGTTTCCCCTAAAAAAACGATTTCTCCATTAGGCCTTTGAATAAAATAGGCGGGAACACCGACGGCCTGATACTTTCTTAGATATTGGGTGATATTGTCGTCTCTTTTAGTCCAATCAGCTCGAAGAAGAGTGATATTATTTTTTTTGGCCAGTTCTCTGAAAGCTTCTGTTTCAAAAACCAATTTCTTATTGACCTTACAAGTAAGGCACCATTCTGCAGTAAAATCCATAAATACAGTTTGTCCCTTAAGTTCGGAGAGTTTCTCTTCACTCCAAGGAGTCCATTCGCTCTGGACTTCAGTACTAGTCACAATTGGCCTAGGTCTGACATGCTCGATGGCCAGAACTGTGAGTGTTAAGGGAATGGCAAAAATGAGAAATTGAAGAATTTTGTGCCGTGAGATTTTGCGAGTAAAGAAGAAGGCAAAAAACCACAAAGCGAACAGTAGGTTAAGTCTCCAACTGATTAAATCAAAATCAACTAAGCTGACAAAAACGTCATAGAGCCAGATGGTGGTTAAAACTAATGAAAGGCCTAAAAAATATTTTAATTTTTCCATCCATGCACCGGGTTTTGGAAAAATATGTAAGGCCTGAGGGAAAAAAGCAGTAAGTAAAAAAGGAAAGGAGAGTCCTAGCCCAATAAAAAAGAATATCAAAAAAACAGCATAGTATTCAGTTGTAAAAGCAAAAGTGAGTGCTGTTCCTAAAAAAGGTGCTGAGCAAGGAGTTGATAAAATGGTGGTGAGTATGCCTGAGAAAAAATCACCAACTAGGCCGTCTTCCATTTTTTGATTTCCAAGAGTTGATCCACCAGGTGTAACGAACTCAAAAAGCCCGAAAAGATTAAGCGACATGATGAAAAGGATCAGCATCATGATCAAAATGAAAGTTGGAGACTGTAGCTGAAACCCCCATCCGATTTCTTCGCCTGTGGCCTTTAATCCCGAGATGATAAGAGCAAGTGCCATAAATGTTGATATGACTCCAGCTGTATAACTTAAATTATGTGAAAGTAGTTTTTGCCTGGGAGCATTTTGATGTTTAATCAGTCCAAAAAGCTTAAGTGAAATGACCGGAAGGACACATGGCATGAGGTTAAGAATGAGTCCACCCAAGAACGCAAATAGGATATAGGTAAGTATATTTGAATTAGAGGTCGGTTTTGGAGTTTCAACTTTAGACTTTCCATCAAAAGGAGGAAGTTTTTTATAAAAATCATCTAATGAGGAAGAAGAATTTGAAAAATCCTTAATAGAGAGTGTGACGATATTAACTTTATTCTCGATAGGAGAGTTGAATAAAAACTTTAATGAATAGGGTTTTTCAAATTGTCCAGAGGCCGGAAGATTCATTGGAGGATCTTGATATTCTCCGTCCCATTCGATTTCAGTTTTTCCGTAAAGAGTCCCATCTTTGTAGTACAAATTTTCACGTTTAAATCCCCATGGGGCGAGCGGAAACGCAGTTAAAAGATTAAGCTCAAAAGGGAGTTTGCTTAATTGATTTACTTTTAGTGAGTAGTGAAGAGTTAAAAGATTCTGATCTTTTACTCTGGTGAGGTAGTATTCAAAACCACTTGGTAAATTTGCAATCTTAGGAAGTTTCTCAAAAGCTTCATTGAGTTCTGAATCACTGTATTCTTGCGCAGGTCGATTAGAGGTAAACTTTTGAGTTTTCCCTAGTGTGAGTTTGGCCTCTCCTGGAATACAAATATCTTTACAGATAAGAACAGTAACATGCACATCAAATTGATTGGGAATCTCTTTAAAAAAGAAGTGTTTTTTACCTGAATAACCAATGGTGAGGATGTTTCCTTCTTCAATGTGCCGAGTTGGAGCTGGCCATTCAAATTCTTCAGTCGGAGAAGAAAATTTAAAACTTGATGGAATTCCTGCGTCTCCAGGATTTTTCCAATAAGTATGCCAGCCATTGTCATGATCAATGGTAATAACAATTTTATCTCTCCAGCGTGTGGCAGAAATGGTAGCATGATCATCAGCGGCCCAAAGAGAGCAGCTTAGGAAAAGTAATATCAAATATTTTATCATATTGATCCTTAGGATTTTAAAATGAGTTTTCCAAGTAAAATTATATGTCTCACGGAAGAATCAGTCGAGACGTTCTATCTGTTAGAAAGGCCTGATGTTATTCAGGGGGTGAGTAAATTTGTTGAGAGACCCCCTGAGGCAAAAAAACTTCCCCAGGTGTCCCAATTTATAAAATCGGATGTCGAACTCATTGTTTCTATGAAGCCTGATCTGGTGGTTGGGTTTTCTGATATTCAAAAAGACATTGCTAAAGAGCTCATAGGACGAGGATTAAATGTACTTATCACTAATCAGAGATCAATTGAAGAAATTCTCTCTTATATTCTTTTTTTGGGAAGAATCATTGGTGAAGAAAAAAAAGCGCTGGAATTAGTAGATTCCTTTAGAAAGAAAATAGAAAGAGTGCAACTAGAAGTCAAAAAGTGGCCTTATAAACCTCGAGTCTATTTTGAGGAATGGGATCATCCAAGGCTAAGCTGTATTCGATGGGTCTCTGAGTTAATTGAGATTTGTGGTGGAGAAAATATTTTTAGTGACCGAGTTGGGGCCCTGGCCCAGGAGCGAGAGGTCACTGACCAAGAAATTATTCAAAGAAATCCTGATATTATTTTTGGATGTTGGTGTGGCAAAAAAGTCAAAATTTCTTCATTCAAGGAGAGAGTAGGGTTTGAGAAGATAAGTGCTGTAAAAAATCGGAGAATCTTTGAGTTGCCCCCAGAAATCTTCCTTCAACCAGGCCCAGCACTTTTTATTGACGGGATAGATCAAATGCTTGATTTCTTGAAAAATACCCACCCTTGACGAGCAATAAAACGCAATTATATTTTGAACTATGAAAAGAATGTATGTAACCCTTGCTGTTATTTTTATCCTTTTTCTATCTGCTGCCACCGTGGTGGGCCAGAAAATGTCTCCAGAGAGCGATTTTGATCGAATTAAGCGAAGGATGGAGCTTCGAGAGGAGATGCATCGACGCATGCTCAATAAACTGTTCAATGGTGTTGGGCCTGATCAGGATATGTTTAAAGATATGGAGGAGATACTTGAGGAGGAAGCTGGTTTACCAAGCATTAGTATGACTTCTACTTATGAAACTGAATGGCAAGAGGGTCCCCAAGGTAAAATCTTAGTTGTAAAACCAAAAAATAAAGACCAGCAGTTGGATATCAATGTTTCTGGGGAGCTCGTGACGATTTCGGGGAAGAATGAAGTCAAATCAAGCAGCGGTACTTCTGTTTCAAGTTTTTCTAATTCTTTTTCTATTCCTGAGGATTGCGATGGCTCTAGAGTTAAAATTGATCAAAAAGACGGTAAAATTTTAGTCAGTTTTCCTTATCGAAAGGTTAAAACAATATCCAAACCTAAAATGGAGAATGAGCGCCAACCCCTTCCAAAACCGGAAGATGCGGTCGAAATTTAACTCGTTAAAATTGCTCAACTTTTAAAGATAGGCAAGATTTTCCTAAGACTTCGGCCGATAAGACCGATGAGGGTATCATAGATATAATACCCTTCCGGGAGGATGGTTATGACAAAGACACTCGCACTTTTTTTTATATTAGGAGTAATGATTAGCTGTGCCTCTCATCATGGTGAGCGTTCAATTTCTTCTTATGATGAAAAACAGAAAGATTCACCTCAACATTTTCCAAGATTCGAACCACGTCTAGTTCGTTAAGGCTTTTTTTGCCAATCTGGAATGTGAGAAACTTCTTCTAAAATACGTTTATATGAATCTAATCGAGAGAGGATCAATTGATCCTCTCTTTTTTTTGGATCAAGCTTCTGAAAAAAGCAACCCTTACTATTGGTTTCATGATTACAATTACTGCTGAACTGACACTTGGTTGAGAATTCATGAATATCAGAAAAGCCATAAAGCAATTCTTCTTGAGTCAGATCACTTAATGACATTGATCTAATGCCGGGAGAGTCGATTAAGGTGAAGGAATCTGCATCGATTAATTCGGCCCAAGTTGTTGTATGAGCACCTTTTCCAACTTTGCCTAAATCACCACTTAATAGTTCTGCTTTGCCATTACTGAGTGAGGTAATGAGCTTACTTTTTCCAACTCCAGAGTGGCCAACGAGAATGGCAGTTTTGTTTTTTAATTTATCTCTTAAATCTTGATATCCATGTTGAAGATATTTTGGTGAGTAATTTTTGTCTTCAGCAGAAAGTTCAAAGCACTCAACATCCAGCCACTTCAAGCGGTCGGCCTCAAAATTTATGTCGAAATCTTCTGTATGATAAAGATCCATTTTATTAAAAATCAAATAGGCGGGGACACCCCAGTAATCAGAGCGGGCCAAGTAGCGATCTATCAATCCTCGCTTATAGCTAGGCTTTCCTGCACTCACAACAACCAACATTACATCAACGTTACTGGCGATAACTTTCTTTTTTTGTTCACGAGGAAGGTTTCTAAAAATAGAATTTTTTCTCTGCTTAACTCTTTGAATAATATATTCTTCGCCACCTATCGGAGGAGGAGCTAATTCAACCCAGTCGCCAACCACTAAATGATCTTCTTTTAAAAGTGAGGCCAGGGCCGTTGCATGGACTAATTCTTGGGTATCTGATCGTTGGCAATCAAAATGTCTTTTGGAAGATCTAAAAATGCGGGCCTCAATACTCATAGTGCTTTTGAGCCTAGCACAAAATTCTATGAAAGTATCAAATTCTCCTCTTAACCAGATTGACAAGATTCATTGGGGTCGTTAATCTTGTCCCTTATTGTGCTACAGTTAAACCCTTTGGAATCAATGAGTTTTTCTCTAAAGCACTTAGCGCACCGGTAGCTCAGTTGGATAGAGCAACCGATTTCTAATCGGTAGGTCACAGGTTCGACTCCTGTCCAGTGCGCCATTTTATCTGTCTAGTCGCTCGGTCCACTCCATCCAGTATTCTGGATCTACTAGGTTGTCAGTATTTACATAGAGAGTCTTTGTACTTCGGATTCTTGAATTCGTGCTTCGTTGGATAGACATATCTAGAGAACTCAGTATTGATTTGTTGTTTCTTTAAGAATTGTAGTGAATTTTCTTTTACTGTGAAAATAATGGCCGAAGAAGCACACGGAGCTTTTCCACCATTCCAATTGGCAATAGCAATTTCAGGTGATCCATCACCATCTAAATCTTCAAGGAATTTGTTCTTAACAACAGGGATAAAATTGGCGTGAAACCAAAGTTCATCATATTCATCGATAAAACTTTTATCCCATAAGACTTTGTTCTTTTCCCTCATGAAAATTCTAATCTTCATCTCATCTTTTAAAGAAAAATAGGAGATAAGAATTTCTCTGCCGTCAGGAAGTTCTAAGTATTTCTTCTTCGCAAGGGCTTCGACATAGGGATCAGGGTCTGTTGCCCATACGTTCAAAGAGAGAAGCATTATAGAGATTAAGAACTTTATGAGCATAGGCTTCGCCTCCATTGTGCCAGTCGTAGTATCCTCTCAGCATATTGAAGAGGTTTTTTGGGAATTTTCTTCTTGGATTCATGTACTTGTAGTTTAACCAGCGAATGCCAGCAGCGATATTAATGACTGGATCAGTAAGATCAACCATATCAAGATCAAGGAAACTATCTCTCAAAGCGTGTTGAGATTTTTTAGACTTCCCGTTGAGTCCTTCACGTGTCTGATTCGTAATTTGCATGAGGCCGGTAGCAGAACTACCTGGGATCTTCGTTCTTACTGTTGGTCTGAAGCGAGACTCAATAGCGATAATGACTTTTATTAAGAAAGGATCAAGATCTTCGGGAAATTTCAATCCTTGCTCTTTCCAAAAGTTGAGCCAGAACTGGATGACAGAATCAAGCTCAGGAAATTCACCGTAGCCTTTGACTTTGCCAAGATTAGGATATTCTCGATCTCCGTGCCAATAGAGATAAAGCAGATTTTCAGGGAGAAGGACGACCTTTTTGCCTCTATTCTTTCGAATGTGGGCCTTCACAAAATGCTTGATTCCATTTTTTGAAATACGGGCCTGTTTCTTCACAACGCGTGAACCAGGAGGGGCCATCTTTAAAGTAGGTGGTCGCTTCAGAATGCTCATTTCTACGCAGCTTTCTTAAGTCTTTCTAGACCATCAAGAATGAACACTCTTATCAGTACCTGATAAGGAATGCCCTGCTTTTCAGCGAGACTCTTGAGCTCTTGAATTGTGACTTCATCTAAGGCGACACTTGTTGGTTTCTTAGGTGAATCCTTATAGCGTTTCATCGCTGCAAGAATTTTCTTTGAATCCAATTCATTGTCGTTATCATACTCCTTGCGTGATTTTACGTAAGATTTCTTCATAAGTTTGTCTCTCCTTTTTGTGAGCAGGACGGGCGCTGATAACGCGTACTCTGCCTTCTCTAAGAGTAAAAGCGATTTGCAAAAGTTTAGCGTTTATAGTTGGGCCGACAAGACCAAGTCGTTGTTCGTTGACTGGCGGACTGATTTGAAGCCCGAGAGGAAGAGCTAGTCCCGATCTGAAGACAGCCTCAACTTCTTCAGTTGAGATTCCATGCTTTTTGGAGTTCTTAGTTAGATTGCCAACATCCCATTCAAATTCAAAATGGGAGGTTTCCAATATCCAGAATAATAACCATTCAACAAAAATCCATTGAGCCATAATGGCACTATGATAACACTATATAAAAAACTTTTCAATAGTGGTATAATAGTGCTTAACTAATTGAATCTATAATGCGCTTTATATTCATTGGGTGCCACTTCGTTTTTCCCGATTTTGTTAGGACTCCCATTGAGGTCATCTGGGCCGCGATCTTTTTGAAGCTTTGCCCGTTGGCCCGATAGGACAGTATTCTTTGGATGACTTGTTGCTCTCCGGCATGAGGAATAGTTCCAACTGGCTTTTTTATTTGAGCCAACCTTGTGATGGGGCCGTCCGTTTGCCATTGTAAATGAAATCACAATTGTAGTAGTTTTCTTCTCATGAAAATGACAATCATCTTTTTAATTTCCCTATTCTCTCTAAATTGTTTTGCAGGTAAATTAGTTTGTGAAGCTTGGTTTCAAGAAAGTGAAAAGCCTCTTGAGAAGCAAAGAATGGATATCATTTCAGATACTAAGATTGAAAAGAAATTCTCAACTGCTTTCAAAGGTTATGTGTTTGAAGTTAATTGGCATTATGAACTTACAAGTCTTTACACCCATATTAAGAAAAATAGCGAATACATACTTTCTACCACGGCTAGAGTTCCGACTGAGAATCATCCCGAAGCTTTTACGGATTTAAACCTTCCAAATGGCCCAAGGTTGTCTGTGAATTGCGAAGTTCATTAGTTAATAAATGATCGTAAAATCTGATACTTGAAGGCGACTTTGAACTTGAATGTGTTGCTGTGCGCTGTAATAGTTACAGTCATGCTTTCCATGACTTCAGATTTCTGTCATTACCTTAAGGAATTCTTTTAGGGATTCTAAATGCTGAGATACACCATTGCTCTGACAATTTTAACTTCACTGCAAGCTGTGGCCCAAAGCTATGAATGCAAGGGCGGAGTGGGGTCAGCATCCACATTAATTGGCCGTGATACAAAAACGCTCATTTCAATCAAACCTTATTCATCTGAAAGAAAGCAGATTCGCGTAGAAATTAAAGGGAAGAGTGGATATGGATGTAAGTTTGAATTCATCTCCACTGATTTTAAGCGAACTTTTAGAAGTGATATTTATGCCAGAAAGGCCAGTGGGCATTATGGATATGATGCTAGACTTGAAGTCTATTCATCTTCAGAAAAAATCTATTTTGAATTCTTAACCTATCCGACATCTCCTGATTGTGATTGGCATCACTATGAGAACAAGGCCAGGTTTGATAACTGCTCCCTCTTAAAAGAGAAGAATAATGATGTCATTCTCTAGTCGTGTATTATCTTTAGATAATTTTTAGAGGCCATTTTGTTTGTAGAGAGTAGTATCTACCCATGATCTGGATGAAACAGCGAAAGGGTAAAACTGGACACTGAAAACCAAGCTAGATCATAAAAAGAATGGTCATCTTTAAGAGATGGCCATTCTTTGTTTAGAATTAAAGATGTCATTTTTTTATCATCTTCCAAATCTGTTTCATCGAAGTTAATCTCAGCAAATTCAATTCAACAAAAGGATTTTTTGTGAAGTTATTATTCGCAGTTGTTGCTTTATTTCCAATCATCGCCCAAGCAGAATTAGTTAGTTTAAACTCTACTGTTTATGGAGGGAATCTCTGGAAAAATGGAAGAGATTTAAATCAGGCCTGCTATGTTCAATTTAATAATGTAAAGGCCCTTTCATCAAAAGGTAAAAACTGTCAGAGCATTAATGCTCAATTCATGTTTAACCTTGATAAAATTCAACCTAAGGAACTAGAAATTGTTCTTCACAGTAGAAAAACAAATTCTGAAGCTGAATTTCATAAACCAACGACATGTGCAGAAGTGGTTTATGCTGGCGCAAAAGCAGAAGCTCCTATGGATAAATGGAGTAGTGACACTACAAATCTTTTTAATGAAATTTTCAATGCTCAAAAAAAGGTTAATGGAAGACAGAATCATTATACACTCGTTTTTGATGGTCTAACGAAAGCGCCTTCTCATTATATGATTTATCGAGTGGGATTTTTAACTGAAACAAGTTTTGAATGCCGCAATTTAGTTAGTTTTTAGTCCATGACTCTAGGCCAACATGCGCAAAGCATTGTTGGCCATATTATTTCAATTTCTTAATTTTCTGTGTCATTTTTTTCTTACATTTTCTTTAAAAATTGCGGTGCTGAATGGCCCCATTTTTTGTAAAAAATTCATTAAATGTGATTGAACTTCGAAATTTATTTAAGTACTGTGCCGTTATTAAACCTATAGGAGGAACTATGAAACTTTTAAAAGTTACTGCTGCTGCTCTTTCATTAATCGTAAGCGCTGCATTTGCAAAACCTGTTCTTGTTGGAAACGAAGTTCAAAATAATACTTGTGAAGTGACTGTTGTGGAACACATTGTTAAAGCTACAGTTTTCAAGCCACAAGGTGGAATTTGTACAAGAACTTTTAATCTTAATGCAGAAGCTGTTGCTAATATCTTAAAGACAAAAGGTTATAAGCCAGTTGTTGCTAAAGCTGGTGACGATATTAAAGATGGTCTAATTGTTTATGGCGGTATTCAAGGTACTTATCTTCCGACTTCAGGTTGGGATAGCTGCTTAGTTCATATTGTAAAGAGCCACATTTCTGTAGGTTATACAGTTGGTACTCCAACAAATACTGAGAACTACACTTATAACTATGGTGTTTTAATTCAAAATGAAGGAATTGACCTAACTCAGGTTGAAACTCTTTCTACTAAATCTAGCCGTGGTGACAGATTCTCTGTTGCTGATCTTCCAAACTGCGTAGAAAAGTAATTTTATAGGCCAGGGTTTTATCCCTGGCCCTTTCTTTTTTTCACACCCCTCCCTAAATTTACTCTTCTTATCTCTGTCCATGGTAAAAATGCCAAAAATTAATTTTTGGAGTCTATATGTTTAAATTTTTGCTAGTCTCAGCAGTTTTAATGTCTCATTCCTTATTTGCAGCTAGTTTGCATTTAAAGTGTCATGAATTAATTAATGGAAATGTAAGTAGAAATTCATATTTCACACTTAAAACAATTGATCTTGATTTGAATATCGATAGCTCAACGGATTTTGCCCATTTGGAAGGCACTGGCATAACTTCTGAAAATAAAGAGCACCACTTATCTAGTTATTTCACTGATGGAAAATCGATTACCGTCAAAGGTAATTTGATAACTGTAACAGGCCAAGATAACTCTTGGATGGTATGCGGATCAGGTGGAGTAGCTTGTAGAACGACAGAGGAATTAGTCATTGATACAAAAAGCTATGTTGGGACGTATGAATTTAAAAATTCATATGAGTTATTAGGATCATTAAAACCGGTCTACTCTGTAAAATTTCGCTGCTTTTAGTTCTATTCTTCTTAAGTAATAACCCTCTTTTGAGGGTTATTACTTAATGCTTAACTTGAGTCTTTTAATCTATACAAATGGATTTAATATTTCATAAGGCATCAAAACTTAATTTTAAATCTTAAAGAAATCTATATTCAAACAATAAGTATCGTCTGGATTTGTTTCCGTCACAGTTTTAGAAACTTTCTGTATCATCCCCACCATTTCTTCTCTTAGTACTTCAAAATCTTTTTTTGAAAGTGAAAGGGGAGCGGTAAACATGAGATCTTCTTCATTTTTCTTATCTAGATTTTGGATCGCTTTAATTCTCCAATTGGAGTGATGTTGCTTTAAATAAGGAGATGATTTTTCCAGATGAGTTCGATTCACTTTGTGATGGTACTTACCATTTTTTATTTCAGCGAGATTTGTTTTTAAAAGGAATTCTAGGATTTCTGAAATTTGCTTTTTATCAATTTCTTTTTACAGAAAAGGTTGATGAGAGTTTAAAAGATATAAAAGAAGTTTTAAAAGAAAATCAATCCAAGCTCTTTGATGACATCATTTATTCAAAAATTGTTTTGGGTGAGTGTTCAAATGGACAGAATCTTTGCACCCTGAATACTCCATTTAGTGACATTGTGATTGATTTAAAATCATTGCAAGAGATGAAGCATCCGGTGACTTTTTCTGAGTTTGTTGGTTTGATTGTTCATGAATTTACTCATCATTTTGCTGATAATATTGATCACCCTGATTATAA
Organism: Bacteriovoracaceae bacterium; assembly: GCA_050247975.1. Lineage (GTDB taxonomy): Bacteria > Bdellovibrionota > Bacteriovoracia > Bacteriovoracales > Bacteriovoracaceae > Peredibacter. Next base: position 25,948 of record JBFWTE010000031.1, read on the forward strand.
ATTTGCGCGATTTTCTTCTTCTATGGTTCTCAATAATAGAGTTGGTGTGAGAACATTTTCATTTAAAGAGTTGATTCAACCTTGTGAAAGCATGGATAGGAAAGTATACAAGGCCTGTTTGCCGCTTGCTGCTTGGTATATGGATTATTCTAATTATGATAGAGCGGATTATTTTTGCAAGTACCAAGGTTTCAGCAAGGCAAGTCGTTTTCATACTAGTGCTTTTGGTTTAGATGATCTTTTAAGAGTGTCTAAGAGATTTTTTTGGTTTCGTGATATTTTTCTTGGATATTATGGTGCATAGACCAGTTCAAATGAACTTATTTTACAAAAAGAGCTTTTGGTATATGATCCAGATAGAATTATTGATCTTTTTAATGGAATCACATGCATAAAATAAAAGGCTTTCTCTTTGATATGGACGGAGTGGTGGTTGATAATCACCACTTCCACTTTAAGGCCTGGATGGAATTTGCTCATCAGTATAACTTCTATTTAGATGAACAAATTTATCGAGATCAATATAACGGGAAAACCAATCGTGATCTCTTTGAGATGATTTTTAAAAATCCAAGTGTCGAAGAAATGAAAAAATATGCTGAAGAGAAAGAGGGCATGTATCAAAAGATTTATCTTCCTCATATGAAGGCCCATAAAGGACTATTAGATTTTCTGGATTATCTTCGAGCTCACAAATATAAAATTGCCTTAGGGACTTCTGCTCCGACTAGTAACGTTGATTTTGTTTTAGATCATTTATCACTTCGAAAATATTTTGATGTGATTGTCGATGGACCCCAGGTCTCAAAAGGTAAGCCTCACCCTGAAGTCTATCAATTATGCGCTTATCGTTTAAATTTAAAACCAGAAGAATGTGTGGTGTTTGAAGATTCTCTTGCTGGGCTTGAGGCGGGAAAAAGAGCAGGTTGCGAAATCGTTGGAGTGGCAACTTCTCATACCAAAGCGGAACTTCAAGGAAGTGTAGAAAAAATCATTTTTGATTTTACTGAGGCAAGATCTATCCTAAAGCTTGCTTGATTTTTAGATACTCGTTTTTGACTTCAAGCTTTTGACCACTTTCTTCTAAAAAAGAATACAAAGTCACAAGATAAATACCGAGGTAAAGAAAGTCTTTGGAGATGGTGACCTTTTTCTTAATTAAAAAGTTCGCCACTAAGAGCATAGAGTTTTTAAAATCTTCAAGATTAAATTTAATCGCCCCTTCTTGGGAAGATCCAAATTGAGTTTTAAAAATTTGGCCTAATTCATCTTTATCTTGGGCCGGCCAATCTTCTTTCATGATTCCAATTTCAACTAGGCCCTGACGATAGAGATTCTCATCATTTTGGTAAAAACCATCATAAATGTGAATAAGGCCCTCTTGGAATTTAGGTGAAAACTTGATCCAGAGGCCAGTGGGATGCCACAGTAAGTAAGGAGCATCAATGCCAAAGTTTTGAGAACGCAAATCTAAAAAAACACCATGAGGCGAAAAGAGTTGAGAAAAGTAGAGCTGAAGTACTTTTTCAGAAATCCATAATTCCTTAAAACCACCAGGATGGCTCAAAGACTCAGATCTGAGGGAAATTTTCAGTTTAGAAAGGTAATCCTTTTGATTATCGAATATGGCGTCATAATCTTCTTTTTGCAAAATGCGGCGAGAGATTTTGGGGATTTCCCCCATCAGTTCGTTCCAATCCACAAGATGAAACATGATGGTAGGAACATGTTTAACTAATTCTTTAAGTACCCCAGGCAATATTCGCATGAAAATCATAGTTCTATTATGCTACACTCGCTGAAACATTCCCAGGGATTTATATGGCCAAAATTTTGATTGCTGGGGCCAGTGGATTTATAGGTAGAGCACTTATTGATAAGCTTCTGAAGGAAACTGATAATGAAATTATTGGTTTGTCACGAAGTCATCATCAGTCAGATCATCCTCGATTAATCTGGAAGGCCTGCGACCTTTTTTCTCTAAAAGATATCATGCATGCCATGGAAGGGTGTGATGAGGCCTATTACTTAGTTCACTCCATGCTTCCTTCGGCCAGCTTGTCTCAAGGAAAGTTTTATGACTTTGATCTACTCATGGCCGATAACTTTGTAAGGGCCGCAAAAAATTTTAAACTTAAGCACATTATTTTTTTAGGTGGAATGATTCCTGATACAGAAAAACTATCCTGGCATTTAAGAAGTCGCTTAGAGGTAGAACAAACGCTGAGATTCTCTGGGATTAAAACCACTTCTTTACGAGCTGGCCTGGTAATAGGTGCTCAAGGCTCATCTTTTACAATTTTAGAGCGTTTAGTTGAAAGACTTCCAGTTATGATTTGTCCTAATTGGACGAAGACTAAATCTCGTCCTGTGGCCTTAAGTGATGTTCTTAAAGTGCTCGTTCGCGCGTTGAAAGATAATTCTGTTCAAGGAAAGATCTATGATATTGGTGGTAGAGAAATCATTACCTATCAAAATTTGATAGAGAAAACCTCTAAGGTCATAAGAAAAAAAAGTCGGATTTTTACTTTACCTGTTATTCCTCTTTCACTCTCTCGCTTCTGGGTAAGCCTTATTACTCAAGTACCAAAGAATTTAGTTTATCCGTTAGTTTTAAGTCTCAAATATGAAATGCTTGGATCTAAAAACCAAGAATGGCCTTATGCTGAAGATTTAGAAACATCTGTTGACTCGGCCATTCATGAAGCTTTAAATCATCCCTCTCCAAAAGGTTTTAAAGGCTATTCTTCATCCATTAAAGAGGTGCGCTCCATTCAGCGGCTGGTTCTTCCACCGGGAAAAAATGCAGAATGGGTGACTTTAGAGTATTTTAATTGGTTACCTTATTTCTTTTCTTCACTGATAAAAGTCATGATTGAAGGAGAGCGTTGTACTTTTTATCTCTTCTCTCCGGAGATTAAAATTTTAATTCTCCAAAAGAGCGTTGAGAGAAGTTCTCCTGATCGACAATTGCTCTACGTCGTGGGAGGATTGCTTTCAGGAAAACAAGATCGGGGACGACTAGAGTTTAGAGAAGTGTTAGAAAAAAAATATGTTATGGCAGCACTTCACGATTTTAGGCCATCTCTCCCTTGGTTTATTTATAAATGGAGTCAGGCCATTGTCCATCTTATTGTGATGAAGGCGTTTGGTGAACATTTAAAATGGTTTGTCATTTCTAATCAGAGGAAGATATGAATATATTAGTGACAGGTGCAAATGGATTTGTTGGTTCAGCACTCATACCCCAGCTTCTTGAAGCTGGACATCAAGTCACAGCACTGGTGAGATCAAAGAAAAGTATCAAGCACAAAATTCCTAAGGTTAAATGGATTGAAGGGGATCTCCTTCATCCAGAAAAATTACCTCGACTGGGAAAGATTGATAAGGCCTTTTATCTGGTTCATGGATTAAAGAGTTCAATGAATCGTTTTGAGTTTGAAGAATCCATGTGTGCGATTAACTTTGTTAATTGGCTTCGTCCCACTCAAGCAACAATACTTTATCTCGGCGCCCTTGGGCCAAATGAGGGTGAGGTTTCGGCCCATTTAAGAAGTCGTCACTTAACTGGGGCGATATTAGGGGCCAGCGGATTAGATACCATCGAATTTAGAGCGAGTATTATTTTAGGTGAGGGCTCTCTCTCCTTTGAAATGATTAAGGCCCTATCTGAAAGACTTCCATTCCGTCCTGACTTAGCGGTATTAAATCAACCATGTCAGCCTTTATCTCTTAATGATTTGCTAAAATATTTTGCTGCCGCTTTAGACTTAAAGATTACTGGCCATCAGATTATAGAAATAGGTGGGCCGGATGTAACCAGCTACGGCGAGCTTTTAGATTTATATTCAGAACTTTCAAGTCATAAGCGATTGAAGATTAAGTTACCAGAAGTTGAAGCAAAGGTGTTAATGAAGGCACTTGAATATGCAATTCCAGAGCATGCAGATATTGGAAAAAAATTGGCCGAAAGTTTAGAGCATCCTACTGTTGTTCAAGATGACAGTGCAAAAAAGTTTTTTCCAGATATTCATCCTCAAGAAGTTCGTGTGGCCATGGATATAGCGAGAGCAGACTCAAAATCAAGCTATGCTTCTCTGTGGGAGAAAGATTTCTTGAAACTTCTTTTATCTGATAAAATATTAACTCAATCGGGACTCTTATCCCCTGATCTTTTAAAAAGTTTAGAAAAGATGGGGAAAATTAGAGATATACTTTCTAGAAAGTAAATTTATGAAAGATGTTATTGGTATTTTTGATTCTGGGCTTGGTGGTTTGACCGTTTTAAAGAAATTAGCTGAGAAATTTCCAGAGGAATCATTCTGCTATTTAGGTGACATCGCAAGACTTCCCTATGGTAATAAATCTCCTGAGACAATTAAGCGCTACGGACTTCAAATCCTCACGTTTTTAAAAAAGCAAAATGTAAAGGCTTTGATCATTGCCTGTAATTCGGCATCCACGGTATTTTTAGGAGAGCATGAATTTGAGGGACTTCCACTTCTCAATGTGATTGAGCCTGGAGCGGCAGCTGCCATTAAAGTGGCACAGGATAAAAAGATTGCCGTACTTGGGACTTCGGCCACCATTCGATCCCATGCTTATAAATCAACTTTAGAAAAGCTTTCAAATCAGGTGGAAGTGGTTGAGCAGGCATGCCCCTTATTTGTTCCTCTGGTTGAAGAAGGTGTCGTTCATGATCAGATCACTGATCTTGTGATTGCAAAATATTTATCCGAAATAAAGAAAAACTCAATTAGCACTATCATTCTTGGCTGTACCCACTATCCAGTTTTAAAGGAAGACCTTTTAAAGTATTTAGGTGAGCAAACTAAGTTAGTAGAGTCTGGGGATGTTTTGGCCGAGCAACTTTATCAACTGTTTCAGTCAGGAAGAATAAAAAAAGCAGATCAAACGAATACTCGACAACTTAGAGTCTGTATTACCGATCTTACAGATCATTTTGAAGTGCTTGCCCGAAAGCTTATGGCCCCACATCCCCTTAGTGATATGGAAAAAGTTGTCCTCTAAGTATTTCATCTCAGCCTTTTCATTTTCTCGCCGATAAGACTTTTGTCTAGATCACGAGGAGTGGCCATGTCTGATGATAAAAAAGTTGTCGATTTTAATGAAAAAAGAAAAAAGACTATTGAACAGAAGCGTAGAACTTTTGAGAGAGTTGTCTTTCAAGAATTTCTTGGAGTTTATTCAGTCGTAGATGATCAAGGGTCTGGTTACCCAATTTCACTCGTTGATATTTCAGAAGAAGGTTGCCAGTTTCAATTACCTTTTAGCTTAAAGGCCAAAAATAAATTTAAATCTGGAACTGAAGTATCACTTAAAATTTATTTCACCAAAGGCAGTTATTTACCGGCGGTTGTCACAGTTCGACACGCTTCTGAATATATAGATAAAGATGGTGAGGCCTGGTTACGTTTAGGTGGGGATTTTGATACGAATCTCCCAAGTTTTAAGGCCCTTTCAAGCTTTATTCATTTTATTTATCAGTACGCGGAATTTTCATGCGTCGATAAAGGCGAAAGCAAGGTTTACTTTCTTTAAATCATCGATCAATTAAAAGTTTTTTGCTATTATAAGGGCCTTCTATCGGAGGTCCTTTTTTTATGAAACTGGCCATTCTTGGTTCGTCTCCTATTTCCCTTGAGGCAGCCCTCCGCTTTAATTCTCACGGTGCGGCAATAACTTGGTTTAATTTCGAGGAAATTGAAATTGAAGAGCACTTCACATCTGCCGAAGTGAACTGGGCCGATTTCACCTCGGAGCTTGGATGGCAGGCCCTAAACCTAAGTCCCATAAAACATCTTCAGTGGAATGAGTGGAAGTCACAGTATTATCTTCCTTTGGTGTCCTACTTAAAAACGTTGCAAGAAGTAAAATCCTACAAAGTTGTTTCAGTCACTAAAAGATTTTTATCAAAAGATGAAGAGATTCAAGGCAAGTCTCGCTTTTATGATTTGTTTAGAATTATCTATCAACTAAATCCAGAAGAATTTATCAATCAACAAAAAGAAAATGATCCGGAGACTTATCAAAAACTCTCTGAGGAATTTATTCGCTCGCTACAATCTTCGCTAGAGATGTATGAGGATTTTGATTTGATTTTTGATTTAAGAAGAGAAACTTTACCCACTTCTATGGCCGTTACGGGCAGAGCACTAGGAGAGGGAAGAATTACTGAAGATAAAATAAGTTATGGGATTGAGGCGCTTAAATTTGCTAAAACATTAAAACCTACTCCTGAGTATAGAGAGCTGGCCTTAATTGGAAGTTCTGAAATTTCGGCCGAAATATTGATTCAGCTTGAAGACTGGCTAAAAGAGCCAAGATCTCGGCTTTTTATTATAACTAGTGAAGAAGATCCTTATTCTGAAATGATCGAAAAGGCCCAAGCAAGTTCTTCTAAGAAATTAAAATCCATCATTTCAATGATGGAGGAAGAATTCCAGAAAGAGGTAGGGGATTTTTATACTAGGCTTAAGGCCTGGCAGGCGCTGGATGATTTTATTCAAGTTAAACATCCTAAACCAGTTGAGCCAATTCCTCGTCTTAATTTTTTCTCAGGCCATAATGTTATTGCTGCTGATCAGTTAATTGATCGTAACAGATTATTTTTAACTCTTGAGAAACCAGATTTTAGAGAGGGAAAAAAACACCCAGAAAATAATCTTCTCGATTTAAAAACTCTTGGGGTGGATCATATTTTAGCAGCGAATTCGTTAATCAAAGAGAATTTAACTCTGCATTTAAGATCAGAGGAGAAAGGTGTCTTTAGCATTACCCCTATTAATCCAATCAGGAAAGATGCTTGGAAAATAAACATTAATCAATTGAAAGGTATTGAAGATGAGATATTTAAACTTTTTAGTCCTGCTCATACTCATTAGTTGTAGCAGTACTGGTGAAAGACATTCAATTGATGAATCAGCGGCCTATAGGACTTCAGGGGTGGAGCAGTTTTTTTTACCAGAGCTTCCTGCTTGGGCCAACAGCTCTACTTCAGGACAATGTTTTAAAACGGATTCGTTGCATTATTTAGATTACTCAAAATTATTTGGTAACTACCAGCTTAAATATTCAGAAATGGCCGAACTTCAGGCCCAATTTAATGAAAAATTAGAGATCTATTTTCGATCAGCAAGTTCAAAATTTTTAAGGCCGGTTGAAGAGGCCAGTTTCTTTTCAAACGCTCTGGAGCAAGTCAGAGGTGGTGTGAGGTTACTAAAGCTCCCAAGTGTTTCTGAGGTTGATATTGTTTGGATTGACCCTTATATCAGTCAAAATAGGATTAAAGAATTAAAGGATATGGCCCATTCGAGTCGATTTGATGAACGATTACCGATTCTTTTCTCAGTTTGTTTATCACGTCATCGAATGAACGAATGGATTATCGCTAATGATCTGCATGAAGTTGGTTTTTATGTGATCAGTGCAGAATGGTTATCACCTTATAATGCTAAGGCAGAGTTAGCACCAGGTCTTAAGTTGGATTTAAATCAGATCCTAGGAGCTGGAATTAAAAAGAATATCATATTACCGACTGGAGTTGCTGCTCCAGGGGAATTAGTTTTTTAAGGAGTAAAAATGTTTGGATTATTAAAACAAGACAAGAGTGATTATAAAGAAGATGTGAATGGTTTAACTGCCGTTTTCAAAACTTCAATGGGAGAGTTTGAGATAGAACTTTTCGTTAAAGATTGTCCTGAAACTGTTTGGAACTTTGTAAACCTCGCTGAAGGCCGCCAAAAGACCAATAAAGAAGGCCCATTTTATAATGGATTGATTTTTCACCGAGTGATTCGTGGTTTCATGATTCAAGGTGGATGTCCTGAAAAATCTGGCCGAGGTGGGCCTGGCTATCGTTTTGCAGATGAATTCAAATCAAATTTGCGTCACTCTTCTGAAGGTATTCTTTCTATGGCCAATGCAGGGCCTGGAACTAATGGCTCTCAATTTTTTATTACTCTTGCTCCAACTCCACACCTTGACGGAAGACATACTGTTTTTGGCAAGGTGGTTAAAGGGATGGATGTGGTTAAAAAAATTGGTGATACACCAACTGGAGCGATGGATCGCCCTCGCACAGATGTGGTGATTGAAGACGTCACAATTATTAGATCTTAAACATTGAAGGGCCTATTTAATTAGGCCCTTATTTTTCCTCATAAAAAGTGGTGGCAAATAAGAGTTGAACTTCACCTTTAAAGGATTGATAGATACCAACCGAAGGCCGAGAGAGTAATTGTTTTTCACGAAACCAAGTATAGGCCCCTCCCACTCCATTAGATGTATTTTCATAGGGAGAAATTCCCGTATCTCGTAAGTTGGCCAGGCCTAAAGTTAGCCATTGGTTTTCTTTAACTTGGTATTGAATATCCATTCCGTATTCACGTTGATACTTCAATGATGAGGCAAGAACAAAAATATTTTTTGAATTAATCTGGCCGGTTATAAACGTATAAAACAGGCCAATGGAATATTTTTTCTCAGGAGGATGAAGGTTTAGTGCTAATTGTGATGATTCAAGAATCATGTCAGGGTTTTCTTTTTCTCCATTGGTATAAGTGATATGAGTTCTAAATCTTGTTTCACCATAGGCCAGGCTCCAATCGATCCAATCACTTTTCCAAAAATTAAGCTTGAGGACATAATTATATTTATGATCTTTAGAAGTATAAAAAAGAGGGGCAGTTCCAATTTCAAACCTGGAAAAAGCACCATAGTTTAATGTGTTCACTAAAAAGGTTGAATTTATATTTCCTAAGGGGGAGCGGTTAAATGCGATAGTTCCTTTTTTGATAGTTCGAGATTTAATTGAAGTGACAGGGTGAAAATCCGTATTTGCTGCGTATGCAGTAAAAGTAATTAAAAAAATATATAGAAATTTCATTTAAAAATGATAACAGAAATAATTCCTTTTCAGCATATCTTTTATTTTGGGCCACTAGCTATCCGAAACGTTGGAATCTGGCTTATTGAAATAGTTAATGAACAATTCGCTTTATTAGGAATTTCCCTGAGTGGTGGCTCCTTAGGAATGGGGCAGACTGAAAAACGAAGCAATAAATATTTAGTCACTTGTGTCGCTAGACATAGTCGTAGATAGAAAAAAGGCCACTTAACGTGGCCTTTTTCCCGGTACTGCCCTCAGAAAATCAGCTCTTGGCCTTTCTTCCTTCGCAATAATCTAATGCTTGCAAGCACTAGATCCCGGTGAATTCATTGTATTAAAATTTTCAATTGGCGGGGAGAGATGAAATTCAAAATTTTATCTGAAGAAGAAACCAACTTAATTAATTGTTCCCGGTATGACTTTATCTACCATCAATTGAATTGTTTCATTTCCATTAAATCGGTTAACACCTAGAGTGAATTGAATGGTTAAACCTGCTTTGGCCTGATGTTCAAATAATTCTTCCGGTGAAGATTCATTCCACTTACCAAGATAGTTAAAACTTACTCCTTGAAGATAAGTTTTAGATTTTATCCCTCCAAAATTCCATCTAACATGAGCATCTTTCATTATGCGATAAGACTGGATAAGAGCATTTTTCATTCTGAAAATCGGACGTTCATGGCCTGGGCCAAAGGGCTCTAGTCGCTCTAAATCTTTTAGTAGACGAGCATTAATTTCTTCAATTTCTACTTCTACATCAAAACTTGAAGTTTTGGTTCTTAGAGGAGCAGGTATATTTTTAAGCAGTGAGTTCATTCTTTCTTTGAACAGAGAAAAATTTTCTTTTTTCATAGAGAGACCCGCTGCCTGCTTATGGCCACCAAATTTAATAAAGAGATCTTTGCATTGATCAAGAAGTTCAAAAATATTGAGCTCACCAGCACTTCGAGCAGAGGCCTTAATCACACCCTCTTCTTCCGCATTAGTGAAAACAATTGCTGGAACCTGGAATGTCTCAACGAGTTTTGAGGCAACAATTCCAATCACTCCCTCATGCCAATGAGGTTGGTAGAGGATATTAATCAAAAGCTCATCGGAGTTAAGGGCCTTAATCACATCTTTTTTGGCCTCTTCAAAAACTTCTTGTTGAATGAGTCTGCGATCACGATTGGCGAGCTCCAAATGAAGATAGTTTTCTTTAGCTTCATTCATATTTTGAGCAATTAATAATCTAAGAGCGCGATCTGGATGATCGAGTCTACCTTTCGAATTTATGAGAGGCCCCACATGAAAAGAGATTCTTTCACTCGAAATCATCTCTGAATTTAACTCTTCTGGATTAAAAAATGCCTTGATTCCAGGATATTGGGTTTTGGGAATTTGTTTTAGTCCATGACGAGTCAGTTTTAGATTTAATGAATTCATTCGGGCCAGATCGGAAATTGTTCCGATGGCCACAAATTGAAGAAGTGGGTAGAGAGATGGCATTTCCACACCACGCTCAAGAAAATCTTTTTTAATTTGTAAAGCAAGAGCAAAAGCAACACCCACACCTGCAAGAGCTTTAAGAGGGGACTCTGGCTCATCTCGACGATTAGGATTTACGACAGCAAAGGCCTTAGGCATTTCAGGAGCAGCATCTCGGTGATGATCAGTGATAATAAGATCTATACCTTTTTCACGAGCATAATCAGCTGTAGCATTATTAGTAATTCCACAATCAACCGAAATCAGCACACTAACATTTTTCTCTAAAGCATTCTCAATTGAAGAGGGATGAATTCCATAACCTTCAATAAACCTGCTTGGCTGAAACACTTCAATTTCAATATCGAGCATTTTAAAAAAATGCCACAATAGCGCACAAGAAGTTGTGCCATCAACATCATAGTCGCCGTAGACACCGATTTTTTGATCTTCTTCGAGAGCTTCAATTATTCTGATAGAAGCTTTCGTGAGATCTTTCATTTGAGTGAGTTCAGGAATGTCTTTTAAGTTCCATGAGAGTAAATCTTGTACTTCATTAGGAGAGAAGCCGCGTTTTTTAAAAAGGCGGACGAGAACGGGATTTAGTTCAGTGGTCGTAGCTTGTGTTGTCTCCATAGTTTGAAGCTAACACAAAGAGGATGGCTTTCACCACAAAACAAACAGTCCTTTAATCAAATCTTCTTCTTCTAACTGATCTGTGGGGGAGAAATGATGCTCCCACTTCAAATCTTTATTGTGATGGATTTTTTCAAAATATCGCAAAGGCAGAAAAGCTTTTTTGCAATGCATGCATCGTTCAAGTTCAATAAATGACTCGTTAATCTTTAAACAAGCATGGCAAGCACGTATGAGAGTTTTCTCTTTGGCCTGTGACTCAATTGATTTCATTTTCCCCCGCAGGTTGGGTACGACTTGAAAGTCTTTTCGGGGATTAATTTTTTTTCTTTAGGGATGGGCCCGCTTTATAAAAAGCGAGCCTTTTAGTCTGATTAGTTAAAGAATAGGAAGACCACCACTCATTTGCCCTTGGGCCCCAAAATTTCCGAATTCGAAATTTTTAGGTAATTCAAGAGTTGGTATATTCCAGCTCGGCATTGAGCTAGTTATTGAACCTTGATTTTGAGTGTTTAGCTGTGGTTGCATGCTCGGAAATTGCAATTGAGGCAGAGAATTGTTGGGTTGACTGAAACCTAAATTAACTTGGCCGTTTGGTACAAATTGCCAACTTCCACCATTTGTAGAGTAGGAGTACTGCTGAGAAGGTGGAATAATGGAGTTCGCAAAAAATGGGTTAGCTGCTCTTTGGGCCAGTTCTGTTAGGGCCTGAGTTAGGTTTAATAAAGCTTGCATAATATTGTTCTGATCAATCATTAGTTGATGAACCTGTTCTGTTAGAAGCTTATTCTGCTCAACTAGTGGGCATTCGCTTTCGCTAGAGGCACTTTCTTTTTTCTTTTCAACAATCTTTTCCTCTTTTTTGCTCTTATCTATCTCTGGTAGTTTAGGTTCAAGAAGTTTTTTAAGTTCAAAAGAGAGCTCCTCAAGGGCAGCTTCTTTCTTAGTATCAATCAAATTCTCTTTTTTAAGAATTTTAATGTCATCATCAAATGAGTTAATTTCCCATACCAGATTGAGGGATTCCTCTTTTGAGCTTTGCTCTATCTTAAGCTTTAGTTCTTTTGCTTTATCTTCAACTTGCTCGAGTTTTAAATCTTGTTGAGTATCTACTAGTACGACAGAATCAATTTTTTCTAGATGATAATCATATTTAGGAAAGCTCACCGAAGCCTCTGCAGCGGCAATGCTGCGAGTTGCCGTATGAATGACTAGGTAGTTTGGAGATGCAGTAAGGACAGATAAAAGCGATAAATAGGCCAATGTAAATTTAGTGTTAGACATAAGTTTCCCCCTAGATGTTTTTCCTTTTACATCCAATTACCATGCCAAATTAGTCCGAATATTTATTCTCGAGGAAACAAGGGGTTATTTCCCTTGTCAATAAAAGGGAGGTTTTTTAAATTTTAAGAGCGGCTAATTATTACACAGAAAACAAAAAAGTGACTAAACTTTAGACACAGGAGAAATTTACAAATGTCTTATCACGCTAAAAGGCCCGGCCTTCTATTATCTCTCATCCCTGTTCTCGTTTTGGTTGCGATCTTATTTTTGAATATTTCAATTTTTAAAGACTCAGCAACTCTAGGGCCCAATCAGTTGGCCTTGCTTATGGCCGCCCTCGTTGCTGGAGTCATTGGCCTTTTTGTGTTGAAGGTGCCTTATGAGCGCATTGAACACCAAGTAGTTCATGCCATTGGACTTTCTATGCAGGCCAATCTTATTTTGTTAGTGGTTGGATCGTTAATAGGGCTTTGGATTTTTTCTGGAGTTGTTCCAGCGATGATTTATTATGGAATTAAGTTAATTAATCCGACATGGTTTCTTCCTGTGACTTGTTTAGTTTGTTGTATCGTTTCTTCTGCGACTGGAAGTTCATGGTCTACAGGAGGAACAGTAGGTATTGCACTTATTGGTGTTGGTGAAGCTTTGAATATTCCGACAGGGATGGTGGCCGGAGCAGTTATTTCAGGTTCATACTTTGGTGATAAAATGTCGCCACTTTCTGATACGACTAATCTTGCACCTGCGATGGCCGGTACAGATGTTTTTTCTCACGTTAAGTACATGGTTTATACAACAGTTCCTTCAATCATTTTGGCCTTAATTGGTTTTCTAATTTTAGGTTTATTTTATCAGACTAAGAGCGCTGATCTTACTCTCGTAAATGAAGTCACCTCAGTTATTCAATCCCAATTTAATATTTCTCCCATTTTATTTCTGCTACCAATTTTAGTTTTTGTTTTAGTTGCTAAAAAAGTTCCGGCCCTTCCGGCACTTATTATTGGTTGTATAGGCGGAGCAATCTTTGTTCTTATTTTTCAACAAGACGCCTTGGTAAGAATGTTGGGTGAAAACTATAATGCAAGAGGTATGTATTCAAAGTTAATCGAAGTTGCTCATTCTGGCTTTAAATTAGAAACAGGGAATAAGGTTATCGACTCACTTCTTTCAAGAGGTGGAATGTCGAGTATGTTAAATACTGTTTGGCTCATTTTGATGGCAATGGTTTTTGGTGGAGTGATGGAAGTGACTGGAATGCTAGAGGAGTTAGCTGCAACGATTTTAAAGATGGTAAAGGGTACTGGTTCATTAATTACCGCAACAATTTCAAGCTGTGTGGTGATCAACTTAACAGCGTCAGATCAATACCTCGCCATTGTTGTACCAGGAAAAATGTTTAAACCTTCTTATGATAAATTTGGTCTTGCTCCAGAAAATCTTTCAAGGTCTCTTGAAGATGCCGGAACACTGACTTCAGTTCTCGTCCCATGGAATACATGTGGCGCCTATTTTAGTACAATTTTAGGAGTTTCAACTGGAGCTTATCTTCCATTTTGCTTTTTTAATTTAATCAATCCGATTATGGCCATAGTCGTTGCAAATCTTGGTTGGAAAATTAAAAAAATTCATCAAGAGGATGTAGTTGCAAAAGTTAATGTGGCCCCAGGATTAGGATAATAAATGCGTAAACGTCGTAGTGCTACTAGACATCCAAAGAAGATTAACTTTAATGTTGACCCCACTCATTTTCTAAATAGAGATTTATCTTGGCTACATTTTAATCGAAGGGTTCTTCAAGAAGCTGCTGACAAGAGAAATCCACTGCTTGAAAGATTGAGATTTCTTATTATCTTTTCATCAAATCTTGATGAATTTGTCATGAAGCGAGTGGGCTACCTAAAGCATCAAATTATATCAGGCCATACCCACCGATCTGTGGATGGCCTTACTTCAGAAGATCAGCTCGTTTCAATCAGAAAACATATTAACGAAGATTTAGAAAAACAACGAACTATCTATCACGCTTTAACTGCTGAACTTCAACGTAATGATATTTTTATTTTCGATTACGAGGAACTTCCTTTAGAGGATCAAGATTATTGTAGTAAGTACTTTAAAAGAAGAATTTTTCCTGTTTTAACTCCTCTGTCAGTTGATCCTGGACATCCTTTTCCTTTTATTTCAAATCTTTCTTATTCTCTTGGAATGATATTGAAAAACCCGATGACGGATACCATTTTATTTTCAAGGGTTAAAATTCCTGAAGTTATTCCAGGCCTTATTCCTTTACCTAAAACAGATGGGGATAGGAAGTTTCGATTTGTTACGACAATGACTCTTGTGCGATCTAATCTACCGATGCTTTATCCTGGAATGGAGATTCAACAAACTGTTCCTTTTCGAGTATCAAGAAATGCCGATGTCGATCATAGAGAAGATGAGGCACAGGATTTATTAATCTTAGTAGAGGAAGGAATTAAGGAGCGAAGACTTGCTGATTGTGTTCGTTTGGAAATTCATAAGGATACTGATCCATCAATTACAAATTTTTTAAAAGAATCTCTTGAGATTGTAGATGAAGACGTTTATGAAATGGATTTTCCAATTGATTTTGGAATTTTGAAATCTATTGTTGATTTGGATTTGCCTCATTTGAAGTTTAGGCCTTGGGCACCAATCATACCAAAAGCATTCGCAGAGAATTCAAATATCTTCTCATTGATTCGCCAGGGGGATATTCTTCTCCATCATCCTTACGAAAGCTTTTCTGGGACTGTAGAAAAATTTATTTCTAATGCTTCTGAAGATCCTCATGTACTCACGATAAAAATGACTCTTTATCGTACCGGGGATAATTCTCCCTTTATTAAGAGCTTAATTAAGGCGGCCGAAAAAGGTAAGCAAGTTGTTTGCTTAGTTGAATTAAAGGCCCGCTTTGATGAACAGAGAAATATTGTTTGGGCGCAAAAATTAGAGGATGCTGGAGTTCACGTTGTTTATGGAATTTTAGGACTTAAGACACATACCAAAACGGCCCTCATTATTCGACAAGAAAGTGATGGTGAGATTATGAGTTATGCTCATATCGGAACAGGAAATTACCATTCTCAAACATCCAATCTCTATACTGATTTAGGTCTTCTCACTTGTAATAAAGATATTTGTGATGAAGTTATTGAAGTATTTAATTACCTCACCGGAAGTTCTCTTAAAACAGACTACAATAAATTATTAGTTGCTCCAATTAATATGAAATCAACTTTTCTTCATAAGATAGAGAATGAAATAAAAAATAAGAAGGCCGGAAAACCAGCAAGAATTATCGCGAAAATGAATTCAATGGAAGATGAGGTGATTACTGAGCTTCTCTATAAGGCCAGTCAAGCTGGAGTGGAAGTCACTCTTATCGTTCGAGGATTTTGTTGTCTTAAACCTGGAATTAAAGGTCTTTCTGAAAATATAAAGGTGATTTCCATCATAGGCCGATTCTTAGAACATTCAAGAGTATTCTATTTTGCGAATGGTTCAAACCAACCTTTGAATGGAGAGTTTTTTATTGGTTCAGCTGATTGGATGCATAGAAATCTGCACAATAGAGTAGAGTTGGTGGCCCCAATTTTTGAGAATAAATTAAAAGAGAAGCTCTGGGATTTTATTGATATTTTGTTAAGAGATAATAGGCAGGCGTGGTTATTAAATGAAGATGGCTCCTATGTTCAAAATGTTCCAAAGGAAAATGAACAGGAGATTGCAACTCATACTATTATGATGAATAAAACAATTCTTCATGAAAAGGCCACTGCAACATGAGACTTGTTTTCATTAGACATGGACTTGCAGAAGGACATTTTTCAATTGAGCAAGATAAAGATTTTGAACGAGTGCTTACAGAAGAAGGAATTGTAAAATTAAATGAAGTTTTCACTCATTTTCATAAATATTTAGACAATGTAGATGTTATTTTTACTTCCCCACTAGCAAGAGCAGTACAAACGGCCGAAATACTCTGGAGTTATTATCAAGATTCTGATCTTGAAGTCATGGCCGATTTGGATATCTTGGATGATCCTCTTCATTTAGTAGAATATATTTCTTTTCTCCCCACAGATGGAACCTATGCATTTGTCGGGCATGATCCTCATATTACAAAAGTTATTGCCGCTCTTCTGGCCCTGCATCCGGAGCATGATTTTATGACCATTAAAAAAGGTGGCATCTGTGTGCTTAAAGGGGGAATGTGGGAAGGCTTCACGATGGAATTATTAATTAGTCCAAAATTCCTAAGAGAAATTTTGGACTAATTAATTTATTTTTTCTTTCCAAGTGTCATGTAAAGAACCATGTTCTGACGATTATAATCACGGAAAGCGCATACTCTTTCAGAACGATTGTATGAGAGTTTATCTTGAGATGTCAGTTTTCTATCATTTAAAAAAGCAGTCAGTCGTTTGTTATATTCGATATTATAGCCACCTACATTGATAAGAGGACTTTCTAGTACGGCCCCTTGGCAAAGGTCTCTAATCTCTTTTTGATCATTGAAGGCCAAAGATTGAATACAAAATTGTGAGAAAACATTTTGAGCATCATGGAACTCACTCTGAGGCCCATGAGTTAAAGTTGTCATTGGGTAACGATCAGAATGTTTGAACCAATACCACATTACAGGTATCACTCCAATACTAACAGCTCTCCAGGGACTAGAAATATAATCTTTTAATAATCGGCCAAAGCTATTTGTCTTCACGTTAGATCGACCTTCTTTAATCATTTTCAGTTCGGCAAGAACTGAGATGACATTATCCTTTAGTAGCGCCTCTAAAGCTTCCATGTTTCCTAAGTTAATTCTTAAGGCCATATTTAAATCTGTTTGAACATTGGCCGGATTGCCAGCATACATCGAAAGCATTCTCTCCATAGCGGCCATACCGACAGCATTAAAAAGATCTTGTTGGGCGGCAGTGAAATTTACTTTTTGTTCAATTAAAAGTTTATAGTCTTCATTTACAAATGTGACCATACGGTTAGCAAGAAACCCTGATCTCGCTAATTGAACCATAAATTGTTCATAGACGATATTGATGAGATCTGCATAAGCTTCAATTTGTTTTATTAAATCAGCATCGATTTGTTTAATGAAGTTTTTATCTCGAAATGAGCGTGAACCAAAAGAGCCAAGCTTTTTTCCATATTCTGCAATGACAGCATATTTATCTAGAATTTTACTAATTCTAATTCGTGTATCAACAATTGTTGGAATGATGGCCGGATCACCATTGTAATCAGTCATCCTTTGCTGAAGAAGTTCTAGATAAGAATCAATAACGACTAAGCTTTCTTTTACGGTATATTGTACATCAACGATTGATTCGTTCACTAGTGATGGTTTATCCACAATGAACCACTTGTTAAAATACTCAATTGAGGCGATGTTGGCCTCGTAAACAAGCTGTCTCATACGCACGCCAATATTATCCGCAAGAGTTTCAGGATCTTGGAAAATAGGGAGCGTTTTCATGTTGGCCTGTAACCAATCATCATAACTTAATTTAACTATGGTTCCTGAGCGACCCGCAACCTGATCTGGTACAGGAATATTTAAAAGATAAAAAGGAATGTCGAGAGGAAGACGGCTGATGGTGAAGAAGTTTTGATTTCCAGCGTCTCGTCCAAAATTATCGCTAGTCATTTTATCGACAATAAGTGTGATTAGTTTAAACACAGCGTTTTGCTTCGCCTCTAAGGAAGATAAACTCTTTAAAGTTCCTCGGGCCAAGTTGTAATCACCTAGCAGGCGTTTCACTGTTTTCTGATAATTATTCATTTCATCCAAAATTTTCGTTTGGAAATCAGCATCTGTAGGAAGTTTTGGGTCAACACCGATCTGAATTTTTTGCAGCCATTTAGTTACGTTAGGCACATGAATATTTAAGATGTAGTAGCCAGTGAATGGGTTGTCAGAAGCAACACGATTCAGCTTATCTACGTTTAACATCAGGCTATTCATACCTTCTTTGAATAAACCCATGGCATCTCGAGTTTGGCAGTAAGTTTCACTGGTCACTTCCATTAAACAGGCCATTGAGGCCATAAACTCTTGTTGATTTAGTTTTCTTAGAACTCTTGAGAATTTAATATCTCGATTGAGGTTCGCGAGTTTTGAAATG
The DNA here is from genome assembly GCA_050247975.1 of Bacteriovoracaceae bacterium. Lineage (GTDB taxonomy): Bacteria > Bdellovibrionota > Bacteriovoracia > Bacteriovoracales > Bacteriovoracaceae > Peredibacter. The sequence goes on from JBFWTE010000031.1 coordinate 44,416, forward strand.
GTGACGGCCAGTTGGCTGCCAATTCCTTCTTGCCCGGAAGAAGCAAATGATGATGCAATTTTGGTCGACATGGCGATATATGTACCTAATGCTGCTTGGCCATCACCCATTAAGCACTCATTAAGTCTTGGAATATGATCAATCACTTGATTGAGCATACTGATACCATTGGTGGTACTTCGCTTGAGTCTCGAGCCAAAGTCTATCATAGAATTTGACATTCTTTCTTCGTTCGTTGGATTTGGAACTTGAGCAGATATAGAGGCCCCTTCTATTGAACGGTCCATCATCAAACGGAGAACTTTTGATTTCATCGCAGGATTACTATTCACAAAGCTTCTAAGAGCACTGATCTCCGATGGGATCTGAGATAATCTTTGAGTTCTTCCAGGACTATCAGAAGCATTTTTGACTTCATTATTTAGGTTTTCAATAACACTCGTTACTGCTTGGCCAAGACTTTTACAATTTGGATCATCTTTAAGTTGATTTGTTATTCGTCTTAGATTTTGTGTTGCTGTGAGAGCGGATTGTGTCCAGGTACCCTGTGAAGAACAGGCACTACCACCAAAATTGTAGGCAGAAGAATTATTTCCATCATCAGCAGTGGCCGTAAAACTCATTATGGCCGAAAGAGCTAAAGGAATTAGAAGCATGCAAGTTCCAAGGTTAAGGATATTTATAACTTGGATTATTTATATTACAAAAAGGGAGCGCAGCGTTTAAAGAGGAATCTCTAACAAATAAGTTGGAGATTTAGAAAAAAAGACGGCCTTTATTGATTAAGTTATAGTTTTTCTTACCACAGACAAACAACAACTTAACAACGAAGGCCTGCAATGAAGCTACCACGTTT
>JBFWTE010000032.1:0-42761 GCA_050247975.1 Bacteriovoracaceae bacterium
CTATGGATATAAAAACATGGCCTATTTTAAGCTTAAAATTCTTCAAGTTTGCGGATTTTTAAATTCCAATTATATCTCTATGGATTTTCAAAGGGTTCAACAAATGTGTTAGAGACCCTAAATATTGTCTAAAGATTAGTCAGTCATAATAGAAATTACAAAAAGCCGAAGCAAATTCTTATAAAAGACTATATTTAACTTATGGAAATAGCTCAAAGATACTATTCTAATAAATTAAAAGAAGTCCTGTCTTTAAGACAGCAGACTAATCCCAGCTATTCAATTAGAGCTTTCGCAAGAGATTTAGATATCAGCTCCTCAAGTCTTTCACAAATTTTAGCAGGCAAACGTGCCCTGCCTGCAAAGAAATCCAGCGATATCATAAAAAAATTGAAACTCCCTCCACAAGAAGAGAGTTTATTTAAAGAGAGTCTTGGTAGACACAAAGCAAGTATTGATGAAATTGAAATTTCACCAATGGATGGAAGATTCATGTTAGATGAGTCTTACTTCAAAGTTATCGCGGAATGGGAGCACTATGCTGTCCTTTCCTTATATGAAATACCTAAATTTAAACCAGAAATTAAGGAAATTGCACAACGACTTGGGATAAGTGAAACCCGTACCGAGATCGTTCTCTTTAATCTTGAAGTCTGTGGCCTTTTAGTAAGAAATAAAAAGGGCAAATTAGTAAAGGCCCATCCAGATGTAAAAACAACCGAAGATATCGCAAACTCTGCTCTTGTTGCTTCTCATCTTGAAACACTAGAGATGGGTAAGAAAAAAATATTAGAAGTCGCCTTAGATCTTCGTGATTTTTCTTCTTCAACTCTCAGCTTAGACTTAAAGAAAATCCCGGAAGCAAAAACAATTATTAGAGAATTCAGACAGAAAATGAGTGCCTTAGTTAAAAATGGCAATAAAACAGATATTTATCAACTGGCAGTCCAATTCTATCCATTAACTCAGATAAACAATCAAGGAATCTCAAAATGAAACTTTTATTTTTTATCCTAACATTACTTTTCTCCTTAAATTCATTCTGTGGTGATAAAGGGAATGGTTTAGGAAATAAAATTGAGAAAGAATCAAACGGCCTAGAGAAGATTCTAGAGCAGTCAAATTATATGAAAGAGTATGTCTATCCAAGATTGATTGCAAATCCAAATCTTCTTTCTGATTCGTCATCAAAAGAAGTTAAGCTAATTTTGCAATACTTTAATGAACTCATCATGATGAATGATGAAGAACTTATTGATGATTTATTAACTAACAATCTAGATTTTATTAGTACCTTCAAATTATCAGAAAACAAATCTGATCTATTGTCTAGCTTTTGGAAGAATGCTGAACAAGTAGTCACTAGTAAAATTGGCATAAATTCGTGGGAACTTTTGAAGCAGAAAATAAACAAGAGTCACTTGGGATATGAAATTTAAAAATATCGTCTTTAGTTTAGCTCTTTATTTTTCATGCACTCTTCAGGCTTCAGTTGGAGTTTTAACTCCCAATGAAATCGAATCTATTATCCCTTCATTTTGGCTTGATCGAACAGGTTTCGAATTTGATAATGATCAATTCAAGGATATTGCCGCATCAGAGAATCTGATGATTCCGCTACTGCCTCTTTATCAAAAAGGAGTTTTTGGAAAAAGTAATTACATAGGCGGAGTTATTGAAACTGAATATCTTCAGGGACTTTCCTATCGTGAAAAAGTAGAATTAATTAATCGAATAAATTCTATTAAAACAAGTGAAGGTATCCCACTTCAGGCGATTCCATTCAATAATAAAATCTATGCCATTCGAAGTGATTATTCAGTCATTTTGGCAAATGTCTTTACGATTGGTCTCAATTTTCAATTTGGTAATAGTAAAACTGTTATTTTAGGGGACTCCACGGCCTATGGAGTAAAAATTGATTTTTCAGGCTCTCTTAGAATAAATGAAGAAAAAGGTCTCAATCTCACAAAAAATCTTCAGAACATCATTGACGATTGGTCACTGGCATTTAGAAAGAACCAAAATGAGTTATTAATTAATGAAGCTATTAGAGTATCCCCCGTGCTCATGAGTTATTTCTCTAATAATTCGACTTCTCTCATGAGTGAAGATGGTGAGAAGCTTACTCCTCTTAAAGGAGAAAACAACCAGATTACTAATAATGGAGTACCTGTTCCATTAAGTTTAAGTCCTAATCACACTAAAGAGTGGAATAAAATTAAAAAAGGTCTGATTAAGAATTTAAGCAAAGAAATTGCTTGGAAAGAAACCATCGATCAGCAAATGAATTCAGAAAAAATTTACTCAAATCCTGAATCTAATCTTTTCATTCAAAATATTTGCGATCGACTTGCGACTGCCTATGAAGTCCCAAGAGAGATTTGGCCTGAATGTAAAATTTCGGCCAGTCTAAATCCAAACGCCTGGGCCTATCCAGGTGGAAAAATATTTATCACCGCTGGACTTCTTGGTATTTTATCAGAAGTTGATTCTGTGGCATTAGTTCTTGGCCATGAAATTGCCCATGTACTTGCCCGCCATGGCTCCAAAAAGAATACTTCTAATAATGCCTACAACTATGCTGCCTCCTTCATATCGGCTACCATTAACTTTGGAATAGCAGGTTTCTCACTTGCTGGAGGCATGGGTACCTTAGGAAATGTGACCTATCTTACTTGGTATCCTCAGGCGATGTTTTCATCAATGGTTGGAGGAACGATTGCGAGTGAAGGTTTATCACTCCTATTCTTTGCTCCAATGGCCGGGTTAATGCTTCTTTCTAGAGAATTTGAACTCCAGGCAGATCGTCTTGGGCAAGAGGCGGCCTACACTGCTGGTGTTGATCTAGAAAAAATGAATCAAGGCTGGAAGGAATTCATTGATTATGTAGATACTTACTTTCCAAGAAATTTAGGAATTAAAGAAAAGATTATGATGGATCATCCGAATAGTAATGATCGATTAGAATCTTTTGAAAATCAAAAATCACAATTACAAAATCTACTGGCAGAAAGTCACTCTCAAAATCTTATCGATGATAAAATGAGATCTGATTACAGGCTCATTCATAAGACGTTAAGTCCTTACTCAAAAGCATTTGGTAGACAAATCAAGAAGAAGCTCTCATCCTCTTTAAGTCCTATAGAGACCAATAGAACAAATCATTTTCTAAATACTCTTACAGGGGCCCATGGAAAATGTATTCAGTATGCACTTGGCCTAAAATGATTAACGAATTTCAGTTATGACATGATCCTGGCCAGAAAACAGACTCTTCTCAGTCTTAATATAATTTTTGGCCTCTTCAGTAGAATTAAACAACCCCAAGCTAACTCTATACCACTTACCTTTACCTTCGATAGTCACTTCATTAATGATTGGACTATAACCACGAACAGTAAAGCCTTCAGCAAATTGCTTGGCCTCTTCAACAGTATTATAGGAGCCTAGTTGAATGGTAAACTTTCCCTTCGTAGATGAAGTACTACTGACTTCGCTGGCCACAGGTGCAGCAGGAAGATTATTTGTGCTCGCAGGTGTGTCCTCATGAGAAAATTTCTCTAGCTCATCAGATAGACGTCCCTTAGATTCATCCATTAATTTTTTAAGCTTCTCTTCGTCAGTCAACTTTGCATCTTCGCTCATTGTCTTATCAGCGTCTTCCTCTACATTTGACTTTAATTCCACCGTTTGAACATCTTGATCTTTAATGCCAGCTTCTTTAAAAGAGAGCTTCTTACCAAGACGTATCCCCAAGGTGAAACTTGTAATGATTAAAACCACTACAAATAAAAGCATAAGGACAATTTCTTTTTTCTCAAAAATGACGACTTTATTATTTTCTTCCATGTACTTATTTTAGGTGTTTAGGCCAATTCACGCAAAGCTTTTTCATTTCCGAACAAAACCCTCAACTTTTTAAACTTTTGGCCGCTTTTTTTTACTAGTTAAATTAAAAGGCTCCTATCAAAAGGAGAGCAAATGAAAAAAATTATCAAAAATCAAAAGGGCCAAGGAATCATGGAATACGTCATCATCTCTAGCCTAGTGGGAATCTGCTGCCTGGTGGCCGTGAGACAGTTTGGAGATGTGGTTAAAGAAAGAGTTAATTCTATGAAGTCTCAAGTTGTGAATGAAATAAAGCTCAAGTGAAAATTCTCGGTCACATTCTTCTTATAACCATCCTAGTCACTCTTATGGCCAAGGCGATAGACCTCCATCGAAGGAGCGTTTGTCGCCAAAAAGGCTGGCTCAAGGCCATAGAGATGATCACCTCCGAAACAACTTCTCAAAAGAATACCCTAAACCAACAATACCTCCCCTCCTGCAAAATTCTACTAATAAAAACCAATCATCTGGTGAGTTGGAAGGGTGGTCGTCTAGAGCTACAGCTGAAAGGTAACTTATGAATCAAAAAGGTGAAACAACACTTTTGGGAGTCCTTCTCCTCTTTGCATTAAGCTCACTCTTAATACTTTGTCAGCTGGAGTTAAGGGCATCATTTAGATTGCTTCAAAAAAGGACAAAACTTTTTCTATGCACTAAAGAGGCCAAGGGTGAATTAAACCAATATCTAAAAACTATGGGCAGGACTAATTGGGCCATCAAAAATTTAAATCGAACTAAGCTCATCACGATGATCATACCTGGATTGCAAGGCATATCTTCTAATGCCCAAAAGGCGAAAGAGGCCTTAATACAATATCAAAACTTCCAACTTATTTCTTATTTGAAAACACTTAAGCAACTCTCTAAAAATGGCTGTTTTCTAGATCCTAGAATGTTTATAACCCCTTTTGAATTGTCTGCCTCAATTTATAAAAGAGATATGGAGGGAGGAGCAATTTTAAGGAAAAACGAATGGGTCTATTACTTTTCACAAAAACCTTATGCTTTAAGTCTTCAAGTCAAAGCAGAAGGCTATCTTTCTCCCAAACCCATCATCAAGTACGAGACTTTTCTTCCTGCGGAGAACTTACCATCAACTTTTGTCTCATCCTTTTAACAGCTAGTTTATTAATGACAGGCCTGATTTGGCTTAACCAAACCTATGCAAAAAAAACCAAGGAGCATTTAAGTGATTTCCAAAAAAATTGGGACCATCTTGAATACAAATTCAAAGAATAAAATTTGGTGGGTAAAACTTGGCATCGCCCTTATTTTATCCAATATCTTTTTCTTTTTTCTTTTCAGTAATGAAAGGCCACCTGAAAAAAGTTCTGATTCCATTCCTAAAGGCATGGTTGAGATACAGCTAAACGCTGAATTACAAACCCCGTTCCAAAAAGGAAAAAGAATTCTTCTGATTAACCGTTTTTTTAAAAAACAGCTCGAAGCAGTGTTACAAGCAGAAAGAGAAGGAAGATTTGAAGTGATTGTGAAAGAAGAAGATGCTCCGGTGCTTTTTCAACATGATTCTTGGGAAATTCTTCCTTACATGAAAAACCTTTTCAAAAAGACAGTTAAGTCAAATGGAGTACAACATGAAATTCTTTATTAGTCTTCTTCTACCTCTATCAGCAATGGCATCGCCTATTCATCTTTATTATGAACAAAATATTGACCACGCTCTGACCATCAAAGAAATCTTGGTCAAAAACTATCACATCCCAGAAGAACTCATTGCACTGAAAGAAGCAGAAGAATGCGAGAAATTAGCCATTAGAGGGAAATTTGAATTGTGTTCTAAAAACAACGGAGACCTTTTTGTGGTCTCCGTTGATCGTGAATTTGTAAATGAATCGCTTAAAGTTTTCCAGGCCCCATAGGAGAGACCAATGAATTATTTAGCTTTAGTAGCTTTTGCTTTTGGGGCCGCAGCTTCGTGGACAGCAAACTTTGGAGTTGTACCCTTGTTTCTGTTAGCAGCTTTTCTTTTAGCACCCATAGCTCTGTGCTTAGCTTTACGACGATTTTCAGTTACTGCTGTTCTTGATGCCATACATATCTCCCTAAGTGAAACTCAATATTTATCAAATTTGAAGCTCCTCAATTTAGCTATATTGGTATTCTTTGTCAAAATCTTCCTCTTTTTACCGCGTGCATCATTTGCTCAAACGAACGTCTCGGATTTAATCCTAGCAAAAGGTGAGCAAAAAGAGCTTACTTTCCAAGGCCTAAAGAACTTCTCCGTGGGAAATCGAGATGTTATCTCTTATAAATTCAACCCTAAAAGCGGGAAGTTACTGGTTAAGGGTAAAAAAGTTGGTTTTACGGATTTAGTGATCTGGAGCAAATCTGGAAAACAAACCCTCAGTCTCTATGTTTTATCGAAGCAAAAGTTTCTCAAAACCTTCCAACTTGCCGATGCCCTCAAAAATCTCAATCTTAGTATCGATATTAAAGGTCCCATCATGACTGCTTCTGGGGTTTTGACAGATTTTTCTGATTATCTCTACCTCCAAAAAATCAAAGGGCAATTTCAAGATCAAGTGTTCTTCAAGATCTCCTTAGAGTCCAAACTTCGAAATCATATCATTGGCCAGATCTATAAAAAATTATACTCAAATGGATTTAATACCGTTAGTTGCCAGGCCGATTTTTTAGATATCCTTTGCTTTTATGAAGGACAAAATAATTTGGATCTCTTAAAGCAACTTGCAAGTTTTTATCGGGTCTCTTTTATTTCGCAAGACTCACGACTGAGACATAAAAATTATCGATTAAAACTAAAATTGATTCAATTAGAGAAACTCGACGGGAGAGAAATTCAAGTTGGACTTGATAAGCTGCAGGCGAAAGTTTCAGATCTTTTTGAATTTGGAATTAGAAAACTGATTGATGAAAATATGGTTTTTTTAACTAAGTCAGAAATGGATCTTTCAACTTTGGCCGAACCAGAATTAGTAGTGAATCTTAATACCCCTCAATTAATTGAAATTGGCTCTCAAATTCCTTATCAGAATATTGCCCAACAAGGTTCTACCGTCATCGCACCTATTGATTGGAAGTTTGCTGGCCTAAAAATCAAAACGAAAGTGACAGAATCCTACGGAAAAATTTTGCTCGACTATGAGACTGAATTTTCAAGACCTGTTGATAAAGCGATCTCTGGCAGTAAAGAAATTTCTTCAGCTCTTCTCGAGTTAGGTGTCCCACTAAAAATTTTCCAAATAGGTTTTCAAACAACTTCTCACTCCACACAAGGTATTCCCTTGATCAGTGAGATACCAATACTTAAACATTTATTCGAATCAAAGTCAGATCAAAAAACATACAAGCAGATTTATGGTTATGTCATTCTAGAGGAAGTAAAATAATGCTTAGTTTATTTAAAGAAGCAGAAGGACCTCTTTCAACTGATGATCTTCTTTTGCGATCAAAAAATATTCTTATTTCATTTTTGAATAAAGGGATCGTACCAAGTTGGGATTTCTATTTTCCAGAACTTCCAAACTTTGATTCTGTCTCTGATTTAGAATTAGTCAAATCGAACTTTTTAAAATTAACCCAATGGAATTTTCTAGAAGAAATTCTTCTAAAAAATGGGACTGAGTTTTTTTTCCATGGCCCTGAAGATTCTCAATGTCTTGGTCTATCCGGAGAAAAAGTCTCTTTCACAGTACCTTTAGAAGCTAATGAATGGCAGCTATGGCTTGAAATTATATCACTTCGCTTTAAGCAGAACTGGAATGTCGAAAATCCTTTTGCCAGCTTCTATGGAGAATTATTTGGAAAAAATTATCGTTTCAGCCTTATTCATGGATCAACTTCCCCTAAGGGTGCATCCAAATTAATCCTTAGATCATTAAGTAAAAAACCTCATTCTCTTAGTAGTTTTGGAGAAACAAGATTTCTTCAAGCACTAATCAAAGAAAAAAGTAATTTTGTTATTTCTGGTTCAACAGGTTCAGGGAAAACATCTCTACTTTCTACACTTCTTGAAAATATAAATTCAGAAGATCATTTAGTGATTCTGGAGGATACCTATGAAATCCTAAGTAGTTCTGCTCATCAAACAAGATTCTTATCAGGAGCAAGTGAACAAACCAGTTTAAAATCTTATCTTTCTTACTCATTAAGACTCAGTCCAGATCGAATTATTTTAGGAGAAATGCGCTCCCATGAAGTTGTTCCCTTTTTAATGGCGATGAATACTGGCCATAGAGGACTTATGGGAACAATCCATGCATCAAGTGCGTTTGATACGCTTCACCGAATTGCCCTCCTTTTTTCTCTCTATTCAGGCGAAGCAAATTTAAATTTTGAAAAAGTTATGGAGTTAATCTGTAGAAATCTTGAGTATGTTGTTTTTATGGAAAATAAAAAAGTTAAAGAGATTATTAAAATTCTGGGTTGTGACAAGGGTCAGCCTTTTTATGAATCAGTAGTAGTGAAAGCTGAATTCATGCTATGATGAATACATGTATATATTTAAAAACCTAAATAATACTGCTCCTGAAATAATTTTTGAGGCCTTCATCCAATCATTTTCTCACTACTATATTCCAATTACGAAGGACTTTAATCTTCATTACAATCGGTGGATCAACTCTGGAGTGAATTTCAATCTTTCTTTTGGGGCCTTTAAAAACGACAAGCTCGTGGCCTTTATTCTTCATGCCCCAAGAGAGGATTATGTATTTAATCTCGCAACCGGGGTGATACCAAGTGAACAAGGAAAACATTTAATTGATCAGATCTACGAATTTGCTCTCCCTATACTAAAAGAATTAAACTTTAAACAACTTGGCCTAGAAGTGATTACTCAAAACACTAAAGCAATTAGGGTCTATGAACGCTTGGGTTTTATAAAAAAAAGAGAACTTCTTTGCTTTAAAGGAAAAGTCTCTCTTCAAGAGTTTAAAAGTGATAACAATTATCAAATTGGGCCAGTTCAAATTAATGAACACATACATTCACTATTTAACCAGACCTGTACTTTTGAGCAAGATGAGAATGTGCTCCTTCAAAATCAAAATGTATTAGAATTGCATCAAATAAAAAGAAATGAAGAAGTTCTTGCTTATGCTGTTTATAACCCTAAGGCCATCTCCCTCATCCAATTTGGATTTAGAGACACCCAAAAACAAGGCGAAGAATTGCTTTCCTTAATGAAACTAAATAATGAATTGATCACCATCAATAACATTGATCGTAATAATTTAAGACTGATTCATTTTTTCTCTTATCTGGGACTTGAAAATTATATTTCTCAATATGAAATGAAAATGGATTTCACGCCTTTGCCTTGTTCGTAAAAGTGCCAATAAAACGTGGAGTATTTTAATCAGAAAAGCAATATAACCTCTTGATTTTTTTTCCCTCCCCTTTCGGCAACTTTAAAAACAAGTTAAAATCAATTTAGATGCGATGCCAAGGGGTTCATTATGCTAAGTAGCAAAAAAAAGTGGTTTATAATTACAGGTCTAACAATCGGTTTAATGACATTATTTTTGCTATTCAATAATTTTGTTAATTCAAACGCTACCCTTATATTCATTGTAGATCCTTCTATTTCCAATTCTGATCACAACAACTTAACTATTCCTAAAGCAAAAAATTTATCATCAGCTATTTATAAAATTCAAATGGCCCAAAAATTAGATGTAACTAATTCACCGGCAAAATTTGAGCAAAACGGGACAGCAACAAGGACCAAGAATGGAAGCATAGTTAATTATACCGTCATGAAGTTAACTAACATTAGTGGTATTCAAATCAACATTGCACCAGGAAGATACACAATCACACATAGTTTAGCCTTAAATTCCACTCAAGTCTCAATTGATGCCAATGGATTAAGATGGCCTTTAATCATTAATGGCGACATTAATAATAAAACAGCTTATGTCTTTGATGGAGAGAATCGTTGGAAAAGCTTTATGTATATAACACCAGATACGAATTCCAAGCCTCTTACTATTCAAGGTATAACTATAAAGAATTTTACAGAGGGTATAAGTATTGATGGAATCAATGCCTATAATCCTGCAACGAATGAAGGCTTCAAAAAATTAACCAGTAATCCGAACTCTGAATTTACTGTTAAGATTTATCGGAACGCTTTTTTACATAATGGAAACCATGGGATCTTTGGTGCGAATTGTTCAGAACAAACGAAGTACGCTCCTCCGGGGATGGCAGTACTTCGATTAAGCTATGTATCAGATGCAATCATTCAAGAAAATTATTTTGATGATAATTTTAATTGTGCCAATGGGATTGGAAAATTTCCATCGGTAATCAGCAGCATTGGTGGAGACACACCATTAAGAAACTATACTCCTGAGCAGTGGCAGATGGTTTCTGAAAATATTAATACCTATTTAACCAAAGAAATTCAAAAAGAACATATTTTACACAATGTCTATTTGGCCAACTATTCACATCGAAATAAAGTTATTGGAAACACTTTTAGTAATAATCGAGGAGATGTCATTCGCTTAAGAAACTTTTGTAATAATAATGAATTTGAAGCTAATAATTTTCTGCAAAATAAAATCACTGGCGCAGGAGCAATCACAAGCTGGCATGATAAGAGAAATGCCCTGGCACTTCAAAGCCCTCCGGCCGATATGGAATGTTCAAGTTTTAACAATCAGCTCAAAAACAATGCATTTAATGGAAACATTGGACTAAGTCTTGTTTCCTTCATGGCACCAAGTGTGAATGCTGACGATTGTAGCAAATTAGATATTCCTGAAGGCGGAATTTCTCAGTCAGAAGCAGCAACACACAAAACCCCAAGCGGAACTCGATGTTGCAACAAGTACTCTTCTTTTTTTGGCCTAAATCCAGCAAATGCCAATTTTAACGATAAGATCAACGCCTTCAACTTAATCACTAGTAATAATGAAAATGAATTAAATAGAAGAATCTTTAAAAAAATCCAAAGGATAAATGAGGGAAACCATAGATTAGAGCTAATATCAGAAGAAGATTCAGAAATCTCAGAAAACTTCATGTTGAAAGAAGAATCTTATACTATTGATTCAGTCGCTTCGAAGCTAAACAGCCTTAAATCAACATTTTCAGGAAATGGTTGTATAAGAGTCACTAATCAACCGATTACAACATCGACTTATAATACAGTCACTTATGCGAGTAATGATATCAATAATCCAAACTGCCAATTAGACTTTTCGATTCCTACAGAGCCATATTCTCAAAATTTCTTTTATATACGTCCCAATTACACCACGGTCATAGAAAATGATTTAAGGCTTGCTGTTAATTTCCCTTTTCGCCCAAAATTGGATGTCGCTTATAAAATACAAGATGGACAAATCAGTGCAAAGTTAATTCAAGCAAGAGGATGTATTGAGATGGTTTCTTTCTGTCCTCGTCGCGGTTTTGATTCTCTCGTTCATCGCTTAAAGCTATCAGAAGTTGATAGTGCAAATTCCTTACATACAGACAAAGATAAGTGTTTAAATGAAGCACCAAAAAACATTGATAACTGTAAAGTTGATAACCTGGCCATTAGTAGAAAATCTATTCATTACTTTTTTGGAAAAGATTCAAGTAACAACGATGTCGTTTATAAAAGACTTTGTAGAAGTTCAACAGATTGTGAAGCTGCTCAGAGACTCCCATCTACGTTTCAGGGAATCTTAACATGGCAATCTGATGGAACCATTGTCGAAAACTAAATCCCCCTTGGGGGGGATGATTTATCTATATACTTTTTAATCTTCCTCAAGATTTTTATCTTGAATAATTTCTTTATCAGTTGAGGAATACATCTTTCCATCATATTTGAAAATCATGATTGCCTTACCAGCTTTCTTTTCCAAATTAAAGAAGCCATTCGTTTTTTCCTTTAATACATTGATAACAGCAGGTTTTTGGCCGACTTCAATTTTTGCTCTCGTACCATCCTCTTTCCATTCACCGCCAACTAGCGCCTCGCTCGACATCAATGAATAAAAAATCTGCTTAAAATCGCCACTAGAAACTCGAAACAGATACAAATATTCGTTCGATCCCCCTCCACCAATGTATGTTGAGCGTCTTAATGTTCTGACTCCCATGGCAACTTCGCTCTCATTAAGTTGATACTTTGCCAAATCGAGTCGATCTAAATCTTCATCTAATACTAAGCTCAAGGGCTTTCCTGTTTTGGCAATAAACTTTGTCCCCTTCTCTTCCTTTATTACCAAGCCTAAATAAATGTCATTATTTAGATTCTTATAACCTCCAAAGCCACTAGGTATAACCGTCGAAGTCTTGTAGATGGCAATATATTCGCTATTTTTCCATAGCCTTAATCTAACACCACATGAGATTTCTTTTTTATTGGGTAGATTTATTAACGGCGCCGGATGCAACTGCTTGATAACATCTTCAGTTTTCAACCATTCAGGAACCTTATCTTTGTCCCATGCAGTAGAAAATTCGCACTCGGCCCTATCATACCATTTGTCGGTCGAAGAAGTAGCATAGACGTTTGACTTTAAACCCAAAAATAAAATGTATAATAAAAAAAAGACAATATTCATAAATAACTTCTCTCTCACTAGTTCAAAATCCTTAATCTCTTTTTAGTTTTTTATAAGTCACTCGACTAGGAACATCGGCCTTATCACCAATACGTCGGCGAAGATCCTCGTGGTAATCTTGGAAGTTTCCTTCAAACCAAGTCACAGTAGAATCACCTTCAAAGGCCAGGATGTGAGTACAAATTCTATCTAAGAAGTAACGGTCGTGGGAAATCACCACCGCGCAACCAGCGAAATCTAAAAGAGCTCGTTCAAGGGCCTGAAGAGTATTCACATCAAGATCGTTGGTCGGCTCATCTAGCAAAAGAACGTTGGCCTCTTCTTTAAGCATCTTTGCTAAGTGCACACGGTTTTTCTCACCACCTGATAATTCTTTAATGCGCTTACTTTGATCTTCACCAGAAAAATTAAAACGTGAAATATAGGCACGAGCATTCACTTCGCGGTTTCCAAGCTTGATAAGATCAAGTCCATCCACTACTTCTTGTAAAATGGTCGCTTCTGGATTCATTTCACGGGACTGATCAATGTAGCCAAGCTTCACTGTCTCACCCACTTTGAATGTTCCTGAATCTGGTTCAATCTGACCTGTGATCATCTTAAAAAGAGTTGTTTTACCAGCACCGTTGGGACCGATAATTCCAACGATTCCACCCGGTGGAAGTTTAAATGAAAGATTCTCATAAAGAATCTTATCACCAAAAGCTTTAGAAATATTATTCGCTTCAATAGCGATATCACCCAGACGCGGTCCTGGTGGAATGAAAAGTTCGTTTGTTTCGTTGCGAGATTCTGTTTTAGACTCTGCAAGCATCTTCTCATAGTTTTGAATACGTGCTTTAGATTTCGCCTGACGGGCCTTAGCACCCATGCGAATCCACTCAAGTTCTTCCGCCATTTTCTTCGCTTGCTTTGATTGAGCTTTTTCTTCAGCAGCAAGACGGTTTGTTTTTTGCTCAAGCCATGAAGAGTAATTTCCTTCCCAAGGAATACCATGACCACGGTCAAGCTCTAAAATCCAGCCGGCCACATGATCAAGAAAGTAACGATCGTGGGTAATAGCAATAACAGTTCCTTTATAGGCCTGAAGGTGACGCTCAAGCCATAGAACAGTTTCAGCATCCAAGTGGTTAGTAGGCTCATCTAATAGTAGAACATCTGGTTCAGAAAGAAGAAGGCGGCATAGGGCCACACGTCTTTTTTCACCACCAGAAAGAACGCCACATTTTTGATCAGAAGGAGGACAGCGAAGAGCTTCCATCGCTAACTCTAGACGAGAATCAAGATCCCAAATATTCTGGGCATCCATTTTATCTTGAAGGGCCGCTTGCTCATCAAGAAGCTTATTCATTTCATCTTCACTCATCTCCTCGCCAAGCTTCATATTCACTTCTTCATAGCGAGCAGCAGTTTTAACTAGATCAGCAAGACCTTCTTGAACAACTTCTTTGACTGTTTTATCAGGATCGAGTTTTGGGTCTTGTTCCAAATAACCAAAAGTAATGCCTTTGTTAGCATTTACAGTTCCAAGAAAATCTTTATCTACACCAGCAATAATTTTTAAAAGAGAGGATTTACCGGCACCATTGAGACCTAGAACACCGATCTTAGCACCATAGTAAAATGAAAGAGAAATATCACGAAGGACCTGTTTTTTTGGAGGATAAACCTTTCCAACTTTATGCATTCCAAAAATAATCTTTTTGTCATCAACGACGGCCATGGGACTTCCTTTTAATTTTTAAGAGGCCCCATTAAAGCAAATTTAATACAAAGTGTAAAAAACTACATCAGCGTCATAAGATCACTAAGAAGTAAAAAAATAAAGGCCAAGTAGGAAGGTAAGAAAAATACCGCCAGAAGAGCGATTTTAACCACTAATAAGCGCTTTTCAAAAAGCTCAAAGTGCCACTTCTCTTGAAAGCGAAGCTCTTCCATCAAATAATTGACTTCATTCTCGTAACTTCCCCCTATTTGCAATGCTCTCTGGCATATTTCTTTTAATTTATTAACGATCGGGAATAAATTTGATTGTTTTATCTGCTTTAATTCACTTACTCCGGCCATATTCAAAACTTCACTTCGGGAAAGTGGAACCTTTGCTAAAGATTTTAAAATAAAGAGTACTTTCCAGATCTTCCCGATATCCGAAAAAAATTTTTCTCTAAAAACTTTTATTAAAATGGGAAGACAGGCCAGTCCAATAATCTGCCAGAGGAGTATGCCTACTAGTTTGAAAGGAGCGACATTGATCTCAACAATGGAGAGGCTTCCAATAATAAAGGCCCAGGTCAGGCCCATCATCAAAACCATTTGAAACCACGCTCCTAGAATGATCTCTTTTAATTTTTTCTCAAACTGTCGATCGGCCATTAGACCCTCACGTAAAAATAATAAGGCCTCTTGATAATTTCCTCCCATTCTACGTGCAAGATTAAGGAGAACTTCAATCACTTCGGAATAAAATTTGTAGCGAGGCAAAACAACCTTTTCTCCAATTTGAGACTTATTTCCCCAATGAAATTTCTTGAGCCAGGCCTCCAGTAACTCTCCAGGATGAGGACGAATTATCAATAAGTTACTTTGCATTAAGGCCGGTGATTCAATCCAGTAAACTAAGAGAGTAATCAATATAAGGTAAATAATGGGCAGCATAATTTGTTTTCCTTAAAAATTTTCCCTAAACTCGCCCATTCATTGACAGCGTGCAAGCTATTGTCATAATTTCAAGGTTATGAATTCACTTCAGAAAAAAAATCAGCAGGATTCAGCCTCGCATCGTGAAACTTTTTTAGAAAGTTTTGAGAAGACGCTGAAGTCAATGGATGATATTTCGGAAGTAGAACTTTTGATGAAGAAGTTACAGTTTTTGGGATTAAATTATGATCCTTTTAATTCAGACATCTCACAAGAATGTGGTCAAATCATGGACAATCTAGGGATAAGAGAACATCTCTTGAATCCCTACCAAGCAACGAACATTCTTTTAAGACTTCTGGATAAAACTGAAGAACAAATAAACAAATTAAAGCAATAAAATGAACAAAATTCCTGAATGCACCATCCACCCGGTATCAGTGAAGCTGATCAGATCGGGCCATCCGTGGATTACTGCGGATAATTTTTCAACCAGATTCCCTCGTCACTCGGAATTTGTGATTGCGATGGATGATAGAAAACGTCCAATGGCGCTCTTGATGCATGATCCTTATCATCGAAATGTTAAGGCAAGAGTTTGGAGTACAAAATTTCCGTTTGATCGTGAGGCCCAACATTTTACTGCCAGCATTCAAGGGCGTCTTGATTTGGCCTTTGAAAGAAGGGCCACTCAGAAAGAACTCAAAGAACGCGAAAATTATTATTTGGTTTTCGGAGAAGCTGATCATTTACCTGGTCTTTTTATTTTAAGACTTAAAGATAAAGTGCTGATTCAATTTTATACAGCTTTTTGGAACCGCTACAAATCAATCATTCAGACAACTGTTCAAGAAGTTTTTCCAGAAATTACTGATGAAAATGTTTGGTTTCAGCTGCGTGGAGAGACGAAGGAGCTTCAAAAGCTTCCACAAAACTCATTAGATCATGAAAGACGAGATGAGTTTCATATTTCTGAATTTGGATTACAATACTTGATTCGACTTGGAAGTTCATACGACATTGGCCTCTACACAGATATGAGTTCAATTCGCCATCAATTAAAAAATCTTATTGGACCGAATTCTAAAATACTTAATCTTTATAGCTATACTGGCGCCTTCTCACTTTGGGCGATGAAATATGGAGCAACTCAGGTTGTCTCAGTTGATCTGTCGCCAAAATATATTGAATGGCTACAACAAAATCTGGCCCTTAATCCTGAACTTGATCATACTCAGCACGAGGCCATGGTCATGAGTACTGATGAGGCCTTAACCAAGCTGAAAGAAAACAATAAAACATTTGATGTTATCATTTGTGATCCTCCTTCATCTTCAAGTGATGGAGAAAAAAGAACTTCAGCGATAAAAACTTATAAAGAATTAATTCATAAGATGGACGCGGTTCTATCAGAGAAAGGAAAAATGATTCTTTTTCTGAATACCCATCAAGTGACTCCAGATAAATTTAATCGAACGATTCAAGACTATCTGGGGGAATTGAAATTAAATTATAAGATTCTCAATCGCCTAGCTCTAGGACAAGACTGTCCAATTCTAAAAGGTTTCCCGGAAGGAAGTTATCTCAAAGGGATTGTGCTTGAGAAACAATGATTGAGGTTAAGGACTTAACAAAATCATTCATCTCTCATCGCAAAGAGCCTGGACTTAAAGGTTCGCTTAAATCACTCTTTTTTAGAGAAAAAATAACAAAAGTAGCGCTGAATAAAATCAATCTTCAAATAAAACCTGGAGAGATTATTGGACTCATTGGTGCCAACGGCGCGGGAAAAACAACTTTAGTTAAAATCCTCTCCGGTATTGTTCATCCAACTTCAGGAGAGGCCACGGTCATGGGTGAGAAGCCTTGGCTAAGATCCAATGAGTATCGAAGACAAATGTCTTTGATCATGGGACAAAAATCTCAAGTATGGTGGGATCTTCCGGCCCTCGATAGTTTTCTTTTACTTAAAGAAATTTATCAAATTGATGATCATCAATACAAAAAGAATTTAGAGTTTCTGGCCGATACTTTAATGATTAAAGACCAATTAAAAACTCAAGTTCGAAGACTCTCTTTAGGAGAGAGAATGAAAGTTGAGCTGATGGCCGCTCTCCTTCATAGTCCCAAGGTTATTTTTTTAGATGAACCTACCATTGGACTTGATCTCTCCGCTCAAAAAGCAGTTCGAGAGTTTATGAAGAATTATCAAAAAGAATTTAATCCAATCACTATTCTCACTTCTCATTATATGGAAGATATTAAAGAGCTTTGTCCCCGAGTTGTGATTATGAAATCGGGCGAGTTTGTTTATGACGGGCCACTTAGCTCAATCCAAAAACTTCTTGGTGATGAAAAATGTCTTACCATAACCACAGCAGAAGAAGTTATAAAGCTCAATGTTCCTCGATCCCAACTGGCCGAAAAAACCAAATCATTATTTAGCGAGCATAATATCCTAGATCTTAATATTCATGACCCTTCCATCGAAGACATTATTGAATCCATCATGAAGCATGGGATGAATAATCGATGAAATGGTGGCCGTCCGTAGTCTCACTTGAGATCAGAAAGATTTTGGCCTATCGAAGTGATTTCTGGGTAACATTTGTTGGACAAACCCTCATCCAACTTTTTGTGGCCAGGGCCCTATGGCAAAGTATTTTTGAATCTCAACATGTCACTCAAATGAATGGCCTTAATTTAGAGACCATCTCTCTTTATTATTTAGTTGTCTCTATTGGAAATAAAATTCTCATCGGAGAAAATATCGGCTTTATTTCTCGCGATATCTATCAAGGCACCTTTACTCGCTATTTAATTTATCCACTTTCCGTTTTCCAATACAAAACTCTCACCTATCTTACTCATAGTGTTTTCTATGCTCTGCAATTGATTTTTATCACTACTATTTATCAATTATTCACAACTCAAGCTTTTAGCTTAGGCCATTTAAGTCATATCTTTCTGGGCACAGCTCTTTTTTTATTCGCGGCGTTTACCTATTGTATGATGGCGACTTTTATTGAACTGATTGCACTTTGGGCGGAGAATATCTGGTCGCTCATGGTTCTTCTTCGGTTTACAAGCTCCTTTCTTGGAGGAGGTCTCATCCCTCTCTCTTTTTTTCCAGATTGGTCATTACAAATCTTAAACTTAACTCCTTTTCCTTACCTCATCAGTTTACCGACACGAACTATTCTCGGCTCGGCCAGTTTGGAAGAAGTGATACAAGGAGGATTCATTCTACTCGCCTGGGGAATCCTCGGAAGAGTTTTGGTTCACCTCATTTGGAAGTTGGGTCAAAAGCAGTATACAGGAGTGGGTATATGATGAGGTACTTCAAACTCTACTTACATTTTTTAAGATTTTCCTTTTCGAAAGCGATGGAGTTTAGGGTTGATTTTACTTTTAGAATTCTGATGGACATCATCTACTATGCTGTAAATCTTTGTTTTTTTAAAGTGATCTACTTACATACTCCCCTGCTTGCCGGCTGGGGAGAAGATCAAATGCTTATTTTTGTTTCATCATTTTTACTAGTTGATGCCATAAGCATGACGGTATTCTCATCTAACATGTGGTGGCTTCCCTATTTTATTAATCGCGGTGATCTCGACTACTATCTCATTCGTCCTGTTTCATCTTTATTTTTTCTTTCTTTAAGAGACTTTTCAGCTAACTCCTTTATCAATTTAATAATGGCCTTCGGCATTTTCTTTTATAATCTTTCTCATCTTGATCAAACCTTTCATTGGCCAGATCTCTTGTTACTTTTCATTCTTCTTCTCAATGGGACACTTATCCACTACTGCTTACAAATGATCATGATTCTTCCAGTTTTTTGGACTCATAGTGCTCGAGGTTTTGTTGATCTTTTTTTCGCTCTAGGAATAGCGATGGAGCGGCCTGACCGTATTTATAAAGGATTTCTTCGATTCATTTTTACTTGTGTCTTACCATTTGGACTGATTGCTTCATTTCCTGTAAAAATTTTTTTAGAAGGCCTTGATTGGAAAATTATTTTACATATTTTGGGAGTTTCTACTGCACTCTGGGGAGTGATGATCACAATATGGAAATTGGGTCTAAGAAATTATTCAAGTGCTAGCAGTTAAAAGGCCTTAATTTTACCCACTAAGATTTCCCAAAACATTCGAAAATCACCGAGTAAACTGTAGAGAGGATACTTGAGTGTTAGGGGAGAGTTTTTCTCAAATAGCATGTGCCCTAACCAAGCAAAGCCATAACCAAAAACTGGCACAATCGCCAGAAGAACAAAATTACCAGTAAAAAAGAATAACAAGAGCAAGGATATAACTCCGGCCGTACCCACAAAGTGAAGCCTTCGGCAGGCCAAATTGGAGTGTTCCTTCAAATAGAAGGGATAAAAATCATTAAAGGTTTTAAAATCCATGATGCTCTCCATAACATAATCATACAGCCTAACTACAGAATATCTCAAGCGTGAATTAAAGATATTTACTTTAAAGTTTTATCCGACGAAACCGATAAGATAAAAAAGGAAGTATCTTTTGAAGTATTTCTTATTTGCTCTCTTTATATTTCATGGCCTGGCCTTGGCCGAAGACTGTATCCAATGTGATCAGAATACTTCTACGCCTCTTCCTACTCCTCCTCTAGAGTGGCCTCTTGAACTCATTAAAATAGAGCCTAAAACTTACGAGAGAAATTTGGATGTGGATTATTGTAAAAGGCCCACAGAGATGATTGATACAATTGTTCTTCATCACTCAGAAACATTTTCAACAACCACGCCTGAAATGATCAATGATATTCACTTAGATAATAAGTGGCATATGGTTGGTTATTCTTATGTCATTAATACTCCTTACTCAGGTAACAAGACGCCAACTCCAGTCGTTTCTGAAGGACGCCCCATCGATTTTGTAGGTTCACATGCAGGAAAGGATATTTTTGTTCCCATGAATGCTGATCAAAAAAAGATGTGGGATGATGGCAAGGTTGTTTGCGGGTTTGAAGGCAGCGAGTTCAAAGTTGATCCATCCATCCTAAAAGATGGAAACATTAAGGCGAATGTTACTACCATTGGAGTGGTTGTTGTTGGAAACTATAGCCCTTTTTCAGCTAGCAATCCCAATGGTTATAGGCGAGGTAAAACACGGAATCCCACCAAGCAAACTTTAGATATGGTGGCACGACTTTCATGTCAGTTACAAAAAAAATATCCCAATATTAAAAATATAAAATGGCACAACTACTATCACTCAACAAGCTGTCCGGGAAATATAAAAAAATATATCGGACAAATTATTTCACAAGCAAGGAGTTACGGATGCGAATTCCAATAATCCTTCTCCTTTTTATTTCAATGAATGTTCTCGCAACGGACGACAAGACTGTGAACGATCTTTTCGCCAAGTATGATAAGGTAATGAATCAGAACAAAATTGAGCTGATTGATGAAGTCTTTACTAAAAAATTTCTTACAGAGAATGGAGGAAAAGAAGAGTTTATCTCCAAAGTGAAATCAATTCCTCCAAAGAAATCGGCCCCTTTTAAGATTACTTGGGAGAAAGGTCACAAGACTAAAAATATCTATGCAAAAATTATTCCTCAAGAGAAAGGAAAAATTTCGAACTCGAAATTTATTTTAAAAGATGAGGATGGAAAATTAAAAATTGATGGGACGGTCGGTGATGTCGACTAAACTTTCACTTATCATTTTGTTTCTTCTTTTAGGTTGCGGCAAAGACGTAAAGCTTAAAAATAATAAGCTTGAAAGTCTTACCAGCATCACAGAAACCGATTCGATTAAGGTCAACCAGCAAGGCATGCTTGTTAAAACTGAATCGAGTTCTTCAATTCAAATTAGTGGGCGCGATTATCCCGTCAGTAAATATAGTTCCTACCTGGCCTTGAACTTTATACAGTCAAAAAGCAGTGGCCAATACTTGGTAAAGTTTCGAGGAGAAATTCAAAAAGGTGAAATTGTCTTAGAAATCCTAGAGCAGCAATAAAAAAGGCCGCAAAAGCGGCCTTCATTTGAACTTTATTAAGCTTTTACAATTCGATCTCTCCAAGCTCTAACATCTGGAGCAAGGTAATCATATTTCATATGATCAATTGTATATTGAGAGAATTCATAATCGTGAGAGTGAGTAAGACACTCAGTAGGACAAACGGTTGTACAAAGACCACAGTAACAACAAAGAGCTGTATCAATGGTAAATTGATTTAATTTCAATCTAATCGCCTGGCCATTACTAGTCTTTTTGATTTCTGCACCTTCTGGAAGTTTTTCAGAAGCAATGTAGATACAATCAACCGGACACGCCATGGCACATTGAGTACAAGAGATGCAGTTTTGAACATCATTAAAAAGTCTCATCCGAGCTCTCTCAGGAAGAACTTCACGAACTTCTGGATATTCAATTGAAACTGGCTTCACGGCCCACACATATTTGAAGGTGATCCACATACCTTTTACGGTAGTCGTAACCCCATTAAATAAAGCGCAGAAATATTCTTTCACTGATGATGTTTGATGTACTTGTGTATTCATCGGTCTACTTCTCCCAATACGATATCAATCGATCCAACAGTTGCAACAAAGTCAGCAATCATCTGACCTGGGGCCACGTGAGGAAGCATTGATGTATGTGTGAAACATGGAGATTTCACTTTTAGACGATAAGGTGTTTTCCCATCAGCCTCAGATACCAAGTGGAAACCAAGTTCTCCACGAGGACATTCAGAGCGAACGTAGACTTCACCTTTTGGTAATTTAATAATTTTAGGAACCTTGGCCATAATTTGACCTGGCTCAAGCTTCTCAAGTACCTGACGAATGATTTTAATCGATTCGATGACTTCTTTCATACGCACGATGTAGCGGTTCCAACAGTCACCCACAACACCAACTTCACCTGTTCCAACTGGAACATCAAAATCAAATTCTGAATAAAGTGAGTAAGGCTTATTCTTACGAAGATCCCATTTGTAACCAGAACCACGAAGAACTGGGCCAGTAGCACCATAATCAAAACAATCTTGAAGTGAGAACACTCCAACATTGGCCGTACGTTCAACAAAGATTTTATTCATTGAAACGAGTTCATGATATTTTTTAGCTTCTTCTTCCATAGTGTCACAGAAAGCAGACACGCGAGCTAGTTGCTCGTCAGTCCAATCATTCCAAACACCACCAATCCAAATGTAATTGTAAAGAAGACGAGCACCAGAAACTTCTTCGAATAAACGAAGGATTTTTTCACGCTCATCAAAGGCATAGAGGAATGGAGAGAAGGCCCCAAGATCAAGTGCATATGTACCGAAGGCCATCAAGTGAGAGCCAATACGCTGAAGCTCCGCTGTCATAATACGAAGAAGCTCTGCTCGACGAGGAACCTCAGTTCCAAGCATCTTTTCAATCGCCATAGCATATCCCCACTCCATATTCATGGCCGCAAGGTAATCAAGACGATCAACAAAAGGAATAACAGCTCTGAAATCTAAATTTTCAGCATGCTTTTCCATACAACGGTGTAAATAACCTAGGTGTGGAATGGCATGAGCAACGATTTCTGAATCTGTCCAAATTTCAATACGTAAAACTCCGTGAGTAGCAGGGTGCTGAGGCCCCATATTCAAACGAAGAAGTTCAGTTTTTAATTGTTCAGTTTCTTTATTGATGGTTGGTTTTTCTGGTTCACCAATATCCCAACGAGTTTGCATATTTTATTTCCTTCTTATTGGGCGCTTTGAGTTTGAGCTTTTTTAATCATTTCCTGACGGACGATAAACTCACGATCTTCAAAGTTCATCTTACTGTCAGGGAACACTTCCATGCCGTTGTAATACTTTTGAGCAATGTAGTCCTTACGAAGAGGGAAACCTTCCCAATCATCTGGACAAAGAATGCGTCGGTGATCAGGGTGATTATTAAACTTCACACCTAGCATATCAAAGCACTCTCTCTCCTGAAAATTAGCAGCAGGATAAAGAGAGACAATTGAATCAACGTTAGCATTTACTCTATCTGTTAACTTAACTTTTAGGATCAAATCACGAGGATCATTCACATCAAAATGAGCGAACATGTAGCAAACTTCCATGTGTTCAACATAATCAACACCACTAATCACTTGAAGCGCATTGAATGGAAGTTCTTTATTTGTTTTGAGAAACTCTGCCGTTTTTAAAAGACCAGCAGCTTCAACTGTAATACTTGAATCACACTTAGCATCAGCGGCCTGATTTAAAACTGCTTTAGCAGCAGGAACATTTTTATTAATAAGATCAACTAATTTATTAAGCATGCTTTACCCACTTGTTACGAAGAAGACGCTCATTAGCGATTTTCTTCTGAAGCGTCATCACACCCTCAATTAAAGCTTCTGGACGTGGAGGACAACCAGGAACATAAACATCCACAGGGACTATTTCATCCACACCTTTTAAGACGTGATAACCATATTGCCAGTAAGGGCCACCTTTATTTGCACAAGAACCCATAGAGATAACATATTTTGGCTCGGCCATTTGCTCATAAAGTGTCTTCACTCGAGAGGCCATTTTCATTGAGACAGTTCCTGCAACAATCATAAGATCAGCTCGACGAGGAGTGGCCATAAAAGCACCACAGCCAAATCTTTCTAAGTCATATTTTGCAGCACCAGTGGCCATCATTTCAATCGCACAACAAGCGAGACCGAACGTCATTGGCCAAAGAGAATTTTTTCTACCCCAATTCAAAAAATCATCGAGGGTGGTTAAAACAACACCATCTTGCATAAAGAACTCCAAATAAAAGGAATGACTACTAAGTTTTACCTTTTAGGGCCGTTTTCGTCAACGAAAGCTCTTGAAAGTCCAAAGGAAATCTTTAGAAATCTGGTTTGATTGGATCCACTTGAGAAAAGTATTTAGATTATTTTATTGAGCAGCGAGTTTTGTAACTCTGAAGAAGTTTATCAGATCCCACTGATGCTGGACCACGTTTTTGACCTTGCTGCACATAGGCAATCCGTTTTTTATCATTTTCACAGACTTTGCTTAATACTAATTCATATTCCATTAATGCTGCTACTGGATAAGGAACTCCGTAAGCCGAAGAAATAAAATTTATTTTATCCGCTTTCAAATTAAAATCTGCGCTTTGCAAATTCTTCTCACTTAGTTTTTTATCCATGGAATCATAATAATTTCCCACGTGATAAAAAAGCTCAACGGCCTTACTAAATGACAATTGGCCTTCGCTATCCTCAATCTTTTGACAATGAGATCTTCCCTGAACTTTGCTAGAAAAAAGTTCTTTGAGAACTTTACATTCAGTTAAGAAGGCCTGAACTTCTCCACCAGACCCCTCAATGGTCCCCTTAATAAAATCTTTAGCATTAAAAGACTCTGCATACGGATTAAAAGCTTCTCGATACACAAAATGAGTCAATTCATGGGCCAGATCCAAAAGAGCATCATCCCAAGTAAGGTGCCTATTTAGATAAACGACTGAGCGAGATTCATAAATAACATTGTCTGGTGAAGCTGGACTAAACTTTCTTACTAAAGTTGTGTCAGTCAAAGATCCTTCACCAATTTTGATAACGTCAATTAAGGTATGTCCTGTGCTGGCCGCCTTAAAGCGCGCCTCTTTAAGAATTCGATCACCTGTTTTTGACTTAGAGAGAAGCTCAATTAATCGTTTTAAATTAAGCTCATCTGAAGAAGTATATTCTGTCCAAGAACCCTTAGAATATTTTTCTTCTACATGAATTGTTTTCTCTTCAGTTGCATGAAGCCTAAAGGAAAATAAGATTAAAAAGATTAAGAATCGTTTCATTGCATGGCTTGTCGGAAAATAGAAAAAAAGATGAAGGGAAAAATCTTTGGTCGAAACACCTGAGTAAAAAACTCTTTTAATATTTGCTGGGCAAATCCGATTAAGAAACTGATGAAAAATTATTTATTCATTTTAATCACCTTAATTCTTTCGGCCTGTGGCCTTCAAAATCAAAAAACAGCAAAGATTGAGGTCTCTCGAAATTTTGTGCTCAGTAGTAGTTTATTTGGTGGTTTAATTGTTAAGGGAGAACATGAAAGTGGTAAGACATTTACCATCTCTATTGATAATACTTTTTCAAGAGCTCTAACTATTGAAACTGGAAAGTGGACCTTAAACGCTATTGGCTGGGATGGTACGACAGGAAATTTTAGTGGACTTCCCTACTGTGGATCAAGCACCTTAGTTGTAAATTCTTCAACCCAAGTTATAGATATCTCCATTAATAATGCAAACTGCTCTTCTGATTCAAGCAATATTCAATCAATTAAAACTTTAACTTGTGGAACTAATAAAGAACTTTCTGGCACTAGCTTTAGCACTATTAGCGCCTCAACTTCAGACACATACTGCACCAATCTTCCTGACTCTACTTTAAATAAACTTGATAAATTTATGGCCATCAAATATGTCGCGACAGAAATTGTGAACGGAAATAAATCTTATCCTTTTGAATCGGCTTGCATCAGCACCATCCCTACTCTAAGTACCCTTAAACTCCCTACTAAAAATTTTCCCATCGCTATTAAGACCTATGCTTCTGCTGCAGATTGCACGAATAATATTTCTGCGGCCCTATTTGAATTCCCACAAGGAATAGAAAATGGAAATGGATCTTTTGATTCTATTTTTCACACGTCAATTAATCGGCTGGTTTTACCTACACAGGATAGTAAGCGCTGGGAAGCACCGGTAGATAATGGCTGGGTACCTGAGGCCTACGTTATAGCAAGTAATACCGATACCAATGATTCATTTGGAACTTCAGTTTCTCTCTACGGCAACACCATGGCAGCAGGAGCACCCTTTGAAGATAGCGGTCAAACGACTATTACCAATGGATCTACGGCATCAGTGACTAATACACTAACCGACAGTGGTGCTGTTTACGTCTATTCAAGATCAGGTACAACTTGGACTCAACAGGCCTATATCAAAGCGGTCAATGCTGATTTATCAGATTACTTTGGAATATCTGTCACTTTGGATAAGGATACTCTCGCCGTCGGTGCGTATACAGAAGATAGTAACGAAACTTCCATTACTAATGGAAATGCCGCCAGTGCAGATAATACAAGCTCAAGTAGCGGAGCCGTTTATGTTTACAAAAGAACCGGATCAAGTTGGGCACAAGAGGCCTATATCAAAGCCGCCAATGCCAATGCCAGTGATTCATTTGGAACTGATGTCACCTTAAATGGCGACACCCTGGTGGTTGGAGCTCCAGGAGAAGATAGTAACCAAACGACAATTACAAATGGAGTGACTGCCAGTGCAGATAATACAAGTTCAGGTAGTGGAGCCGTTTATGTCTATAAGAGAGTAGGTTCTACTTGGTCTCAAGAGGCCTATATAAAAGCAAGTAATAACGGTGCCTCAGATGGCTTTGGAACTTTCATTGATATTGATGGAGATACACTGATTGTTGGCGTGCCAAATGAAGATAGTAATCAAACTTCAATTACAAATGGAGCCACTGCAAGTAGTGACAATAGTGCTTCAAGTTCAGGTGCAGTTTATGTCTATAGACGAACAAGCGCAATTTGGGCCCAAGAAGCTTATATTAAGGCAAGCAATGCGGAGACAGCTGATTCTTTTGGCTCGAGTTTAGTTTTGAGTGGAAACCTCATTGCTGTTGGTTCCCCATTAGAAGATAGTAATCAGACGACAATTACTAACGGTGCGACCTCCAGCTCAGATAATTCCTTGGCCAGCAGTGGCGCTGTTTACATTTATAAGCGAACTGGATCCAGCTGGGCACAAGAGGCCTTCATCAAACCTAGTAATTCTGATAGCAATGACAATTTTGGCTCAAGAGTTGCCCTTAGTGGTTATACTCTGGCGATTTCTTCCATCAATGAAGATAGTAACCAAACTTTAATTACCGATGGGCCTGCTGCTAGTAATACCTTAACCGATTCTGGTGCAGTTTATGTCTATCAAAGAAATGCAGGAATTTGGTCTATCGAGGCCTATATCAAGGCCGATAATGCAGGTGCTACAGATAATTTCGGATCTGCTCTTGCAATATCTGGAGATACATTAGTGGTCGGGGCCAAGGCAGAAGATGGTACGTCAAATTCAATCACTAATGCCGGTGCAGTATATGTTTATCGCAATACCAGTAGGCTTTTTGAAGCTCATCAAGTGAATGCAACCAGTGATGATGCATCAATTTCATTAACTTGGGCCCATAGTGGTGGAACAAACTCAAATTACATTATTGATTTTGTCGAAGGGGCAACTCCTCCGGCCGATTGCTCTGCGGGTGTGACTCTCTCTTCGAGCACCACCTCATACACGATCTCAGGACTAAATTCTTTAACAAACTATTCCATTAGAATTTGTGCAACAGATGGGACGCTCATCTCAGAGGGAATTGTCTTATCTATCGACACTCTTTAAAACTTCATCATAAAGATGGTTTTATTTTGAGTACTCACTTGGATTTCTCCAATCATTTTTTCCGGACCGTTAGGTGAAGTCGTTCCAGAAAAGCTGGCAATTCCAACTTTATACTTTCCTGGAGATAAACTAAGTTCAGTCATTCGCAACGCCTGCGGAAGGGTAGACCAGTAACGAGTATCCGCTTTTTCCATTGCTGCAATTCCCTTTGAAGCTCCAACATAAGTCGCCATGGCCGCAGTTTTTGCGATGAACTCATTTTGAGATGTTTTGTTGATCCCTTGATAAACCTCAAGGGCCGCAATAATAGCAAGGATATGCTTAATCGCAATTCTTGTTCCGGTCTTGGTGTAACGGGCCACAACATCTTCTTCTAAAACAACTCTGGCAATATCTCCATTTTCAGAGATAACAGGCAAAGATGCTTTTGACACCACTTCATTCTTCTCATTCAAAACATAAAGCTGAAGTCTTTGAACAGGGGGAACATTCGCAATCATTGGAAGTTCAAATTCAATAGCTGCTTCTTGAACGGCCAGCTTGGTCATATCATGAGCAAAGATAAAGCTTCCAGGGTTGGTGGTTTGTGTTGGCATCATTCCTAATTTATTCATCGCGAATTGAGTAATGAATTCAACTCCCACAGTCGCTATAAATTTTTTTGCTCCTGAATTATCGACAGAATTCATGGCCCCTTTGATACCAAAATTAAAAGGTCTTCCCACTTTTGCTGGAATAAGTCCTTCTTCTAAAACCAAGACCACATTAGGTTTTTGGGTTTCAACTCGCGAGATGACTTCACTTGAAGCATTTAGGGTCTTCTTCTGTAGGGCAAAATCAAAGCCTCGTATTTCCTTAGTTAAAACGAGAATTTTATAATGCAAATAAGATTTTAAATCATCATACGCATTAGTTTTCTCATACAATTTCTCAGAAGGAGCAACACCTTCTTTTATGGCCTTCTCATAAGCTTCGATATACTGAATATTCTTTTTATTGAATAAAGCAAAAATGCCCCCTTCTCTCTCTAAAATATTCAGAGAATCTTTATATAACTGAAGGGAAATTTGCTTATCATTTCTAATGTCACTAACCTCATGAATTTGACCACCGAAAACTTTAAGCATGAGATCTGTATGATAAAGGGTCTTATAACTTGCAGAACGTTGAAGTTCTGAAAAATAAGAATCCCAGGCCAAGATTGTTCCTCTTGCACCTTGAAGATCAAGTTTGTTCTGTTTTTTTAAGTAACGTGAATAATAGGCCTTGGCCAAAAAGTAATAAGCATAAGAGCGCTCATAGCTAGAACCATAGAATTCATCTGAAGCATCATTAATAAGTAAGCTCGCCGCTTTAGAGGAAAGCTTAGTTGTGAAAAGTTTATCAATCAAATCAATCGCAGCTTGAAGTTCAACTATCGCCGTGTCTTCATCATTTTGAGTCAGGGCCAATGTCCCCTTCTCTAGATGCCACAACAGCTCACTTTTTTTGTCTTTTTTAAGATCACTCTTTTCAAGGAGTTTTTGGGCCTTTTCAAGATCACCAGCATTATAGGCATCTAAATAGGCCTGCATTTGATCTTTCATTCTGGAGGCACAGGCCCCCAGAATAAAAAGAACTATGAGTAATAAGAATTTAAAACGAAAGTTTACCATCCGACTGATGACTTCTCAGAATATTTGAAGACTTTTGTTCTCGTACGAAGAACTTCTGTTGCCTTTTCAATATCAGTCATACGCATATTAACTGAATATTCTTTGATAGTTTTTCCATCTCTCTTCTCAGGCTTCATATAAACATTACCGAAAATCATAATATCAGCACCAGTTTGTTTACCAATTTTCTTCGCAGTAGCTGGATCAACCATACCATCGTTTTGATAAGTGATTTCTTTTAAAATCGCTTCACGAGCTTGAGCATCAACAAGTTCAAATTCCCCAGAAAGCGAAAGCTCATTTAAAAGCTCATCGTTAAGATCACCTATTGGGAAATAAGCTTCTGAAGATTGATTTTGAACTTCAGCAATGAAAACTTTAGGAGTTCCAAATTTTTGCTTCATTTTTCCAAAACCAGGATGGGCCTTCATTTGTTTAATCACATCAGAAATGGCCTGAGTTGTATCTGCACTCATCCAGTTATCAGTAATTGAGAGACCTTTCTCATCTGATTCGTTAGCGTCAACTCTTTTAGCTTTAAACCCACCACAAGAAGTAGCAAGCATTGATAATGTTAATGTTAGAACTAGAAACTTCATATTTTCTCCTTAAACTTCACCGTGACGAGCTTTCACAAAATTTTCATCTAAATTTTCTAAGGCCTTCTTCACTTTCTCTTTCATTTCTGGATCAGCTTTTTCTACAAGATCTTCAGAGGCCTTATCAATCGCAGCTTTCAATCGAGATGTCTCCATGCGAACTAAGCTAGCGCAAGTAAAACCGATGTAATCTTTCTTAGCTCCCATCTTTTGAAGATAGTTTCTCTTCTCCCAATAAGTTTTAATAACAGCTGCACCATTAATAAGTGACTGAACTCTTTCAGAAAGAGTGTTCGAAACATACTCTCTCATCGGTTGAGTCTTAGGATTGTTAGCATCGATCGCAGATTGACCTTCTTGAGTTGAGGCCAATGATTTTTGAATGAAAGTGGTGATTTCTCCGGCGATATCTGCTCTTACATTGGCCTTGGCAAGATTACAGGCAATTTCGCGATTCACTTTTGGTTCAGTTTCAAAAGAAAAGTAACGATATTTTTCAGTATCCATTTTTTCTTGTTCTACCCAAACTTCTGCATCTTCAATCCAACCTGGGCGTGTTGTTGATGAAGCATCACGTACTTCAAAATCTCTTGCAATGGTCTCAGAATTATCAACATCCTTAACCTTTTTTTTGCTTGAGCAGGCCACACCTAGAGATAAGATCAACAATAAAGACAATAGCTTCATACGAGCTCCTTTTTAATCCAATTTTAAATCGGATAAATGCTGTTCGATATATTCTGTGAAAATTGGTTTTACTTTAAGTAGTGCATCTGATTGGCTTCTACCTGTAACAGTTTCTGAAATGGAGATAACTTTTTTCTTCTCGCCACGCTCAAAACTAGTCATATTAAGAGTGAAAGTATATTTCTCAAAACCTTCTACATTTAGATATTCTTTTATTGCATCCACATTGAGAGCAAGAGATTTTTGAGTCTCACCCTTAATTAATTTGAAGCCTGCTTCTGTTAAAAGCTCTTTGAGCTTCTCTTTAAGCCAGTCTGGAGCTTGACCAATTTTAAGTGAAAGATCTTCCACCAATGGTTTTGATTCGCGCCAACGGATGATTTGCTGATAAGTCACCACAGAAGGTTTTGGCCCTCCTGCCACAATGGAGTAGCGCTCATTTAATCTTTCACGCTCTAAATTTAATCTTACAATCTTTCGAAGATTTGTTCTTTGTCGATTGGCCCATAAGGCCTCTAACTCTAGGTCAAGCTTAGAGATTCTTTCACCCAAAAGTTGTGCCGCTTTATTTCTATCTAAGGAAGCAAGGGCAAAACTTAGCCCGTCCTTTTTAAAATGCTTCTTGATTTGAACAGTTTCTAAAATTTGATCAACAGATTGGTTGATAGATGATTGAACCTCTTCTCTAACTTGTCCTTGCCAAGGGAAATTCGAGCTCGCACTAGAAAAAGAATTAAAATCAGACTTTACTTTAACTTCGAAAATACTCGCAAGATTAACTTTTGCTTGAGCATCAGAATCTGAATAAGTCTTTCCTTCCCCAGTGGCACATAGTTCTGTTGCCTCATCACAAGCATCATAGGGAGAATAAAGCCATGCTGGCTCGCTCTTAGATGACTCTGAAAGAACAGGTTCGCGTTTAAAATAAGAGCAGCTACTTAAAATTAGCAAAATTAGATAAATTTTCATTTTAAAAAATTCTGAACCTGTTGGTTATTAAAGTCAATTTAGGAATTTTTAACTACATAACACGCAGCACCTTAGATACTATGGCTCCGAAAGTGTCCTAACTAAGGAGAATTTTATGGAACATCAACTCCCCCCTCTACCTTATCCAAAAGATGCGCTGGCACCTTATATTTCAAAAGAAACAATGGAGTATCATTATGAAAAACATCATCGAGGCTATGTCACTAAACTAAACAAATTGATCCAAAACACAAAATTTGAGTATATGCCCTTAGAAGAAATCATCTTAAGCTCAGAAGGGAAAATATATAACAATGCCGCTCAAGTTTGGAATCATTCGTTTTTTTGGAAATGTCTCTCTCCTGAAGCAGGAGGTGAGGCCAAGGGAGAAGTGGCCAATTTGATTAATAAAAAATGGCAAAGCTTTGATAAGTTCAAGCAGGAATTTTCTGAGATGGCCGAAAATCTTTTTGGGTCCGGTTGGACCTGGCTAGTTCTAGATAAACAAAATAACCTTGAAATTATCAATACCTCAAATGCCCAAACACCTAAATCCTTAGATAAAAAGGCCTTACTTACCATCGATGTTTGGGAGCATGCTTATTATATCGATTACCGAAATGCACGTCCTGAATTTATTAAAGGCTATTGGAATATTGTAAATTGGGATTTTGTAAATGCTCTCTTAACAAAATCTTAACCTTCCTCTTTTAAGAGCTGTTTGGTATATCAGCTGCATGAGTACAATACTTGTAATTGAAGATGAGAATGACATTCGTGATTTAATAACCTTTCAATTAAAATCTGAAGGGCATCATGTGATATCAGTAGAAAGTGCTGATAAAGCAGTTACCTACCTAGATAAAGAAAAAATTGATCTATTCATCGTGGATTGGATGTTACCTGGACAATTAAGCGGGCTTGAATTTACAAAAAAACTTCGTGCTCAAAAAAATTTTAAAGATATTCCAGTTGTGATGATTACGGCACTTACTCAGCCAGAGAATATTGTCGCTGGCCTAGATGCTGGTGCCGATGATTATATTACAAAACCTTTTGACCTCAATGTCCTTCAAGCGAGGGTAAGAGTCCAATTAAGAAGCATTAAAGAACAAAGCAAAATCGAAGATGAACTGAATTATGATATTTTAAATATTCATAAAACAAAGTGCAGAGTTCTTATAAAAAACGAAGAGATCAATTTAACTTCAACAGAATTTAAAATCCTTCTCCTCCTAGCTGAAAAACCTGGGCATGTTTTTACTCGTGAGCAATTGATCAATAATATCCAAGGTGAAAATGTTTATGTCACAGGCAGAACTATTGATACTCATATTGCAGGTTTAAGAAAGAAGATGGGCCCTACTGCCAGTATGATCGAAACGATTCGAGGTATTGGGTATAGATTCAAAGATGCCAACTGAAAAACTGATATACCCATGGTTTTTTTTTACTAGGATTGTTCGCCTCAGTCTCTTGGTGTTTCTTCCCACGTTATTCATTATTCTATTTCAATATCGCCAATCTTATAAGGATGGACTTCTCTCCTACTTAACGTATGTAACAGAAGAAAACCTCAACACGATAAAGAAAAACATTGAAGGGAAGAAGAGTAATTGGGATGAGTGGTGTCAAGGTCTCTCTGAGAATACAAATATTCGCTTTAGTTTGATTGAAAACGAAGTGATCAAATGTGACTCGATTAAAGAAAGAATCGGCGGCCCGGCCCACATTACTTTCAGTGCAAATATTGACTCAGAAATTAACAAAGATATTCTTTCCACGACTCTTAAAGTGGGCCCTCAATTGTATTTAAGGGAATCCATCGTTTTAAAACCCTATCAAACACAAATTTCGAAATTTGATAAAAATCTTTTTTATAAAATTGTGCCTATAGCAATTCTGAGTTATCTGTTTTTCCTTTTTCTTTTTTATCGTGCAACCAGACCACTGGGTAGTATTATTTCTAAAATAAAAAAACTAAAAGTTGATTTCCCTTTTGATAAAACCCTTCACTTACTTTATCAAAAAGATGAGTGGGCGCAAATTGAAGCGGCGATTAACAAGACCAATCAAAAGCTACAAGACCAGGTCAATCAAACTAAAATTGAAAATAAAAAGAATGCCGCCATTTTAGAATCCATCTATGATGATATTATTTCTATCGACATCTATGAAACCATTCTTTTCTATAATAATAATTTTAAAAATAATTTCATTCAAGAAAAAGCAAGAAATGAAATAACTCCTAAAATATGGCATCTCTTTGAAGATGAGATTGTTCTTAGCGCCTTTCGGAAAGTTCTTAAAGCTGGTGATAAAGTCTCTCTTAAAGGGCTCAATTTCAAGACATCAAATCATCCTGATCGATACTTTGATCTCACCATTACGGCCCTTAGAGATTCTGAAGGGAAAATTACAGGTGCCCTTGGTGTCTTCTATGATGTGACAGAGTTTAAGCGTACAGAACAAATGAGAGTTGATTTCGTCGCCAATGTATCACATGAAATTAGAACTCCACTAACTTCAATTAAAGGCTACTGTCAAATTTTGGAATCTCAACAAAACAAAATAGACCCTAGCTTACGTGATTTCCTAGGAAAAATTATTTCTAATACTGAAAGAATGATTTCACTCTTTAATGATTTATTAAATCTATCTGTGATTGAATCTCAAAACTTACTTAAAGTTGAAGAATTGGACCTGCATAATCTTATTGAAACAGTTACTCAAAATATTACCACGAACTATTCCTTAAAAAACATCCAGATTGAAGAAGACATTAAGCTCTCCTTCATCCATGGCGATGCTCGACTAATGGAGCAAGTTCTCTCTAATTTAGTAGATAATGCTTGTAAGTATTCTGGTGACTCCCCAGCAGTTAAAATTTCTAGTTTTAGTAAAGATGATCGTGCCTATATTGTGGTGGCAGATAATGGCCCTGGAATTTCTAAAGAACATCTGCAAAGAATTTTCGAGCGTTTTTACCGTGTCGATGCCTCTAGGGAAGCTTCTCGAGGAACTGGACTTGGCCTTTCCATCGTAAAACATATTATTGCTAAACATGGCGGCAGAATCTGGGCCGAGAGTCAGGAGAATGCAGGAACAACCTTTATTATCGAGTTGCCCCTAAAATAAGTACTCAAGCTCTAGAGCATAAGTTGTTTTTTTATAAGCAAAGTTTTCAGTATCTTTTGAATTATTCTTACTATAATCAAATTTAAAATTTCCACGCCAATTTTTTCCAATGGTTTTAGAAAGCCTTGCGCTTGGATTAACTAAAAGCTCTGTTCCTCTGGTAGATCGAGCATTGATTGGATCAGTTCGAGTAAATGAAAGACCAAAACTAGGTGTAAACCAATCCCCAATTCTCGTCATGATCAGATCAGTCCTAAATGTAAATCCATTAGTATCATAAAGGTCATTCACAACTCTAGTCCTGTCATAGCTGGCGTAAAAAAGAAGCGTATTAACTTTTAATCTTTTAATCTGTTCAAAAACTAAACTATTCGTATGTGAATTGTTTGTTGGGGAATAACTTTCAAAAATCCTGTGCCTTAATCGCACAATGGTTTCACCAAAATCAAAGAAATTAA
Organism: Bacteriovoracaceae bacterium; assembly: GCA_050247975.1. Lineage (GTDB taxonomy): Bacteria > Bdellovibrionota > Bacteriovoracia > Bacteriovoracales > Bacteriovoracaceae > Peredibacter. The sequence continues at coordinate 35,038 of JBFWTE010000032.1, forward strand.
ATCTTTCTCCCAACATAAATGTGTGAGCACGTGAACTAAAATCCAAACTCTGTCTTTGATGAACATCTCTATGAGCATAACTAAAATCATAATCAACTAGTGTCGATGCTGGTTTTTTCCAAAGTGAATGTTCATAGGCCGTTCGTATCGCAGGTGCTATAAGATAGTTATCATTCTTATATATTTCTTTTACTCGATTAAAATAACGGGTGTAGTTTGTTCTAAACTCTGGCGCAAGACTAAAGAAGTTTTTATGATAAAAGGTATATCTTCCAATAAAGTCAGTCTTTGAATAAAAAGATCCTTGCTTTGACTTTGAGACAGTAGTTTCTGTTGCAGCAAAGGCCACGTTGGTATCATGGCCAACTTCTTCTGAGGCGCGAATAAAATATGGAGGAATGAGTGTAGGTCTTCCATTTCGAAGCTTAAATAAAACTAAATCATATTTTTGCTGAAGTTGAATGATTTTTTCTTTAATTTGAGGAGCAAGACCTGAATTCTCATCAACCTTTAGGGCCTTTTCATATTGTGGAATAACATATTGCTCAACCGCCTTAAAAGCATCAGGGTGCTTCTCCACTTGATCTAAGTAAATGTCACCAATTTGCATCTCTGCGGCCTGTTTAACATCTTGGGCCTCTGCTGGATCCATTTTATCAATGGCCTTATAAAATGTAACGGCCTGCTTTCTTTGACCCATTTCTTTTGAAATATAGGCAATATAATAAAGTGAAACCGCACGTTTAAATTTTTTATTGAGAGATTCTCGAAATTGTAAGCGAGCATCTGTTAATTTTTCCGCAGCAAAAAGGGCCTGGCCATATTCATAATTAAGATCAATCGGTGAGTAATCGTTCTGAAGGGCCTTATCGAAACTTTCGATTGAATTTGGAAAGTCTTGCAAACGATTATAACAAATACCTTGCCAATAATAGACTAGACCTTTTAATGCTTTATTAGAATCAGCTTTACTCTCAAGTAACTGCTCTACTTGATTAAGCTCTTCAACTGTCGATTGATAATTTCCTTGCGAATATAATTCGAATGCTTTTTTTAGTATCTGATTATTTCCAGCATTATTTATTTCTGCAGAGTTTTGCTCTTGAGCAATAACACAAAAACTAAAAAGAAAGATTAGCATCCATGCTAAAAAATTCATCTTCATCCTTAAAATAATATATCAAACTCTATACTTACGGATTAACTCTAATATGCACATCAGCTGTAGGCTTAACAATCGCAGCATCGTTTACACTCTGAATTCCACCACTGGTATTTCTTTGAAAATTACTCAGGTCATTAAGCCCACTTGGTGTAAATTGCGCATTTAATATATCATTCTTTGGCATTGGAGGTGGAGCAACCACCACTGTTTGTGTTCCTGAATGAGCTGCTGCTCCAATATTTGCAGTTGTGGTCGCAACAACTGGTGCAGGCTTCGGAACTTCCATCACTTTAGTACCTCCAGACTTTGTATCTGGAATGGCCACTAAGATTTTACCATCATTAGTAATTTCTACATTTTTTGGAGGGATATAACTTCCATCAGAAGAGACCTGTCCTGCCTCTTTTGGTGGTATAAAACTATTCGTATTAGGATCAAGAACACTTCCTGGAGGTGGAGGAATAATAACTCCTGATTCGATATGAACAAATGATCCATTGGCCGGCTTAACTGTATCGCCTTGAACAAATCCACTTGGTGACCCTTGCTGTGCAGCTGGCCTAGGTGGCTCAATCACTCCAGCAGTAGTCGTTACTTCTTTTTTAATTGTTTCAGTTGTATTGCTCACCACTTGCCCACTTAATCCTTCTGGAACAACAGATTTTTTAACTTCTTCCTTACCAGAAGCCGTGGATCTGTCTGAATCAAATTCCTGATTTTTTTCTAAGGCCTCTTTTTGCTGAACATTAAGTAAAGAAGGTACTGTTGGCTCAGGCCTATTGGCATCCATCACTGAGAATTCCCCTGGATGAATCCTTACACCTTTATCAACAATTGATTCTAAATTTGATGTGCTCACTTCTTCACGATTATCTAATTTATTAAAAACCACTTCACCTTCAAATAGAACGGCCGCTGTATTCGCACCATTGGTTGAAATCATGAAATCTGTTCCTCGAATACCCATGACAGCATTTGGAGTTTTAATAAATAGTTTTGACTTATCTTGATCTTTAATTTGTAAATAATCTTTTGAAACCTGCGATCGAATTTTTCCTTTCACAAGATCAATCACACCTGAATCTTTGCCTGCAAATTTCTCAATCCTCATTTCAGAGGCTGGCCCAATATTCATTTGCGATTTATCAATAAACTTAAGCTGTACGAAACTTCTCTCTCCAGTTTTAATAACAGCGCCATCCTCAACCCAATCTTCAGCCTTTAATTTTACTGTTTTACCCAATGAAGTGACCTCAACCTCTCCACGAAGTTTACTCACAACTGCGACCTTTGTTTGGGCAAAACTTACAAACGGTACAAATAAAAATGCAATGAGGACAAGCTTCATACTAAACCTCTGTTTGTTTCTATCTCATTATACATTGAGGTAAGATCCCCTCAATCAAGGTAAAAACTCACCTCTTCTTAAAGACTTAGAGTGGATTTTTCCAGAGAAAAACACTCAATTAAACACAGGCCTTACCTTCACATTTTCTATATGATTTCAGAGGTTTAAATATTGAGATGACAAGAAATAATGGCAATTTTTCTAGATTAACAAATTGACCGACCTAAAACATCCACCTTTAAAATTCTTAAATAAGATTCTTAAGTCATTGATCTTACAAATAAAGTTTCCCTCCCTTTATCCCGATAATCCATAGGTAAAATAGCAATGATTTAAAATAAATCATGAAAAAAAATATGCGAGGAGTTTTTGTGAGAAATAACTCAACAATTTTGCTGATTGCATTTTTAGTTTTCTTAGCAAGTTGTTCAGCAGAAAAAAAATCGTCCTCTGTTTCTTTTAAAGTGACTAACTCAATGATGGTGTCTAACTCTGGATATCAGGGTGGTCTCGTTATTCAAGGTGAAGGTCCTGGAGCAAAATTTTCACAATTCATTCCTTATAGTGCGAGCACGACCTCTGGGGTAGATCTCCAATTACCAAAGGGAATATGGAAGTTTAGGGCCTTTGGTTGGACCGGTGGCACCGCCATGGTGGGAGCACTGAAATGTGCTGAGAGCGTTGTGGATGTAAATCTCGATACGGTTGATGTCAATCTTGCTCCAACGCTTGCAGCTTGTGACAATATGTTGGGTTCTTCAACCTACATGACTTCACCAGGCAGCGGAGTATTTAAAACTCTAAATTTCATCACTTGCGGTCAATTCTATAAAGTCGATGGAACTGTTGTATCTTCTTATATGGACTCTGGTTTTTGTAATGAAACGTCAACTCTACCGGCCTCGAGTAAAGTATGGGCAAAATCAATTCAAATCATCCCAATCAATTACGCTCTCGACGGAACGAGGACAGAAATAACAAACGCTGCCTTATGTTTTACTGGATCACAAGGATTTGCGACAGTTTCTGCAAATATTCCAACTAAAAACTTCCCTATCAGTGTTAAGCTTTTTGATAATGCCACTTGCGATTCTACAGATCAACAGGACCTTCTGGTTGATTATAAGTTTGTGAAAGGTCTAGAATATGACTATCTTTCAGAAACAAGTCCTTTACTCGTTGCTGATAAAAGACTTTTTACAGGATCATCTCAAAACTACTTATTCCTTAGTTCAAGTAAATCAAAGCAAGGACTCTCTTCTTTAAGAAGCTTAATTCCTTCCATTAAATGTGGAACAGGACAACCTTGTATAGAGAAACCATCACTCTCCTCTATTGATTATCTTATTGCTCCAGGAAATCGTTATTTACTTCAGTCAAATGCATCGCTCACCCAACGATGTGATACATTCACGATAACAGGATTAACATCTGCAGATTATGAGTGTATCGAAGAAATTCAACATGATAAAGTGGATGTGTATTTAATAATCTCCAGTAGCGTATGTGCAACAAGTTGTTCATACGACTGGGGATTTGGCTCAACCTCAAATAGTTTAAATGTGTTTAATTCAATTTCAAATCCATTACCTGAATTTTACAATGATCTCTTTCGTACAATAGGAAGCTTCAACACCACAACAGTCTTAACCAATGTTGAAAAAAATATTAGCTCGCTTTCAAACATTGAACAAGATTATGGCCGTTTAAGTTCCGTAAGAGAAATGCTTGATGCTGACGGGCCAGGGGGACTGCTTGGAAATACTCCTTGTTCAAGTACAGTTAATGCTTCTCAGGTCATCGCTTTTTATGAAGATGGTGAAATTAAAACTTACAAAATTAGCTTTACTGGCCTAGGGACCAATGTCGTTCAAGTCCCAAAATATATTTGCGATGATACCAATTTAAATCCAACAAACTGCACCAGTGCCGGTGCTACATATAAGTATGATGCTGTTTTAAAAATTCAAATCTTGAATGGACTAATTTGGGAGACTCGTAATTACATAAAACTATCTTGTGCTAAAAAGATTGGGGAAATGGAACAACAAGAGTCTGATGCTGATGGTCTTCGAAAAGAACTCACTTTTTGGAATACTCAAGACATTGCGACTAGCCGATATGAATATTATTCGAGAGAAGAAAAAATTGATCCAACAACCGCTGAAATTCAAAATGCCTACATTTCTTTTGAGCGTGGTGAAAAAACGAGCTTAACTGATTTGAGGGTAGATCTTTTTAATTTTAATAGCAAAAAAATTGCCACAGACGAGTATAAACAACATATTCGTCAATCCTATTATGATATCACTGTTACTGCTGGTGCAAAGAAAGTGATTCGCCACTCTCGATTTGAAGAGCTTCCAACGAGTTCAGATGAAAATGGTAGTATTACATTATCAAGTCCTGCTTACTCTCTGTTTGAAGATACTCTTTATAGTGATTTTGAATCCCAAGGTTTAGGCCTTAGTAGTCACAATGCAAAGAGTGCTAACGGAACTAATAAGGTTAGAACTTTTTATAATTCTACCAATAATATTTATATTACTGGTTCTCTCACAAATGGATTTTCTAGAGCAGGTACTATTCAAAAAATCAAATCATCCATAAATAACTCTGGCCAGTTAATTGTTTGCTGGCTTGAAGGTAACGCAACCCCATATAGTGTCTATTCTGCTGTTTATGATGGTTCTACGTGGTCCTCAGTCAACTCTCACAGTAACGGAGGAGACACTATAAACTGTCATATGGATTCTACTGGTAGACCCTATGTGGTTTATCATAACTCAAGTACTCAAAACGGTTATATTACATCAATTAATGATGCTAGCTCATGGACGACACCTGTTGCCCTCGCTGCATCAAATAATATTAGCTTTGACTCAACAATTTTAAATGATCTTATTTATACTGCTGAGATTTATAACAACGCTTCTCCTATTGAGAGTATTTTAAAAATCACGAAAATAAGCTTCGACCCATCCACATCTACTTTTACACCAATTTCACTTACATACAATTTGACGGCCAGTACGACAGTTTCAACAGGTATCATTGAATTTGCCAAGATAAGTGGTAGTGGAAATTTAAGACTGAGTGCTAATTATAATGTTTCAGCTGTTAACTACTTAACGATATTTGAATCTGATTTCACAGGTTCAAGTATTGATCTCATGGCCTCATACAATACCAATGGTGGTGTTCATATACCAAGTAAGGATAAGTTTTCTAGCTGGCTTAATGTCACAGCACCAGTTGCATTAAACACACCAACAGCTGTTGCACCATTTGTGAGTACTAATGTAGGAAGCCTAGCACTTCCGATCAAAACACAGTTTGAGTACAATTTTAGTTCAATGAGGCCAGATAATTTTGACTTAATCTTCACCCCTCAGACGAGCTTTGTTGGGCAGTAAAAATTACAATCTCCTTCATTCAAGCTATACAGCCTAAATCAATATTTCATAAAACCTCCTTTAATTCAGGGGGTCATTATGAAATTAAGCCTACTCGTTCTTGTGGGAGCATTTTCCACTCAATTCGCCTTTGCTAGTCAAAATATGAATCCAGAACCTTGGGAAGGTTTTTCTGAGCCAGAAATTATGGGTTCAGGTTTTACTCATCGATTTAATGAATTACCTCTTGAAGGATCGATTGATACCTCTACTAAAGCTTGGTCTGGTGATTATTGGGCCTCTAATAAAGGTGGTATTAACTATCGCTGGAATGCTGTAAAAAAAGTTGGTTTTGATTATGAATCCCCTACCAGAGAACAGGCCTTAGCTTTAGGCCAAGATTATTTAGCGCAACTTTCTCCGAGTGAAAAATATGATCTTTTAATTGGAAGTTATGATTACCCGATGAAAAAAGCTGCAAGAGCAGATGTGAGTAAGATGGCCTCTGATTGGGCCGGGATCTGTCACGGTTGGGCCCCGGCGAGTCTTCATCATAATGAACCCACACCAAAAGTTCTCACTAATCCAGATGGAGTAAAGATCCCTTTTGGCTCATCAGATATTAAGGCCCTCCTTAGTTTTTACTACGCAAACTTCACAGATAAATTAGAGTATGGCCAGGCCGGCATGAGATGTTACTTTGGCCGCTGGATGGGTGGAATGCGTGGATGTGATCAAGATCTCAATGCAGGTGCATTTCATATTGTTCTGGCCAATAAAATTGGTCTTCAAAAAGAAGGCTTTGTAGTTGATGTTGATCGCTACCGCCAAGTTTGGAATCAGCCTGCTATCGGTTATAAATCTCAAGTCATTTCTGAAGAAGAAGTTGGCTTTGGAGCAGCATCTACAGCTGTAAGAGTCTTAAGAGTTGTCACTCAATTTACTTATGTAGATGAGCAAGATCCTAATTCATGGGAACCTGTTAAAGGAACCGAGAATCAAAAAAATACAACAGTAGAGTACACTTATCTACTTGAGTTAGACGCTTACGATAGAATCGTTGGTGGGAAATGGATTTCGGCCATTCGACCAGACTATATTTGGTTTAAGAAAAAAGAAACTGTATTTAAAGGAATTTTATCACGATTACCTGAACTACTTAACGACTAGATCTTCTAAGAGGAGGGGACCCCCTCCTCTTCTTTTATGAGCAAAACCCTGCCCTTTTTAATCTTAGTACAAACTCTTGAGCATCTCTTTTTTCCTTCGTTTCCCAGGATTTCCACTTATCTTTTCCACGATAAAATGTAAGTACATTCTTGCTCATATTCTTTTCAAATCGCAGAACACACTTCTCACTTTGGATTTTTTCACTACATAATTCCATATCCTGAAGACTAAGCATTTCTTCAGCAATCGCAGCAGGAGTTGATTCATTCATCGGAAATTTTGAATAAACTTCATTTCCAGAGGCGAATTCTACAACGGGGATTCCTAGAGAGATTCCTGGTCGAACATCACATCGACTCAAGGCCATGGTTTTCATGGAAAAAAGTATGATAAATGTTGCTAACGTAAATTTCATAAAATAAATCCTACGACTGTAATTAAGTGAAGTTTACGACTTTCCAAAAAATTCTAAAGATGAAGTGTAAAAGAGTTCAGGCCGTCTAAATTTTAGACATCTCATGGGTAACTGCTCAATAACTCGTTTTTTAGAGGGAAGTAACTAATTTTCCTAGATAAGGAATGGCTTCACGTTTTGAGACTCTGTCTTCAAGATAATCCCAAAAGCTTAAATTGAGTTTTCTGCAGG